>CAZCZM010000008.1:0-10712 GCA_964503445.1 uncultured Bifidobacterium sp.
GGCATACAGTAAGCACATGGCTGTGGAGTTGACTGAAGAAGAACGTCAAGAGATACGTGCGCGTTACTTGGCCGAGCGTGACAAGCGTTTGCGGCCAGAAGGCAACGAGCAGTACTTACAACCGTCAGGCCGCTTTGCATCACTACTTGATGACCCGTACGTAGCATCAACTGATCGAGAACCCATTAACGAAGACGTTGAAGTTCTTGTTGTTGGAGCAGGTTTTGCGGGTCTTGTTACGGGTGCTCGTTTGAAGCAGGCGGGTATCTCGGATGTACGCCTTATCGATAAAGCCGGCGATGTTGGTGGTGTGTGGTACTGGAATCGCTATCCCGGTGCAATGTGCGACACCGCAGCAATGATTTATCTCCCACTTTTGGAAGAGACGGGAACAATTCCATCTGCGAAATACGTACCAGCTCCGGAAATTCATGCACACGCACAGCGAATTGCCACCACATTCAATTTGTATGACGGCGCAATCTTTTCCACTGGAATCACAGGGATGACCTGGGATGACGCATCGTCGCGCTACATCGTCACCACTGATCGCGGGGACACCTTGAGGGCTCGCTATGTGACTATGGGTACTGGACCGCTGCATCGTCCAAAGCTTCCTGGTATTCCAGGCATTCATGATTTTAAAGGTCATGCATTTCACACAAGTCGTTGGGACTACGCCTACACAGGCGGAAATCCATCAGGTGCACTCATGGAGAACTTGTCAGACAAGCGTGTGGGAATTATCGGAACAGGTGCAACATCTGTGCAATGCATTCCGCACTTATCGCGTGCTGCTCAGGAATTGTTCGTTTTTCAACGCACTCCCTCTGCAATTGACACACGTAACAACCACCCCATAGACCCTCAGTGGTTTTCATCCCTTGAACCAGGGTGGCAGAACAAATGGTTGATGAATTTCACCACACTGCAAACAATGGGATTTGCCGACGAAGACTTAGTGATGGACGGCTGGACCGATATTTCACTACGTATTCGTGATCGGGTTATTGCGATGGTGAATGCTGGGCGACAAGTGGGCCCTGACACATTGTTGGAAGCGTATGAGCGAAGCGATGACGAAAAGATGTCCGAGATTCGCGCTCGTGTCGATGCAATTGTTGCCGATTCTGCAACTGCTGATGCACTGAAGCCGTGGTACCGACAGTTGTGCAAGCGGCCATGCTTTCACGATGAGTACTTACAATCGTTCAACAATCCCAACACACACTTGATTGACACCGACGGAAAAGGTGTTGAACGAATTGACGAATCAGGAGTGTGGGTCAACGGAGTTCACTACGAGTTGGATTGTCTGATCATCGCATCTGGTTTTGAAGTCGGTACCTCCTATACGCGACGTAGTGGCTATGACGTGGTTGGTGTTGATGGGGTGGCGCTCAGTGAATATTGGGAAGAGGGAATGAAGAGTCTTCATGGGATCAACGTTCATCCATTCCCTAATTTGTTCATTTTGGGACCAGCTCAAGGCGCAAACCTCATTTCGAATATTCCTCACAACTACGTTGCAAATAGCGTTGTCATCGCATCAACCATTGCTCATGCCAATGAATGTGGCGCCACTCGTATTCAGCTGACAAGGGAAGCTGAGAACCAATGGATTGAGTACATCACCAGTAGTACTCGAGGCTTACGTGGCGGCTCTGATTGCACACCTGGCTACTACAACAATGAAGGAAAGCCCATGGGTCGACGCGAGCAACTCAACAGCAGTGGTCACCCAGGTGGTCCGGTGGCGTATTTCGAATACATTGAGAAATGGCGAACAGACGGCCAATTTGCTGGACTTTCGTTCACGTAGCTGCTCTGTGACAACGGTCGTACAGACGATGTAACGGCCTCTGAAAATGTCTCAGTGGTAGAATTTGGGAGCCTTTCAAGGGAGTCTCCCCATGTTGAATCACAAATTTGTTGCACGGCTGAAATCAGATTTTCCACTCATCGCAAGCCTCGGGTCTCGGGGATATTCCATTGTTCGTAGCGGAAAGAACAGAAAAATCGTTACGAATGCGCGTCGTACACATTTTGATGGCCAATTTGTTGATGTGGTGTCTGGCGAAGTGGTTGCCAAATCGGATGTACTTCAGCGCTTAGATGCCGGACACATTCTTCTTGCGAAAGATTTTCTGAATAACACAGGACTCACCGATGATTTTTCTCGTGTGATGTCTGACGCATACGGAATTCCCTACGAAGACCTTGATCGCATTCATGAGTTACTCACTATCGAGAAAATTCTTGATGTCACCGAGCAACTAAAGATGGATGAGAACATTCTTCAGTTGGAGTGCAGCATCTTCCACGGGCTTTTTGGTGACTCGCCAGAGTTGTATGCCGAGCTGATGCCAAATCTTCGTCCACATGTTCCGTATAAGACAGTCAGAGGAAAAGAAGCAGAAATTGAGGCACGCGTTGGGCGCGGAAAAATGAATGCTCATGGACCCCACAAAGATTCCTGGCGCTTCCACCCGTCAAACACCATCAACGTCTGGTTAGCTCTGAGCGATGTCACTCCGCTAAATGGAATGATGTTGGTACCCCATTCCACGGGTTATCAACCAAAATTTGCAAACAATGAGATTGTTCCCGGATGCGACACGTATCCCGAGAAGCAATATCTCACTCATATGAACTCCGGAGATGCTTTGTTGTTCCGCGCCGAATTGATGCACGGTTCAATCCTGAATCAAACAGACAAAACACGATTCGCGTTTTCGATGCGGTGCACGGTTGAACAGCCTGATTTCCATCGTGATTTCATGTACAACTACGTGCGGATAGCGCCGAGTTTTTCAAACCTCACAACAGTGAAGCTTGCTGCTAAGAGTTCATTTGAACCCGCTTCACGCGATGAGTTTTTTGCCGATTTTGGTCCTCAAGAGCGTCCACTTCTAGAGATTGCTCGTGAAGAAGGTGACACATTGATTGTGCAGACCCCAGATGGAGAAAAGTCCTTCTGTGCTCGTTGCCCACATCAAGGTGTTCCTCTACGTGATGGTCGATTGGAAAACGGAAAGATTGTTTGCGCACAACATCAACTTCGTGTTGAGCCTTTGTCTCGCTAAACACAGTTCATCGTGCCGCCCATGATTGACGTGAAAAACTGGGTGGCCAAAATTCGTCAAACATTCGCGCCTCTCTTGTCTGAGCGAGTTCGCAATGTGGCGAAAGTTGTCTGGATGGTGCTGGTCACAATCTTTGTGGTGCGGTACATGGTGCGTAACTGGAGTTCCATTGCTGACACCTTTAGTTCTTTCAGTGCTGGAGTCCTGATTGCCACAGTGATTGTCACCGTTGCTGGGAAGGTGTTCATCAGCATTCATTCGCAGTTGATTACCAAACTGAATGGCCGGCAATTTACGTTTCGTGAATCGTTCTGGATGTACTCGGCCAGCGATCTTGTGAAGTACATCCCCGGCGGTCTGTGGAATGCGTTGGCACGGGTTCGCTTGTATACAAACATGGGCATGACCACCACGTCATCTGCGAAAGCTTTCGCACTAGAGAAGTACTGGATGGTGCTTGGCGCATTGGCAACAGGTGCCATCTTTCTCTCTGGTGATATTGCTCAATGGTTGGGCTGGTCATCTAGTGCACCAGTTGTGATTGCGGTGTGCGTGTTTTTTGCGGGCATATGGACATTGGCCACGTGGGTGGGAGGACGCCTCACTGGCAACCCGGTTGTTCCACTTGCAGTCCTTCGGTCAATGGGTGAGCAAGTCATCATTGCGGTGTTCTTAGGCCTTGGTGTGTGGATTCCACTTGCCGCAGTGGATTCTGGTATCAGTGTGTTCGTTGCGATCGGTGCTTTTTCCGTTGGGCGCGGACTGGGGTATGTCGCAGTCTTCGCACCGGCAGGTATTGGCGTGCGCGAGGTGGTGACCCTATGGGCACTCGGTGGTTCCAGCACATCATCGCAGACCGTGGTGGTCGCTCTCGCCGTCAACCGTGTCATGACATTCATTGCAGATGTGGCATCTTTCGGGCTCTCGTTATCGGTAAAGCCTCGCTCAAATAGCACTAATTAGGTGAAATGTGGCAGGGTGAAGTCCCGACCTAAAGGAGTGTTATGGAAGTCTTGTCAGAGCTCACAAACAACGTATTGGTACTGACTCTTAATCGTCCTGATGCAGGAAACGCACTGAATGGCGCATTGAGCGAAGCGTTATCAAACGCATTGACAGATGCTGAAACAAATGACGACGTTCGAGTGGTCGTCATTACTGGTTCTGGCGAGAAGATTTTCTGTGCAGGCATGGACTTGAAAGCATTTGCAGCCGGCGAAGACCTTGCAAAGATTGGTATGGGTTTCGCTGCACTGCGAAAGTTCAAGAAGCCGTTGATTGCTGCGGTGAATGGTCATGCATTAGCCGGCGGTTTTGAAGTTGTCATGATGTGCGACCTTGTTGTGTCGGTTGATTCAGCACGTTTTGGCATACCTGAGGTGAAGCGTGGCTTATTTGCTGCTGGTGGCGGAGTGCGCCTTCCTGCGCGAATCCCACTGGCCGTTGCCTTAGAGATGGGGCTCACGGGCGACCCCATCGATGCGGCTCGTGCAAAAGAATTGGGTCTCATTAACCAGGTTGTGCCCTCCGCAGAGTTACGCGATGCAGCTCTTGCATTGGCATCACGTGTGTCGGCGAATGGACCTCTCGCAGTGCAAGCAACCAAGCAGTTGATGCTTGATGAAATTGGTTCCGGTAACTCGGCACTTCTTGGTGAACTGCAAAAGAAAGTATTCAGCAGTGAAGACGCCAAAGAGGGCGCAACAGCGTTCGCACAAAAGCGCGCACCAGAATGGAAGGGCCGTTAAGCGCGTACCAAGCGACCTGGGCGTTCGCCGGTGTCTACGCCGTGTCGTCGTGTGACGACACCATGAACAATGGTGGCCTCATAACCACTTGCTGACTGCAAAATACGGCGTCCGCCAGCGGGTAAGTCGTCGGCGGTATGTGGTGGGTGCAGTGTGAGTGCGTCAAAGTTAATGATGTTGATGTCGGCACGCTTTCCAGGCGCTATGACTCCACGGTCCGTGAGTCCAATGACCTCGGCAGTAGCGCTTGTTTGCAGGCGTACTGCTTCTTCCACCGAAATTTTTGGACCACGTTGGCGATCACGAGCCCAGTGTGTGAGCAGATAGGTGGGGATAGATGCATCGCAAATCATCCGCACATGCGCGCCACCATCGCTGAGCCCATTGATTGCGACTGGATGCGTCAACATGTCATAGATGACATCATGATTTTCGCCTACGTAGTTCAAGGTGGGGAACATGAGAGATGCAGTCCCATCTTGTTCATTGAGAAGGTCGTAGGCCATCTCAAGTGGGTCTACCCCAGCAGCTGCAGCTAAGGCCTTGACCGACATGTCGGGAGTGGGTTCGTAGTCAACTCCGTCGCCCATTGCATAAATGAGGTGGGTGATCATTCCAAGCCGCGGACCTAGTCCATCGAACTGGATAGCTGGATTGATTGGCGAATCTGTCTCGGAGAGAATTTGTGCTTTTACGTGAGGAGAAGCAAGCTCGCGTCGAAGATCATCAAGTGAAAGCGATTCGGCTAGAGCCATAAATGTTGGTCGTTTGAGGAATGGGTGGTATCCAGCCCAGTTCACCATCATTCCAAATGGTCGAGCAGCAACTTGAGGGCGTAGATAGCCGCCTTTGTTCATGATGTCTTGAGAGTAGGTGAGTGCCTGCTTCCATGCATCAGGCATGGTCATGTATTGCAATAACAAAAAGGTGACCTTCAGGTTTGTCCGCAATGCCATGTCGCCCATCCACTGCAACTCTTCGGTCATTCCCATCGTGGGTTGATCTCCACCGTCGGGAAGTACTTCTGGTGCCACTTCAAAAATGCCGCCGCCGCCTTCAACAAGTGCGTCAGCCAGTGCATTGAGTTCGTCGCTATTCGCAAAAGTTCCTGGAACTGGTTGACCATCTTTTGCTTTGTGGCCCATTGTGCGACTGGTGGAAAATCCGACGGCTCCCGCAGCGCGAGCTTCTTTGACAATGCGAGCCATTTCTGCGATGTCGTCGGCTGTTGCGTCTTCATTACGGGCGCCACGTTCGCCCATGACGTAGCCGCGCACTGCACCATGAGGTACGTAGGCGGCAACATCAATGGAGTAGTGGCGTCGATCAAGTGCATCGAGATATTCAGGAAATGTTTCCCATTCCCAACTGATTCCTTCATGTAATGCGGTGCCAGGAATGTCCTCTACGCCTTCCATCAGTTGGACTAACCATTCCTCTTTGCCGGGTCGAACGGGAGCAAAGCCAACTCCGCAGTTGCCCACCACCACTGTGGTGACACCGTGTGCACTTGATGGCTCGAGCAGAGTGTCCCAACTGACTTGACCGTCGTAGTGGGTGTGAATGTCAACAAAGCCTGGAGTGACGAGATGGCCGACGGCAATGATCTCTTCGCGTGCTTCACCCACGATGTGATCTGCAACATCAACAATGTGACCGTTTGAAATTGCAATGTCGGCAATACGTGCGGGGGCGCCAGTTCCATCGACAACTGAACCCCCACGAATAATGATGTCGAACATGACAAAACCCCCTTGAAAGTGAACAATAACCCTTCAACAGTGGGTACGGGAAGCCCTGTCCCTAGTATTCGTAGCGAGGCAAGGGGAATCTGTATGACACTGGTCGACGCATCGCAGCCAACTATGCGCAACGGGATTGAGCACTTCGATGTCCTCATTGTGGGGGCCGGAATCTCTGGGATCGGAACCGCGTATCACTTGCAAAATCAGGCTCCCGAGAAATCCTTTGTTGTGTTGGAGTCTTACGACACATTTGGTGGCACGTGGCATACACACAAATACCCCGGTATCCGTTCCGATAGTGACCTGTACACGTTCGGTTATCGATTTAAACCTTGGACCGGAACCCCAATTGCATCTGCCGCAGAAATTAAGAAGTACATGGGTGAGGTGATTGAAGAAAATCATCTCAATAACCACATTCGATATCGACATCGGATTACTGGCGCGTCATGGTCAACTGTTGACAACGCTTGGACCGTTGATGTTCACAATCTGAACACTGACGAAAAGTTTCAGATCAGCACAACTTTTCTATGGATGTGTCAGGGCTACTACAAGCACGAAAAGGGGTACACCCCCGAATGGCCCAACATGGATTCGTTTAAGGGTCACATCGTTCATCCGCAAACGTGGCCCGAAGATCTGGATTACACGGGAAAGAAAGTTGTGGTTATCGGATCTGGTGCCACAGCAGCAACGCTCGTTCCCAACATGGCTAACGACGTTGAACACATCACCATGTTGCAGCGTTCACCCACGTATTTCATTCCCGGCCGAAATGCCAACGAGTTGGCAGACACCCTGCGTCAGCTTGAAATTAATGAAGAGTGGATTCACGAGATTGTTCGCCGCAAGGTGTTATTCGACCAAAAGGTCATCGCACAACTGGGATTCGATCAGCCCGAATTCTTGAAAGAGCAGTTGTTGACGGGTGTTCGCGCTTTGCTTCCCGAAGATTTCGACATGAAGCACTTCACGCCCTCTTATCGCCCATGGCAGCAACGAATCGCTTTTGTTCCCGACGGCGATCTGTTCGCCGGTATTCGTGATGGAAAGGCGAGTGTTGTCACTGACGAAATTGAAACATTCAATGAGTCAGGCATATTGACCAAGAGCGGACTGCAGTTAGATGCCGACATCATCATTACTGCCACTGGTTTTGACCTCAGCGTGTTGGGTGATATTCCATTCAGCATTGATGGGACTCCTTTGGATTGGAGCCAAACCGTTACATATCGCGGAATGATGTTTACAGGCGTTCCAAACCTTGCATGGGTATTTGGCTATTTCCGAGCCAGCTGGACACTACGAGTAGACATCATGGCCGACTTCATTATTCGAATGTTCCGCCACATGGAACAACGTGGTGCGCGTCGAGTCGTCCCTCAACTTCGCCCTGAAGATGCAGACATGGAGATAGGTCCATGGATGGATCCCGATAATTTCAATCCGAATTATCTGATGCGGTCTCAACATCTGATGCCAAAGCGTGGCAAGAAGGATGAGTGGATGCATAACCAAGATTATTGGGCTGAAAAAGATTTGCTTCCCAACGCAAACTTAGATGACGGCTGTTTGCGTTTCGAATAGTTATTTGTGTGCTGGGCACACGTTGATTTTCTTGTAGTAGCACCAATCGCACAACTTTGTGACGTTGCAGTGAAAGTCGCCTGTGTTGCACGCGGCATCAAGGTTCTCTTTTGTTTCAAGGATGGTTCCTTTTGCAACCGAAAGCTTCACTGGCGTCACGGAAAGTTCAAGCTTTTGGGAATGTGTGAGGTAGAGAAGCTCTAACTTTTTTGTGGGAACACCGTCGGACTCTTCCAACATGAGTGCGTATGCCAAAAGTTGAAAGAAGATTTCATCTTCGGTTTTGTACTGCGCACTGGGAACTTTTCCGGTCTTGTAGTCCGAGATGATGGCAGACTGCTCGTCGTCAATGGCAAGGCGATCAATGAATCCCAACATCCGGACACCCTCGACATCGACATCAATCTTTAATTCCATTTCGTCAAGATCTGTCTCTGCAGGGTCTTCAAGATTCCACAGGTTCATCATGTTTGTGAATGCGGCAACTTTGAAATCTTTAATGGTTCCCAAGGGCTCGGCCAACTCTTGAATTCGCGTTTCCCATTGATTATCGGCCCACAGTTGGCCTGCGAGGGTCTTTACTGCATCTGTGGTGCGCTCATCGTGGGGCAATTGATACAGGTGTTCAAGCACCTCGTGAACAAATGAGCCCAGATGCAATTGCCAGGTTGGTGGCTCTTTGATGTTGTCGAATCGGCTGAGTTTGAATTTCTGCGGGCAGTCAATAAAGAGGCGGATTGCAGAAGGGGAGAGATAGGCAGGTGGCGTGAACACGCCCTCAGTCTTACACCACGGTGTGGCGCTACGAGGCTTTGGTCAAGATGTCGAATTCCAAGCCTGCGGTGATTTCCTCAAACGATGTGACCTCATCGGATGCGTGTGATGGAGTCTCGTCATTGACCTCAGCTCGGCGGATTGCTACCCACAGGCTCGCCGGCGGGAATGAAAACATCAGCACCTGGGCGGGGACGAATGAGGTGTCAGACGCGAGGTAGGCACCAAGCCCAAGTGATGCAATTGCAAGTGCTAAAGATTGACCGATGTTTCGTGCACGGGGTAATTCCATGAATTAGATGTTGATATAGCGACATTTCTAGGAGGTAAACAACGCCCCAATTGCGAACGAATGTGGCGGAAACGTTTTACTCGCGAATTAGCCCACCCAAAGCGCCACGCTCCCGAACACGATCAATAAATGTGAGTTCGTAGGCATTCCATGGGTCTTTGCGAACTTCTTCGTCAATGACCTGGGCGTCGGTTCCCACCAGAATTCGCCAATCACCGCGTGCTACGCACTCGAGTATGTAGGCCGATGCATCGGCAGCGGTTGTTGGAGCGTTGTCGCGGAAGCCTTCTGCACCCATCTGTAAAAGCACACGAAGGTCTTCATCGCTGACTGATGACGTATCTACACCTTGACGTTCGAAACGTTGACGAACCTTCAACAGTTGTTCCTCACTCATTTCTTTGGGGTCGTTGCCGTGAAGCTTGCCGGAGTTGATGGCGATATCTGTACCAATGTGGCCTGGCATCACTACGTGTGCGCGTAGGTGTGGAGCATTGTTCCGAAAGTCAGTAATCAAAGCTTCGGTGAAACCCTTCACCGCAAATTTGGCGGCGCTGTATGCCGAGTGAGACACGCCAGGCCCCAACGATGCCCAAAATCCATTGATGGAACTGGTGTTCACTAAGTGACCGAATGGTGCGGCCATTAACAGAGGGAGAAATGCACGTGTACTGAAATACACGCCGCCCCAACACACATTGAAGGTCTTTTCCCAGCCGTCGCGTGGGTCTTCAACCAAGCTTCCCCCTCCGCCGATACCAGCATTGTTGAAGAGAAGGTGGATATGTGGGGCCCACGCAGCTACTACTTCACGAAATGCAACTACTTCAGACTCTTGTGAGACGTCTGCAATGTGAGTGAGAATGCGACCAGGGTTGTTGCTGGTTGTACAGATGTCAACTGTTTCAGCCAAAGCACCTGCGTTCACATCGCATGTAGCCACATTGCACCCTTGCGCTGTGAGTTGACGTACCAACTCTCGGCCCATTCCCGTTCCACCACCAGTGACAACTGCGGTGAGTCCGCCGTAACCGTTCTTTAAGTTCTCTGACATGTTCCCCCGATGCAACAACTGTTAGAGCAAGGGTAGTCAGCGCTCGGTGACAACATGCAGGTGGAGATGATAGGGGCGTTACTCTCAGCGAAGATGTTGACGCATCCATGGCACGATACGTTGCACCATTCCACCATCACGCACAATCTCGCCAGTGATGTCTGTATCGAAATTGCTCACTTGACCACGTACTCGTTGAAGATCTGTAGCCCACTGCATGAGACGAAACTGCGGGTCTGTGGAGTCGCTAAATGGAATGCGTCGAATCCACTGATGGTTGTCATCAAGATCAAATGCGGAGACGTCGTCTGCCCAGTGAATCTCGAGCACTTTGTCCAACCAAGCTTGGTGCTTCTGATGATGAATGGGCGTTAAAACTTCGATTCGCAGGTCGAGATTGCGCTGCATGATGTCGGGCGAGCC
>CAZCZM010000008.1:10812-40387 GCA_964503445.1 uncultured Bifidobacterium sp.
TGGTCATAGTTGGGCGCTTTGCTAAATCCGGTGAGATAGTTAAACAAATGAGAGACGTCTGCGGTGATGGAATCGTCATCGGTGAAGTATCCGATGTCTTCGTACAAACGAGCAGTAGTTGAGTTGTAGTTGCCAGTACCAATGTGGGCATATCGCTTCAATCCTGAATCTTCTTCGCGCACAACCAGAATGCATTTTGCGTGTGTCTTGAGGCCGACCATTCCGTAGACCACGTGTGCACCAGCGCGCTCGAGCTCTTTCGCCCACAACACATTTGTTTGTTCATCAAAACGCGCGGTGAGTTCTACGAGTGCCACAACTTGAACACCACGTTCTGCAGCGAGTACCAGATTTCGAGCGATGGGACTATCTGCTGATGTGCGGTACAGGGTTGCTTTGATGGCCCGAACATGTGGATCGAACGCGGCTTGCCGAATGAATTCTTCTGTTGAGCTAGCGAACGACTCATACGGATGATGCACCATCAGGTCACGGTGCCGCAACACGCTGAAGAAACTCTGCCCGGCGTCGGCAGCAGCTGAAAGACGACCCGCGGTGGTTGTTACCCATTGAGAATCTCGTAAATCGGGCCGAGGTAAACGGTGTAGTTGCATGAGCTCGGTTCCGCCAACAAACCAATCGTGTCGGTAAACGTCTTCGGGGTCGAGTTCCAATTCTTCACGAATAATGTCAAGAACTTCACTTGTCATTGATTGTGAAATTTCAAGTCGAACTGCGTTACCGAAACGCCGACGCCGTAGTTCTAGCTCCACCATTTCAAGGAGATCTTCGGCTTCTTCGCTTTCAATCGACAGGTCAGTGTTTCTGGTGACACGAAAGATGGCGGGAGTGCCCAGATGCATTCCAGGGAACAGAAGGTGGAGGCGATCTTTCATGACGCGCTCGAGAGGAACAAGTCTGTTGTTGCCAACGTCTACGAAACGGGGCAGTGAATCGGGAACTTTCACTCGTGCGAAACGGGTGGTGTCGGTGGATGGATCAGTCACCAACACGCCAATACTGAGCGCAAGGTTAGAGATGTAGGGAAAGGGGTGCGTGGGGTCCACAGCAAGTGGGGTCAGGATGGGGAGAATGTCTTTTTCAAAGTAGGCATCTAGTGCCTTGTTCTCGTTTTCCTGGATGTTTTCCTTATTGACAACAATGTGGTGACCGAGAAGCGACAGTTCGTGAACCAATTGATTCAAGATTGCATCGCGACGCTCTACAAGGTGAAGGGTTTTCGTGCGGATAGACAGCAATTGTTGAGTGGGCGTCATGCCATCAAAGCTGAGCTGCGTAATACCAGCTTCTACCCGGTCGTGAAGCGCGCCAACACGAACCTGAAAAAACTCGTCCAGATTCGATGAGAAGATGGAGATGAACTTGAAGCGCTCAAGCAACGGGACAGATGTGTCCTCTGCGAACGACAGCACTCTCTGGTTGAAGTCAAGCCAACTCAGTTCGCGATTGACGAATAAGTTGTTTCCCACGCTTCACAGGGTACAAACCACCTGCCACATGACCACTGCTCTGCGGCCAAAAGGGCGCAGTGTTAACGGGATGTTTGGTTTGTTTTTACCTAGAGTGGAGCCGTGCCCGTCAACGTGTCTGCCATGGAAAAAGCTGTTGTTGCGGCTATCGACATCGGCACGAACAGCGTCCATATGGTTATCGCTGAAGTTGACCACTTGGGTTTTCATATAAAGACCGCCGAGAAAGAGGTTGTGCGTCTGGGGGCGGGTGTTCAAGGATTCGATCATCTCACCGACGAGGCGATGGATCGTGGGGTGGCGGCGCTGCGTCGAATGAAGCACATCGCTCATGCCCATTCGGCCACCATTCGTGCCGTGGCAACCAGTGCTGTACGGGAAGCTGACAATGGCGATGACTTCATCAAGCGTGTAAAAAAAGAAGTAGGCGTCACGGTCGAAGTCATCAGCGGCAATGAAGAAGCTCGACTCATTGCACTTGGCGTGCAACATTCACTCGCGCTAGCTGACGAACGAGTTCTCACTATTGATATTGGTGGGGGCTCTACTGAGTTCTCGGTGTTGCAGGGCCACAAGACACATATCTCTCAAAGTTTGAAATTGGGCGCAGTGCGACTGACGGACAAGTTCTTCAGTCATGGCGTCTCTCGCTCATCTATCGCAAAGATGAGAGCCTTCGTTTCCTCTACCTTGGCTCCATTGGCCAACGATATTGGCCGAGTTGGTTTTTCGCGAGTGGTGGTGTCATCGGGAACGTGCGAAACAATTGTAAAAGTTGCATTGTTGCAGAAGGGCCGCGACATTGTCGGTTCACTCAATGGTCAAGCAATTAGCAAGGCCGAGATTGACGGCGTGGTCTCTAGCGTGTGCGACGCCGAATCCAGTTCCGATATTGCACAGATTCCTGGAATTGACGCGAAGAGAGCTGAGATTATTACAGCTGGTTCTTTGTTACTGCAGGAAATATGCAAGGCAATCCGAATCCACACAGTTGAGTACAGCGATTACGCCCTGCGAGAGGGAGTTCTGATTGACACCACAGAACAACTGTTGGGTCGTCCAGAATCAAAACGTGACGCTGCACGTGATGGTGTTCTTCGTTTTGCGCATCGGTGTTCCGTAGATCTCCAGCATTCGCAGCATGTAGCACGTTTGTCAAATGATCTCTTTCGATCACTCTCTCGACATTTTGAATTGGACGAGTCATTGCTACCGCTCTTGGAGGCCGCTGCGCTTCTCGCCAATGTTGGGGCGTCAGTGTCGTACTCGCGACATCACATTCATTCGTATTACATGATTCGCCATTCTGAGTTGGTCGGATTCACAGATGACGAAATTGAACTGATTGCACTTGCCGCGCGGTATCACCGAAAAGGTGGTCCGAAAAAGTCCCATGACGAATACGCAGCGCTTCACGAAGAGCAACAACATAATGTGGATTTATTAGCGGGCATCTTGAGAATTGCCACTGGTTTTGACCGCTCGCACGATCAGTGTGTGGTGGGTGTCTCTGCGTCAATGCGCGACAAGGATGGATCCGAGTTTGTGCAACTGACTGTTCGGAGCGAATGCGCAAACCAAGAAATCTTGGATCTCAACGTCTACACGGCACAGGAGCGAACAGAGCTCTTGGAAGAGTTCCTTGGTTGTGCAGTTGTGATTAAAGGTTCTTGAGTGTCTTATGGCTCCACAATGTGGAAACCAGGAGTAAAGGTATCCAGGTTTCCAAAAATTGTAAGTAGAGCTGCAGGGTCGCCATCAAGGGTGATGTTTCCTGACTGAATCTCGTCCATGAATGTGGTCTCTTGCGTAACAACTGCAACCAACGTTGTGCGTGGAAGTGTGACGGTGACAGTTGCCCGCTCATCATGTTTGTTCTTTACGTGGAACAACGTGCGGTTGGAAAGACCAAGTACCCATCGTTCATTGATATCGGTGAATGTCCAATTGACAAACAACGTGTGACCACCAACTTCTTCTGACTTCAGACGAATCGCTACTGCGTCGAAAACTTGTTCAACGCTCATTGCACGCAACAGTCCTTTACCGCGGCCAGGTCCGCCCATCAGCTTTGGCGGGCCTAATCTCAACTCTTGAGCTCCATTGAGATACGCATTACGGAATGTTGCGGACTCGCACTGATAACCAAGTTGTTCAAATGTGTCCGCTTGCAATTGACGTGCAGCATCATTTGACGGATCTGCAAACACCAAGTGGTTCAACAACTCAGCAGCCCATCGGTAGTCACCGTCATTGAATGCTGCTTGTGCCTTACGTAATAAAGCGTCTGCTCCGCCTGCAAGTTCTACGTAACGCTTCCCAGCTTCTACTGGCGGATACTTCTTGAGATTCGCTGGGTTGCCGTCGTACCAACTGAGATAACGCTGGTACACAGCCTTTGCATTGTGAACGAGGTCTCCGTAGAAGCCACGAGTGTGTTCGTTGGCTAGGAACTCCTCTGGAAGTTGAAGCGATTCTGCAATTTCTGTTGCCACAAGTCCGTGGTTTGCCCAACGCATTGTTTGGTCATGCATCCATTTGTAGAGATCGCGTTGTTTTGTAAGAAAATCATTGAGGTCTTCGTTGCCCCAACGTGGCCAATGGTGAGAAGTAAACAACACATCTGCTTGAGCTCCAAACAGCTCCATCGCCTCATTGATGTACTTTGACCAGTTCATTGCGTTGCGCACGAGCGCACCACGAATGGGAATGAGATTGTGCATGGTGTGGTTGCAGTTTTCCGCCATGCATAGTGCGCCTAAATCGGGGAAGTAGAAATTCATTTCTGCCGGCGCTTCCGACTCTGGTGTGAGTTGGAAAATCACTCTCACTCCATCAATCACCATCTCTTCACCTGTGTAGGTAATGTCGTGCGTTGGTGCGATGAGCCCAGGTGGGCCAACTGGCACGGATGTTCCGAGGCCCGCATCGACGTGACCTGTGGGTCCGGCTGGGAGCATTGGCCCAAACTGATAGATGGCGCGGCGACCCATGGCTGGCCCTGCGATGACATTTTCGCCAACTGTTTCGTGCATGAAATGTTCAGGTGCCACAACAATGCAACGACCTGATGTGACGTCTTCTTCGCTAATGACGCCAAGAACGCCACCAAAGTGGTCTGTATGTGAGTGTGTATAGATGACAGCAACAATGGGTCGATGGCCAAGTTGAGCCGTCACAAGTTCGTAGCTATCTCGCGCTGTTTGGGCTGTGGTGAGTGGGTCAATCACAATCCAGCCGGTGTTGCTTTTGATGAACGTGATGTTTGAAATGTCGTATCCGCGAACTTGATACACGTCGGGTCGCACTTCGAAGAGGCCATGAATATGGTTCAGTTGCGCGTGACGCCACAAACTTGGGTTCACGGTGTCGGGAGCAGGTGCTCCAGGGGTGAGAAAGTCGTAATTATTGACATTGATGACGGTGCGGCCGTGCTCGTCAACAATGTGGCCGGTGGGGTGGCTGGCAATGAAGCCTCGAGATGCCCGTTCGAAATCGGCCTGGTCTTGGATGACTGAGACCGACGCATTACACGCTGCAGTGTGTGTTGTGGCTGGCTTGTGAAGTTGTGTATCTGCCATGTGGGGCCTCCCAATTGCTGTGACCTATTGACCTTAGTTTCCGCCATAGCCCGTGGGTCGTGCGGAGAACTAGGGTGATTCCCACGGGGCTTGTGTTAGCCCCAGATATCAAAGGGGAGTGCGATGCCGAAGCCAGGAATGCATGCAGTATCTGAGACCGATGATTCGTTGAATCTCGCAATGTCGGAAAAGGCAGTGCCGTTGTTCAACGCAGTGAAGAAGTTCATCGCCGAGGAAGTAGAACCCGCATCAGCAAAGTTCTACGAACTTGGTGAAGGTCGCGAGAATCGCTGGGATTACGCACCTGGTCAGCTGGAAATTCTGGAAGGGCTGAAGTCCAAAGCAAAGTCACAAGGACTGTGGAACTTCTTTCTTCCCAATGCAGAAACTGGCGAAGGTTTGTCCAATCTGGATTATGCCTACATCGCAGTTGAGTTGGGAAAGAACCCACTTGCGTCCGAAAGCATGAACTGCTCTGCGCCCGATACGGGAAACATGGAAGTTCTCGAACGTGTTGGTACGCGTGAGCAAAAAGACAAGTGGCTTACTCCGTTGCTGAACGGAGAGATTCGTTCCGCATACGTCATGACCGAGCCCGACGTTGCTTCGTCCGATGCAAAGAACTTGCAATGCCGTGCATATCTCGATGGTGATGAATGGGTCATTAATGGTGACAAGTACTACGCATCAGGCGCTGGTGATCCTCGTTGCAAGATTCTCATCGTCATGCTGTTGACCAGCCCCGACGGACCACCAAGTCGAAAGCACTCGCAAATTTTGGTTCCTATGGACACACCTGGTGTGCAAATTGTGGGACCCATGGAAGTGTTCGGTGAAGACGACGCGCCACATGGTCATATGCACTTGCGCTTCAACAATGTTCGCGTACCTAAGGACAACATGTTGTTGGGTGAAGGTCGTGGTTTCGAAATCTCGCAGTTGCGCCTTGGGCCAGGTCGAATTCACCACTGCATGCGTTCTATTGGTGCTGCTGAGCGCGCACTTGAGCTCATGATTCGACGTGGCCTCACACGCGAAGCATTTGGTCGTCCTATTGTGCGATTGGGCAAGAACCCTGAAGTCATTGCAAAGGCTCGTATCGAAATTGAGGCGTGTCGCCTCATGGTGCTTCGCGCAGCAAAAGCGATGGACACAATGGGCAACGCAGAAGCTCGAGTATGGGTCAGTGCTGTTAAAGCAATGGTGCCCATTCGTGTGTGCCAAATCATTGACGAAGCAATTCAAATGCATGGCGCCACGGGTGTTTCACAATGGACGCCGTTGGCACGCATGTATGCAAGCCAGCGCACGCTGCGTTTGGCCGATGGTCCAGACGAGGTGCACTGGGGAGTTGTTGCTCGCGCCGAGATCAATCGCTATGAAGGTGAGACAACGCCGCCGAAGCCAGAGGTCTACCGCGGCATGTTCTCTGGTCCAGCCTGATGTATTTCTCTGCGTGGGCAAATAGTGCCCATCCATGGAGCGAGGTGCGCGATTTCGTGCGATCTGTCGAAGACATGGGGTGGGACGGTTTCTGGTATGCCGACCACTACATGCCGAATACTCCAGATGGCGAACCCATTGGCGGGGATTTTCATGAATGCTTCAGTGTCTTAGCTGCACTTGCTGCATCAACATCTCGCCTTCGTTTGGGATCGCTGGTGACACCAACAACTGTGAATCATCCGGCGCTCATTGCGAACAGGGCAGCAACGATTGATCAAATCAGTGGTGGCCGATTTGTTCTGGGCATGGGCGCTGGCTGGCAAGTGAACGAACATCGTGCGTTTGGAATTGAATTGTTTAATGCAAAGGATCGCGTTGATCGATTTGCTGAGGCAATACAGATTGTGGCGAGCATGCTTCGAGAAGAACGAACATCGTTTGCAGGCCAGCATTTCACCATCACTAATGCACCATGTGAACCAAAGCCGGTGCAGTCACCATTGCCCATTCTGGTAGGTACAGGTGGCTCGCGCATGTTGCGTTTAACCGCCCGTTATGCACAGGAATGGAATACCTGGGGTACCCCCGAAGTCGCAGGCGGAGTCATGCAGAAATTGCGTGAGGCGTGCGAGAAAGAGGATCGCGATATCGCAACTGTTCGCACGTCCGTGCAGCCGTTGTTTTTCTTGGTTGCCGATGATGCATCGGCGGAGAAACTTCGTGCTGTTGTGCCTGCCGATAGGTCAGTGATCGGAACGCCATCTCAATTGGTTGATGCAGTGGCCGAGTACCAGCAATTGGGATTCAATGAGATTTGTGTTCCCGATTTCACCATGGGTCAATCTGCACAACAACGACTTGACGCCTATGGCACATTCTGGTCAGAAGTTGCTGTCCACTTCCGCTAACGCTTCGCAGTTGCGGCACAGAGGTTCGTCGTCTGATCGGCAATCGTCACACACCAGTAATCGTGTGCGACATGAGAGCTCTTTGCAGTTATAGAAATCATTGGTGGGCTGGGCACAGAAGTCGCATTGACCCAAAATCTTCTGTTGCTTGCCAAATTCCATCCGAAGGCGCGCATCGAATACATAGAGCGAGCCCTCCCACAATCCTTTGTCGCGGTACTCCTCTGCATAGCGAACAATGCCACCTTGTATTTGGTACACCTCTTGAAAACCGCGATTTTTCATGATTGCAGAAAGAACTTCACAGCGAATTCCGCCAGTGCAATAGGTGACAATAGGTTTGTCTTTCAGGTGGTCGTATTTGCCACTTTCAAGTTCGCGAACAAAATCAGGCGTGACTCGCGTGTCGGGAACAATTGCATTTCTGAATCGGCCAATACGGGCTTCGAATGCATTGCGACCGTCAAAGAAAACGACGTCGTCGCCGCGTTCTTCAACCAGCGAATTCACTTCTCGAGGCGTGAGGTGGGTTCCGCCACCTTGTACTCCGTCAGCAGTGACAACAAGTTCTTCGGGAACACCAAATGTCACGATCTCTTTGCGAACTCGAACGCTGAGTCGTGGAAAGTCATTGCCCACTCCTTCGCTCCATTTGAAGTCGATGTCTTTGAACGCTTCAAATTCCCGCGTTTCCCGAACGTATAACTTGACGTCCATGAGGCGTCCGCCAACAGTTCCGTTGATGCCATCTTTCGAAATGATGATGCGCCCCTTGAGATTCAATTTCTCGCAGAGAGCGCGTTGCCACAAGCGAATTGCGACTGGATCGGCAATGGGAGTGAACTTGTAGTAGAGAACGATTTTGTTTTCGATATCTCAAAACTATCGGCTAGATCAATCTGGTTCAGAAATTTCGATAGTGGGGACTGTCGTTGTGGTGGTCTGGCGTGGCTTCGGTCGGGTAGTCGGTAAGAAGTTGACAGTTTTTGGGGCGCGGGCACGAATGGCTGTGGGTTGCGAAATGGAAAATGCAAGGTCATTCGATGACTCAGTGCGAATGTCAACACGTTCACTGGTGTCAAACGGAGCAATCGACAATGCTCCTTTTGATTGACCCGATAATCCTTTCACCGAAATGTCAATTGTTTGCTCGGTCACTCGAGACACAGCGAATTCTGAGTCCACGTCCAGTGTGTGAGAGGCAAGAGTGCCTCCACGAGCAAGTTTGATGCTGACGGCACTTTCTTGCGGCGATTTCACCGTTGTTGTTTGGCGGGTTGCACGCAGAATTGGGGTAGATGTAGAGCTGATGTCCCCGTGCGCCAAGTTTCCGGTGACTTGAATACGTGCAAATCCGTGGCGTTCAAGACTCATCACAACATCACCGGCAGGAATTGCGCGCGACTCGCGAGAAATGGCAATGTCGAAACGATCGAGGGAAGAGGGAAGTTCTACGCGAATCATTCCAGGTCCACCCTTGCTGACTGTGTAGGTGGCGCCATCAATAGTGTTCGCAATGCCGTTCGGAGACATTTCAAATCTTCCATCCCCGGAAGCAATTGATAGGTATCCGGGGTTTTGTGGATCTCGCGAAGTGAGCGACACGATGGTGGGTGAATCATCGGTCATCACTTTGCAGAACGGGCAGGTAAATGGTCCCTGTCGCGCAGACATTGATGTCAACTCCATGGTTCCAGTGGACCCCGCCCAGTCAACTGGAGATCCGTCAATAGATGTCATTGCGTTGACGTACAGCCATGAATTTGTTCGCATGTTGACCAAAACTTCTCGTCGTCGACCCGGGAAGTTGTTGTCGTACACATGAATCACAAAATTGTCACCACGTCTGGTGACGGCAAATGGCGTTACTGAATGCCCTTGATTTCCAAAGTAGAGACCAAGCGTGTGCCCAAGGGAATTTGCGAGCCCGTGAATAAGTTCATCTACAAGCACCAAAGGCGACTTTCGTCGTGAGTCTTGGGCCGCGCGTGCAACCTCATCTATGAACTGGGTGGCCCACCAATACACAGTTGATTGCGAGAGTCGTGAATCTCGCGATGAAATATCTGACGTTCTCTGCGCTGAACTCGTGAATTGTTGCGGATGATCAAGAGACAAGAATAATCGCGCGCTTAAAGTTGCGAGTCCTTCGCAACGGCCACCTGCTAACGCTGTATTCCATCGCTCAAGAATTTGTTCGGCGGTGGGTCGCATGACGCACGTGGACGAGTTGCCTGGAATACATACCGTGTCATAGCCGAAAAGATCAATCAGTGTCTGAGTGGTGACGTTGTCGTCGGCTCGGGTTGATCGCCCCCAGTTGGAGAACGAAAAGTCGTCTCGTCGAAGTCGAAAACCATTGTCAATGCATAAGGTGCCTTTGCCGAGGTCGGCAGCTGGTACCTGCGTGCACAATGACAACACACGGGCAGCCAGGGTGTTGGCAGTAGTTGTTGCAGGGGCAGATGACTCAGTTCCACATGAAGCAAGAATGACCATGGCAACTAATGCCGACAGGGTCATTCGTGCGCGCATCCCACAAACGATAGGGAACGAGGGGCCTTATGTGAAAGCATGGTGAAGCATGTCAAACACATCTCCTTCCCATTCATCTCACCACAGTGCATCGACAGGAATGGTGGTTCTGGTGGGTGTCGCGGCAGGTTTTCTTTCTGGCATGTTTGGTGTTGGTGGTGGAATCCTCATTGTTCCTGGTCTTGTATTGGTCGCGAAGATGGATCAGCGCATCGCCCACGGAACTTCGCTGGCGGCGGTACTTCCCATTTCTTTCTCATCGCTGCTCTCGTACTGGAGTCACGATCATGTTGACTGGCGTGTTGGTGCATGTCTAGCCGTGGGTGCGCTAGCGGGCGCCTTAATCGGTACGCGACTACTGCAAGTTCTTCCTCATCGCACACTGGCGATCGCATTTGCTGGCCTACTCGTCGTTACTGCTATCCGATTGTTTCTCCCCTTGGAAAGCGGAACGCGTGACGTTCTCACGCTGGGCAGCATCACGGTTCTCGTCCTCATCGGCGTGGCAACCGGGATCTTGGCTGGTCTGTTGGGTGTGGGCGGAGGAGTAGTGATGGTGCCGGCAATGATGATGGCGTTGCAAATGCCCGCAGTCATGGCCAAGGGAACATCTGTTGCCGTCATTATCCCCACATCAATCATGGGAACGTGGCGGAATCGCTCAAAGAAGAATGTTGATTTGCGGGCAGCAACGATTCTTGGACTGGGTGGAATTTTGTCGGCGGTTGCTGGCGGCTGGATCTCTGCTCGTATGTCCGACACCGTCTCAAATGTCCTTTTCGCCTCACTGCTTTTGGTGGTGGCTGGTCGATTAGTGATGCAAATCCGAACAGAGGACAAAGCTGGGGTAGTGCACGACTAACTCAATGGAGTAGAACACTCCTATGGGTAAATCACGTCTTGAAGGAAAAGTTGCACTCATCACCGGTGGTGCGCGCGGGATGGGGGCTTCGGAAGCTCAACTCTTCATCGATGAAGGGGCTCGGGTCATCATCACTGACATCCTGGATGATGAAGGCCGCACGACTGCCCAGCGTTTGTCTCCCGATGGGTCATCGTGCATCTACCTTCATCACGATGTGACGCAAGAAGATGATTGGGCCGTAGTTCTCAAAGAATCACTTCAAGCATTCGGACAAGTTGATGTCTTGGTGAACAACGCGGGAATCTTTGAGCGCGGATCTGTGCTTGACACAACATTGCCCATGTTTGAAAAAACTATGGACATCAACGTGACCGGTGTGTTTTTGGGTATGAAGACCTTTGCTCCTCATATGGTGCAACGCAAGACAGGAAGCATCATCAATATTTCTTCTGTGGCTGGTCTCAACGGAACACCAGGGTTTCTTGCCTACGGTGCAAGTAAATGGGCCGTTCGAGGGATGACCAAGGGTGTGGCAAAAGAGTTGGCACCATTTGGAGTGCGCGTGAATTCCATACATCCCGGCATTATTGACACGCCGATGTTGCAGACATTTGATGCGGCAGGCGAAGGAGTGCGTGAAGCAGTGCGCACGCGAATCCCATTGGGTTACGAAGCAGAACCCATTCATGTCGCACGACTGGCTTTGTATTTGGCCAGTGACGACAGTGCATATTCAACAGGATCAGAATTTATTGTTGATGGAGGTTGGTCGGCATGAGCATTCTTGGAACCCGCGTTGTTCGCGTTGAAGACCCGAGATTCTTGACTGGTGCAGGAACCTACATCGCAAATCTTGACTTACCCGGTGCAGTACATCTCACATTTGTGCGCTCACCAGTTGCGCATGGTCGCATTGTCAGCATGGACGCCGATGATGCACGTGTCATGCCAGATGTTCTGCATGTGTGGACCGCAGCTGATGTCGATCTTGAACCTGCTCCTCCAGCGCACGGTTTTATGAACAAGGCAATTCGCTTTCCATTTGTTGTAGCCGATACGGCACGTTTCGTGGGTGACATTGTTGCGATTGTTGTTAGTGCCACCAAAGAAGCGGGTGTTGACGCCGCCGAGATGGTCATTGTTGATTACGAGCCATTGCCAGTTGTTTTGGATTTGGACGAATCGCTGAAGAATGAAGTTCTTCTGCATCCCGAAGCAGGAACAAATATCGTTCTTACTTTTGCGTCAGCAAGCAATGACGACATATTCAGTAACTGTGATGTTGTTGTCGATTTGGTCATTGAGAACCAGCGCGTTGCTCCCGTACCAATGGAAGTCCGTTCATGTGTATCTCAGTGGGATGGCACTCGATTAACGCAGTGGGCATGTAGCCAAGGTGCGCATGGTGCGCGTGACGGATTGGCTGAAACTTTGGGACTAGATAAGTCTCAAGTTCGCGTTATCACACCCGATGTCGGTGGCGGATTTGGTGCAAAGTCTGGTGTGTATGCCGAAGAGATTCTGGTGGGCTGGGCTGCGAAGAAATTGGGAGTGCCTGTTCGTTGGACTGAATCGCGTACCGAAAACATGTTGTCGATGGGTCACGGGCGTGGTCAACGTCAACGCACTCGTATGGGTGGCACCAAAGACGGTCGCATCACCGCGTATCGCCTCGATGTTCTGCAAGATGCTGGCGCGTATGCAAAAGCAGGAGCAGTTCTTCCCTTCATGACGCGGATGATGGCAAGTGGTGTGTACGACATTGAAAATGTTCAGTTTGAATCTCATTCAGTTGTCACAAACACCACTCCAACCGTTGCATACAGAGGAGCTGGTCGTCCTGAAGCCACTGCGGCAATTGAACGAACAATCGACGAGTTTGCGCGTGTGTGCGGGATTGATCCAGCAGAGGTTCGGCGGAAGAACTATCTAACGCCTGATGCGTTTCCGCTCACCACATCAATGGGTGCGAAGTATGACTCGGGCGAATATGAAGCAGCCTTGAACAAGGCACTTGACGCAGCGGGATACGAAGACCTACGTCGTGAACAGCAGCAACGTCGTGCATCAGGTGATGTTGTGCAACTGGGAATTGGGCTTGCTTCATATGTTGAAACAACCAATCCCATGGGCGCAGGTGACTATGGCGCTGTGGAAATCACACCCGATGGCGGCGCCATCATCCGCACCGGGTCTTCGTCGCACGGACAAGGGCATCACACTGCGTGGGCCATGTTGGTGTCTGATGCAACAGGAATTCCGTTTAATAAGATTGAATTCCGATTTGGTGATACGGACGACATCGCACGTGGAGGTGGAACTGGTGGTTCACGTTCACTGCAGGTTGGTGGATCAGCCGTCAAACTGGCAACAGAGTCTGTTATTGAAAAAGCACGTCAACGAGCAGCAGATCTCTTGGAAGCTGCAGTCGAAGACGTAGTGATTGACACTGTTCGCGGCGGTTTTCACGTAGTGGGTTCTCCAGCTCCATTGCGCACATGGAGTGAGCTGATGGTGGGAATTGATGCTCCGCTCGAAGCAGATGTTGACTACGTACCAGAAGGCGCTACGTTCCCATTCGGAACTCATGTGTGTGTTGTTGAAGTTGACACTGAAACGGGTGCTGTTGCTGTTCGTCGGCACATTGCGTGTGACGATGCTGGAACAATCATCAACCCATTGATTGTGGACGGTCAAGTACATGGCGGAATTGCACAAGGAGTTGCTCAGGCTCTTCTTGAAGTGGTTGCCTATGACGAAGATGGAAACCCCATCACGTCAAACTTGGCGGACTATGGCGTTATCTCCGCAGCAGAACTCCCCAGTTTTGAACGAGTACCCATGGAAACTCCCACACCACGAAATCCACTTGGTGCAAAGGGCATTGGAGAAGCGGGAACCATTGGCGCAACGCCTGCCGTCCATAATGCGGTTATCGATGCTGTTAGCCACTTAGGCGTCACGCACATTGATATGCCATGCACATCGGTGAATGTGTGGAATGCGATTCAGAGAGCAGAATCGCGGGCCTGATTGGTTCCGGTGATAGATAAAGATCCGCGCGCAAGGAAAGCGCCCGTAGCAAGAAGTGCAATCATCACAAGTGCGCAAGCCACGTATGTCTTCTGACCGATTGCGTCATATGTGGCACCAGCTAGTCCGGCGGCAAGACCGCCTGTCAATGTGATGAGACCGGTGTAAATGCCTTGCGCTGACGCAAGTCGACGATGTGGAACAACAAGCGCAAGTGCTGCCGAACCTCCTGTGATGGTGAGCCCGTCAATCACTCCATGAACCACACCAACGCCAAGCATGATGTAGGGCGATGTCAATGTGCCGTACAACGTCATGCATACGGCAGCAAGTGACAGCCCCGTCAAACTGGCACGAAATGGTCCATATGTTTGGGTGAGGCGGCCACCAATTGGTGCAAGAAAAATCATCGGTAAGGCAAACACCGTGATGCCCACACTGGCCACCCAGTCTGGAGCATTGATGTCATCCATCATTAGTGACCAGATGGCATCGAATGCACCAATCATTGTGTACAACGCAATGCCAATCACTACAACGCCGGCAACAACGCGAGACCTCAACAAGTCAAATGCAAATTTTTCTGATGGTGCAGATGATGCATCTGCTTCATTGACAGAAAGGCGTGTGAGCAGCAGAGCGACTATTGCAAGTGCACCTGCAACGATGAGAAACGGTGCCGATAATCCGAGTGAATCCACAGTGACAGCTGAGATCACGGGGCCAAACGCAAAGCCTGCGACACCCGCAGCAACGATTCGGCCAAGGTTCGCGCCCATTTCGTTGGGGTTCGTCAAGATGATGATGCGTCGTAGCGCTGGATCGGCGGCGCCACCACCAATACCGGTGAGAAAACGACCCAAAATGAGAATTGGAAATGTGGTGCCGAATGCCATCACCAAACAGCCGACAATCTGGGTGAGAACACCTGCGAGAACAAGGCGTCGCGCGTGTCCTTTGTCGGCAATTGGTGCCACAAAAACGTTAGAAACGAAACCAGCAACAAACCCAGCGGCAACAACTAGTCCTAATCGAGATTCAGAGATGCCGTATGAATTTCGATAGTCATCGAGAACGGTGAACATCACGCCGTAGCTCATGGCGTTGAGCGCGCTTGCGGATTGCAGAGTGGTGACGAGGCGTTTGTTCACAATGAGTTAGTAACTAAGCGACGTCTTCACGTGTTCAATAAGTTGTGGCCACGTTCCACGCAGGCCTGGGTGCAAATTGAATCCACCCACATTGTCGAGCGCGACCCACTGAAGGTCTTCTGATTCGGCATTGGCTTCGAATTCGCCGATGTCGCTGTGAGCATGTGCAATCACCGTGTGGTACTGCCAGTTTCCATGATCATCGGTAAAGACAATTTTGAAATCTAAATGTTCCGGATTTATTCCGGCTTCTTCCCACGCTTCGCGGGCCGCTGCTTCCACTGGATTCTCGTGTGAGTCCAGTGCGCCACCGGGCAATGCCCATGTTCCTCCACCGTGAACCCACGTGGCCCGCAGTTGGAGCAAAACCGATGGAGGATTCATGTCAGTGCGCACGAGTAACAACCCGGCAGCGCCATAGACACCCCAGTGTCGGGCTTGACACTTCATGCAGATGACCCATCCATCGCCGTCCCGCTCACTCACGTCTCAATGTTGGCATATAGATGTGACGCAGCCGCTAACGAATGAGTGTTCTACCGTGGAGACGTCATGGACGATTTCAATTGGCTCACCGCATCTGACGAAGACGTAGATCTGCAGTATTCGCCATCTCGCTTTGCGATGAAGCCCCTGAGCGAATACCTAGACGACTATGCATCGCTCAGTACCCCGTACCGAAATCAGCAGCTAACAACTGTGGGCGGACCACTGCTCATTTACATCCACGGCGGGTATTGGCAACGGTTGAGTGCCGCTGATTCGCTTTTCAATGCGGCTGATGCACTGAGACACGGCATCTCATTGCATGCCACGGAATACACGCTCGCACCTCACGCCACTGTGGAACAGATTGTCGACGAATGCATTGCTGATGTTCGCCGCGTACTAAAAGATTTGCGGCCATCTCGTGTGGTCATTGCGGGCTGTAGTGCAGGTGCTCACTTAGCTGCAATGTGCGCGCGAGAATCCGACATTTGTCAACGCATTGACGGAGTTGCTCTTCTGAGCGGCATCTACGACGTGCGGCCAATTGTTCGGACTCCAACAAATGATCCACTCCACCTCACTAGTGAGACTGCTCAGACAATAAGCCCCATGCTTCTTCCAGCAGTTTCATCTCCGCCTAAGGCGTTGTTGGCTGTGGGTGAGCATGAATCGTCTGAGTTTCATCGTCAGAACAGTGAATATGGTGAATTGCTGAAGGAACGTGGTGCACACGTGCACACGTGCATTGTTCACAACCGTGATCATTTCAATCTTCCATATGACTTGTTGCAAGAAGACACTGTGGTGGGAGACTGGGTGTTGTCCGTGTTGAAAGGAAATTCATGATGGACTTCTCACATGCAAGTACTCGGGCGCAAGAATTAGATGCAAACGATTCGTTAGCTGCGCTACGAAGCAATTTTGATATTCCTCATGGCACGTATTACTTCGACGGAAACTCGCTTGGACCACTGACGTTTCGTTCGCGTGAGGTGTTGCATCACACCATCGAACATGAATGGCGTGAACGACTTATTCGTTCGTGGAATGAAGATTGGCTCGCTATGCCACAACGGGTGGGTAACGCAATTGCTCCCCTCATTGGTGCGGCACCCGACACCGTCATTTGCGCGGACAACACGTCAATCAACCTCAGCAAGGCGTTGCACGCTGCGGTCGCTCTTCGTCCTGGTCGTTCAGAAATTGTTGTTGACATCAACAACTTTCCCACCGACATTTACATCGCACAAAGTGTTGCGGATCAGCACGGTCTCACACTGGTTGCAGTGACGGCAGACAAAATTGCTGAATCAATTTCTGAACGCACGGCAGTAGTCACAGCAACCCATGTTGACTATCGCAGTGCACACATTCTTCCTGCCGAACTCATTACGCAGACCGCACATGAACACGGTGCTCTCATGGTGTGGGATCTTGCACACACCGCAGGCGCAGTTCCCATCTCGCTGTCCGACCTCGACGCTGATTTTGCTGTGGGGTGTGGTTACAAATATTTGAACGGTGGTCCGGGGGCTCCAGCCTTCATCTATGTTGCGCCACGATTGCTGAACGAGTCATCACAGCCGCTTCAGGGCTGGTGGGGGCACGAAGCTCCGTTCGCCTTTACCGTTGATTACACGCCAGCCCCTGGAATTTCTCGCTTTCTCACCGGCACGGCAAACGTTCTGAGCATGAAGTCACTCGAGGCGTCACTCGAGGTGTTTCGCGGGGTGTCCATGGCAGACCTCAGGCGGAAAAGCGTGGGTTTGACCTCATTTTTTGTTGAACTCGTCGATGAATTTCTGGCCTCTCGTGGGTTCACGTTGGGCAGCCCGAGGAACCCCGATGTGCGTGGAAGCCATGTGGCACTAGGGAATCCGAACGGCAAAGCCCTCGTCGATGCCATGGCGGAGCAGGGGATTATTGCTGATTTTCGCCCTCCAGACCTGATGAGGTTTGGGTTCGCCCCTCTATATAACTCATATGCCGATGTGGTCACATTGGTGAAATATCTTTCTTCCCATTGAGTTTGGGGTCTGAAAGGGAGTAGTTTTTCCCTACTACCCAGTACAGGCGGAATCCCGCCATATTCCTTAAAGGGGAAAACACATGAAAAAGAGTGTGCTGCGCGTTGGCGCATCATTGCTCGCTCTGTCACTCGTAGGCGTTGCCTGCGGTGGCAGTGACGATGCTTCCGGCAACGGTTGTGAAGGTGACTTGAAGATTGCATTCTTCGGCGCACTCACTGGCGACGCCGGAAACCTTGGTATCAACATTAAGAAGGGCGTCGATCTCGCTGTTGCGCAACACAATGCAGCGAACCCAGACAACCAATTGATCGTTGAGGCTTACGACTCACAGGGTGACCCCGACCAGGCACCTGCACTTGCTGACAAGGCAATTGCAGATCCATGCGTCGTTGGCATCGTGGGACCCGCATTCTCAGGTGAGTCTGCAGCAGTCAACCCGAAGTTTGAAGAGGCAGGCTTGCCCATCATTACTCCTTCGGCAACAAACCCAGCATTGTCCACCAACGGTTGGGATATCTTCCACCGCGCACTCGCAGGTGACGACAAGCAGGGCCCAGGTGCTGCACAGAAGATCATCGCTGACGGCAAGATGAAGGTTGGCGTCGTTGACGACAACTCCGAGTACGGCAAGGGTCTCGCAGACATCGTGCAGGAATCACTTGGTGACAAGGCAGTTGAGCTCAACAGCCTCGACCCAGAAGCATCTGACTACTCAGCAATCATCACCGCTGCAAAGGACGCAGGCGTTGACGCAGTGTTCTTCGGTGGTTACTACGCTGCTGCTGGCAAGCTTGCCAAGCAGATGGCAGACGCTGGAGTAACAGCACAGTTCTACTCAGGTGACGGAACACTCGACAAGGGCTTCATTGAAGCAGGCGGTCCTGCAGCAGAAGGCGCAATCCTTACCTGCACCTGCGCACCTTTCGACACCAACCCAGAATTCCTCGAGGCATTCCGCGAGCAGTTCGATGGTGAAGATCCAGCAACCTATGCAGCAGAGGCATACGACGCAGCATCCGTGTTCATTGCAGCTATCAAGGACGGCAAGACCACACGTGCTGACATCCTCAGCTTCATCAACAGCTACGACGCTGCTGGCGTCACCAAGCAGTTGAAGTGGGACGAAACAGGTGAAGTCACTGGCTCAGCTGTTTACGCTTACGAAGTCAAGGACGGCGCCATCAAGGGCATGGGCCTCATCGAGTAATCCCTCGGGATCACTTACTGAACTGGCAAACGGCCGAGGAACATTGTTCCTCGGCCGTTTGTTTTGTCTACGCTGTATCAACCGTCACAGATTGACCTTGTCCCATCACAGAACTGGTTGTACCAATGCCTGATTGGCTCATAATCCGAACATTCTGGGATCTCACCGTTACCGGTTTGGCTCTCGGCTCCATTTACTCGCTAGTAGCACTGGGTTACACATTGGTGTACGGCGTCTTGCGGCTCATCAACTTTGCTCACTCAGAGATCTTCATGGTGGGCACCTTTGGATCGCTCCTTGCATCGTCCCAGTTCTTGGGAATTCCATTGCTGGAAGACGGCAACTATCCGTATCGCACAGGGATGACACTCGTGTTCTTCTTAGTGGTCATTTTGTTGGTGGCCATGATCTTCTCTGGAATCAGCGCGGTGCTGTTGGAACGCGTCGCATATCGCCCCTTGCGAGGTAACGGCGAGAGTGTGGGCGCCGCAGTTCTTGCGTTCCTCACCGCTTTTGTTATTTCTCTCGTCTTCATTGACGACACAAAAGTCAATGCAATTGTTTCTCTTGCCTTAACTGGTCCTATCGCGTACAGCTATTTGCGCATCTTTAAGCGTGGACGCAAAGCTCCACGTCTGGCATTTCTCATTTCTGCAATCGGTGCGTCAACCGCAATTGCGGAAGCAGTTGGTGTGTGGGGCAAGCACGGCCGTGACCAATACCAAACCGCTCGAATTCTTGAAAAGAAGACAGTCTTTAATTTGTTCGGAACCGACGTTCGCATTGACTATTTGATCGTGATTGTTGGAGCACTGCTCATGATGATTGCGCTCACACTGTTTGTGAACAAGACACGTTTGGGTCGCGGTGTCCGCGCAGTTGCGCAAGATGCCGAAACTTCGCGCATCCTCGGTGTCAATGTTGACATGATCATCATCGTCACATTCGCACTCGGTGGTGTGATGGCCGGCGGTGCAGCAATGTTGTTCACACTGGTGTACGACCAAACACGTTTCAACATCGGCTTTATTCTGGGCGTGAAGAGCTTCACCGCGGCAGTCCTCGGTGGAATCGGAAACCTAAAGGGTGCTCTGTTGGGCGGTCTTGTGCTGGGACTCGTTGAAAACTACGGCTCGGCAATTTTTGGTGGTCAATGGAAAGACGTCATCGCATTTGTCGTGCTGTTGGTCGTTCTCATGTTCCGACCCACTGGTTTGCTTGGTGAATCACTTGGAAAGGCCCGCGTATGAGCAGCATCGGCACACTCTTGGCACCTCTCCGCAATGCCGGAGATGCCCTTGGAGATGCGTTTGAGCGCATGAATAAGTGGCAGAAGTATTCCTTCTACGGAATTGTCATCATTGCGTTGTACTTGGCGCCGTTTTGGCCGGATGTTCCCGTTCTTGGCCCGATTGTCAATACACCCGGAACAAACTTCGCCACTGTGTTGAACGACCAAGTCATCATTTTCGTCCTGGTTGCATTGGGACTCAACGTGGTGGTCGGCCTCGCAGGGTTGCTCGACCTGGGATATGTGGGCTTCTACGCAGTGGGTGCGTATGTAACAGCAATTCTCACCAGTGCACACGGCAACTTGCCGTGGTTGTTGTCGTTGCCCATTGCAATTGTGGTGTCAATGATTTTTGGCGTCGTGCTGGGCGCACCAACGCTCAGACTTCGTGGTGACTATTTGGCAATCGTCACATTGGGCTTTGGTGAAATCATTCGTCTGACTGCAAAAAACATGGATTGGCTGGGCGCTAGCCGCGGCATTAGCAATATCAAGAAGCCACCATCCATGTTTGGCTTGGAGTTTGGCGTTATCGATCCCAAGCCGTACTACTACTTGGGTCTCACCTTGGTGCTCATTGTTGTCTTTGTCTTGCATCGACTTGAGTACTCCCGTGTGGGTCGCTCATGGGTCGCAATTCGCGAGGACGAAGATGCGGCTGAATTGATGGGTGTTCACACATTCAAGTTCAAGTTGTGGGCTTTCACCATTGGTGCAGCCGTTGGTGGAATAGCTGGTGTGCATTACGCCGGCAAGGTTGGATTCATCAACCCAGACAACTTCCCCTTGCAGCTATCTATTTTGTTCTTGGCTGCCGTGGTCCTTGGCGGATCGGGAAACATGTATGGCGCAATTTTGGGCGGCGTTCTTGTTGCCTACATGCCAGAGCGACTTCGCAACTTTGCCGACAAGCGCGTGTTTGTATTTGGTGTCGTGCTGGTTCTCATGATGGTGTTCCGACCCGAAGGAATCTTGCCGAAACGCGTTGGTGATGAGCACAAGAAACGAAGAGGCACCAACTCAGAGGAGGAGGTTTCCCAATGAGTGAGGTACTTCTCGATTTCAACAATGTGACCATGCAGTTTGGTGGTGTCACCGCCCTCAGTGAGGTCACTTTGCAAATTCACCGCGGAGAGATTCTGGGTCTTATTGGCCCAAATGGTGCGGGGAAAACCACCTGTTTCAACGTGATGACTGGCGTGTATTCGCCAACAAGCGGCTCTGTAGTTTTCAACGGTCAGCCCATCACAAACTTGAAGCGTTTCCAGATCACAAAGCGCGGCATCGCTCGAACATTTCAGAACATTCGTTTGTTTAGTGAAATGACAGCGCTTGAGAACGTCATGGTGGGTGCAGACTCTCGCAAGAAGTCGTCCGTTGGCGGTGCAATCTTGCGTACGCCACGCCAACGTCGTGAAGAGAATGAATCACGTGAACGATCCATGGAACTATTGCAGTTCATGGGAATTGCCGACCGTGCAAACAACGCGGCGCGTAACTTGCCGTACGGCTACCAGCGCAGGCTTGAAATTGCTCGTGCGTTGGCCACTGAACCACAGTTGTTGTGCTTGGACGAACCGGCCGCAGGTTTTAACCCAGCAGAAAAACAAGAACTCAACGAGCTCATCTTGAAGATTCGAGAACAGGGTTACACCGTGTTGTTGATTGAACACGACATGAATGTGGTTATGAAAGTCAGTGACCGCGTTGCAGTGTTGGATTTTGGTCGCAAAATTGCCGATGGCGCCCCTGACGATGTTCGCAGTAATCCCGACGTGATTGCTGCCTATTTAGGAGTCGACGATCATGCTTCTTGAAGTCTCAGACCTGCACGTCTTTTACGGACGCATTGAAGCCATTAAGGGCATCTCGTTCTCGGTCGGTGAGGGTGAGATCGCCACTCTGATTGGTGCCAACGGCGCTGGCAAAACCACCACCATGCGAACGATCTCTGGTGTTCGCCCAGTAGCCCAAGGTGTTGTGAAGTTCGAAGGTGAAGACATCACCAAGATGGCTCCACACGATCGAGTGAAGCGCGGTATTTGTCAAGCCCCCGAAGGTCGTGGCATTTTCCCGGGAATGACGGTTCGCGAAAACTTAGAGATGGGTACGTATGTGCGTGGTGGAGATGCAGCACAGAAGGCTGCCGACTTGGCGCATGTCTTTCATCTTTTTCCCCGACTAGAAGAACGTATTTCTCAGTTGGGCGGCACTTTGTCTGGTGGAGAACAGCAGATGTTGGCAATTGGTCGTGCGCTGATGAGTCGGCCTCGTCTGCTGCTACTGGATGAACCATCAATGGGATTGGCCCCGATGTTGATTGCCCAGATTTTTGAAATTATTAAGCAAATCAACACTGAGGGAATCTCTGTGTTGCTTGTGGAACAGAATGCAACTCAAGCACTTCGTATTGCTCGCCATGGATATGTTCTGGAAACCGGATATGTGGTGAAAAAGGGAACCGGTCAAGAACTTCTGGATGACCCCGCTGTCCGTGCTGCGTATCTGGGTGGTTAACCAGACCTAACCCTGTGTTTCGGTAGATGAAGAGAAAAGTTCATCTACCTGTTCACTCTCCGTTTACCGTGACGTCTATTTGGGTACAGATGTCACTGTGAAACTCTACGGGTGCTCACCGTTGAACCCTCTACTGAACAGCGTGACATCGACACGTACTACACCACTATTGACAAGGTGTTTCGCAGATTTGTATCTGCCGCAGCATTGTTCTCGCTGGTTGTGTTGGTTCTCATTGCGTCTTTTTTGTTGCTTCGTGGTTTTGAAATATTCGCAGACTTCGGTCTGAGATTCATCACTACTTCCAAGTGGGAAATATTGGATGGCACAGACAAGTCAACGGCAACATTTGGTATCGCTGCGATGTTGGTGGGCTCGGTCATCACGTCAGCTATTGCAATCATCTTGACTATTCCATTTGCTATGGCAGCAGCACTGTTTATTGAGTATTACGCACCACGTTTCCTGCGCACTTTCCTGACATCAGTTCTCGATCTTGCTGCGGCGATTCCATCGGTTATATATGGAATTTGGGGCTACGTTGTCCTTCTGCCATTAGTAGAAGATTGGTCTGCGTCACTCAACAAATACTTGGCTTGGATTCCCATCTTCTCGGTTCAGACCCCTATCTTTGGTCGGTCACCGTTGCTTGCCGGGATGTTGTTGGCCATCATGATTTTGCCAATCGTGACGTCTGTGGCACGCGAGGTATATGGCCAAGCACCACGTGATCTTGTCGATGCCACATATGCACTAGGTGGCACTAAGTGGGGCGGTATCAAAACTGTTGTTCTGCCATTTGGTAGAAGCGGTTTGGTAGGTGGCGCCATGCTGGGTCTTGGGCGAGCGCTTGGTGAAACAGTGGCGGTGTATTTGACACTCAATCTTGTTTTCGAAGTCAACTTCAAAATCCTTGCATCGGCCGGCGGAAATGTTGCTTCGCTCATTGCAAATAAGTTTGGTGAAGCTTCTGATTATGAAATCAAGGGCCTTCTCGCCGCCGGCCTCGTTCTCTTCATCGTCACATTGATTGTGAATTTTATAGCAACTGCAATTGTTAGCAGGTCAAGGAACATCGTATGACCACTTATCAGTACACCGACTCTGTTCCAGCACCTCAACGGCCTTGGAATCATTCGCGTAGCACAGCGCTTCGCGTTGCAGCACTCGTGATTTTGTCTGGATTTCTTGGATGGGTTGTCAACCAAGTAACTGGACTAAGCGGATTTCTTGGTTGGTACGTGGGTCTTGCGTTTGCTGCACCGCTGTTGTCCTTTGTGGGGTCCATGCGTCATGGCTGGAATGTCGCGTCTGATCGCATTGCAACATCTCTAGTCACTGTTGCATTTGCAGCGGTGACCATCCCTTGGGTCTCTATCATCGTGACCGTTGTCAGTAAGGGGTCGAAAGCATTTCATGCCAAATATCTGACGGATGATATGCGAATCACCCCCTCTAGCGATCTTTTGCAATACGGCGGTGTGCGACATGCGATTGTAGGAACGCTGCTGATGGTGTTGATGGCATCAGCCATTGCCGTTCCTTTGGGGATTCTGGCTGCAATTTACATTGTGGAAGTCAAAGGGCGCCTTGCCAAAATGGTCCGATTCCTCACTCAGGCGATGAGTGGTGTGCCATCAATTGTTGCCGGTCTTTTTGTGTACTCAACAGTGGTGATCTTCTTTGAGAGATTCAGCGCTATCGCGGGCGCGTTGTCGTTGGTTATCTTGATGTTGCCCACTGTCGCACGAACCTCGGAGGAAGTCCTAAAAATTGTTCCGGAGGAACTTCGTTCGGCAAGTTATGCGCTCGGCGCATCTCAGGCTCGCACAACATTTACGGTGGTTTTGCCCACTGTGGCATCTGGTTTAGTGACCGCCGCAGTCTTAGGTATCGCACGAGTAGTTGGAGAAACTGCCCCTCTGTTGTTGACGGCATCGTACTTTGTAGCAACCAGTACCAACGTCACTCAACCTATTGCCAGCTTGCCTATCTACATTTTCTCCAACCTGGGTCTTGGAGATGCCAATGCAACAACCCGCGCGTGGGGCGGGTCACTCGTTTTGCTCGTTGTGGTTCTCGTTTTGTTTGTTTTGGCTCGCGTAATCAGTTCACGACTCACCAGAAAGCAGTAACCATCATGGATAACAACCTCAATAACGACCTAAACACTCCTGAAGTCATCGTTCCGTCTGTGCCGGCGGACAATTCAGTTCTCGAAGATCGCACACAGCGAAATGCTGGCAACCTTGAGGTGTCACGTCGTGGCGGACTTGAAGCAGTGGGCGTTCATGCGTGGTTTAACAAGCACCACGCTTTGGCAGATGTTTCACTTCATTTTCCTGAAAACACAGTGACCGGACTTATCGGACCCTCAGGTTGTGGTAAGTCCACATTCTTGCGCCTACTCAACAGAATGCACGAGTTCATTCCCAAAGCGGCCATGGCTGGCGAAGTTCTCTTTGAGGGTGAAGACATCTATGCGCCTGGTGTTAACCCCATTGAAATTCGTCGCCGCATTGGCATGGTGTTTCAGAAAGCCAATCCGTTTCCAGCCATGAATATCGGCGAAAACGTCATTGCAGGGTTGAAATTGGCTCGCGTTAAGGTGGACGATAAGGACGTGCTTATTGAAGAATGTCTCACACGCGCTGGACTGTGGAAAGAAGTGAAAGATCGACTGAAGGCTCCAGGCGGTTCTCTCTCGGGCGGACAACAGCAGCGCCTGTGCATCGCCCGTGCTTTGGCGTTGAAGCCCGATGTGTTGCTGTTGGACGAGCCATGTTCTGCACTTGACCCAGGTTCAACATTGCGTGTTGAAGAGACCATTGTTCAGTTGTCAGAGACCATGACCATTGTGATAGTCACCCACAACATGCAACAAGCAGCGCGTGTTAGTGACTACTGTGCATTCTTCTTGTCTGATGGCGGTCCGGGTCGACTAATTGAGGCGGACCTCACCACAAACATGTTCTCTAACCCGTCAGATCAGCGCACCGCAGACTACGTGCAAGGCCGCTTCGGCTGATTTCTCGTTCACCGTATGTTCACGAAAACATTGTGAACCGTTCAGTCCTACGAAGGATTCAGGATAACTGGGTTTCGTAGTTTCACCGTGGGAATAAAACCAAAAGGAGAACCCCACATGAAACTACGTCGTAAGTTTGTGGCAGTAGCAGCAATGGCTGTCGCGGTCACAAGTATGACCCCAGCTAACCCCGTTAGCGCAAACGCGCCACTTGGTGGCGGAGGAGCATCGTTCCTCGCCAACATGATGGATATTTGTGCAGCACAGTTCAATCGCAACGTGCAGTTCAACTCCAACGGCCCCTCAAATCCACAGACCTACTTGAACACAGTTACCTACGCTTCTGTGGGGTCAAGTTCAGGAAGGAACAACTTCGCAAATGGCACGTACAAGTTCGGCGGTTCAGAGTCTGCATATCCATCCAATCCTCCAGCAAACTTGGTGTATGTGCCCTTGGTTGGTGGTGCAATCGCAATTGGTTACCGCGTCGATGGTCTCTCTCCAGCAAATGCTCAAGTGCGCTTGACCGGTGAATTGGTTGCACGGATTTTTGCTGGTCGAATCACAAACTGGAATGACCCCGCTATTGCAGCCGTGAACAAGGGCACCTCGGTGGCGCGTCGTCTGTCGGCAACTAAAGACGGTGTGACGGCATCAGTTCGCAAGGTGGGCAACAAGGTCAACTTCACCGTACGTATGAATGCTGCTGCGCGCACAAAGTATTCGAAGTCTCGCGTCACCATCACGCGTACTGCCCTAGGTGGTTCACCAAAGATTGCGATGAGCAGTGCACCACGAGCAACACTGACGCGTTCAATCGCATATGCAAAGGACACTGTGTATACGGTGAAGGCTGGTAAGACCACAGTTGGTGTGTTGGCAGTGGAACAAGTGCGAGATGGTGTAACAATCACCTTCCCCAGCTTGCCCATTCGGGTAGTCAGCCGAAGCGATGGCTCTGGTACTACCAACAACTTTGCCAACTACCTGAACAAGTCATTCCCTGCAATCTGGACAAAGCCCACGAACGACACTTTTTCAACAGCATTTCCAGGAACCGTTCCTACTGACGGATCTTTCCAGGCAGCACGCGGTAATGAGGGAGTTTCCAGTGCGGTTCGTGACACCAACGGTGCAATTACCTACGCCGAACTTTCATTCCTAGAAGAGCGTGGGGTAAAGGCTGCAGCAGTCATGAACCCGGGTAAGCGATTTGTGTCGCCATCGCCAGTATCTTCAGCGATTTGGTTTGAAGCGGCGGAAGTCACCGCTGAAGGTTTGGTCAACCAGAACTACGCCAATACGGCTGGAGATGCGTACCCCATCAACGCAATTTCCTATGGATTGACATCAACTGTGAACAACGCAGATAACCAGGCTGTGAAGCGCTTCTTCAACTATTTCTTGAACCAATGCACTCAGAAGAGCGCATCTGGTGCTGGCTATACAGCTTTACAGGGAGCGATCTTGGCGAAGGCCAATACACAGATCAACAAGATTGCTGCTGGTTAAACACCGTATACATACTCTTGGGAAGGGCTCGGTGCGCATGCACCGAGCCCTTCTGCTTTTTTGAGACACAATAGAGACATGACAACTCTTGACGTCCACAACCCAGCGACCGGGGCAGTAGTGGGTTCGGTGGCAATGCACACAACAGAAGAGTGTGTAGCTGCGGCAAAAACAGCTCGTGAGTCGTTTACTCACTGGCGACTTCGAACGGGTCGTGAGCGCGGTGAGATGTTGCGATCAGCTTTTGAGTTGATGATGGAACGTCAAGAAGAACTTGCCCGTCTCATTGTTCTAGAGAATGGGAAAGTACTCAGTGACGCACGTGCCGAGGTTGCGTATGCAGCTGAGTTTTTTCGCTGGTTTAGCGAAGAGGCAGTTCGTATTGATGGAGATTTGCGCCGTGCTCCCAATGGTTCTCATTGGTTCGCAGTGACACGTGAACCCGTGGGGCCAGCTCTGTGCATCACTCCATGGAATTTTCCTGCTGCAATGGCAACTCGAAAGATTGGACCCGCATTAGCTGCTGGTTGCACTGTTGTTTTGAAGCCAGCTTCAGAGACTCCGCTCACTGCCTATGCAATTGCTGACATCCTGTATGAATGCGGTGTACCACAAGATGTATTGCAGGTGGTCACCCCCGACCCACCCGGTGAAGCAGTACACGCCATGCTGTCATCTGGCTTCGTTAAGAAATTGTCTTTCACTGGTAGCACTCGAGTGGGTTCATTGTTGTTAACTCAAGCGGCTGAAAGAATTGTGAATTGCTCTATGGAGCTGGGCGGTAACGCGCCCTTCATTGTGTGTGATGATGCCGACATTGATGCTGCAGTTGATGGCGCAATGATCGCAAAGATGCGCAATGGCGGAGCTGCATGCACCGCTGCGAATCGTTTCTATGTACACACATCTGTGTATGACGAGTTCACTCAGAAATTCATCTCACGTATGAATGCACTGGTGATGGGTAATGGTCTTGACGATGGTGTCACAGTGGGCCCACTAGTCAATAGCGCACAGCAACTTCGTGTGATGTCGTTACTTCACAGAGCCACCGATGCTGGTGCAGAGATTGCGTGCGGTGGGTCTGCGACGCCGTCACCCATGTGTGGAGTTGAACCAACGGTATTGGTGAATGTTCAGCCAGATAATCCGATTCTTGGTGAAGAAGTTTTCGGACCTGTGGCACCAATCGTTCGTATTGACAATGTGGAGGATTCCGTGCATCTCTTCAACGGGGTGGACCACGGTCTTGTCTCGTACATCTACTCGGGAAATGCTGGCCGTGGAATGAGAATCGCCAACATGCTTGAAACGGGAATGGTGGGCCTCAATCGTGGTTTGGTGTCTGATCCTGCCGCTCCCTTTGGTGGTGTCAAGGAGTCGGGTCTTGGTCGAGAAGGGGCCCATGAGGGTCTGCTCGCTTTCCTCGAGACGAAATACGTATCAACAGAGTGGTGAAAATCTCGTAGTAATCTCACTCACAATGAGTGAGCAAACCGACACACAGCATGCGTGGTTGAACCCCGAAGATATTCAGGCGGTTCGAAATCAAGTGCCACTGGTGTATGTGGATGCTGTACCGGTTCGCACAGATCACGATGGCACAGTGACCCATGTGGGAATGCTGTTGCGTCAGGCAGCCGATGGAAACATCAGTCGTATGGTGGTGTCTGGGCGTGTCATGTTGAACGAGCGCATCCGTGACGCTCTCATGCGTCACCTGGAGAAGGATTTGGGCCCCATGGCGTTCCCACGGGTGCCACCTGAACCGTCACCCTTCACGGTGGTGGAGTATTTCCAAGACCCATCGGTGTCCGGTTTCTACGATCCCCGTCACCATGCGGTCAGCCTTGCATTCGTTGTGCCAGTGACGGGGGAATGTCACCCCACTCAGCAAGCCCTCGATCTCGCGTGGTTCACTCCCGAACAAGCTGTGAGTAAAGATGTCATTCGTGAAATGACAAGCGGTCATGATCGCCTCATTCGTCTCGCCCTTGCATCCGTCGGTCAATTGCCCTGAACTAATCTGACGGTGTGCCCGAGGGAGACACCATCTATCGCGCAGCGGCTGCGCTGCGAACTGCGTTAGTGGGTCGTACTGTCTCTCGTTTCGAAGCAATGAGATTGGTGGGTCCACTTCCTCGTAAGGGAGCCGCAGTTGAACGTGTAGAAAGTCACGGAAAACACCTTGAGGTGTATTTTGACGACGGAATCATTCTGCACACACATATGCGTATGACGGGTTCGTGGCATCTGTATCACCCAGGCGAGAAGTGGCGTAAGCGTCGTCATCATGCACGGGTCATTATTGAAACCGATGAGTGGGTCGCCGTGTGTTTCAGTGCGCCCATTGTTGAAACGTATCGCGAATTTGATCAGACGCGTCATCCACGTTCAGGTCGTTTGGGTCCTGACTTGTGTCAAGAATCTGCAGACCTTCACGAATGTGCAGCTCGGTTGTTTCATTACGACAATCCCGACTCAACAATTGC
>CAZCZM010000008.1:40487-43088 GCA_964503445.1 uncultured Bifidobacterium sp.
GATGTGATTCGGCTAACAAAAACGGGCGAAATGGCGCGTTTGCTGTATTGGTGCCCTGGTTGTCAAGTCGGATGTGAACCATATCCCGAGCGCGACGACAGTGATCCCATTGCACGTTTGATTGATCCACATCCGGCAGGGTCACAATTTGTCAGTGACGTGCTGCGTTCCCGCAACGCATCGTAGTTGCGTTAGCCGTTTCCTTTAGTTGGTGTTGAGTGCATCGAGCATGTCCACTTTTGTGGCGCGCCATGCTGGGTAGACCGCGGCGAGAACACCCACAACAAATGACATGATCATGATGAACACGGTGGAACCCACGGGAATCTCAAATGACGTGAGTCCTTGATCGCGTAGAGCAAACACAATGACCCACCCAAGACCGATTCCAAGAGCAATGCCCATGACTGCGCCCAACAGCGATGTGATGACGCTTTCCCAGCGCACGGTGGTGCGTACTTGCGAACGTGTCATGCCGACTGCACGCAGCAATCCAATTTCGCGTTGACGCTCGAAAACAGACAACAACAAGGTGATGATGATTCCCACCACTGCGATGATGACCGATAGCGCAAGCAATCCATAGATCAACCCAAGTAACTGGTTGACTTGACCAGCCTGTTCGTCGATGTATTCCTGTTTCGATAACAGCTTTCCTTGACCGTAGTCATCGACAGCCTTTTGCAATTCGGCACGCACTTTCTGACTATCGGCACCCTTCTCAAGGGTGAGATAGACAGCAAAGTCAAAACTGGTGACTGTGGTGCCGGCAAATGTCTCACGGCTCACCACTCGGTTGCCAGCAAGATCGTCGTTTTCGTACAGAGCACGGACCGTGAGGTCACGCGTCACTCCATCGCCAAAAGTAACCGGAAGCACCGAACCAATTTTCAGTCCGTCACGTTCTGCCAGTGATTGCGATACAAGAATTCCATCTTTGTCAAGAACTGAGTAATTGGCGTTAATGAGGCCAATGTCAAAGTTCCCGTCAATTGTTGACGGAGTAATGACGGTCAGGGTGCGACCCTTTCCGTCAATCTTTGTCAAAACTGTTCCAATGCCGGTGGCATCGTCAACGCCTTCTATGTCTGAGAGTGTTGTGGCAAGAGTGGGGCTAAGGCCACCAAATCCTTGTGCGCTGGTACTAATTGCGTAGTCACCTTTGAATTGTTCGGTGAAAATGTCGGAGATTTGGCCGTTAATGCTTGCCGCTAGCGCCGATACTGCGGTCACCAACGCAACTCCAATCAATACAGGAGCCGATGTACGTGACGTGCGCTTCGGATTACGTGCTGCGTTTTGGCGAGCCATTCGTCCGGTGACTCCACGTGCAGCTTCTGCAGGTCGACCCAAGAACAGCGCAATGGGACGAGCGAGCGATGGCCCAAGAACGATTGTGCCAATGAAAACAAGCAGTACGCCAAAACCAAGCAGATTGTTGGATGCTCCGCCAATGACAACACCAATGACGGCAACGCCGAGTGTGATGGCGCCAAGACCCCATGCCAGACGAACGCGACCAGGTCCTGCTGTTTCAATTGCAGTGGCACGCATTGCGGCCAACGGTGGAACTTTCCCGGAACGTCGTGCAGGCAAGACGGCAGAGAGAACCGTGACCAAAAGACCAACAAGAACCGTGTTCACCAAGATTGATGCATTGATGACAAGACCACCGCTAGGAAGGTCGAATCCCAAGGCGGGCAACGCGACAGACAGCAATTTCGAGATTCCTATGCCGCCTATAAATCCAAGCAATGAACCAAAGAGTCCAACAACCATTGATTCAATCAACATCGAGCGTGTGATCTGGCTTCGGTTCGCACCCAATGCGCGTAACAGCGCATTTTCTTTCTGGCGTTGTGCAGCGCTAATGGAGAACACGTTGTAGATGACAAAACTTCCAACACCCAGGGCAATGACGCTGAAGATGGTGAGGAAAATACTGAAGAATGACAGAGCTTCACCAATGTCGTCTTGAGTCTCTTTGGTGATTTCAGCACCAGTCAGCGTTTCAATCTTCAAACTGGGATCAAAGATTGCATCAATATCGGTGGCAAGTTGCTCATCTGAACGAGTTCCATCACCCACAACCAAAATGGCATCCACAAATCCTGGCTTGCCAAGAAACTCAGCTGCAGTGTCAACGTCGAACAATGCAAATGTTGCGCCGCCAGGCGAGCGAACATCTCCGTAGGACGCGATTCCCACCATGGTGAAGCTTCTGCTTCCCGATTGAGCAACAACTTTGACCGTGTCGCCTATGACGTAGTTCGCTTTATCTGCAGATGCTTCGTCGAGGACTACTTCGTTTGCACCTTTTGGAAAACGACCTTCGGTGATTGTCCACAATGCGCCTTCAAACTCAACGGCCACGCTTCCAAAGGTTGGTGGTCCGGCACCCTCGGTACCAATGGGCTTGCCATCTTTTCCAACAATTCGCGCGAATGCTTGAATGTCGGGGACGGCATCGCTGACGCCGGGCACTGCCAACACTTTGTCCACTACTTCGGCAGGAATTCGTTGGCGTTCAATCAGGCCAAAGTCGCCTTCCACTACTTGAGTAGAGCGAACATAGCCATCGATGTTCTTGAACACGTCTTC
>CAZCZM010000008.1:43188-57621 GCA_964503445.1 uncultured Bifidobacterium sp.
CCAAGGTCGTCCACTGCCATGCGCATGAACTTCAAAATCTCGGTCCCTGTGGTGGAGTCAAGATTTCCTGTGGGTTCGTCGGCGAGGATGATGCGTGGCTTACTTGCTAGGGCTCGTGCAACGGCAACGCGTTGTTGTTGACCACCAGATAGTTCGCTAGGGCGGTGCGACAAGCGATCATTCAAATGCACCGTAGAGATCACGCGTTGAATCCACTCTTCGTCACCTTTTTCATTTCCAAGAAGCAACGGCAGGCGAATATTCTCATCGGCTGTCAACGTGGGAACAAGGTTGAACGACTGGAAAATGAATCCAATTTTTTCGCGTCGCAGTTGAGTGAGCGCTTTGTCATTCAACGTTGACAAGTCAGTGTCGTCAATGACCGCACTACCCGATGTGAGTTCGTCAAGACCTGCAATGCAATGCATCAGTGTTGATTTACCCGAACCACTTGGGCCCATGATTGCTGTGAACTGCCCGGTGTAGAACTGAACGGACACATCATTCAAGGCATACACGGCACCGTCGTCGTGGCCATATTTTTTCGTGGCGTTCTTTGCAGATGCAGCAACCGTGAGGGTGGGGGAATTCATGGGTAAAAGTGTGTCGGAATGTATGCAAGACCCCAACACCAACACCAAACATTTACTTGTGAATGCAGGGCCCTTTTACAGGAGCGCACGCAAAAACTATTGATTGATGGGCATCCAGTTTCCGTGGAAGCCGTTTGGAACACGAGCAGGTAAGTGCACCACCGCAATGGGATCGTCTGTGAATGCTTGTGCATCGAGAATGGCCAACTCAGAGCAATCGGTCTGAAGATTGTGACGCAATGCCATGACATAGCCGTCGTCTTCTGCTGTGCTGTTCTCGCGGGGAATAAAAACAGGCTCGCCATATCCGAAGGTATGTGCATCATGGCGCGCGGTAAATGAACGAGCGTCAAGATCGGCCTTGATGAGAACATCTTGAGCAAATTCCGTTGCGATGCCAGCGGTGTATCCGAAGCGATTCTTGCGACCCACGAGATCTTCACGAATTCGTGGGAATTCTTGAGGTCGGTCATCCAACACCTCTTCGGTGGCCCGGCCCGTCGCTGGGTCAAGTATCCAGCGCACCAAGGTGGGTGGTCCTTCGCTGGGGCCGCGCCGTTCTTTGTCGAACATTTTCGGATGTCGCGCTGCGTCCAGTACAACACGACCATCTGGCAAGTCATAGGAGTTCATGGGGTGGAAGATGTAGCACGGGTCAATTGACACCCACGCAATGTCTTCAGCGCTTCCGTTGTGTGGCAACAATCCGATGCGTGCTTCGTACGTGTCATCCCAGTAGTAGGGAAGACTTGCCCCGGCCATCGCGGCTTCCATATTGAACACACATGGAAGGTCAAGCACCATTGCGTACTTTTCGGTGATGGAAAGGTCGTGAATCATCGGGCCACCAGGAAGAGGAATGTCAACAGTTCTCTTCACGCGTCCGTCAGTGCCAACAACCAGATACTGAACTTGGTTGCCCCATCCCCACCAGTACGTCATGACGTGCAATTCATTGGTGAGTGGATCACGTTTTGGGTGAGCAGAAAACGCCATTGGCAGTGTTCCGTCAAGGTTGGAAACACGCACTGTGTCTAGTTCGAAATTCAATTCGATGGGTGGCGAACCTGCTTCAACGATTGCATACGTTTTGCCGGCATGTTGAATGACATTGGTGTTTGCAGGGAATGTGTTGTGATCGGCAGGCCAATCAGAAGGTGGAATATCGACACCCATTTTGCGAGCAAGTTTCGGTTCACGCACCCATCTGTTGCGGTACCACTCGGCGTTTCCATCGCGGAGACGAATGCCGTGCACCATTCCATCACCAGTGAACCAGTGATACTTCTCTTCGTTAATGACACCAAATGGATTTGGCCCGTTTCTCACGTACCGACCATCAAGTTCCGGCGGAATCGTTCCGGTGACGCGAAGATTTGTCTCGGTAATTTCTTCGCTGACGGGAGCCAGATTTCCCGCAAGAAACGGATTAACGGATGATGTTGTCATGTGTGCTCCTTGAAACAATCTGTCCTACTTGTGTGATGAGATCAGAGATGTTTGTGTTGGGGGGCAACTTGTCGGGGAGAGGACTGTCAATCAACAATGTTGCAAGCCCATGAGCATGTGCCCACAACGAGATGGGAAGAATCATGGCTTCTGCTGGATGGCGATTCGGTTGCACTGCATCGGCCAGGTCGAGAAGTGCGAGAAATGCTTCATCTGCAGCAGCACGAGTTGGTTCATGCGTATGGACCCCACACACATCAGCACGGAACATCACGCGGTAATGCCCTTTGTGTTCAAGCGCAAACGTCACGTACGCAACGAGGCACGCAGTTGCAACATCACCTGGCATTTCTAGGGCCCGCCGAAAAGCAGTAGTGAAGTGGGTGAAACCTTCTTCGGCAATTGCTGCGAATATTCCCGCCCGATCGCCGAAATAGTGATACGGCGCCTGATGGCTGACTCCGGCTCGGCGAGCTACCTCGCGCATCGACAGTACGTCTGCCCCTTCGGTGGCGATGATGTCGAGTGCGCCATCAAGAACTGCTCGTCGGACGTCTGAGGGGGTCTCTGTTCCCTGTATCGGTGTGTTCTGACGGGTCCGAGCCATGACGACACTGTAACGAAGAACTTGACATTGTCAATAAAGTTAGGTAGACACTGTCAAGTATGAATTCTTCACATGTCCCTGACCACATCTATGCGCGTCGATGGCTCATCTTGGCTGTCCTCAGCGTCAGTGTTTTCTTGGTAGTTGTTGACAACCTCATCATCAATGTTGCGCTTCCCACATTGCAGCGCGAACTTGATGCCTCGACCACCTCGCTGCAGTGGATTGTTGACTCGTATGCACTGGTGTTCGCTGGTTTGTTGTTGGCAGGTGGCGGCATCGGAGACAGATACGGCCGCAAGCGCACTTTGCAAATTGGACTAGTTCTCTTCGCAGTCTTCAGTGGCTTTGCCGCATTTTCAGATTCGTCTGGTTCGTTGATTTTCTGGCGCGGTGCAATGGGCATTGGAGCAGCTCTGGTGTTTCCCGCAACGTTGGCCATCATCACCAACTTGTTTATTGACCCGGTGGAACGTGCAAAGGCAATTGGTGCGTGGTCGGCAGTATCGGGAATGGCTGTTGCGTTTGGCCCAGTTGCAGGTGGATTTTTGTTGGAACATTTTTGGTGGGGATCGGTCTTCCTCATCAACATTCCAATCGTGGCTATCTCGATCATTGTGGGTGCACGAATCATCCCTGATTCACGAAATGAAAATGCTCACAAGTTGGACAAAGTGGGCTTTCTGCTGTCCGTCATTGCAGTAACAGCAATTGTGTTTACCGTGATTGAGTCTCCCCATTGGGGCTGGGGAAGCCTGAAATCAAATGCTGGATTCTTCATTGGTGCATTGGCATTACTGCTGTTTGTTCGATACGAGATGAACAAAGATGAACCTCTTTTGGAAGTCAAATTCTTTAAGAACGCGCGCTTTAGTGCCGCAACAGGAAGTATCGGAATCGCATTCTTCTGTCTCTTCGGATTCACATTCTTGGTGACGCAGTACTTCCAATTTGTTCGCGGATACGACACATTGAGCGCTGGCCTTCATACATTGCCGTTTGCTGTTGGCGCTGGCGTGACAGCACCATTTGCAGCACGTGCGGCATTGAAATACGGCACCAAGCGCATTGTTGCACTCGGTTTGTTGAACATGGCAATTGGTTTTGTGATTGCGTCGCGAATGGACGCCACCAGTTCATATTGGGGTCACGTTGTCATCGGCATGGTGTTTATGGCGAACGGTTTGTCGCTTGTGACGTCTCCTGCCACTGAGTCGGTCATGGGTTCACTGCCGCGCGAGAAAGCTGGTGTGGGATCTGCCGTGAATGACATCTCGCGCGAAGTGGGTGGAGTCTTGGGAGTTGCTGTCGTAGGTTCGGCATTCGTCAGCGTGTATGGACCGCAAATCTCTGACAACTTCACCGAGTTGCCTGGACTTGTGTCGTCACTTCCCGATGGTGTTTTTGAAACTGCGCAAGATTCTGTGGGTGCTGCGTACTTTGTTGCTCAACAGTCACCGCCTTCGGTTCAAGCAGCAGTGCAGCAAGCGGTGAGCGACTCGTTTATGTCTGGTTTCTCCACTGCATGTCTGATTGTTGCGTCCATGGCACTGGTTGGCTCACTTTTCGCCGCGCGATACCTTCCTGCCCGCGCCACATCAACGGAATCTTTGCCTATTTCTTAACGTCGCGAAGCCCTAGAAATGGGGCTCACAGTTACGATGAAAGCCATGGCTGATGGCGTATCAACAATGCTTTTGGACGGAGCTCCTGCCCGTGATGCATTGTTGGCGTCTGTATCACAACGGTTACATGCTGCAGGTTCTCCCAAAGTTGTGTTGGCCACCGTGTTGGTGGGTGATGACGGTCCCAGTCACAAATATGTGGCAAGCAAACATCGCACGGCGAACCAAGTGGGAATTCAGTCGATTCATGTTGAGCTTCCGGCTTCTGTCACGCAAGCAGAACTTGAGTCCACAGTTGTTGACCTTGTGAACAATCCAGATGTGCACGGAATTCTGGTGCAGCTCCCACTTCCGGCTCATCTTGATGCAGAGCGCGTATTGGCATTGTTGCCCGCAGAGAAAGATGTAGATGGATTAACAACTGCATCACTAGGTCGTCTCATGCGTGACGTACCTGGGCATATTGGGTGCACGCCGCTTGGCGTGTTGCGTTTGTTGCAGCACTACAACATTCCCACTAGCGGGCGTCACGCCGTTGTCATTGGTCGATCAACATTGGTGGGACTTCCATTGTCTGTGCTGTTGGCTCGAAAAGGAATTGATTGCACGGTGACATTGGCGCATTCGCGTACAGCCAACCTTGTCGAGGTGTGTCGAAGTGCCGACATTGTTGTGTCGGCAACGGGGATTGCTGCATCAATCACTAGTCAACACGTGAAGTCGGGCGCAGTTGTGGTTGATGTTGGAATCTCGCGCACCGACTCTGGTCTCGTTGGTGATGTTGATGCATCGTCAGTTATGGGAATTGCAAGTGCGTTAACACCTATGCCGGGTGGAACCGGACTAATGACTGTTGCGTGTCTCATGGAGAACACAGTCAATGCAGCCGCAATGCAGGGCGTGTCGGTGTGAGAAAGGGTCTTGTCGCCGTCCTTTCATTAATGGTAACGACGGTTGTCGCAATCAGCACTCCCACAGCATCTGCTTCACATGAAGCGTTTGACGAACCAATTGCTCGTAAACAAATCACCACATCTCCACAAACAACAGGACCTGGTGGACCGCTGTCTTGGGGATTAGATCGTATTGACCAACGCACAGTGGTCAGCGGTAGTCGGTCATACGGTTTTTCCACAGATGGAACTGGCGTCACCTTGTATGTCTTGGACTCTGGAGTCACTGCCAGCCATCCAGAATTTGGTGGGCGAGTTGCGCCGGGATGGAGTTATCGCTCGAGCAGCACCGCACTGACCAGTTATCGAAACGCACTTGCCGCTAACCAAAGTAATCCCAACACCGGAATTCCGCTGTGTACGTTGGATCGCGCTCGTCATTCGCATCCATTTGATCCAGTTGGGTTTGATGCTCCGCAGTCAGTAGATAGCAGTGATGTCGGTCAGACCGACAACGATGGCCACGGAACACATGTGGCGGCAATTGCTGCGGGAGACGGAGTAGGCGTAGCAAAAAACGTCACAATTGTTCCTGTTCGTGCGTTGGATTCGTGCGGTAACGGCACGCGAACCATGATTTTGGAAGCACTCGCGTGGATTTTGGCGGATCATGACGCTGGTGAAAAAGCTGTGTTGAACTTAAGTGTTGGTTTTGGCGAACAAGTAACAAGTGTTGACAACGCAATAACTTCACTCATGAATGAAGGCGTAGTGGTTGTCGCTGCGGCAGGAAATGACAGCGCTACTGCATGCGGGTCTACCCCTGCTTCTACGTTGGGGACCATATCTGTGGGTTCTATGAACGAATTTGATCGGGAAAGTTCCTTCTCCAACTTTGGACAATGTGTTGACATCTTTGCTCCGGGTTCAAGTGTGTACTCGGCATATCCGTTTGAGAACAATCAAACAAACACATACAAAACGATCTCTGGAACATCAATGGCATCACCATTTGTTGCCGGTGCAATTGCGCGTTATTTGCAACTCTTGCAAGTGGCACCAACAAATTTTTCCAATGGTTCATCCGCTGCATGGACATGGCTCAATACAAACGCGACCCTTAACGCCATTACGTATTACAACGCCAACCGTTCTCCGCAGACTCCAAACAAGTTGCTGTATGTGGCCACAACGCCACCGCAGGTGTCTGCACTAACAGCATTGCCAGCCGATGGTGGGGCAGTTGTGTCATGGGGATCCGTTGTTACTGAAGCGACATACACGGCCACGGCGTCACCAGGAAACGCAACCTGTTCTGTTGTTGCCGCAACAACCTGCACAATTTCTGGACTTACTAACGGCACCTCGTACACCGTCACTGTGGTGGGTTCAAATTCAGCAGGTTCTGGTCCAATCGCCACCACCACGGTTGTTGCGGGTCAAGTGCCAGATGCGCCACCATCGGCATCGCTTGCTGTGCAAAGCCAATCAGTGACTCTGCAGTGGCTTCCCACCAACGTGGTGAATCCCACATATGTGGTGACATCGGTTCCTGCGTCTGCTGGTTGCAGCACAACGCAAACAACGTGCACTATCACGGGTCTCAAATATGGCGTGAACTACACGTTCTCCATCTCTGTGAAGTCAAGTACCGGATTGGTGTCGGCTGCATCCACCAACGTGGTGGCACGACCAGGTTTTACCGTGCGGCGGTCGGTGGTGAAGCGTGGTAGCCGTACAGTACTCACCTCATTCCTCTCTACTCCGTCCAAAGGAAAGAAGACCTGGCGTGAGTCTGGGTCGTGCTCGATCTCTCGTGGTCGTTTGGTGGCACCAAAACGCAAGACGACATGCACGGTCATCTTGACAGTGGCCAAGTGGGGCAGGTACCCCAAGATGTCGACGACGCTAAAGGTCACAGTCTCGTGAGTGCCAATACCGCGTGCCTACCTGATACCCTAGGGGGTATGAAAAAGCTCATCAGAAGCACTGCACTTGTTGTTCTTGTCTCTATTGGTGTGACCGCCTGTGGTTCGTCGAACAACTCTTCTGCAAGCGACACCACTGTGATCGATGTTCAATTGGTGCCAGCGGGAAAACTGATCGATGTTCGCACACCAGAAGAAGTGGCCAACGGCTACATCAAGGGAGCACGCCGTCTCAATCTTCTCAGTGGTGAGTTTGAAGCTGCGTTGGCAGACCTCGACAAAGATGCTGCATATTCGGTGTACTGCCGCAGTGGCAATCGTTCAGCCCAGGCCGTGCAGATGATGCGGAATGCGGGCTTCAAAAATGTGGTTGACCTAGGAGCCGTTGAAGAAGCAGCAGCCACCCTCAACCTGCCCATCGTCACCGACTAATACCCAGAAACGGAAAATCCCATGGCAACTCTCACACTCACAGAACAGAACTTTGAAGAAACCGTGTTAGCGGAAGGAATCACCATTGTTGACTTCTGGGCCGACTGGTGTGGTCCCTGCAAAATGTTCGCACCCGTGTTCGAGAAGTCGTCAGAGGCGCATCCCAATGTTCGTTACGGAAAAGTAGACACCGAGGCCGAACAAGGTCTTGCTGCTGCACTGCAAATTCGTTCCATCCCCACCATCATGATTTTCCGCGATGGTGTGTTGCTGTTCAACCAGGCCGGTGCATTGCCCGAGCATTCACTCGAGCAAATTGTGACCACGGCCGAGAACTTGGACATGGACGAAGTACGTCGTGAAATTGCTGAAGCCGAAGCTGCTGAAGCGACTGGCGCAAACGACTAATCGTTCTACACTTTCCCCGTGACCGTGTTCTGGGGGAATCACTCACAATCTCGCTGGCCTGTGCTGGTGCTTGCGCTCTGCTTGTTATCACTGCCCATTGCGTTTGCGCGTGGAGATGTGGTGCGGGGTGCGGGCATACCGTCTGTGCCCGAACGTGGTCGTATTGCTGCAGGTGATGCGCATACGTGTGTGATTGCATCAGATGATGTGGTGTGGTGTTGGGGAGACAACACCTACGGTCAATTGGGATCAAGTGCTCATTCGTCTTTACCGAATGATCGCAGCGCGGTGCCTGTGCAGGCAGCAGCGTTACCAGGTGGGCGAGTGGCGCGACAGATCACGAGTGGACGTCGGCATGTCTGTGTGCTTGCGCAGGACGGAACCGTGTGGTGTTGGGGCGAAAATGGTTTTGGCCAATCAGGTGACTCAGGATTGGTGAACGTAGCCAACCCCGTTCAGGTTCCACTTGCTGGTCCTGCAACAGCTGTGGCAGCCGGCGGCAACAACACATGTGCAGTGCTCTCCACGCACGCGGTGAAGTGCTGGGGGCGCAACAATCGCGGACAACTGGGTAACGGTACAAAAGATTCATCGGCTCATCCCACACCAAGCGACGTGTCGTCAACTCCCAATGACTTCACCGTTGCCTCGCTGGAGGTGGGTGCGTTACACGCATGCGCGGTGAGCACTGCGGGTGATGCATGGTGTTGGGGCGCCTTTGACAACGGACGTTTAGGAACAAACGTTGCATCCGATGTTCTGACACCACAACGAATTTCTGCATTGACCGCAGGTACGACGAACACAATCTCTGCCGGGTTGGCACACACCTGTGCGGTGGCGGCAACAACGATGCACTGTTTTGGGGTGAACACCTACGGACAATTGGGTTCTGATGCCACTGCAACCCCCAGCAGTTCGTCACCATTAACGGTCGCGCTCAGTGCGAACGCAACAGTTGTGGTTACTGGTTCAGAATTTTCGTGCGCACTCTTGTCAACACAGACAGTTCACTGTTTCGGACGTAACTCGTCCCATCAACTAGGTGACGGAACCACAACATCGCGCCATTCGGCGCAAGTAGTGGCAGGTGTGTCCGCTGGTGCAGTTGATGTTGTTGCGGGACACGAGCATGCATGTGCTGCGCTAGCAAATGGCGCGCTGATGTGCTGGGGTGCAAATGCGTCGGGCCAACTAGGCAACAACAGTCTGAGTAATGCCTCGTCTGCGGTCCAGGTGGCATCACTGAATGTCTCGCCAACCACCACAACAACAACCACGTCCACGACAACAAGTACAACAACGTCGACCACAACCACCACCACATTGCCGGTGAACAACAACGCGAATCAGGCACCCACCGTCACATCCGTTGGCAGTACGTCAACTTCCACCGCGGTCGCACAGCGTTCCTTGCGCGTGAAGCGCAATCAATCGCTCACCGCTCGCACCATCGCATCGCATGTGTCGTTACTCATTCCAAAAACATCGAAAGGAACCATGCGGCTCTCCATTGTGAGTGGAACGCGCAACTGTCGTTTTGTGGGTACACAGGTGCGGGGTGTGAGAAAAGGGTCATGCACTGTTCTGGTCACGCTCATTCCTAAACGCGGAAAACGAGTCCTGAAGACGGCAGAAATTGTGGTGCTGTAGCCCGTCCCTCGCGTACGCGCGTACGTGCGCGCATCACGCGTACGCGCGCCAGAGGCTGTCAAGTCATTCTTTTTCCCTTATTCCATAACGGTTTGAGCGGGGTCACTAGGGGTACTTTGCAACAGGCATGGTTTAAACACTGCCGCCATGAATAACAAGCGAACCTCTCCTCGTCGGCCTCTCCTCATTGTGGAGTCGCCCAACAAAGTAAAAACAATCGAAAAGATCCTGGGTGCAGACTTCAATGTTCAGTCATCGTTCGGACACTTCGCAGACATCCCCGCAAAGAAAGGTGCGGTCGATGTGAATGCCGGTTTTTCAGCGACATACCAGCTGTCAAAGAAGGGTGCGGAAGTTATCGATGATCTTCGTCGGCACATGAAAGATGCCAGCGAAATCATCCTCGCAACCGACGATGATCGCGAAGGCGAAATGATCGCCGCGCTGCTTCTGGAATTTTTGCAGCCCACAATTCCGGTCTCACGAATTGTGTTCCGTGCCATCACACAAACAGAAGTGCGCAACGCGATAGAAGATCGTCGCCAGATTCGCACAAGCTTGGTAGAGGCCGCCCGCACTCGCCGTTACCTTGACCACCTGTACGGATTTACGGTGTCGCCAGTGTTGTGGAGCAATGTGCGCCAGAACCTGTCGGCAGGTCGAGTTAAGAGCCCAGCGTTGCGAATGATTGTTGAACGTGAAGAGGCACGACTCGCATTTGTACAGACCACGTACTGCGGTATTGAGGTGAGTCTCCAAACAGACGCAGATGTTGTGGCGACCCTTCGTTCCATCAACGATGTTCCCGTCGCGAAGTCTTCCGACATTGACGACGCAGGTGTCGTTGCACCGCCGGCAGAGTTGTTGTTGAAAGATGCGGCAGAAAATCTGGCAACACAGTTGGCACCTGCATCTCTCACCGTGGTCAATTCTGAATCGGAGCGCTACACCCGACGCCCACGTCCGCCGTACACCACCAGCAGTTTGTTGCACGATTGTGTGACTCGGTTGAACGTGTCGGCCAGTGCCGCGCAATCCATGTTGAATCAATTGCACGAAAAAGGCCTGATCTCGTATCCGCGAACTGACAGCCCGTCATTGTCTCCTGTAACAACAGAGGCTGCACGTCAACAAGTGGTCGAGATGTTTGGTGCATCACTTGTTCCGGCGAAGCCTCGTATATATACGGCCAAACGTCAGAGTGCCCAGGAAGCACACGAGGCAATTCGTCCCGCCAACATGGGCGTGCAGCATCCGAAAGGGTTGAATGCAACTCAGGCAGCAATTTATGACTTGGTATGGCGCCGAACTCTTGCGTCACAGATGATTGACACAACTGGCACCACTGTGACCGTTACTTTCGAGACTGCTGTCAACAACCGCAATACGTACTGTCGCTTTACGGCGTCTGGAACAACAATCTCAGAATTGGGACATCGCCGACTGTTTGTTTCACCTGATGACGTTGTGGAAACACCGCTTGCATCGTTCACAGTGGGTGATGTGTACACCGTGGCGTCGGTTGATGTGAAAGAACACACCACTCGTCCGCCAGCTAGGTACACAGAGGCAACGCTGATTCAGGCACTTGAAGAAAAAGAAATCGGTCGCCCATCTACCTATGCAACCATCATCCGCGAATTGGGTGATGAATACGTATGGTCAAAGCGCGGTGATCAAGCTTTGATTCCCACGTTGACTGGTGTGGCTGTACACGAGTTCATGAGAAAGTGTTTCCCTGCTCTAATTGACTTTGAATTCACACGTGACATGGAGGCAGCACTCTCGGCAATTGTGGATGGTGAATCCACTCTGGAAGACGTGCTTCGTTCGTTCTACTTTGATGGGGATGACATGTGGCCAGGTCTTGTGAAAGCAATCGACCATGTGGCGAGCAATTATGTTCCTGCCGACAACTACGTTCGACACATTGGCGTGCATCCAGAGTCAGGTGACCCCATTGTGTTGAAGCCTGGACGAACCTTTGCAGGCAAGAAGGCGGCGCGAACCACTCGTTCGCGTCGTGGAAACACAAGCGGGTCGCCGTATCTGTCGTGTGGTGGCAGAAACGTGGGAGTACCCGATCACACAGAATTGGCTGACCTCACCGTGGAATACGCACTCGCTCGATTGAACGCGCCAGATGAAACCCGAGTTCTCGGCATGATCGACGGCGACGAGGTCACTGTGAAGGTGGGGCCACATGGTCCATATATAAAGGTAGGGAAGCGCAATGTGTCGCTTCCAGATGGGGTAGCCCCGGCAGACATCACACTTGACGATGTGGCACCGCTATTGGCGTATCCGAAAGTGTTGGGAACCGATCCGGAGTCAGGGGTGGAGATCGTCCTCAAGCGTGGTCGATACGGGTTTTACGTAGACAAAGACGGCGACACGCGTCCCTTGCCGAAAGACAGCGACCCCGGAGCGGTGACCATGAGTGACGCAATTGCGTTGCTGGCTGCACCCAAGAAGAGGCGAGGGAAGCGATAGCGTCCCCGTCGTGGAACACCATCACACCCCCTCATCCCGTGAACGAATCATTGCTGCGGCACGTGCCGAAGTAGAAGCAAAGGGCATTCTTGGGTTACGTGTCCAAGATGTGGCAGTCAATGCAAAAGTGTCCGTGCCTCTTATCTACAAATATTTTGTAGATCGCGATGGGCTGCTTGCAGAAGTTCTTGGCGAAATGTTTGAAGAGTTTGTTCTTGAACAGTTGGACGCATCTGAGGCGTATTTCAATGCCTTAGAGGCTCCAACGGTTGATGACTTGTTGGCAGTGTTGGCATTACCGCAGCAAGACTTCCGTCGCCCCCGCCGTTGGCAACGCATGCAAATTTTGGCGGCGTCCATGGAGATTCCTGCATTGCGTTCGCGGCTCAGCTTGGTGCAAAACATCTTGCATGAGCGGCTGACAGCATTCATGGACTTAGCCGTGCGCCGCATCACTCAGAAAGATCCAGCTCACTCCACATCGGCTCTTGCCATGTTGGTACAGAGCTACGGATTTGGTTTCATCTTGAATGATTTGCTTGAAGAGGGTGGTGGCGGCGTCACAGACGAGCAGTTCGCCTCTCTGATGCGCACAATGTTGAACGGGGTACTCGGAGCGGAGGCACGTTCATCCGTAGACTGAGTCGCGATGAAAGTTGAAATGGTGGTCGAGATACCTCAGGGGTCTCGCAACAAGTACGAGATGGATCACGACACAGGAGCCATCTGGTTGGACCGCACACTGTTCACGGCCACTCAGTACCCGCTTGACTACGGATTCTTCCCCAACACACATGGAGAAGATGGTGACCCGCTAGACGCACTGGTGTGGTTAAGTCAGCCCACATTTCCCGGCTGTCATGTGTGGGTGCGTCCCGTTGCAGTGTTCTGGATGACCGATGAGAAGGGTCCCGACGCCAAAGTGTTATGTGTATCGGCGACCGATCCCCGCTTTTCCCATTATCAAGACATTGGCGACTTGCCAGAACACTTACTTGATGAAGTGGGAAATTTCTTCGAGGTCTACAAGTTGCTGGAACCCAACAAAGACACAACCGTCAAAGGTTGGGAAGGTTGTGCTGCAGCAACAAAAGAAATTGCTGATGCAGTTGAACGGTTTAAGCATCTCCCTCATTAAGTGAGATGAACTCGTCAGGTGTCGCGTCTTGACGTGAGCGAAAACTAACGGACCCGAATTACTTTGTGTTTTGACAAGGGGCTAGTTCCCGTCGGATTAATGGCTTGAACTCGCACTGCATACGTTCCCTTTTTGAGACCGAAGATGCGAACGCCTCCAGACGACAAGGTGATGACTTTGGCCACAATTTTCCGTTGCTGATAGAAGATCACTTCATGTGAAGTAGTTGCGGCGTTCGTTGCTGGTGTCCACAAAACAATCACATTTGATCGATCCCTACGTACTTGCAATCGCGTAGGAGCCGCAGGGGCAACATCGGTCGCGGTCGATGACTGTGACTTTGTGTAACCACCGGTGTTCTTGAGCGGAATGATGGCATTGGACTCGTTAGAGAATGGACCAACACCAACACCATTCATGGCAGCAACGGTGAATCGGTGTGTTGAACCGGCTCGCAGATTGCCAATGGTGTGGCTGTTGTCGGCGTCTACAACAACCTGCGAAATCAACTTGCCAGAACGATAGATACGTACAACATGTCCAGTAATTGGACTGCCACCAGTAGGTCCATCAACCCAGTCCAGCCATGATGACTGCGCACCGGCCAGAGCAGTTGGCGTCACACCCACACCAGGTACTGACGGCGCGGCTTCAGTGCCTGAACCTGGAGGCAATGTTGTTGAGCCCGGCACTGTTGTCCCAGGTCCTGTATTGGTAGGAACTGCAGTGGGGCTACCAAATGCCAATTTGTTTGGAGAACCAGTACCAATGCTGGTTACAACATTGCTGGTTGAAGAGTTAATCAAGGCGGTCATGACTGTTGCCGGCGATGACGAAGGAGCAGCAGATAGATAACGTGCGGCAAGTCCAGCAACGTGTGGTGCGGCCATTGATGTGCCCGAGAGACGGTTGGTGGAACTGTTGTTGCTGATCCACGCCGAGTCAATCTCTGACCCCGGTGCAAACATGTCAAGACACGTTCCAAAGTTTGAATATGACGCACGAACATCGGTGCGAGTTGTGGCACCCACAGTCAACGCAGACACTTTGTTGCTTGACGGTGATGTTGTGCATGCATCAACGTTGGCGTTTCCTGCAGCCACCACAACGGTGATTCCATCGGCGAATGCGCGGTCAATCGCAGAGTTCAACGAATCACTCTTTGTAGTTCCCAGACTGAGATTCATGACTGCAGGATTGCTTGTGTGATGGTT
>CAZCZM010000009.1:0-32528 GCA_964503445.1 uncultured Bifidobacterium sp.
CCATCGTTCCAATATTCACGTGAGGCTTATTGCGCTCAAACTTTGCCTTGCTCATTGCTGCTCCTTGCAGTTGTTGTGATGTTGTGTTTTGTAGCGTCGATCGGGATCGAACCGATGACCTTCCGATTATGAGCCGGATGCTCTGACCAACTGAGCTACGACGCCTTGTCGTATTGGTCTTCAACCATTCAGTTGTAACGCCGAATGGCGGAGCCCTCTGTGGGAATCGAACCCACGACCTTTTCCTTACCATGGAAACGCTCTGCCGACTGAGCTAAGAGGGCGTGCGCACTGAAGCAAAGCCTCAATGAGCCAGACGGGAAAGGCTATCGGTGAGAATCTGCAATTCGCCACTAGGTTTTGTGGCTATGGGAGACGTCCTGATTCGCCACGCCACGCCAGCTGACGCCGAGGCGATTCGCTCCATTTATAACCACGAAGTCGAGAACGAGACCAGCACCTTTGACCTTGTCCCCCGTTCTCTCGACGATCAGTTGGAGTGGCAAAACGCTCGTCAAGGCGCATTTTGTGTCTTTGTGGCTGAACTAGACGGAGAGGTTGTGGGCTTCGGAGCTCTTTCTCCATATAAAGAGAGGGCTGCGTACCGGACATCGGTGGAAGATTCGGTGTATGTGCGGCGCGACATGAGCCAACGAGGAATCGGCCGAGCCATCTTGAATCACTTGTTAGATACGGCGGCCGATGGCGGGTTTCATGCGGTGATTGCCCGAATTACAACCTTGTCATTTGGATCGCTGGCTCTTCACGAAAAGGCCGGGTTCTCCATGGTGGGGGTCGAGCGCGAAATCGGTCGCAAATTCAATAAGTGGCTGGACGTGGCCATCATGCAATGCCTGTTGCACGAGCGCACCCGTTCATAAATGAATTCTCAAGAAACATAAAAGTTTTCCGTAGCGCGTGTACTGACGGTCTAGGCTTTTGTTACACCGCTAACCCCGGGTTAGCGCACACACTTCGGAGCACTCACGCCATGAAAACACGTTTCCGTCCCATCAAGGCGGCTTTACTTGCCGCCACATTCTTGGTCGGCGGAGGAATCCTCTCGCCAGGACACGCGCACGCTGTCTCACTCAATGTGAACGGTGTGCCATTATCTTTCGCCAACGGAGCAGGTGACCCAGACATCGGTGTATTGGCCCCGGTGGGCTTCTCTCACCGATACTCAAATGTTGCCACGATCGGTGGTGTCTCTGTTGACGCGATTGTTACCGTTCTCAGCACAACTGGCATCGACAGTGATGACAACTTTGCAAGTGGCGCAAACAATCTTCTCGACGAACTAGATGAAAATGGCAGCGGTGGTGATGCCATCAAGTTGAACCTCGATGTGTTTGGCCAAGACAACCAAAGTGGAGACACAAACTTTCAGGGCGAGACAGTTCTCCGCGTTGCGTTTCTTCAATCTGGAACACAAAACACAGCAACCTTGCAGAACATCAGAGTGAACATTAAGGATGTGGACAGCAACCAATTCGTTGAATTCGCTTCCATCGCTTCCTATCTCTTGGCATCAACCACAGATCTTCAAGTTGCCACAAATACGTCCAATCCAAACCTAGTTCCCGCGGGTTCTACGCGCTTTTTTGAGCCAAACGGAAGTTCTTCTAGCTCCACCGATGAAGAGCACTGGGTTCAAGTGGAATTCAGCCAACTAAGTTTTCTTGACATCAAACTCGGAGCTCGCGAATCGGGTAGCGCCTATTTCGGTATCGAATTCAGCAGTGCAGCCTTCACAACAGCCACATCATCAGTCTCCGTTGCGGCGCCCAGTTATACGGTGAGCTACAACAACAATGGTTCAACCGCCGCAACACCTACATCGACAACCGGCTCAGGAGCCCTCACAATTGCTCCTGCACCAAGTCGACCTGGTTTCTCTTTTGCTGGATGGAATACCGCACAAGATGGAACGGGAATCAATGTTGCTGCAGGATCAAATCTGACACCATCTGCAAACATCACTCTGTTTGCACAGTGGACAGCGGTGCCCACCACCACAACGGTGGCACCCACCACCACGATTGCTGCTCAAGCACTATCAGAGTCAGGTCTCCCAGCAACAGGATCTGAGCCCTCCAACCGTGTGTTCGTGATGGCTGCTCTATTGCTTATGGGGCTGGGGTGGGCCAGCCTGAGGACTCGACGTCGCGTTAGCTAACCGCTGATCTGGTCGGCCCCGAGAAAATAAATGACTCCGCCGAACTAGGTCGGCGGAGTCATTTACGGGTTGGGCTGTCTGGCTTTCGCCTTTCAGTTCACGGTTTCCCGTGGTGGGCCGGGGAGGATTCGAACCTCCGAAGGCAGTGCCGGCAGATTTACAGTCTGCTCCCTTTGGCCGCTCGGGCACCGACCCCTATGGAAGTTCCAAGGCTATCGGCTGACTAGCCTTCCACTCCATGCCTTCATTTGACATTGTTTCTGAAGTTGATCGTCAAGAACTCCGTAACGGAGTCGACCAAGCCCAACGGGAAATGGTCAACCGCTTCGATTTCAAGGGAACCAACTCCTCGATTGAACAAAATGACCTTGTCATCACCATCAAGACCATCTCCGAAGAAAAAGCCCGTGCTGTGCGCGTGTTGCTAGAAGAGAAGTTCGTCAAACGTGGCCTCTCCCTCAAGGGAATCGATTGGGGCAAATTTGAACAAGCGTCTGGGGACACAGTGCGCCAAGTGGTCACCGTGAAGGTGGGTATTACCTCCGACAAGGCAAAAGAAATCAACAAGCTCATCAAAGAAAAGGGCCCCAAAGGCGTTTCAAGCCAAACTCAGGGCGAGCAAGTGCGCGTTACCAGCAAGAAACGTGACGATTTACAAGCAGTGATGTCATTACTAAAGAGCGAAGATCTCGGTATCCCTCTTCAATTCGAAAACTTCCGCGACTAGCCAGCCCACACATATTGACCGTCGACAGCGATTGGGTCACCATTACCCCACCACACGGTCAAGACTCCGTTATTGCTGACCATCGCACTGCGTTCGCCAGCAATTACATATGTCATCACTCCAGCCGGCAAATCATCTGTTTTATGCAGCTCTAGTGATTCTGGATAGCGATATTGAATCTGTGTTTGTGATCCGCTCTCCGCGGCTTGTGTGATGACGTTACTTGACTCGTCTACTCCAACAATTCCAACGCTCCACATTTTGTCTGAATTCCATGTCACTGATGTTGACAGCTTTGCTGCTTCACGCAATGTGCCTTCACTCATTCGTGCAATCCACATGAACGCTCCATCTTTTGTAAAGCCAGATAGTGCTATTTCATCACCATTAATCCAACGAGTTCGATACATGGTTGCTTCATTAGCCTTTGGTAAGGAAATGACAGCAGTGGTGTTTTCTGGATTGGACACTGAGGAAATCAGTAGTTCTTCATACGCCACTCTCGCCAATAACTCACCATCTGGACTAATTGCTGGCAAGTGACCCATGATGGTCTCCCATTTTCCATCATTCTCTTTGTCGTAAAACGTGATCCCACTCACTGGTTCACAACATGCACCCACAAAGACGTCGCATGTCTTTGGCGAAATTGCAACGCTTTCTACAACTGTTAAGTCACTGCCGGTTGTGTTTGCAAATGGATCGTCACCCACAATTCCCAGATCACGCGGTGTTGACATTTCGGGAGAATCCCACACGCGAACGTGATAGTTGTTATCGATTGCCGCGAGTCCAAGTGTTGGGTTTTTCTCTGATGGCGAACACTTGCCTTGTAAGACATCATTGGGCGTACCGTCGGGCGTTGTAGTTGGTCCTCCACATGATGTGACGAGAACCGCTGCAACAACGATGACAATTAAGCGACGCATCAATCTTCTTGTGGGGCTTCAGCGGCGCGCTTCTGTAATTCATTTACCACGTTGGCATCAGCAAGTGTTGTGGTGTCACCGAGGTTTCTCCCTTCAGCAACATCACGCAGTAGACGACGCATAATTTTTCCGCTTCGCGTCTTTGGAAGATCTGGCGTGAAGTAAATGGTCTTTGGCTTCGCAATTGCACCAATCTCTGCTGCCACGTGATTGCGCAACACTTGTTCGTCCACTTCGCTTCCACCAACCAGGGTGACGTACGCAATGATTGCTTGGCCTGTAGTTGCATCATTTGCACCCACCACTGCTGCTTCAGCAACTGCTGGGTGCGACACCAACGCACTCTCTACTTCTGTGGTGGAGATTCGGTGACCAGATACGTTCATCACGTCATCAACACGGCCCAACAGCCACAAGTATCCATCGTCATCTAACTTTGCACCGTCGCCAGCAAAGTATCTGCCCTCAAAACGGCTCCAATAGGCATCTTTGTAGCGTTCTGGATCTTTCCAAATGCCGCGCAACATCCCGGGCCACGGATGCGTCAATGTCAGATAACCGCCGCCACGAGTCACTGGTTTTCCGTCGTCATCCAAGAGTTCTGCACCAATTCCAGGAAGTGGGAACGTTGCTGAACCTGGCTTGGTCGTTGTTGCACCCGGCAATGGAGAAATCATGATGCCACCGGTTTCTGTTTGCCACCACGTGTCAACAATGGGGCAGTTTCCGCGACCAATGTTTTCGTGATACCACATCCACGCTTCGGGGTTGATGGGTTCGCCCACACTTCCTAACAATCGCAACGATGACAAGTCGTGCTTTGCTGGCTCTTCTACTCCCCACTTCATAAATGTTCGAATTGCAGTGGGTGCTGTGTAAAAAATAGTGACCTTGTACTTCTCGATGATGTCCCACATGCGGTCATTTCCTGGGAAGTTAGGAACACCTTCATAAATCACTTGCGTTGCACCATTGCTCAAGGGGCCATACACGATGTAGCTGTGTCCTGTAATCCAGCCAACGTCAGCAGTGCACCAATAGATATCTTTCTCGGGATTCAAGTCAAAGACGTATTTGTGGGTGAAGGTGACATGCGTGAGATATCCGCCTGTGGTGTGCATGATTCCCTTTGGCTTACCCGTGGTGCCAGAGGTGTACAGCAAGAACAACAATTGTTCTGAATCCATTGGTTCTGCAGGGCAATCATTCGATGCATCAGCCATGAGTTCGTGATACCAATGATCGCGGCCTTGTTTCATGTCGACAGGATTGTTTCCACGTTGCACCACAACAACGTGTTCAATCGTTGGTGTAGTTGCCAGCGCTTCATCTGCTTGTGGTTTCAGTGCGAATACTTCTCCACGTCGATATCCGCCATCTGCAGTAATGAGAACTTTTGCTTCGGCGTCGTTGATTCGATCAGCAAGCGCTTGTGAAGAGAAGCCACCAAAGACCACAGAGTGAGCGGCACCAATTCGTGCGCATGCAAGCATTGCTACGGCTGCCTCCACAATCATTGGCAGATAGATGTTGACCCTGTCGCCTTTCTGCACGCCAAGGCTCTTCAGCACATTGGCGAACTTCTGCACTTCGTCTAACAACTGCGCATACGTGACGGTTCGCGAATCGCCGGGTTCACCCTCAAAGTGAATGGCTACCTTGTCGCCTCTGCCAGCGAGCACATGACGATCAAGACAGTTGTAAGACACGTTCAATTGGCCGCCAACAAACCACTTGCTAAATGGCAGATTCCATTCACAGATGGTGTCCCACGGCTGAGCCCAGGTCACTAGTTCGTCAGCTTGTCGTGCCCAAAAAGCCTCGTAGTCCTCATTGGCCTGGTCATAAAGATGTGTTCCCACCACCAGTGAGGACTTCTTAAAGGCGTCGGATGGGGGGAATGTGCGCTTTTCCCACTGAAGTGCATCAATTGTCTCGTGATTCTCAGCCATGGTGACCCCCTCGCGTTCACACGAACACTAGTGAAATGAGCAGTGTGTCTGCAGGGGCGAGAGACAAGACTGTATGACCGTGACACAACCCCAACTTGGCCAAGACACCCAGCATCACTTTGGCCCTACTGAGTGGGGCATGACCGGCGCAGTGGCCCTGACATGGGGCGCCTCGTTCCTCTTTATCGCCATTGCAATCGATCACGTGGCAACTGGTGTTGTGCCCGTAGCTCGCTTGTTTTTTGGGGCCGCGGCATTGGCCTGCTTTCCTGCTGCCCGCCGTCGCATTCACAAAGAAGACATCGGCCGAATTGCACTACTCGGGTTGGTCGCCATGACTATCCCCTTTTACTTGTACCCCTTAGCGGAACACTCAGTGTCCTCATCCGTTGCGGGGATGATTAATGGGTCGATTCCAGTGACCACCGTGGTGGCCGCAGCACTGCTGACACGCACTGTTCCATCACGGCGACGAATGTTGGCTGTGCTTATCGGCTTTGTGGGAATTGCATTCATTTCATTCGGAAGTGTGGGCGATGACAAGGGTGCGTCGGTTCACGGCGTGCTGTTCTTGTTGTTTGCAACATGCTGCTACGCGTTCACCAGTATTTTGTCGCGCGAGATGCAAGTGAAGTACGGAACATTGACTGTTCTGTTGTGGCAAGAATTGTTCGCACTCGCATTCTCATTGCCACTGGGAATACCCGCATTCTTTGACAGCAGTTTCTCGTGGTCCGCACTTTTTGCATTGATGGTATTGGGAGCCTTTGGAACCGGATTCGCCTACGTGATGTATGGCATGTTGATGGTGCGTGCAGGTGCGGTACGCGGTGTGATTGGCGTGTTTTTCACGCCCATTGTTGCCACCATCTTGGGAATTCTGTTCCGCGACGAGTCCGTTACTGTCTTGGCAATTATTGGAATGTGTGTGGTGATCTGCGGTGCCTACCTCACCAGCCGCCCTGACACAGCCGTTAGCAGCGCCACTCCAACACGGTGAAATTCCCCAAGCCAGTCATGTCAAGCAGTGCTTCAGCCTCACTTATTCGGCTGCGCATCTTGATGGCACTCAACGTGGGAGCTGACGCTGCTTTCTCCCACTCGCGTCGTCCTTCCTCCACCAAGTCACTAATACCCCACAGTTGAAGAAACTGCGATTGACTTCGCACAGCATCGGGTTCTCTGACCGTGGAAAGCTGATCAATGCACACCTGTGTGGTGATGTCTTGCTCGCCAACATTCTTTAGATAATGCATTCCCCGTTGATGATGCGAATACGTGCGCAGCCATTCTCGCCACGGCATTGACGCAACCTCGGCAGTTGTTGGTGTGCAGTAGTCAATACAAATCACTGATCCGTTCTTGACCGTCTCTAGTGCTGTGGCTAGCCATGCTGTTGCATGTGTATGTATCGGTGCACGTGAACCGTGACCAACACGCGATGGAAGAACTGATGGAACCTCAGCACTGCGCAATACTTCAGCAAACCCAGAACTGGTATCGATGATGTGCGATTGTCTCCACCCATCGTCATAGACCCATAGGTCAAACGGAAGATTGTCAAGTAGTTCATTCGCAATAATCACACCATGTTGTACATGCGATGGCATTACATCAACCGATTCAACACCCTCTGGATGAGAATCACGTTGTGTGGCACTTACTTCAACCGCAACGTATATGCCGTGCTTCAAACATTCAGGTTCTGCAGCAAGAATTGCTCGCGCCAACGTGCCTGGACCTGCCCCTACTTCGACAACGATGAAATTGTCAGGTTTTCCGCAACGCTTCCAGACATCATCAATGGCGTTCGCCAATACTGCGCCAAACAAAGGTCCCACTTCTGGCGATGTGATGAAATCACCGCGCCGACCAGCTCGACCTGATGTCGCGTAAAAGCCATTCTCGCCATACAAGGCAAGTTCCATGAACTGTGAGAACGGGAGCGAACCGCCTGCCGATGCAATTGCTCGGCGAAGAGAATCAGTTGCCGAAGGCACCAGCAAGACCAGCGATATCACCGAAGTGAATCACGAGGCCCGGGAATACACCCAACACAAGTGTTGCAACACCGGTGATGGCAAGTGCGACTCCCAATGATGGATGCACTGTCACTGGCGCAGTATCGCCGTCAGGAACAGGCTTCATCCACATCTCACGCAGAACGTTTCCGTAATAGCCGAAGGCAATAACTGAGTTAATGCCGCCGATGACTGCAAGCGCATAGGCCCAGTTATTGCCGGCTGAAACCAGTGCTTCGAATGCTGCAAACTTGCCGAACCACCCACCAAGTGGTGGAATGCCCGCAAGTGATGCCATGAAGATTGTCATGAGAGCAGCAACACCTGGCGCGTATGAGAACAGTCCACCGTACGAAGAAATTTCGCCGCTGCGGGTTTTGCGCGATACCACCATGATGACTGCGAACACGCCAAGGTTTGTTGCTGCGTAAATCAGCAAGTAGGTGATCACCGCACGCAACGCTGAATTTGCAACACCGTCAATACCTGCAACTGCGAGCGGCATAAGGATGAATCCGCCTTGCGCGACTGACGAGTACGCCAACATACGAACAATGTTGGTTTGCTTCAATGCCATGAAGTTGCCCACTGTCATGGTGAGAGCCGACAAAATCCAGAACACTGGCTGCCACACTTCATGTGATCCGGGGAAGCCCACATACACCACAGTCACAAGTGCGACAAATCCGGCTGCTTTGGAAGCCACTGACAAGAACGCAGTTACTGGGGTGGGTGCGCCCTGATATGTGTCGGGAGCCCATGTGTGGAACGGAACAGCCGACACTTTGAACGCAAATCCAATTACAACAAACAACACTGCAACAGCGCGGATTGATGTGATGTCATCACTGAGGTACTTGCCGATATCAACAAGCAATGTGCTGTTGGTGATTCCGTAGAGCAACGACATTCCGTACAACATGATTGCCGAAGCAAAAACACCCAACAGGTAGTACTTGATGCCAGCTTCATTGCTCTTCAGATCGCGCTTACGCCATGCGGCCATCATGTAAGCGGGAATTGACAAGAACTCAAGCGCCACAAAGATGGAAATAAGGTCACGGCTTGATGCCATCATGACCATTCCCAACAAGCTGGACATCAACAGGAACCAGTACTCACCTTGGTAGTAGTCGCCTTCGCGAAGATGGTCTGTTGTCAGAAGAACAACGACATATCCGGCCAAGAGGAACAAACCTTTGAGAACCAAGCTGAAATCGTCCACCATGTAACGGCCGTCGAACATGGAACGAGTTCCGGCATCGCTTAATGCCAAGGTAAGCACAGGGATGAACGCACCCAAGACAGTGAAAGACGCGACTGGGGTCAGCATCCACTTCTTTGATTCAGAAACGAATAGGTCCAACAGCAACAGCAGCACAATGCCACCCGCGAGAATCATTTCTGGCGCGAGTGCGTGATAGTCGATAACTGGTGCCGACCAAGCGGCTGCGAGCGTGCCGAACACTGGATCAGCCTCCGAATGCCTTCAACGTGACGCCGACTGCTGGGTCGAGAACCTTGAACATCAACTGCGGGTACACACCGAATACAACGATGGCAATCAAAAGCGGAGTCCACGCAATCCACTCAAACTTGTTGACGTCGTGAATGTCCTCGTCGTGACCATGACCCGGAGCAAATTCTTCCGTAGGTGTTCCAAATGCTGTGCGCTGATAGAGCCACAACAAGTAACCAGCGGCAAAGACGGTTCCGATTGCAGCAACAACCATGTATGTGCGGAAGATCTCAACAGAGAGGCCTTCTGCTGGTTGGTATGCCGACAAGATTGCAGGGAATTCACCCCAGAAACCGGCAAGGCCTGGCAGACCAAGAGAAGCCATCGCGCTGAAACCAAGAATCCATCCCAGCTTTGGCATCTGCACCAACATTCCAGACAGGCGCTTGATCTCAAGTGTGTGATAGCGCTCTTTCACAGAACCTGCGAGGAAGAACAACATTCCGGTGATGAGACCGTGTGCAACCATGCCAAACATTGCTGCATTCAAACCGAAATCGGTCAGCGTCGAGATTCCCAACATGACATAACCCATGTGAGCAACTGACGAGAACGCAATCAGGCGCTTCATGTCGGTTTGTGCAAGACATCCGAGTGCGCCGTAGATGATTCCGATAACAGCAAGCAAACCAATCCATGGAGCCCACTCTTTAGCTGCATCCGGAAGGATCGGAATTGCGATACGAACAAATCCGTAGGTTCCCAACTTCAGCAAGATTGCAGCAAGAATGACTGAACCTTGCGTTGGTGCTTGTGTGTGCGCATCTGGCAGCCACGTGTGGAATGGGAACATTGGCACCTTCACGGCAAAACCAATGAACATTCCCGCGAAGATCCACACTTGTGTGTTCTTTGCAATGTCCGCACCGTTTTCAATGAGGTACGGAATAGAGAAGCTTTCTGCACCTGTCTTGAAGAACAACGCAAGGAAGGCCACCAACATGAGCGCCGAACCAAACATCGTGTACAAGAAGAACTTCAATGATGCGTACTGACGATTTTCGCCACCCCACACACCAATCATGAAGTACATCGGCAATAGAACAAGTTCGAAGAACACGAAGAACAAGATGAGGTCACGTGCGATGAACGTTCCAGCCATGCCAGTCTGGAGTACCAACATCAAGATGAAGAATGCCTTGGGGTTACCTGGCGATGGAACATGGTTCCAGCTGTAAATCATGACCAACAACGTGATGACCATTGACAAGAAATACAGCGGCAAGCTGATTCCATCGATACCAATGAGGTACGACGACTTGATGACCGAGATCCATTCGGCATCAGCAGCAAACTGCATCTTGTCGGCCTGGTCGTAGTTGAACTTAACCAACGTAAAGATGCCGACTGCAAGAGTTGCTGCAGCAGTTGCAATAGCAACTGACTTGGTTAGCACCTCATCCGATTTCGGAATGAAGAGCATGATAAGGACACCAACGAGCGGCAAAAATGTGCCGACCGTGAGTACCCAGTTGTGGTCGCTTAGGACTTCCATGCCGAATTGCTCCCTCAGGTGTTGATGATGACGAGTACGAGAGCAGCAACTGCGGCTGCGCCGAACAGCAATGCTCCGTACTGATTGACTTTTCCGGACTGAACGGGTTGCAACGCACCGCCAGCACCTTGTGCTGCACTGCCTGCTCCGTTCACCGCACCATCGACCACTTTTTGGTCAACGTTGCGGTAGACCCAACCAGCAATCTTTCGGGAACCGATACCGGCTCCGTTCACAATGCCGTCGAGGACGTTCTGATTAATCCAATACGCACCACGCGAAATTGGATATGCAAGGGCCTTCACCACAACTTTTTCGTAGAGGTGGTCGAGGTAGTACTTGTTCGCAAGGAAGGCATACCCAGCGCCCAATACTTTGTTCCGCTGCGTGAGGCCGACCAACGCTTTGTTCTTGCGCGTATACAGCTGCACACACAAGAGCCAGCTGATGATCATGCCGCTAAAGACAATTGCTAGCGACAATGCGGCCTTCGACCATTTGAATGGTGCGTGCTTCAGTTGAGGTGCGTAACACACGCCCGATTCGGGCGTTTTGCTTCCGCATGGAGACTTGTAACCGGCCTCGGCGGACGGTGCTCCACTTGTGACAACTAGGCCACGTGTTTCACCGTGTGAACCATGTGGCTGAGCAATACCAGTTGTGCTGACAACTTCTGCTCGCGGCTCGACCCACTTCTTCAAGTTCTCCCAGTTAGAACCAAATGGTGTGGCGTTGATGAGACCAGCACTGATTGCCAGAGTGGCAAGGATGACCAATGGAATGGTGATGAGTGGTCCGGACTCACGTGGTCCATGCGATGCATGGTCATCGTGGCCGTGTGCATCATGTCCATGATCTGCGTGCGAGTCATGTGCATCGTGACCGTGATCTGCGTGTGCATCGTGTGCACCATGGTCGTCATCATGATGTTCGCCAGCTGACGCACCGCGAGGTTCACCGAAGAACGTGAGGTATGTCGCACGTGTCATGTATGCGGCAGTGAGGAAAGCTCCCGCCAAGCCCACAATCATGAAGACGTTGTATCCGGCATAACCAACGTTGTCGATAATTTCGTCTTTCGAGAAGAAACCAGAGAATGGGAACACACCCGTTAACGCCAATGTGGAGATAATCCATGTGGCGAACGTGATGGGCATGAACTTACGTAGACCACCCATGTCTTTTTTCATGTCGAACGAGTGATGCGATGCGCTATGGCTGATTGAACCTGCAGCCAAGAACAAACACGCCTTGAAGAATGCGTGAGTGAAGATGTGGAAGACGGCTGGAATCCACGCACCGGCTCCAAGACCCATCATCATGTAGCCCAACTGAGACACGGTGGAATATGCCAAGACCTTCTTGATGTCTGTTTGCACAAACGCCAATGCCGCCGCAATAACAATGGTGATGCCACCAATCACAACAATGAAGTTGACATTGGTTCCGTAGATGTTCATTCCTTCGAAGAACACGGGATAGATACGCGCGACCAAGAAGACACCGGCCACAACCATGGTGGACGAGTGCAAGAGCGAACTGACAGGTGTGGGACCAGCCATTGCGTCGGGCAACCATGTATGCAGGGGGAACTGACCCGACTTACCGATTGCGGCAATAAACAACGCAACGGCACCCACGGTGATTGCAGTTTGGCTAGGACTTCCACTGAGAGCCCACGCTGACAATCCGCGAATGCTAAATCCGGAAACACCCAAGTTCTTTTGGGTCCAGTCGTTGGCCGCAAAGAACAACACTGATGTGCCGACCAACAAACCAATGTCACCAGTACGAGTGGTGAAGAATGCCTTCAATGCGGCTCGGCTGTTGGCGCCTTCTTCCCACCAGTGACCGATGAGCATGAACGAACACAGTCCCATGATTTCCCAACCAAGAATGAGTTGGATCATGTTTTCTGCCACCACCATGTTCAACATTCCGGCGGAGAACAATGTGAGCGATGCAAAGAAGTGCGTATAGCGACGGTCGCCGTGCAGATACTCGGTGGAGTAAATCTGCACCAATGTTGAAATGAAAGCAACGACGACCAAGATGGTCAGCGTTAAACCGTCGACGTGTTGACCAACGCCAAATTCAATGCCGCCACTTTGCCACCATGTCCATGATGAGATGACTGGCTCGACGAATGCATCTTTGCTGACACCGTTGACGCGCTGAATCCATTGGTAGGCAGCAGCACCCGAAAACACCAATGCGCCAACCATGGATGCGATTCCGAATTCAGCACCCTTCATTGGCATGCGCTTGCCAAAGAAAATGATGAGGAAGAAAGCGACTGCAGGAATTAACGGGATGATGTAGGCGTGGTCGAGGAACCACCCTGACGTCAACACAGTCTCAGTTGCTTCTGCGGCTTGAACGAGCATTGGTTTAGCCCTTCATCTCTGAGAGTTCGTCGAGACCAACGGAACGACGGTTGCGGTACATAAGAAGAACCATTGCAAGACCAACGCCAACTTCTGCTGCGGCAACTGCAATGACATACAAAGCAAAAGTGTGTCCGTCAGTGGATCCGTTTCGCAGTGCAAAGGCCAACAAGTTGATGTTGACCGAGTTCAAGATGAGCTCGATGGACATAAGAACAAGGACGGCATTCTTGCGTGCAATAACTCCGTACACACCAATACAGAAAAGAATGGCGCTCAGGAAGAGGAACTGATTGACCAACATGGATTAATCCCTCCTCGCGAGCACGATGGCTCCGATGACCGCAGCCAAAAGAACAAAAGACAACGCCCAGAATGGCAACAGATATGGTCCGAAGATTTGGTCGGAAACTTGCTGTGTAGTGGTTAACGGAGCGTCAGTGGGTAACTGTTCGTTGCCAAAACCATCATTAAGGGCGATGAGCAACGTTGCCAACAACACTCCGGCCACAGGAATTCCGATGAACCAGTTCTTGTTGTTGAGATCGGAATCAGCACCAATGCGTGCACGAGTCAACATGACACCGAACAAAATCAGCACCATGACTGCACCGATGTACACCAATACCTGTGTGACAGCAATAAATTCTGCGGCAAGCAGGATGTATTGAGCAGCGGCGCCAGCCAGAACAACAACAAGCCACAATGCTGCATGCACCACATTCTTGGTGGTGACAACGCGCAATGCTCCAAACACCATGAGCGCAGCGATGATGTAGAAGCCAACGTTCTGGGCAACGAGCAGGTCAGCGGCGACCATTACTTCTTCCCCTTCTTCTCTGCACCAGCTTCAAGTTCTGGCGCTTCGGGAACGGTTTCCATCCACTCACCCAACTTCGACTTGTCATGCAACAAATCAGCAATGCGTGGCTCTGAATACTCGTATTCGGGACTCCAGAACAACGCATCGAATGGGCAGACCTCAACACAGATACCGCAATACATGCACAACGCATAGTCGATGTCGAAACGATCGAGTTTGTTGACTTTACGAGGTGATCCACCAGCACGACGTGGCGGTGCAAGTTCCTTGTGGCCTTCGATGTAGATACACCAGTCCGGGCAAGAACGTGCACACAACATGCAGGATGTGCAGTTTCCTTCGTGCAATGCGATGACACCGCGTGCTCGAATTGGTGGTGTCTCTTTTTCATGCGGATACTGAATGGTGTTTGCACCTTCAGTAGCAGTCCGCATCAAGGTGCCAAAAGTGACACCGAGTCCTTTGAATACTCCAGGAACTTTTGGCTTTGCCATTAGAACGCCACCTTCAACACTGCCGTCACCATGATGTTGACGAGCGACACCGGAATAAGAATCTTCCATGCAAATCGCTGAAGCTGATCTTCACGGAAACGCGGAGATGAGAAGCGAACCCACATGATGAAGAACACCAACACAAGCATCTTGGTGAACAAGATGAGTGGTCCAACAACGTTCATCCAGTTATCGATGCTGTCGAGGTCGGTCCATCCGAACCATGCGAATGGCACTCCCCAACCACCGAGGAACAAAACTGATGCAATCATGGCGAACACACCAGCGGTTGCGAATTCACCAATGAAGAAGATGAGGAAGCGGAAGCCTGAGTACTCGGTCATGTAACCGGACACCAATTCGGACTCTGCAATGGGCATGTCGAACGGAGTCTGAGTGAGTTCTGCTTGTACCGCAATCATGAAGACAATGAAGGCAACAAACTGAGTGAGGATGTATGGGTTACCAATGCCATCCCAGCCAAAGATTGATCCGGCATTCTGCGCCACAACAATCTGTTGCAAGTTCATGGTTCCGGCTTGGATAACAACACCAACAACCGCCAACACCATAGGAAGTTCGTACGCAATGAGCTGACCTGCTGCACGCAAACCACCCAGCAATGAGTACTTGTTTGCACTTGACCAACCAGCCATCAAGATTCCCAAAACCGAAATTGACGACACGGCAAGTGCGTAGAAGATTCCCGTTTCAAAATCGGTGAACCATGCATCGGGACCAAATGGAACAACTGCAACCAACAGGAATGTGCTGGCCAAGACGATCAGTGGAGCCAACTTGAAGATTCGAGCTTCTGGTTGAGCGTTTGCAGGAACAATGTCTTCTTTCTGCAGCCACTTACCAACTTCTGCAAACAACTGCATTGATCCGTACGGACCTGCTTCCATGGGTCCCAAACGAGACTGCATGAACGACATCATCTTGAAAAGAAACAGATACACAACCGTTCCGGCGGGCAACAGCACTGCAACGAGTCCACCAAGAACACGCAGAAGTGACTGAGCCCAATAGGCAAGGTCGGCAGCAAAAAGTGCAGTGGTCATCAGCGATCAATGTCTCCGAGAATGAAGTACAGCGACGCCAAGATGGTGATGATGTCGGGTACGTATACGCCCTTCAACACCCATGGAACAATCGAGATGTTGTTGAACGAGGCGCTACGAATCTTGACGCGGAATGGACCCTGGTCTCCTTGCGACACGACGTAGTAACCCATCTCGCCGAGTGGGTTCTCGGTAGATACCCATGCTTCACCTTCGGGAACCTTGATGATTTTGGGCACCTTGGCCATAACAGGACCCGATGGGATGGTGTCGAGCAATTGATCAACAATCTTTGTTGACTCGCGAACTTCTTGCAGACGAACCCAGCAACGTGCGAATGAGTCGGCATCTGGATGTGTCCACACTTTCCAGTCGACCTTGTTCCATGCCATTGGCAAGTCTTGGTCGCGACGAAGATCCCAGTCAACGCCACTTGCGCGCAAGTTGGCGCCGGATAGTCCGTACTGCAGAGCAACGTCTTTTGGAATCACTCCGATGCCGCGTGTGCGTGATTGGAAGATTTCGTTACCGAACAACAAGTTTTCAATTTCGTCGCAGAATGTGCGCAACTTCTTCATGACGATTCGTGTTTCGTCAATGAAGCCAGCGGGCAAGTCGTCTTTCAATCCACCAATACGGTCAAAGTTGGGATGGAAACGGCCACCAGTTGCAGCTTCGATGAGGTTGAGGACATATTCGCGGTCACGGAACGCAAAGAACACAGGAGTCACTGCGCCCAACTGAACGCCAAGGTCTCCCAAGAACAACGACACGTTCGCGATTCGCGACAGTTCGAACAAGATGGTGCGAATGTGCTGTGCGCGAGGTGGTGCTTCCACTCCCATGAGTTTTTCCGCGGCCAGAATGAATGGAACTTCGTTTGCGAAAGAACCCAACCAGTCGATGCGATTGACCAACGCAGTTACTTGCGGATAGGTGCGAACCTCTGTGAGTTTTTCGTAACCGCGATGCATGTAGCCAGCTGATGGCTCTGCCCATACAACTTGCTCACCGTCTAAGCGAGCAATGATGCGCAGTGTTCCGTGCGTTGCAGGATGCTGCGGTCCGATGTTGAGGGTCATGCCCTCTGTTTCAAGTTCAACATTCACGCGCGCATCTGCAGCTTGCGATGCGATGTATGCGAGTTGCTGACGATCACCAAGCATTGTCATGATGCGTCACCTTCCTCTTCGTCGTCTCCGGGGAGTGGTTCAACGTCGACAATTCCTGGCCATGGCTTCACGATGCGTGCAAGCAACGGGAAATCTTTACGCAACGGATAGCCCTCAAAATCTGTAGGCAAATACATGTTGCGCAAATCGGGATGGCCGTTAAATCCGATACCGAACATTTCGTGTGTTTCACGTTCATGCCAATTGGCTCCCGCAAACACAGTGGTCCATGTGTCGACGGCCATGGAGTCATCTACATCGACCTTGACGGTGACACCCAAAGAAGTGAACGGTTGCATCACGCGGGCAAAAACCTGAAAGCGGGTATTTCCGCCTGTGTATCCCTGCTTGATTGTTGTGTCACGTTCGACAGCTTCGGAAGGATCTTCTTCGCCCTTGCCAAATGGTGACGGCATCCAGTCGATAGCGGAAATAAAGCAGAAATAGGTGTAGCCAAGTGACTTCAGAGTTTCGGCGGTGCGCTGCCATGCTGCAGCATCGACACGAATCCACATGTCGTCATTTGGCTTGATCAGCGAATCGACAACACCATCTGCCAGTGCTGCGGTAATTCGCGCAAGTTCTGCTTCACGACGTTCATCACGAACGACTTCTGCGGGAGTGTCAGTTGACGACAACGGGAACACCTCCCTTTTCGGCCGACTCACCATCGACCAAATTCATTGGCTTGGTTCCTTCGCCACGCCAACGAGCACCCATGTCTTCGTTCTTGATTCGTTGTTGCAACAACACGATTCCTTCAAGCAATGCTTCGGGTCGTGGTGGGCATCCGGGAACGTACACGTCGACAGGAAGAATTTGGTCAACACCTTTTGTTACCGAGTAACTATCCCAATACGGGCCACCGCAGTTTGCGCAGCTTCCCATTGAAATGACGTATTTCGGTTCTGGCATTTGTTCATACAAACGCTTGATGGCAGGAGCCATTTTGTCGGTGACGGTTCCGGAAATAACGACAAGGTCGGCTTGTCGTGGTGATGCAGGCAACGGAATAATTCCGAGACGCATGACGTCATAACGAGGTGAACCAAATGCGGCACCCATTTCAATTGCACAACATGCAAGACCCCATTGGTACACCCACATGCTGTAGGAGCGACCAAGGTTGAAGAGAGAAGTGAGTGGCTTTGGAAGGCGACCACGATCTACAAGACCCATACGAATAGTTCCCTTTTCCCTATACCCAGCGAAGGACGCCCTTGCGCCATGCGTACACGAGACCTAACAACAACACCGCAACGAAGATGCCCATTTCCACCAAACCGAATCCGCCGTAGCGCTCAAGTTGAGTTGCCCACGGGAAAATGAACACAGCTTCCACATCGAAAATGACAAACAACAAGGCAAATACGTAATAGCGAATTTGGCTTTGCGACCAGCCTTCACCGACAGGATCGACACCACTTTCATAGGTCAATAATTTTTCGCGCGTTGGCTTGTTGGGGCGCAGAAGCGCAGACACGCCAAGGAGCAAACCAGCAATAAGGAAAGCGGCAAGGCCAAACCACACAACAGTGAGATAGGACCGTAGGAACGGAGACATCGGGTCTGACGCTACTACGGAGGCCACTATTGCCCCCAACTTCACCGCCGAATTGTCACCCCAGGGGGATGTGCAAAAGTGCAACGGATCGCAAGAACCACGCGATGAATTGGTCGCATCTGTGTTCTGCGTCACTCACGTTGTGCGCCGTGACCTGCATCAAAGAATCACGATCAATGCCCTGAGTAGTCAACTCCTCGGCTCCCTCGCCAGAGGACCACAGCCGAACAATCGATTCAGTGGCTTCGGGGTGAAACTGCACCCCGCAGGTCGTGCCCGAGATGATTGCCTGAGGCCCAACGGCCGATTCCGCCAAAACGGTGGCCCCGGGTGGAACCGAAAAGCGGTCGTAATGCCACTGCATCCACGGGCCTTCCACCAAAACGGGGGGACACAGAGCGGCTGTTTCCCTGACCGGGGAGACCGAATGCCAGCCAATTTCTGGACTTTGTGCATTTGTGACAGTGCCACCCAAGACGGTGGCCAGCTGTTGGGCCCCAAAACACACGCCCAAAATAGGGATATTGCGGGCAATGGCCTCGCGCATCAGGCTCTGCTCGGCCGCAATCGGTCCGGCCACATCTTCCCAATACGTGCTCCATGAAGAACCCATAGCTACAACAAGATCGATGCCGTCTAGAGATGGCCACGACTGGTGCTGCTCGCGCACGTATTCCAAGAAGTGAAACCCGCGTCGACGCAATGCATGCCCGATGAAACCGGCATCTGCATCAGACTCATTCGCAATCAGGGCTGCCCGCATGACTACTACGGTAGGTGACGCATGGCCGACTTTCCTCTTGATCTCGACACAATTCATGCTGCCCGACGTGCGGGCGCTGGGGTGGTGAAACACACTCCCATCACAGAGTCGGCCGCTCTGTCTCAACAATGTGGTGGCACTGTCATCTTCAAGGCCGAAAACTTGCAGCGCACTGGTTCATTCAAAATTCGTGGCGCAATGAACAAACTCGCATCGCTGGGCAACGATGTTCAACGCGGAGTGGTTGCAGGAAGCGCAGGGAACCATGCGCAATCACTTGCATTTGCTGCAAAACATTTTGGAGTTCCGTGCCAAATCTTTGTGCCCGCCGGTGCCTCGTTGTCAAAAATTGAAGCGGTTCGCTCGTACGGTGCCACCCTGATTGAAGGTGGAGACACGTTGTCCGATGCCGTGGAACGCGCACGTCAACATGCCAGCGAACACAGTATGAACTTCTGTCATCCATTTGATGACCCAATGGTGGTTGCCGGACAAGCAACTTTGGGAATTGAACTGATGGAAGACATCGCAGATTTGTCAACGGTCATTGTTCCTTTGGGTGGTGGCGGCCTCACTGGTGGAGTTGCGTTGGCAATTAAGCAACAACAACCGTCCGTACGAATTATTGGAGTACAAGTTCGTGCATGTGCACCGTATGCAGGCGTGCCACCAAGCGACGGACCAATCATCACTCTTGCTGACGGAATTGCTGTGAAGCAACCTGGTGATTTCACACGACCCATCATTGAAAATTGGGTTGATGACGTTGTCGTTGTTGAGGAAGACACTGTTGCCGATGCGATGGTGATGCTGATGGATCGCGCAAAGTTATACGTAGAAGGTGGAGGGGCTGTTGGTGTCTCTGCACTTCTCAGCAAACTTGTGGTCCCAGAAACACACGGAACAACATGTGTTGTTCTTTCCGGAGGAAACGTTGACTTGGGTCTTGTGCCCAATCTGATTCGCCGTCATGAAACGCAAGCCGGACGGCGACTCATTGTGTTCGTTCGCATCTCTGATCGTCCTGGCGGTCTCGCTGGACTTCTCACCTTGTTTGCACAAGCTGGCGCAAACTTGATTGAAGTAGAACACGTGCGTGAAGGCGTTGATCTTCATGTACGCGAAACAGGTGTACAAGTTGTGTTGGAAGTGAGATCACGAGAACACGCGGCAGATGTCATGGCCGCGGCAACCGCTGGCGGATATTCCGTTGACGAGGTCACTCCCGGATGACCCTTCCCCTCATTGCTATTCCTGGTCGGCGAAGCGACGAAGCAAAAGGACACCGCACACCAGTTATCAGTGGTGGTCGCCTGTACGCAGATGCCATCCAACGGGCAGGCGGACTCCCTGTCGTGGTTCCCCCCACTGATGATCTTTCACAGATTCACGCCACGGTTGATCGGTGCGACGGAGTTGTTCTCTTAGGTGGTGGCGATGTCAGCCCCCAGTCATATGGGCAGTCAGAACGTGCTCGCCTCTTTGGTGTTGACAGTTTTCTTGATGAGTTTGAGATTGCGTTTATTCAGCACGCACTGACACGAGACATTCCTATATTGGCCATTTGTCGAGGTCATCAGGTGTTGAACGTTGCTCTCGGCGGAACGCTCATTCAACATCTTGAAACAACAGACGACCATCGCGACACCATGCATGACGTTCAGTTGGTACCAGGGTCGCGTGTTGCTCGAGCAATGGGTACGCACCAACCGGCAGTCCATTCGTTTCATCACCAAGCAATTGGTGACATCGCCTCAGATTTACATGTGGTGGGAACATTCCATGACGGAACAATCGAAGCCGTCGAACACAACAGCGCAACGTGGGTAGTGGGAGTTCAATGGCATCCCGAAGACACGGCAGAAAACGATGAGCCCAATCAAGGACTGTTCAACGAATTAGTTGCCCGTGCGAAGCGTTGATGACCGCATTCTGATTCATCGCATCAATGTGCGATGACGCCGATCATCAGAGTGGAACAAAGCGCATCAAACGCGATGCGTTGACCAACAGGTCGGGGAAGAAACCAATCACTAAAGCAAATGCAACCGATGCGCCAAGAACGATGCGCGCAGGCCATGCCACATTGACCACTTCAGATGATGTGGATTCTTCCATCCACATGCTGACCATGATGCGTAAGTACAAATACGCGCCAATGACTGCACCCACCATGGCCGCAACGGCGATGATGTACGACTCTGCCTCAACTGCAGACTTGATGACACCAAACTTTGCGATGAAACCAGAAGTGAACGGAACGCCGGCTTGTGCGAACAACAATGTGCTGAATGCCAACGCAAGAACGGGTTGGTTCTTTCCCAAACCTTTGAAGGCGTCTAGCGACGTTGCATCGTCGTTGTGTCCGGCAATGGTGACCAAAATGGCGAATGACCCGAGAACCAGCATTGTGTAGATGGCGAGATATGCCATTGACGATGACAAGCCATCACTTCCGCGATGTGAAGCGGCTTCAACACCCACAAGAATGAAACCTGCGTGGCTGACAGACGAATACGCCAACATTCGCTTGACGTCTGTTTGCACAACAGCCATGGTGGATCCAACGAAAATTGTGAGAATCGCCAACACGAAAACAACTGGACGCCAATCGTCAACACGCGTGTTGAGACCCGAAATCAACAAGCGCAAGATGGCAGCAAAGGCCGCAACTTTTCCTGCGGACGCCATAAATGACGTCACTGGTGTTGGGGAACCTTGGTAGACGTCTGGAGTCCAAACATGGAACGGTGCAGCGGAGACCTTGAACCCAAGACCCACGAGCAACATGCCAATGCCAATCAACAGCAACACGTCGTTGTTACCAGTGGTGATGCCACGTGACAATTGTTCGGAGACTGCAGAAATAGAAATGCCGCCAGTTGCACCGTAAATAAGAGCGATTCCGTACAACAAGAACGCAGACGCAAATCCACCAAGAACGAAATACTTCAATCCCGCTTCTTGACTTTGTTCACGACGACGGTCGCTTGCAGCCATCAGGTACAGCGACAAGCTGAGAATCTCTAGACCAATAAACAGAACAATCAGGTTGTTGGCAGCGACCATGACATTGGCGCCAATGGCTGAAGTTAAGAGCAGTGCATATTGTTCGAGTGGGTCACCATTCTCGGCCGCATGATGAACTGCCATCAGCAGAGCGGCACCAATCACCGCAACAAGAATCACAATGGAAGCAAAGACAGAAAAACGATCTTCGGCAATGGCCTCTGCGACCAGGTATTCACCTTTGTTGAAATACAACTCGTTCCATCGAATGGCGAGAGCAAGTAGCGACCCCGCGGCTGTTGCCACCGTGATCACCAACGAGGTACGTCGCGGCAATGAGGCAAAGATGCTTGAGAGCAGCAACACGCAGACGCCACCAAGCAGCACCAACAAAGGAGAAAGTTGTGCCCACTGAATTTCAGGAGCTGTGAGTCCAGCAGCAAACATCACTTGTCTCCCTCGGAATGTGAGCCGTCATGTTGAGGCGGAGTTGCACTTGCTGGCGCCTTGTACGTGGAGTTTTCTTCAACGTGAACAATCAGCTTGTTGACTGATGGCTCAATGCGCTCGAGCATCGGCTTTGGGTAGAGACCAGTGAAGCCGATGAGTCCAATGAACACCGCGATCAGTGCGCCCTCTTTCAGCGTGATTTCGGCAAATGATGAGTTTGCTTCGTCAGGTTCGCCGTGGAAAACGCGTTGGTAAGCCCACAACAGATAAAGCGCAGCCAAGATGACGCCTGTTGCTGCTACCACTGTCCACCAACGTGCGGTTTCGAATGAACCAATCAACACCAAGAACTCGCCAACGAATCCATTCAATCCTGGAACACCAATTGAAGAAAGCATGACCACCATAAATGCTGCTGCGAAAATTGGTGCGACTGCTTGAATGCCTTTTAGTTCTGCAATGGCCCGAGTATGACGACGCTCGTAAATCATGCCAACCAAGAGGAATAAGGCTCCGGTGGAAACACCGTGATTCACCATCTGCACCACGCTGCCGGTCAGCGACTGTGACGTGATTGCAAATGTTCCTAGAACGATAAAGCCAAGGTGAGCAACCGACGAGTACGCAACCAAGCGCTTCAAATCCTTCTGCATGGTTGCCGCAATAGCACCGTACAAAATTCCGATTGTTGCCAAAGTAAGGAACACTGGCTTCGCCCACACCGTTGCTTCGGGGAACAAATACAAACCAAAACGCAGGAATCCGTACGTTCCCATCTTCAGCAACACACCAGCCAAGATGACCGAACCGCCTGTTGGAGCCTGAGTGTGTGCATCGGGCAACCATGTGTGCAGTGGGAACACGGGAACCTTGACTGCAAATGCAATTGCAAACGACACAAACAACCAACGACCTGTGTTGGTGGAGAAACTGGCTTGTTCAGCGATGGTCACCAAATCAAATGTGAGATAGCCAATGTCGCGACGCGCCAACGCAGCAGTTGCAACAATGCCCACCAACATGAAGGCGGAGCCGAACATTGTGTACAAGAAGAACTTGGTGGCCGCATAAACACGCTTGTCGTAACCCCATCCACCAATCAAGAAGTACATAGGAACAAGAACGATTTCGAAGAAAATGAAGAAGAGGAAGAGGTCGAGGCTGAGGAAGCTGCCCATGACTCCAGCTTCCAGCAACAAAATCCATGACAGGTACCGCTTCTCGTCATGATGTGGGTCAATTCCCAAAATGACGAGTGGGAACAGAATGCCTGTGAGAACCACCAAGAACAATGAGATGCCATCAACGCCAAGGTGCCAGGAAATTCCCCACCGTGAAATCCAGTCATGCTGCGACACAAACTGGAAACCAGCATCGTGAGTGTTGAACTGAGCCAACATCCACAACGACAATGCGCCTGTGGCAACACTGACGACCGCAGCTGTGAGTTTCAAATATTCCGGACGACGGTTGCTCATAATGGCAACGGCAATTGCGCCCACTAATGGCAAAAGAATCAACAGCGACAAAACGGGGAAAGGCGTTGCCGCTTTTGCGCCTGCAGCAAGAAGAGTCGATGTCATCAGATCACTCCTCTCAGTAAGAACCACGCAAGCATCACAACTACACCGATTCCGATGATGAGTGCATACGAACGAACAAAGCCTGATTGCACCTTGCTGAGCAATCCACTTGCAGCACGAACTTCTTTACCAACTCCGACTACTGCACCATCGACGACTTGTGCGTCGAATGAAGCAATGGCGTCGAAAGCAGCATGGCCTGGCCCACCTACCAACGACGAAACTGTTGAGTCATATCGCCATGCATCAGCCAGAATCTGTGGTTCAACAACCTTGAACTTGCCCTTTGCGTACACCGCAACTGCTGCGATGATGCCACTTGCCGCGATCACAATGGCAAGACCGAGCAACAACCACTTGTTGTTGTAGGCCCACGTTCCTTTGATGTCGGCTTCGGCGTGGTGAACAACTGGTTCAAGCCAGTGCTCAAGCCAGTGCGTTTCTTTTGAGAACGGCAACTGCATGACACCGCCGACCATGGAAAGGCCAGCGAGCACCACAAGTGGAGTCACCATGGTCCAAGGACTTTCGTGTGGAGTGTGGTCGCCGTGCGCGCCGTGTTCCTCGGAATGATCGTGCCAATTGGCTTTTCCGTAGAACACCATGATGACTTGTCGAGTCATGTAGTAAGCGGTTAACAAAGCAGCGATAACACCAATGAAGTAGAGCGCACGATTATTGGCAAACGCGTACAACAAGATTTCATCTTTTGACCAAAAGCCAGCGAAGGGTGGTACGCCTGCGATGGCCAACCAACCGATGATGAAGGTGAAGCCGGTGATTGGCATTACTTTGCGCAAAGCACCCATGCGACGCATGTCTTGCTCGTGATGCATGCCGTGAATCACTGAACCTGAACCTAGGAACAAAAGCGCCTTGAAGAAAGCGTGTGTGACCATGTGGAAAATTGCAGCCACATATGCACCGGAACCAATGGCCAAAAACATGAATCCCAACTGCGACACCGTTGAGTAGGCCAAGACTTTTTTGATATCGGTCTGTGCAACCGCGATTGTTGCCGCGAAAAGCGCAGTAATTGCTCCGACAGTGGCAATGACATCGCCAGCCCATGGATATGACGCATGCAGGACAGGGGCCATACGCGTGAGCAAGAACACACCGGACGTGACCATGGTGGCCGCGTGAATCAATGCCGAAACGGGAGTGGGGCCTTCCATGGCGTCGGGAAGCCACAAGTACAACGGAAGTTGCGCACTTTTACCGCACGCACCGACGAACAGCATGAGAGCGATTCCTGTTGCGGTGACAGACGCAAGACCGCCGTTTTCTGCCGCATGATTAATTCCCGCATACGACAATGTTCCGACTGCACTAAAAGCAAGGAACATTGCAACCATCATTCCCCAGTCACCAACGCGGTTAGTGACGAATGCTTTCTTGCCAGCCGTTGCTGCCGAGTCGCGAGTGTGCCAGAAAGAGATAAGGAAGTACGAACATGCGCCCACTCCTTCCCAACCAAGGAACGTCACCAACAAGTTTTCGCCCAACACCAGCATCAACATGGAGAACACAAAGAGGTTCAAGTACATGAAGAATTTCGGAAACTTCGGGTCTCCATGCATATAACCAATGGCGTACAGATGAATCAGCGAGCCGATTCCGGTGATGAATAGCGCCATGGTGATACTGAGGGGATCAACCAACAGCGCTAAATCGACCTGCAGGGATCCCACAGGAATCCACGAGAAGAATGTGAAGACATGATTGCGCTTTTCCGCGGGAAGCGACAGAAGTTCAAAATATGTGGCAGCTACAACAACGAACGAGGCAGCCGTCATCACTGTTGCCACAACACCTGCGAATGGTTCACCCAATTTGCGGCCGAACAGAACGATGATCAAGAAGCCAAAAAGTGGCAGTGCAGGTACAAGCCAAATGAGATCCAACATGACGCCGACTACCCCTTCAATGCCGTGAGGTCATCGGCGGTGACGCCGCTTCGACGTCGCATGATGGCAACGACGATTCCCAATCCAACAACAACTTCTGCCGCGGCAACCACCATCACAAAAAAGACAACGACTTGGCCGTTGACGTCACTGACCGCAGTAGCCAAGGTAACGAATGTGAGGTTGACAGCATTCAACATGAGCTCAATGCACATGAACATGACCAGTGGATTGCGGCGGACCATGACACCGAATGTGCCGATTCCAAACAACACAGCCGCCAAGATCAGATACCAACTGTTTGTGGGTGTGATAGCAGACAACATGGCGCTCATTTGTTTGCTCCCGTCTTCACACGGCGCGCCATCAACACAGTGCCCACCACTGCGACCAACAGCAAGACTGATGTCAACTCGAACGCAAATACTTGATCACCAAAAATTGAGCGAGCCAGCTGGCGAATGTTTTCGTCCGGCTTGTCCACTGTGGTTGGCGAAAGCCCAGTGCCGCGTGTGACCAACGCGTCCTCAGCCGCAACAATTGCCGCGATGATGATTCCGGTGATACCGACTCCGACAATCAGTGCAAGTGGACGCTGCACGGTGAGGGGCTCGATGTTGATGTTCTCGGTCTTGTCAACACCCAACAACATGATGACGAAAAGGAACAAAACCACGATTGCGCCGGCGTAGACAATCACTTGAACTGCAGCCAAGAAATGTGCATTTTGAGCAACGAACATGACCGCGATGCCGAACAGAGTGAGAACCAAGCTCAACGCAGCATGCACCGGATTAGACCGCGTAATGACTCCGATGGCTCCACCCAACACCATGGCAGCAGCCAGAACAAACACCACTAGTTCCATTTAGTTGTGCTCCCCTGCTGCATCGCGAGCCTCTTGGGTTGGCTCTGGCGCGCGGACTCCATATCCCAATTCGCCACTCCATGAGACCACACCTTCGAATGTTGCATCACCAGCTGGCGCAGTAGCGCGCATCCAACCTGAGGTGTTGGTGTCTTCACCTTCACGCCAGTCTTCCCACGGCAACTGCTGTGGTTTTCCATCGTCGCCTACCAGCAATTCATTCTTGGTGTAGATGGCATCACGGCGGTTGGTGAATGAAAACTCGAACAACTTCGATTCAGTGATTGCTTCTGTTGGACACGCTTCAACGCACATGTCGCAATGAATGCAGCGGAGGTAGTTGATCTCATACACGAAACCGAAACGTTCACCTGGCGACGTGGGGTTATCGGGATCATTGTCGGCCCCGCGGACGTAGATGCATTTTGCTGGGCAGACACCGGCGCACAATTCGCAACCAATGCACTTTTCCATGCCGTCTTCGTAACGGTTAAGCACATGTCGGCCGTGAAGTCGTTCTGGCTTCTCGATTTTTTCGTCACGGTCATCACGCTTCTTGCGCTTAAACACTCGTCCACCGGAATATTCGGTTGTCACTTTGTTCTTCGCGCCATGCTGACGCATGGTGACAAGGAATCCACCTAAGTAACCCATTAGAAGCTCGCTCCGTCCTTCTCGCGATTACGGCGACTCACAACATGAGCTGCTTGCAATAACGCGTACCCGACAATGAGAACTAACGCAGACGAAACCGTGACGATGGTTTGATCCCAACCGGCTTCGCGGCCCACATTTTGTGCTGCCAACAACATGAACCAACCGAGCGAAATAGGAATAAGGATTCGCCAACCCAAGTTCATCAATTGGTCGTAACGGAAACGCGGCAGTGTTGCGCGGAACCATACATAGATGTACAAGAAGACAAGTACCTTCAGCAACAGCCAGACAGTTCCTTCAAGAGCGTTTGGCAACAATGGAATGTCAAGAGTTGTGCCACCGATTGCAATCGGTTGTGGTCCACCGAAGAACAACGTGACAATCAATGCCGACATCGTGATGGTGTTCATGAACTCAGCGAGGAAGAACAAAGCAAATCGAATGGATGAGTATTCGGTATTGAAACCGCCCACCAATTCTTGTTCTGCTTCTACCAAGTCAAACGGCGGACGATTCAACTCTGCAGTTGCGGCAATGAGGAAGATGAAGAATGGAACGAATCCGGTTGCCACAAAGTTCCAGTTGCCCAGCGTGGATTGCATGTTGACAATTCCGGCGGTGGACAGGGTTCCAGAGACCAAGAGCACTGCACCAAGTGACAAACCAAGAGCTGCCTCATACGACACCATTTGTGCTGATGCGCGGACGGAACCAAGAAGCGGATACTTCGATCCACTTGACCAGCCCGCCAACATAATTCCGTAGACCGCAATTGAGGACACGGCCAATGCGAACAACACACCAACGGGCGGGTCGGCTAATTGCAGACGAGTCTGTTGTCCGAACAACGTGACCATTCCGCCGTTGCCATCTCTGAAGTCACCACCGAGTGGGATGATGGCAAAAGCCAAGAACGCAGGCGCCAACGCCAAATACGGAGCAAGGCGGAAGACCAATCGGTCAGCGCGTTCTGGAATGAGATCTTCCTTAAAGAACAACTTGGTTCCGTCGGCAAGTGTTTGCAGTAAACCCCATGGACCGGCCTTGTTTGGTCCGACTCGGTTTTGCATTCCAGCAATGACTTTTCGTTCAAACCACACCATCAACATGGTGGCAACAAGACCCACCACGAAGACAACGAGTACCTTGATGAGAACAATGAGCAATGGGGTCCAGAAAAGGTCCCCTTCTAACAATGGATCGATAGCAAGCTGAGAAATCATGCGACAGACTCGATTCGAACATCAACAATTGATTCTCCGTGACGAATCAACTCACGAATGTCAGCGCCTGGCTGGTTGAAGGGAACAACTGCCGATCCACGTGGAACGCTGTCGGATACAAACACCGGCAGCACTACAGAACTATGCGCATTTGACACTTTGACGTTGGAGCCAATCGGCGCTCCAACACGATCAAGATCAAGCGGGTGAATTGTGATGCGAGCCCCCGGTGCCAATTGTGACAACGCAGGACTTGTGACTGTGCCAATTGCTTTGTCATACAGTTTGCGACCCACTGACAAACGGAATTCATACGAATTACGGGCGCCTGCGGGAGCGATGGTAATTGGTGTTCGCACTGGCGAAGATGCTGCGATAACAACACCGTCCCGTTTAATAGCCACGGATGCAGTGGTAACGCCGAATCCAGGGACGGAGGATGCCATCTTCTTTTGAACATCAGCCAAAGTGATGATGCCGAGATCATGACCCAACATGTCGGCCAACTCGGCAGCAATCATCCAATCAGGACGCGATGTTCCTCGAGCAGTGATCTTCTGAACAACGTTTGTGACACGTCCTTCCAAGTTCATGGTGGTGCCATCTTTTTCGCCATACGCCGCAACGGGGAGTACGACATCTGCATGAGCTGCTGATGGTGTCAAGAAGGTGTCGAGAGCGACAACAAACTTTGCGCCAGCAATTCCGCGTCGTGCAAGATCAGCATCGGGTACATCACTTAATGGGTCGGCACCCAACAAAATGAGACACTCAATCTTGCCGCTCGCCGATGCTTCCAAAATTGAGGCTGCATCGTTGTTTGCACTTGGCGCAAGACCAACAGTTAATGCGCCACGCACGTTTCCGCGGCGGAGAACTGGCAACACCGTTGCTGTTGGCACGGAACTAAAGACGGCGTCAATTGCAGCCATGACATGCTGTGCAGATTCAGCAAGATTCGCACGACCAGCGACCACTACAACTGGCCCTGATGCCAACTGTTGCGCAACATCTGCGTTTGCCAATAACGCCGCAACTTCTGTTGCGCTTGTACCAGCTTCGGCGCGAACTGACTTCCACGCATTTGCTGTTAAGCCAGTCTCTTGCGCCGACACTTCAATAATGCGAATGCGCTTCTTTTGTGCTGCATCACGCAAACGAATGTGCAGTACAGGGAGCTCTTCTTTGAGATCAGGCGCCAACAGGATGACGGTTCCACCTGCACACGCTGAATCAATAGTGGCTTGTGGATAGGAGAAGACTGATGCAGGTAATCCGTCATCTAGTTGTGCGTCACGGGCGGTAACACCAAGAGCATTTGCTAACTGGGCCCACATGAACGCGTCTTCGTTGGTGCCACGAGCACCACCAAGAACAGCAATGGAGCCGGGCGATGCGAGGCGCAACGCACGAGCAACAGATTCCAATGCTTCAGACCAAGAAATTGCAGCAAACGAATCTCCGGACTTTTGGAGCGGATTCTCAATGCGATCTTCGGAGTTGATTGATTGGAAATTGAAGCGACCACGATCGCACATCCAACCCCAGTTAACGGGATCACTGTCAACACCTTGATAGCGCAACAGTTCATCACGACTTGATTGCACAACGGTTCGGCACCCGACTGAACATGTAGTGCATGTGCTCTCACGCTGTTCAAGGTCCCATGGACGAGCCTTGAAACGGTAAGGCTGAGCTGTCAACGCACCGACTGGGCAAATTTGCACAGTGTTACCGGAGAAATACGACGCAAATGGCTCATCTGGGAATGTCATCACCTGCGTGTTGTTGCCACGCTGCGTAAAGCTGATGAGCGGGTCGCCAGCAACTTCATCTGCGAATCGCGTGCAGCGATCACACAAAATGCACCGCTCGCGATCGAGGTAGACCAAGTCACTGATTGCGATGGGCTTTTCGTAGTGTCGCTTCTCTTCAACAAAGCGACTTTCGCCTGCACCATGACTGAACGCCTGGTCTTGCAGTGGACATTCACCACCCTTGTCACAGACTGGGCAATCAAGTGGATGATTCGCTAACAGAAGCTCGATAATTCCTTCATGCGCCCTCTTCACCTGTGGTGTGTCGGTGCGAACAACTTGCCCATCGGCAACAGGGGTCATACAACTGACCACCATCATGGGACCTCGCGGACCTTCAACTTCCACCAAGCACTGACGACACATGCCTACCGAGCTCATTCGTGGGTGATAACAGAACCGTGGGATGTATTCATCGGCACGATCTGCTGCAGCGATGATGAGTTCACCTTTACGCGCAGCAACAGTGCGGCCGTTGATGGTGATGCTGACTGCATTTGGATCTGGCTCTGGGATGTCGGCCACGTCGGGAGTGTTGTCGATAGTTGTCATTGCGCGACCGCCGTTACAGGAATGTGCACTCTCTTGGTGACTCGAGCTTCAAATTCGCTACGGAACAAAGTGAGTGCAGAATGCACAGGTGCATATGCAGACGGACCAACGAAACAAATGGTGTTCATACGATACGGGAACGGCACCGCACTGATTCCAAGTTTTTCGTTTGATGCATGCGGGAAAGCGCCCGGACAAATTGATTCGCCTACTTCAAGAAGTTGGTCAAGGTCTGCGTCAGTTCCCTTGCCGTCAACAACACGCGACAAGATTCGCTCTAGCCATGTTCCGCCTTCACGACATGGAGTGCACTTTCCGCACGACTCGTGTGCATAGAAACGCGTGAGAGTAAGAGCTGCTCGTGGAATGTCGGTGGTGGAATCCATGACCATAATTGCGCCAGATCCCAACATTGAACCTGCCGGTCCCACTTGGCTGGCTTCAAATGGAAGATCTAATTGATCTGGTGTAAACCACGGTGCAGATCCACCGCCAGGAACGAATGCCTTTAACTCGTTTCCGTTGCGAATTCCCTGACAGAAATCATCTCCGTAGAGCAAGTCGCGAAATGTTGTTGTTCCGTTAATGATTTCGTACACACCAGGTCGATTGACATGACCAGAAACAGCCACCATTCGTGTACCTGGTGATGTTGCAGTTCCAATAGCGGTGTACGCGGCCGCACCATTGCGCAAGAGCCACGGCAAGTTGGCCAACGTCTCAACGTTGTTCACGATGGTGGGTTGACCATAGAGGCCAATTGCTGCGGGGAAATATGGAGGCTTCAATCTCGGCATTCCACGGTTGCCCTCGAGGCTTTCAATGAGAGCGGTCTCTTCTCCCACTACATACGCGCCGGCACCCCAGTGCAACACAATGTCGACAGAGAATTGGGAACCAAGAATGTTTTTGCCAACGTAACCCGCGGCATATGCATCGTTCAATGCTTGTGCAACTCGCTCTTGCGCCAACGCCATTTCTCCACGGATGTACAAGAAGCATTGCGAAAGTCCAGCTGCGTAACACGCAATCAAGCATCCTTCAATCAACTGATGGGGATCTCGCTCCATAAGAAGACGGTCTTTGTACGTACCAGGTTCGCTTTCGTCACCATTGACAACGAGATACCGCGGCCACACACCCTGTGGAGTGAGGCCCCACTTGTTGCCCGCAGGGAATCCGGCGCCGCCGCGACCAAGAACCGTTGCATTCTTTACTTCGTCGTGGACATCTGTTGCGGGACGTGACAACGCTGCTCGCAGACCGGCATATCCGTCGGTTGCCAAATAACGTTGCAATGTGTGTGAGTCTTCGTACTCAAAACGAGACGTCACAATTTTGGGACGATCACCGACATAAAAGCCTGGTGC
>CAZCZM010000009.1:32628-48840 GCA_964503445.1 uncultured Bifidobacterium sp.
GCACGCTCAAGCGTGAACATTCCGTCGGCTGTTGTTCCACCCATGTGAACGCCAAGTGTTTCCTCCGCGTGATGCATGAGTTCTTCTGCGCCCATGAGCGCACATGACATGGTGCCGCAGATATTGATGAGATATTTACCGACGGGTTCGAACTTGAACATTTCATAGAACGAAGCAGTTCCGTATACCTCGGCAGATGTTGCCCCTACCAACTCACCGATGTGAGCCATGGCCTCGTTGGTGACGTATCCGTCTTGTTCTTGAGCAAGATGCAACAACGGAATGGTTGCAGAACGTGGCTTTGGATAACGCGCGATAATTTCGCGTGCAAGACGAATGTTGTCTTCGTTGAGACGAGCCATTATCGATCAACCTCCCCCAACACTGGATCAACAGAAGAAATAACTGCGACTGCGTCGGCAACAAGGCCACCACGCATCATGTGCGGCAGAGCCTGAATGTTGACGAACGACGGCGCACGCATGTGCATGCGATACGGAGTGGATGAACCGTCGGACACGATGTAACAACCGATTTCACCACGCGGGCTTTCAATGGCCACATACACTTCGCCCTCAGGCACTTTGAATCCTTCGGTGAAGATCTTGAAGTGATGAATAAGGGCTTCCATTGACTCGTCAATACGAGCGCGTGGTGGTGGTGTGACCTTCTTGTTTTGAATGCGGAAGTCACCAGCGGGCATACGGTCAAGAATCTGGTACACAATGCGCATTGACTCGCGAATTTCGTTGAAACGAATCGCATAGCGGTCATACGCGTCACCGTGTTGACCAACAACAACATCAAATTCAACGTCGTCGTAACGCAGATACGGCATCTCACGACGCAAGTCCCATGGAACGCCAGTGGAACGCAAGATGGGACCAGTTGCTCCGAGTGCCATGGCTTCTCGTGCAGTGATGGCACCAACACCTTGTAGACGTTCGCGCCAAATGGGCTGACCCGTCATCAAGATGTCGTACTCCTCCAAACGTGATGGAAGATTCTCAAGAATTTCTAAGACGTCGTCGCGCCAACCAGCTGGAAGATCTGCGGCAAGCCCACCTGGGCGAATGAAGTTGTGATTCATTCGCAATCCTGTGACCTTTTGGAAGAAGCGCAAAACTTCTTCACGTTCGCGCCAGCCATACAACATCATGGAGACTGCGCCAAGGTCCATGCCATTTGTTGCCAAGAACAACAGGTGACTGCTCATTCGGTTGAGCTCGGACAACAACATGCGCATCCACACGGCACGCTCTGGAATGTCTTGATCGATGCCCAACAACTTTTCTACAGCAAGCGAGAAAACAAGTTCGTTATTGAGCGGAGACAGATAGTCCATGCGCGTGACATTGGTGCCACCTTGCATGTATGTCAGTGACTCACCGGTTTTTTCCATGCCCGTATGCAGGTAACCAATGATTGGTTTGCAACGCAAGACTGTTTCGCCTTGTAACTCGAGCATGAGTCGAAGAACACCGTGAGTACTGGGATGTTGTGGCCCCATGTTGATGATCATTGTTTGATCTTCAGGTGCCTCTGTTTGTACTTCAGCCAGCTTCGCTGCTTCGGCTTCGCTCATTCGAAGCACCGCACCTACTTCACGGAAAAGTTCCTTCGGGCTGAGTTCACTGCGCGCACGCAGTTCTTGGCCACCCTCATGTGTGCCGGCAGAGATCACTGTGCTCATGAATTAGACCCCTTGAACTGAACTGGAATTGATCCTTGGTCGTAATCCTTACGAAGTGGATGGCCATCCCAGTCTTCTGGCATCAGAATTCGAGTCATGTCAGGGTGTCCGACAAACGAGATGCCGAACATGTCATATGTTTCGCGCTCGTGTGCTTCTGTTCCAGGATGAAGGTCGAACAGCGAAGGAAGTGTGGCGTCAGATTCTGGCACTTGAACACGAATGCGAATACGTTCACGTTGCGTGAGTGACAACAAGTTGACCACTACTTCAAAACGCTCGGGCTGAACATTGGCGCCAACTGTTCGGTTGGGCAGATTGAGATAATCAACACCTGTGAGATCGACACACATATCGAATCCGTCGGCAAGTAGCGACTTAACGAGCGACAGGTAGTTGTCTCGAGTAGCGAGAACAACCTTTTGTCCACGCGATGACACGAGTGGGCATCCGTGAAGCGTCTCGACAGTCTCCACCATTGTTTCGTCGGCTTGGCTCATAACTACTTCGATCCAAGCGAAACGGCAATAGGCGCAGAGGTCTCCGGTTCAAGATGAACTTCAGCACCTGCGCCCGTGACGGAACGACGACGCATGATTTCGCCATCTTCAATGAGTTGGTGCAACGTCTCGATTGCATGAATGAGAGTCTCAGGTGTAGGCGGACAACCAGGTGCGTACACATCGACGGGAACAACTTGGTCAACGCCTTGAACAATTGCGTAGTTGTTGAACATGCCGCCACTTGATGCGCACACACCCATCGAGATCACCCACTTGGGTTCCATCATTTGGTCGTAGACCTGACGCAACACGGGGGCCATTTTCTGGCTCACTCGACCAGCCACAATCATGATGTCGGCTTGGCGTGGAGATGCGCGGAATACTTCCATTCCGAAACGCGAGATGTCGTAGTGCGACGACCCTGTGCCCATCATTTCAATAGCGCAACATGCAAGACCAAAAGAAGCAGCCCAACTTGAACGCGAACGTGACCACTTCACCAAATCTTCAATGCGTGCGGTGACGAAGTTGTGTTCGATTCCACCAAGACCGTCGTCCAATACATTCTGAACAAGACCCATTACGCGGCCTTTCCATCTTGTGGTGCACGACCTTCGGTACCAACAACACGAACCGTGCGACGTGGCGCAATCTGTGGTCCGTCTGCAACATTGTCGCTACCGTTCGCACGCTTTAACGGACCCCAATCAAGGGCGCCGCGCGCAACCATGTAGACGAACGCGATAAAGAACACCGAGCTAAACGCAACCATTTCGAAAAACGCAAAGGTTCCGAGGAATTCACGATCGACCGCATAGGGGTACGCAAAAATAAGTTCGATATCAAACATCACGAACAACATCGCGATGACATAAAAACTGACGGGGAAACGCTCTGGTGGTTCGCGGCCAGGAACGATTCCGCATTCGTACGGAGCCTCTTTCGCCGTGTTTGGTCGCTTAGGCGCGAGCAAACGCGACGCGATGAGACTGAGAACACCAAAAAGTACAGCCAGCACCGTTAGGACAACGATGGGGAGGTACTGACCCATGGGTTATGCCGCCGGTGCCTTCAGTGCAAGGTTGGTCTTCAAAGTTGCTTCGCGACGATGGAGTACCCATGCCAACAAGAAGAAAATGATTCCCGAACCAATTGTGATCAGAATTGCTGGAAGACGTCGTGAACCGAGATCACGAATCATGACCACATATCGATGTGGCTGAGTGGTATCGATTTGTGCTCGCGCTGGTGCACGACCTGGCTCTACGCGCTGTTCCAACAATGGTGCGACTTCAACAATGGAGTAGCGGGGCTTGTGAAAGAACGCAAAGAAGTCAAGTGATTCGCCAATCTTCGGATAGCGCTCACCGCCCTTGTCGAACACCGCTACTGGGGTGTATTCACCAGCAGAAAACTCTTCAGCTTCAATCTGCAGAATTTCGTCGGCTGATGCAACGGCCTGACCGCGACGTGGGTCGGAGTCTTCAAGAATTGTCCAACCGTCTGCAACGAGTGTCTCAGACACCTTCTTTGCTGCAGCTGGTGCGTCGAGACCTTCAGTGTTGATCGGCGTGTCAATGACTTCGGCTCGATTCAGCAAAGAGCCGTCTCGAACAATGGTGATGGGTTCAGCAGGCTCCCACGTGGGAACTGGTCCAGTGAGACCAATTCCATAAATTGCCCAAATGATCGCCATGGACATCATCCACCCTGCCAAAGCGGTGGCGGTGATGAGAAAGCCGAGGCGCGCACCAACGTTTGTGCCGATGATGAGATAGGTACCACCGATGAGCACGACAAACATGATGACGGTGACGACAATCCCACGAAGTCCGGGAGACCAGTCAATAGAAAGAAGAGTGGACAACATCACAAACCTCGCACGTATTCAACGATCAACTTGATCTGCTCATCGGTGTAGATCTGACCGAAGCCAGGCATACGACCGCTTCCCTGACCTTGTTCGCCGTAGCGCTTTCCGTATTCAGAACCCGACTTGATGAAATCGATCATGTCGGATTGCTTCGGGAATTGACGAACGCTCGATCCGCCAGTCAGGTTGGGGCCGAAAGCACCGCCGCCTGTGGCTTGTGGGTCACCGTATGACCAACCCTTGGTGTGACAACGTGCGCAGTTGTACGCACCGCCGCCGAGATCGAGATTGAACAATGCTTCACCAATAGAGCCATACACGTTTGCCGTCACGAGACGTTGTGCTTCCTTCATGAGGTCAGCATTGTTCTTCTCTGGCAATCTTCCGGTGTCGCATGTTGGGTTGTAGTACGCACGCGTCTCTGCACAACCTTCTTGCGGAACCTGAATTGACTTCATGTAGTCGATCAATGTTTGGACCGCTTGATCTGTGAGCGGACCGCCACCGATAGTTCCCCACGCAGACATTGGTGAGAATGGACGACCGTAGTTGAGGATGAAGCGAACCTCGTCCTCACTAAAGCGATACATGACCGTGTTCAGTGATGGAGCCTTCCATGACACAGACTTCACTTCACCAGTCTTTGGATCGGTGACTGCATACGAAGCAACACCGCCAGATGCATTCATGCCACCGTGACAGCCCGCGCAGTTGAATCCACCATCTGCTGTTGCAGCAAACAACTTGGATCCCCACTTCACAAAACGCTTTTCAAAACCAAACTGTGCTTCTGCTTGACGATTTGGTTCAAGCACCCAGTACAGAGGCAACGAAATTGTGATGATGACGAGGAACAACAAGCCGATGAGTTGAACACGTTCGAGGCGTGGACCTTCTAGTTCTTCGTCGTCATAGTACGGACGGCGGTTAGCGGCGAGTTTTTGCTCGGATCCGATTTCCGCGCGGCCTTTGCGAATGTTGAAGAGTCCGTACAGAACCCAACCACCCACTGAGACCAGCAGGATGATCCATGCGATTGAAGTGCTGGTTGCAGCCAACATGATTTAGTGACCTCCTGATGCGCCCACGCAGTGTGGGCCTTCAGCTTCTTGTCCAGTTGTGTTCACACCAACAGCGGGACCAGCGAACACCGCACCGGTGTCGATGGTGAGTTGTCCATTGCTGATGGAGACGCCGAAGCGATCCATTCCGCGAGGTGCAGGACCAGCCTTCTTTTCACCAACGCGGTTGTACTGCGATCCGTGGCACTGACATTCAAACCACTGTGATGACTTGCATTCTGGAATACGGCAACCAAGGTGTGGACACTTCTGATAGAGCGCAACAATTCCTTCTTGCATTCCGCCAAACACTGCTGCTTGTGCACCATAAACAGCCTGACCTTTACCAAGCGCTGTCTTTGGATACTCAGTGACCCAAGCGCGAGCTTCGGCGATGTACAAGAACCCCTTGTTCGAACGAATGTTGGAGATGATGTCGTTGACATTGCCCGCATTAATTTTTGAACCAAAGCCGCCTTCAGCGCCCTTCCACAAGAACGCAAGAACTGATGCACCGAAAGCACCAATGCTTGCACCCATCAAAGTGACTGCGGTGCGGTTGAAGAACATACGACGAGAAACACCAAGTGCTTCTGGATCAGGAGCAACAAACGGTGCAACTTCAGCAGGAGCAGCTTTTACTAATTCGCCGCCGCGAGCAGACGCTTCAACTTCGCGACCAGTTGCGGCTGTTGCACCAACCTTTGCCTTGCGATCGCGTGAGCGAGTCTCGCGAGACAGTGCACCTGCGCCACGTACATCGGTGCTACGCGCCGTGGTGAATACAACAATTGCGCCGAACACAATTGCGGCAACCACCACGATGGCGATTACAAATCCTGTACTCATGACTGTGTTGTTCCTTGTCTGTCTTTACGTCGATTAGTTATTGCGGGAGTTGTGAATCACAACTCGAAGAAGATGCCGTCGCGCCATGGGAAAATGAAAGCAAATCCCGGACCACGGAAGAATGAACCAATAATGGTGAGCACTGCCCAGAACATTAAGAACATGGTCATCATTGACGTCATGAACTTACGATCCTCTGGCTTGTTCGATGCATTGCGATCCATGTACGGAGCCAAGATGAGTGCGACAAGTCCGACACCAGGAAGCGTCACACCAGCCACCATGGGGTGGAACATGGTGAGCAATTCCTGAAGACCAAGGAAGTACCACGGCGCCTTTGATGGGTTTGGCGTGTTGTTGAAGTCTGCCGCTTGAAGAAGTGGAGCATTAACAACCCACGAGAACACAAACAGAAACGCAGTCAATGCCAAACCGGCAACAAACTCAACAGCCAACAAGTGTGGCCATGTGTGCACTTTGTCAACAGGTGCAGCCTTTGCTTCCTGAATGGAGCCTGACTTCACCACTGTCAGCAAGCGCTGAGTGTGTCCGCCCGGACCAGCACCAACGGGTACTTGACCAGCGGGAGCTGCCGCCACAACCGCTGCACCTGACGATGCAGCCTTGGTGCGATCGAGCATCGCGTCTGGAATGCGGTCATCACCTGCAGACGCACCAGCGTCACCAGATGATCCAGCAGCTTTGTCGCGAGCAGCTTGTGCTCGCTTCAAAAGGTGTTCGGGGATTTCAGTCATTGTTCGATGTCCCTTTCACTCACAGAGGTCCAGAAATTCCGCCGTCCTTACGGACACGCCAGAAGTGGATGGCCATAAAGATGACGATGACGAAGGGAAGCATGAGCACGTGGAGCACGTACCAACGCAAGAGAGTTTCAGATCCAATTTCCACGCCGCCCAACAGAACGAAGCGAACTTGCGAACCAACAACAGGTGAGTAACCCATCATGTTGGTACCCACCGTGACGGCCCACAGTGCCAACTGGTCCCATGGCAACAAGTAACCGGTGAAGGACAACAACAAGGTGAGGGTGAGCAACACAACACCAATCACCCAGTTGAACTCACGTGGTGGCTTGTACGCACCGTGGTAGAACACGCGTGCCATGTGCAAGAACACGCTGAGCACCATGATGTGCGCGCCCCAGCGATGCATGTTTCGAATAAGCAATCCGAACGTCACCGATGTTTGCAACGTTTGGATGTCTTGCCATGCGTTTGCTCCGGTGGGTCGATAGAAGAACATCAAGAAGATGCCTGTCACCGTGAGCAAGATAAACACGAAGAAACTCAGACCGCCGAGACACAACGTGTAGCTGACCTTCACCGCGTGTCGCTTCACCTTGACAGGGTGCAAGTGATACAGCACCGAGTTCATGATGACGTACGAGCGGTTACGAGGACTATCGGTGTAGCCCTTTCGGAAAATTGAACCAGGGCGGAAGATGGAGTTCCACGCTTGGCTGCCCTGAATTTGCGAGCCGAGTTTTGCAGCACGCTCCTTCAGTGTTGGGCGGGGGTTATCAAGCACTTTTGCCATTATTCATTCACCTCAGAGGCGCATTCCATAGCCGTAGCCATGATTGTTTGTTCGGGTATGACTGTCTCCATCTGGTGACGGCGCGCCGGCCTTCCCCAAGATGATGACTCCAGTAGGACAGCGATCAACACACAGTGCGCAACGTGTGCACACATCGTCGTCAATGATGAAGATGACGTTGTCAGAAGGGTCTTCGCCAGGCAACTCGGTGCCTTGTGCTTCTGCAACAGCGTCGGGAGTGACCATGTGAATGCACTTCCATGGGCAGATGTCTACACATCCTTCGCACATGATGCATTCGCTTTGGTCAATGTGAATGAACTGCTTTGGCTTTACTGCGCGACCGAGATAGTCAGCATCAACTTCAACAAGTTGATACTCGGTTGACCACTCTGGCATTGGTGGATTGGCGTCAGTGCGTGCCATAAGACATCAGCTCTTTCGTACCAAGGGGCGGCCGTACGACGATGTTTCAAGTTCTTTGCCAGTGTTTTCGCCACGCTTTTGCCACCACGCAAAGAGATAAATCATGAGCGCGATGAAGTACACGTGAATGACAATGACGATGATGTCGCGAAGCGCTTCATAGCTAACGGTGAACGGGAAATTGCCGCCACCAGCCTGGTGCTTCAAGATGTCGAATGGTCCGTAAATGAGTTTGTCTTTACGCCAACCGAGGTCGTTGTCTGCATGAACGATGAACTGGTGCGGAACAACACCAAACGCAAGGAACAATGCGAAAAACACGTACACACTGCCGACCATTGCTTCACCCCATGTTGTGGGCTTGCCAACAGGGCGACGCTTCCCGAGAGGGATAACTGCAAGTCCCATCGCCGTTGTAAAAACGAGGGAAAACAAAAAGGCCTGGTTCATTCCGGGCCATTCGAGGATGTCAATCGCGATCATGGACTGTGTTTCTTCTCCGGTCCTGGTGACGGTGTGGTCCTTGGGGCAGGTGCCTAAGCACTTAGAACACTAGCCACCAAGGTGGCCATCCGACCTATTTCCGAAATAGCAATATTCGTCACCTCGCTGGGGTGAAAATTCGCCTCCCCCTTTGTGCTTTTGTGCTTCCGAAGATTGTGTATTTGTGAAAAATGGCCTGGTGATGGGTGTGTGTCGTAGACCATGGTCACATGTCCCCTCCGTGCGGATAATTGCGGTCAGAGGCAGAAATTTGTCTATCGTGGAGAGGTCAGACACCGACTACAGCCAACATTCGGTTGGCTTTGGGGTCTGCACAGGTCGTCCGAGAGGTAATAGAAGTGACCGAGATCCCCGAGCATCTTCTCAATCGTTCCAAAGCACGTCGCGCTGAAGCGTCGGGCCAGGCATCGTCCGATGCAAGCCCGGCTGTTCAAGCATCGGCCACACCTGCAGCTGCTACACCAGCGACTCCGGCCGTTCCTTCACAGCCAAAGCCGGTTGCACCAGATCCTGCATACGTTGTTGCTGCCAAAACACGCAAGAAGATTCCGTTTTGGGCAATGTCGGCGTTATCGCTATTGCCATTGTGGGCATTCATGTATCTGTGGGCACTCACACCTGAAGACAAAGTGGTCGAAGGTCCGCGATCAATTGGTGCAGCTGTGTACGCAGGTTGCTCTGGTTGCCACGGCGCCGCTGGTCAAGGTGGCGCAGGACAAGTCCTTCACGAAGGTGAAGTGATGAAGACATTCCCACACATCGAAGACATGTTGAACTTCGTGTACGCAGGAAGCCAGTCATATGTCTCTGAAGGACTTGCTACCTACGGCGATCCCAACCGCGAGGGTGGAGCTCACAAGCCATTGGGCTACAACGGAAACGTGATGCCGGCACAAGGTCCCACTGCAGGTGGCGGACTTTCTGAAGCCCAAATCTTGGCTGTTTCTTGCCACATTCGTTACGACCTTGCAGGCGCAGATCCCGAATCTGAAGAGTGGGCCGCTGAATACGCCGAATGGTGCTCACCAGATTCAGAGATCTTCAAGGCTCTTGAAGATGGAGCTGCGAACTTCAACAACATCGATGAAGTCTTCAACATGTTGGAGAAGAAGCCCATCAAAGTGGGCACCACCGCACGCCTCGGTTCAAGCAAGTAATCACACGCGTTTCAACGCGTTCATGTAACAAGGTTTGTTTGTTACTTCACGCACGCAACTGAAACCACGTTGTCAGTGGTGAGATTCACCAATGACGTGCTGCGATCATCCGGAAACTGGGTAATGAAGTCGCGAAGGTTTGATGTGTCGACATCTTCACACAGTCTCTTCACAGGCGTTGCGAGCTTTACCACCCAACCATTGCGCAAAATTCCTTCGTCGCCATTCGCCTGCATATCGATCAAACCGGGCAAAGTTAAAAATTGTGTTCCGTTCGCTGCATCGGCGGGAACAATCGCGAACCACACAACAGCTTCCCCCAACATGTCTGCAAGCAAGACACACGCATTCGGTGTTGTGAAGTTGGAACAACGCGGAACAGTGTCGTAATCATCTTCCATTGTTCCAGGCACGATGGAGAGAACTCGCAAATCGTCGAGCGCCAGTTGAACAGTTCCTGAGGCGTTCTGTGGCCATCCAGTTGCTGCAGCGTCAGTGATCACTGATGAAACGCTTGCTACCAAATCAATTCTGCGCAACACATCGGTTGGTTGTAAATCGCTGGTGTTGTTCAACGATCCGTAAACAGCGTTACCCAATAACAGAGCCGCAAGTCCGGAAACGATTGCAACAATAAGGCGACGCCGTTTCATCGATTTTGCGCATTCTGGCGAAAGGTCACCCGTACAGTTTTATGCACTGACGGGGCCAGTGTGGCCGTCAGGGGAACTAGCCGTTGTGTTGTCAGTACGACATTGCTCGTAATAACTGAGAATCTGCAGTTCAAGCGCCAAATCGACCTTACGAACATTGACTCCAGCAGGAACCGCTAGTACGACCGGGGCAAAGTTCATAATTGATCCAACGCCAGCTTTGACAAGTGCATCGGCAGCCTCTTGTGCGTGCTGGGCGGGAGTTGCGATGATTCCAATGCTGACTGACTTGGACAAGACAATCTGAGTTAGCTCGTCGGCGTGCTTCACGCGAACACCGCCTACTACCGAACCAATCTTTGATTCGTCTTTGTCGACGACACCAACAACATGAAAACCGCGCTCGCTGATTCCTGAAAAATTGGCAAGCGCTTGACCTAAGTTTCCTGCACCCACGATGACAACCGGCCACGACTGATTCAAACCAAGTTCACGCTGAATTTGGTACATCAAAAACTGAACGTCGTATCCAACACCACGCGTTCCGTATGTTCCCAAATACGACAAATCTTTACGAACCTTGGCCGCATTGACTGCAGCAAGCTCGGCAAGTTGTTCACTAGACACTTGCGATGTTCCATCGTTGGTGAGGTCAACGAGGATGCGCAGATACACGGGCAGACGCCCAAGCGCAGCTTCTGGAATTTTTCGGCGGGGGGAGTCCGACATCACCCTCACGCTATTCGTTCGTGCACACATTCACTAATTCGGTGTGCACTCCCCTAGCCTTTTGTGGCGTGACCTTGAACACTGCTCTCGCTGCAGCTTCCACCATCGTGGCGGTCGCATTCGGTCTCAGCACCTTTGATCGATGGCTACGCCGTCGTCGGCCACATGAACTTGCGTGGTCTATCTCTATGGCTCTGTTTGCCGTTGCGTCAATTGCGCTCTGGTGGGCTGAGGGTCACGGATGGAACAACGAATCATTTCGTGTGTTCTTTGCATTTGGCGCAATCGTCAATGTTCCATGGCTTGGACTTGGCACCGTGTATCTGCTCGCTGGACCAAGGGCGGGCAACATCACACTTCGGTCACTCTTGCTGTTCAGTGGCTTTGCAGTAGGTGTTGTGCTCACTACTCCACTACACGGTCGCATCAATCCCACAACACTTCCCACCGGAAGCGAACATTTCGATCCATTGCCGCGAATCTTGGCTGCTGTTGGTTCTTCCATTCCTGCACTCATCATTTTCGGCGGAGCCATTTGGTCTGCATTTCAAGTTCTGCGCGGACGCACCCCAGCGTTGACTGCATCGGCAACTCGGTCAGTTCGTTCGGCGCGTCGCCTTGCCCTGGGAAATGTCTTCATTGCTGCAGGCGCCGCCATTTTGTCGGCAAGTGGAACTTTCTCTGCACGACTTGGTGCCGACACGTCGTTTGCCATCACGTTGTTCTCCGGAATTGTGGTGCTGTTTATGGGATTTCTCATTGCAAGCAATGCCACCCATTCGGTCAACGCAATGCGTACCGCTGCACCTTCCCGCTGATATTTCGCGGCAGCGAATCAACAAACAAAATCTTTGACGGGCACTTGTAGCGCGCCAATTTTGTACGACAAAAATCGACGATTGCTTCTTCGTCAAGATGAACACCATTGCGCGACACCACATAGGCGCGCACTGCTTCGCCGGTGTGTGGATGCGGCGTGCCTACCACTGTGGCTTCGGCAATGTCTGGGTGAGACATCAGAATGCCTTCTACCTCGGCAGGAAAAACATTGAACCCCGACACGATGATGAGGTCTTTTGCGCGATCAACCATAAAGAGGTGCCCGGCATCATCAACAACAGCAATGTCGCCAGTCTTTAGCCAGCCATCGGATGTGAGTACACGAGATGTGGCTTCTTGATCATTGAGATATCCAGCAAAAATGTTCTCGCCGCGAATCCAAATTTCGCCGCTGTCACCAACAAGAACATCGTCTCCATTTTCGTCAACGAGACGCAGTTCAATTCCAGGAACAGGACGACCAATTGAGCCAGGAGTCCATTCCATTCCGATAGATGTTGTGACCACGGGTGCTGCTTCCGTTAATCCGTATCCCTCGTGAATGTGTAGACCGAATCGCGCAGCAATGGAATGTGCAACTTGCTCTGGAAGCTTCGCTGCTCCTGACAGTCCAAGGCGAATGTTGGCGAATCCATCGGGGTTGGGATGATCAAGTTGTGCGAGCGCCATCCACATGCTGGGGGCGCCAGGAACAACTGTGATTCCACGCTCAAAGAACGTTTCCATGGCCGACACAGGATCAAAACGTTGTACCAAGACAACCGATGCCCCACCCGCCAACGTCAGACCCAACACCACATTCAGACCAAAGATGTGAAACAGGGGCAAAACCCCAAACAGAACGTCGGACGGAGAGATGTGTTCAGCAACATTTGCTTGACGAATATTGGTGAGCAAATTGTTGTGCGTGAGAATTGCAGCCTTGGGCGCTCCAGCTGTACCACTAGTGAACATGTACACCGCGGGGTGGTTGGGTTCAACCTCAACAATGTCTACGGGTTCTGCAGTAAGGAACTCATCAATGGTATGTGCACCATCAATTTCATGACCTTCAGTTGAGATAACTATGCGAATGGCTGATGTAGTCACTGTAGGAATGAGTTTCCATGCGGCAACAGCGGCTGGCTCAATGACAACTGCAGTTGGCGACACAACAGTGAGTTCTTTTTCAATCTCGGGTGCAGGACTAGTGGGATTGAGTGGAGCAACAATTGCGCCAAGGCCAATTGCGGCTAAATACGACACCACGAAGTAACGACTGTTGCCACACAGCAATACGACAACGTCTCCTTGAGACACACCAAGGCGTCGTAGTTCTCCCCGCATGGATGCAATTTGTGATCGAAGTGCGCCGTATGTTGTGGGCCGACCACGGCTAATGAGGGCGACTGCATCATCGGGATGAGTGTCGATGATGTGAGCCAGATTCATGAAGTGCTCTCTTACAACATCAATAAGTTCACGATTGCTGCAGCCATGATGACGCCCAATAGAAGCGCAATGGTGAGGGTGGTGGCGGGGCGCATGTGTATGACCCTACTGCGATTGACGAAGGTTGACGAATGTGGTGGAGCCGGCATCGCCTGCGAAGACAAGCACCGCGTCGCCAGCCTGCAAACGAAGGCTTTGCGCAGCAGAACCACGGTCAAGTGCAAGTGCCAACATCCCGTATGAATCAATCACTGCCCCAATGGCTCCGCCGTCAATGTCGGCAAAGTGCGAGACAATCCGTGCGCTACGTACGTCGTCGTCAATGACTAGCCGCAATGTTGTTCCGAAATGGGAAACATCGTCAGGGCCAACATTCAATTGACAGTTACCGAATGTGTCAACCCATGTCACTTCGCACCGCAATCCCTCACCGTGCGACGCATGCGTTTCGGCGGACGGAACTGGAACAAGACCAGGCATGACACTTGCGGTATCAATTTCTTGGCCGACATCTTCAAGCAGTCCACCATTTGCGAGATGTGCAGCAACAGGCGCAAAAATGTCGCGGCCTGCGAACGTTGTTCCCGGTGCGCCCAAGTGCAGCTCGGTGTTCGACAATTCAAATGCTCTGTCGGCACCGCCAGCCATTGCAATGCCGGGAGCGAGTAGTCCGTTGTCTGGACCCAAGAAAATGCCATTTCCGCCCGCTACTTCTACGGCAATTGCACGACGTGATGAACCGACGCCGGGATCAACAACTGCAATCACAATTCCGGCTGGAACGTATTGCACTGCACGTGCCAACGCAAGTGAACCGGCACGCACATCAAAAGGTGGAATGCCGTGAGTGAGATCTGTAATGCGCGCATGTGGCGCCATGTCGGCCAACACACTTTTCATCACACCTACAAATTCATCGGTTACTCCGTAATCAGTAAGCAACGAAATGTGTGAATGCATCCCTTCACGATATGGGCGTGACAGTTCTGCACATCACTCAACATCAACAATCGACTGCCGGGCAATTAACCCTGAGTGGAGAAAACGAAAAGGGCCGGTGCCAACCCCCCGACGGCACCAGCCCTTTCGGCGCTGCTCATTGCTGAGCGCGACTCCCGGATCCAGTGAACCCGTCTCCGGTGACCTGTGTCACAAACACTACACCGAGCCTTGGTGAAATTCACAAATCCGTCTACGGAATTTTTGCGGGTCTATTTGCCCAATTCCGCGCTTCGTGCAGCCGCCGCCCGCACTACTTTGTTCACGATTTCACGAAGTCCCGCATTGTTGAATTCGGCAAGTCCAGCCGCGGTTGTTCCGTTGGGTGACGTCACTCGCTCACGCAAGACCGCTGGTCCTTCTGGCGAATCAGCCAACAACATTCCCGCACCGCGGAAGAGCTGGCGCACCAGTGTGAGTGCGACATCGTCAGGCAAACCCTCCGACCGGGCAGCATCGACCAGTGCTTCCGCGAGAAGGAAAACATATGCAGGCCCTGAACCGGCAACTGCAGTCACCACATCCATCTGTGATTCAGGAACTCGCACCACAACACCCACTGCATGCAGCACATTTTCCGCCCAAGCAAGATCGTCGTCAGAACACTGAGAACTTCCACATATTGCAGTGACACCTTCACGAACGAGAGCGGGCGTGTTGGGCATAGCTCGCACCACCGAACACTGGGGTCCAGCTGCTGCCTGCAATGCAGCCGAAGAAATTCCTGCAGCAATGGACACAGCACGAGGAATTCCAGCCGCAGCAATCTGTGCGCACACAGCGACTGCGTCAGCTGGTTTCACTGCAATCACAGCCCCATCGGCCGCAACAACGCTGGTTTCGACACGCACGCCAAATTGCTGTTGGAGTGCTTCACGTTTTTGTTCATCGAGTTCAACAACTGCAATGCTGGCGGGCTCCCAGCCAGAGTGAAGAAGACCACCCACCAGAGCGGCCCCCATGTTTCCTCCGCCAACAATGACAAGACGCGCTCGAGACATGTCTTTGAGACTAATGCGGGGGTGCCGAGACGGAACTGGCTTCCCCGACCAGCCCGTCCGGCGCGGGTATGTGCGCGAAAGACAACAGGGGGCGGAATCTACGCCGAGAAATGACTGGCGAAGCCGATTCGAATGATGACGGGGAACACCCGCTCCACTGTGGCGTACAACGTTCCGATGACCCGATCGAGTTCTTCTTCCACAACGATGCGCAGTGGCAATTCACCCCGCAAGAAGATGGCATCTTCTAAGCCAATAGAAAAATGTGCACCAACAAGAGATTCATTTCGACGCAGAACATGTTCATATAACTGTTCTGCATTCTCTTCTGGGGCAGGCATCACATAGGTCTCATAGCGAAGAGTTCTCTGACCCAATGTGAGCCACACAGTGGTGAATTCTTTGTTCTCACCACGCATACGCACGTACCAACGCCGTTCGCCAATTTCGCCGCGATCGACCGACACGATTGTGTCGTTGCGGTCTTTCATGTGCAAAAGCCATTGCGTGATATGACCTTCAAGAACGTCGAGTTCGTGAGCCCCAAAAAGATCGCTCATAGCGCTACTTGCACACCACGCGATCACGCGACGTGAGGTCTGCGTATGCACGGCGGAGGCGCGCCGCGGCAAAACTCCAGGTGTATCCGCGTGCCCGTTCAGCGGCGTTCACCGACAAACGAGATTGAAGTGCAGGATCGTCAAGAATTTGTGCGATGTGTCGAGCAAACATCTCTGGTTGGCGATCCGCCACCAAAAATCCGGTGCGTCCATGTTCCACAATGGTCAACAAACCACCAACTGCATTAGCAACTACAGGAGTTCCACACGCCGCAGCCTCTAACGCCACAAGGCCAAAACTTTCGCTTCGACTGGGCACTAACACGACATCGGCGGCGCGGTAGTACGTGGACAAAATGTGGTGTGCTTGCGGTTC
>CAZCZM010000009.1:48940-57027 GCA_964503445.1 uncultured Bifidobacterium sp.
TATGTGGTGCAGTCAACTCCTGCATGCGCTAGGCCTGAGACGAGTTCACGCACATATACGTTCATGCCTCCACCGTCGCCCACACCTGGCTGAGCAAGTGGCGACGTGTGAAGCGAGAGAATGGCTACGCGACGCATGCCCTATAGAACCTATCTAGGGCTGTCGTCATTCCCTTCGGCGGACGCCGCGGGCTGGTGAGACTCAGCGGTTCCAACGAATGATCGATACACCGACAGCAAACTGGCCTTCTGTTCCGCGGTGAGTTTCACATCGGCACTGATGGCTTCGGGAACGGAACTGACTTCGGGTGGTGTTCCGTCAAGAATGCCGGCGCGCACGTAGAGCGTTTCTGCAGAAATCTCTAGTGCACGAGCAATCTGCTGCAAGATGTCGGCTGATGGTCGTCGAATTCCGCGCTCAATTTGGGAGAGATAGGGATTTGAGACGCCAGCAGCACGTGCGAGATCACGAATGCTCTTTTGTGCCGATTCACGCTGAAGGCGAATGAACTCGCCAACGTCATGCAGCGCGTCACCAGGTCGCAATGCCATGAACTTATTTGTCTTTCACCACGGCACCGGCGCCGCCTTCGCGAACGCGTTGAACAAGTTCGGCGGTGAGTGCATCGATTTTCTCGAAGAGTTGATGACGTTGCTGAGAGCAAGTCTTTTCAAACATTGTGAGCGCATCGCCCAATTCATCGAGCGATGCATCATCCAGATTTTCCATTGACTCAAACTGATAGTGCGCGCTCACCGCATCGAGTTCTTGCACCAACGGGTGATCTGCAGCCACGTTTGTTTCACGCGGTGGGCGGGCGCTTCCTCCACCGTGTTGCTGGCCAAATACATCGGCAAGCCGTTCGGCCAACGATGCAGCTGGCTGCTCGCCACCCGACGCGCGTCGACGTTGTTCATCGCGTACCAAGTCCAATCGACCTTGCGCTAAGCGTCGAACGAATGAAATTGCATCTTCTTCACCTTGCAATGCATTGCGCTCGGCACGAATGTCTGCAACAGAACGTGATTGATCGTTTGTCATCGCATGCCTCCAGACACTGGCGGAAGTACCGCTACCTCATCTTTATCGCTCACCACGGTGTGAAGTGGCACTTCCTCTCCATTGAGCCACACTTTGCTCATTGACAACACCTCGATGAATGCCGACCCCAAGGTGCTCGATGCGTTCTGAAGAACATCATGGACAGTGGCTCCGTCGACCTGCATGGTGGAAACGCCAGCGGCCTCACGTGCCTGAGCAAACAGACGAAGAACGGCCATAGGGCTGATGGTATCGGCACTCCCATCCCCCACGAACCCTCTCACTACAATGAAACGGTGACCACCCCAACCCGCATCCTCATGCTGCGCCACGGCCAGAGTGAATGGAATGCAATGGGTCGCTGGCAAGGCCAAGCAGACATCGAGCTCACCGACTTGGGATACGAGCAAGCTCGCCGAGCCGCCGACAAGTTGGGAATGTTTGATGCAGTCATCTCAAGCGACCTACGCAGAGCACACATCACGGCCAGCATCATCGCCAATGGCCTAGGAATTGGGTTGCTTCCCCCCGACCATCGCTTGCGCGAAACCGATGTTGGCGAATGGCAGGGCCTCACTCATTCACAAATTGAACGAGACTGGCCGGGCTACTTGGACGAGCACAAGCGTCCGCCGTCTTTTGAATCGGATGAGTCCATTGTGGCTCGCGTAACGGAATCCCTGTTTGACATCGCACTGCAGTTTCCGGGCAGTGAAGTGTTGTGCGTTGCACATGCAGGAATTATTCGCGTTATGCGCCGAGCACACCGCGCAACCGATCAACGCATCGCCAATCTGGGGGGATGCCATTTCATCATTCGACCCGGACATCACGATCCTTTGGAGATCGGCGATGTTGTCGATTTGTTTGAGCATGGCGAACTTGGCGAAGAACTGTAAACGTGTTCACCCGCTGGATTGACAACGAATATGCGCCTGTTGTGCGCGAGAACTTCAACCGTTTGGTGTGGGGTCGACTCATCTCCAATGCGTGTTACCGATTTGCTCCGCCATTCATCGCGGTCATCGCACGCGGGCTTGATGTCTCGGTAGCCGAATTGGGTATTGCATTCACCATTGGTGAATTTGCTGGCTTGTTATCACCGGTTATTGGTCGCTATGTCGACAGAGCCAACCGTCTGGTGTCAATGACACTGGGTATGAGCTTGATTGTGCTCGCAGTCATCATTGCAGCCGCTTCCAACGGTGTGGTCATGTTTGCTGTGGCCATGTTCTTGTTGAGTGGTTCAAAAGTTCTCTTCGACACCTCGCTCATTGTGTGGGTGAATGACCACGTCCCGTATGAACGACGCGGGAGCATCGTGGGAATTATTGAAACATCATGGGCCCTATCACTCTTCATTGGCGTTGCACTCATGGGTCTTGCAACAACAGTCATGAATTGGCGTGTGGGTTTTCTGGTGGGCGCATTCGCTTTAGCGCTGTGCGGTGTATTGATTGTGAAAGCCCTGCCACGACACGATGCGCATGCTCCAACTGTTCAACGCACAAAAGCGAAAGTGCCGCCACGCGCCTGGCTGATTTTCGGCTGTTCGTTTTGTTTGATGGGCGCCAGCCAGTGCGTGAGCATCACTTTTGGGCCATGGTTTGAAGACGAATTTGGTTTCACCAGTCTTGGAATCATTGTGATTGTGGTGGCACTTGGAATTTTTGAACTGTTCTCAAGTGTGGGAAGTAGTCGAGTCACCGATGTGTGGGGCAAAGAGAACAGCATGCAACGTGGTGTTGCATTGATGGTGGTGTCAGGTGTTGCGATGAGTATGGGTACCCATCAATCATGGATTGCACTTCCTATGTTGATCGCATTCATTACTGGTTTTGAATTTGCACTTGTCAGCATGTTGCCACTGGCGGCCAATTTGGTTCCGGCTGCAGGAGGAATTGGACTTGGCCTCACTGTTGGTGCTGGCACATGTGGTCGTGCTTTGTTCAGTTCGGTTGCCACACAGTTGTATGACACAGTCGGCCCAGTAGGACCTGCGGTAACCGCAACCGCATTGGCTGGAACAACAGTGGTACTAATCGCAACCTACGCGCGATCCGCGCGATAACCGTTTGTTAACGGCATTCGACGATCTTTACCGAAGGCCTTCGTTGATACGCGAACACCTGGTGCGCACTGACGCCGCTTGTACTCATTCACATCAACTAAGCGTGTAATTCGACGCACAACAGTCTCGTTGTGCCCGAGCGCAATAATCTCCTTGGCGCCCAAGTCGTTGTCAATGTATTCACGCAAGATGGGATCAAGTTCTTCATACGGAGGAAGGCTTTGATCGTCACGTTGATCGGGTCGCAGTTCCGCAGATGGAGGTTTTGTGAGAACGCTGACAGGAATAATTTCTCGGCCTGCACGTTCATTCACGCGACGGCTCAACTCGAACACCTGCAACTTGAAGACATCTTTGATGACCGCATACCCACCAGCGGAGTCGCCGTAAATGGTGAAGTACCCCACCGCCATCTCACTCTTGTTCCCAGTGGTGAGCACCATCCAACCAAACTTGTTACTCAGTGCCATCAATGTCATTCCACGACAACGACTTTGCAGGTTCTCTTCTGTCAGGTCGGCATCGCGACCAGCGAATGAGGGCGCCAGCATGTCCAAATAAGCCTGAAAAGACGGCTCAATTGAAATGACTCGATAATCAATCCCCAATGCGTTGGCAAGATGTGCCGCGTCATCAAGAGAACCTTGACTGGAATATCGCGACGGCATCGCAACACCATGAACATGTTCCGCGCCCAACGCATCGACCGCTATCGCTGCAACGATTGAGGAATCAATGCCACCCGAAAGCCCAATCACTACATCGGTGAATCCGTTTTTGCGAATGTAATCGCGCGTTCCCACAACGAGTGCGTTGTGCATGCGATCAATGTCTTCGTCAAATGGAGTGACGAGTGATGGTGTAACGGATCCATCGGCCGCAATGCTGACGACGGCAAAGTCAGGCTGAAACGACTTCAACCGCGCAACAACATTTCCCTGCGCATCAAGAACAACACTTGATCCATCAAAGACAAGTTCGTCTTGTCCGCCTACTTGGTTGACATACACAATGGCGCTTTGTGATTCAACGGCTCGTTGACTTAGCATTTGTTCGCGTTCAAGATGTTTGCCTTGGTGATAGGGGGATCCATTTAGGTTGAGCAATACGCGAGCGCCGTGTTGTGATTGTGCTTTGGAGGGGCCATCTGCAAACCACATGTCTTCACAAATGGAGACACCCACCATCACATCGTTAATTGTGAAAATTCCCGCTGGTGCGCCGTTCACATCATGCGGACCGGGTTCGAAGTAACGCTCTTCGTCAAAGACCGAATAATTGGGCAACAGCTGCTTGCGATACACGCCTGTAATTGATCCGTTCTGGCACAAAGCTGCAGCATTGAACAAACGACCATCAGCGGAGTCAACAAATCCGACAAGCGCAACACACTCACGCGTGGTCGCAGCAAAATCTTCTAACGCCCGTCGGTTATCAGCAATGAATGACTGCCGAAGAAGAAGGTCTTCGGGCGGATACCCAGTGATGCTCAACTCAGGGAAGACCACCACGTGGCACTGCTGACCCAATGCCTGCTGATAATCGGCCGCCATGAGGGCCACATTGCCTGCCAGGTCGCCCACGGTGGGGTTCAACTGGGACAGACCAACCCGCAGACCCTGTTGTGGAGCAAATTCGGGCTGGATGGACACGCTCTGAGGCTAACCAGCCCACTTGCCTATGCCTTATCCAATAAGGGATTCAGACCAACGTGGCGTCGTTTCACACAGCGTTCACATTTGAGAAAAGGGGATGAAACGGCGAGGTGACATCCTGTACCTACGTAAAAACGGGAGTGATCCCCCAGGCAAAAGGAAACGCAATGCCCATTCAGGCCGAATACATCTGGATTGACGGAACGCAGCCCACTCCGCTGCTTCGCTCAAAGACCAAGGTCATCCCCGACTTCGCTGGTGCAATCGGCGACATGCCCATGGACGAATGGGGCTTTGACGGCTCCTCCACCGAACAAGCAAGCGGAGACTCATCCGACTGCATCCTTCGCCCCGTGTTTCATTGCCCAGACCCCATCCGTGGTGGCAAGAACGTCTTGGTGATGTGTGACGTGTTGTTGGCCAAGACCGGCGAGCCACATCCTTCAAACACGCGCGCTGCATGTGCAGAAGCTGCAGCAAAGTTCAAGGACCAAGAGATGTGGTACGGCATCGAGCAGGAATACACCATGCTCCGCCTCGACGGCAGCCCATACGGTTTCCCCAAGGGTGGATACCCAAAGCCACAGGGTCCGTACTACTGCGGCGTTGGCGCAGGTCGCGTTGTTGGTCGTCAGATCATTGAAGAGCACACGCAGGCATGTATTGACGCAGGCCTTCGTATCTCGGGAACTAACGCAGAAGTTATGCCTGGTCAGTGGGAATTCCAGATTGGACCAGCAGATGCACTGACAGTGTCTGACCACATGTACGTTGCGCGTTGGTTACTCCACCGCATCGCAGAAGATCACGATGTTGTCATTTCATTCGATGCAAAGCCTGAAAAGGGTGACTGGAACGGCGCAGGCGCGCACACCAACTTCTCCACACGTGCAATGCGCGAAAACTATGACGCCATCATCGCAGCATGTGAAAAGTTGGGAACCCGTGTGATGGAACACGTGAACAATTACGGTCACGACATCCAGAGCCGCCTCACCGGTAAGCACGAGACTGCTCCATGGAACCAGTTCTCATATGGCGTGTCGAACCGTGGCGCATCAGTGCGTATCCCATGGCAGGTAGAGCGTGACAAGCGCGGTTATGCCGAGGACCGTCGTCCAAACGCAAACTGTGACCCCTACACCGTCACACGTCTCATCCTCGAGACCGTCTGCGGCTAACGCAGAAACCCCAGAACAACAAGGGACGGGGGGCCGAAAGGCCCCCCGTTTCGTTTTCCAAGTAGCCCATTTCCCCACACGGGGGCAGACTGAAGAGGTGAGCGACATGCTTGATCAACATCGCGACTATGTGTTGCGCACAGTAGAAGAACGCGGCGTGCGATTGGTGCGCCTGTGGTTCACCGACGTTTTGGGGACACTCAAGAGTTTCGCTATCAGTCCGGCCGAACTTGAAAATGCCCTTAACGACGGAATGACTTTCGACGGTTCGTCAATTGATGGCTATTCACGCACCGAAGAATCGGATGTTCTTGCTATCCCCGACCCCAACACGTTTGAAGTTCTGCCATGGGTCGATTCCAAGTCGGCAGAAGCGCGCGTGTTCTGCGACATCTACAACTTGGATGGAACCACATTCGGTGGCGACCCTCGCCAAGTGTTGCGTCGCAATCTTGATGCCGCCCGTGCAGACGGTTATGAATTTTTGCTGGCACCAGACATTGAGTACTTCTACTTCGCACCGCCTAAAGCTGGTGAACTACCGCAACCTCTTGATGAAGGTGGCTTTTTTGATCTCACTACAACCGACGTGGCCTCATCGTTGCGCAAGGAAACAATTCGCACATTAGAAGTCATGGGTATTCCTGTCGAATACTCCTTCCATGAAGATGCGCCTAGCCAACAGGAGATAGATCTTCGTCATACAGATGCGTTGTCTATGGCTGACTCAGTCATGACGTTCCGCATGATTGTGAAAGAACTCGCTGCGATGCACAACGTGCATGCAACATTCATGCCCAAACCTCTTGAGGGTGTTCAGGGTTCGGGAATGCATTTGCACTTGTCGCTCTTCAAGGGCGAGCACAACGCGTTCTATTCAGCCGACGATCCAAACTTCCTGTCTGCGGATGCAAAAGCATTTATGGCTGGCCTCTTGCGTCACGCTGCAGAAATAACCGCGGTCACCAATCAAACGGTCAACTCGTACAAGCGTCTTGTTCCCGGCTTTGAAGCTCCGGTTCATATTTCGTGGGCGCGAAATAACCGCAGTGGTCTTATTCGTGTTCCAATTCCAAAGCGCGGAAACCCCAGTGCTACCCGATTGGAATATCGATCACCCGACCCAGCGTGCAACCCCTACCTTGCTTTCTCCGTCATTCTGGCTGCAGGCATGAAGGGCATTCGCGAAGGATATGAATTGCCCGCAGAGGCCGGTGCCAACCTGTTCCAAATGAGTGATGCCGAATTGGCCAAGATGGGCATCAACCAATTACCGCAATCTTTGTCTGATGCATTGAAGATTATGGAGACATCAGAGTTGGTTGCCGAAGTACTGGGCGAACACATCTTTGACTGGTTCTTGCGTAACAAGCGTCATGAATGGATGGGGTACAAAACCCAAGTCACACCGTACGAACTGAATCGCTATTTGAAGTCGCTGTAACCGTTATGAATGTGCCCGAGATGATTGTTGTGTTCCCCGGAACTCCATCACCTGATCTTGCGCGCACTCTTGACATGGGCGGATACCGCTGGAAGGCAGTGTCTGGTGCCGATGAAGCATCGAAGCTTGAACCACAAAACGGTTGGTTGGGCGCCATCATTTCGTGTGACGAAGATGCTGAATCTGCGTGGGCCTTCGCACGCGCAATTCGCAAACGTGACAACCCAGTCAATTCTGTGTTGTTGCTGATTTCAGGTGCGCAATTGGGTGACCTTGAATTACGCGATGATTTGTTTGATGACTTTTGTCTAACACCTTTTCATCCACGCGAACTAGAAGCACGCTTGCGACATTTGTTCTCATCCGTCGATGGTGGAGTTCGTCCAGAAATGGTGGAGCATTCAGGTTTGGTACTTAATCTCGAGACCTACCAAGCAACATTCAACGGACGACCGCTTGATCTCACATTCATGGAATACGAGCTGTTGAAGTTCCTTGCACAGAACCCTGGCAAAGTGTTCACGCGTGAAATGTTGTTGTCACGCGTGTGGGGCTACGAGTATTACGGCGGGGCGCGAACGGTGGACGTTCACGTGCGACGATTGCGCGCCAAGTTGGGTGAGGAACACGCCAATCTCATTCAGACCGTGCGTTCGGTGGGTTATCGATTCGGTCAGGGTCGCTGGGGCGCTTAA
>CAZCZM010000010.1:0-28745 GCA_964503445.1 uncultured Bifidobacterium sp.
TGGCACTCTGCTGCAGAAGTTGCTGCGCGAGTTGTTGAGGGATACATCGCCAACACACCGGAAGAACCTGTCGTCATCAATGTCAACGTTCCCAACTTGGAAGTGGCTGACATGAAGGGTTGGCGGCGCACATCAGTAGGAATGATCGTTCCCCGAGCGATGGTGAACGCCACCCTTGAACAAAAAGAGGGCTATAACGATTCGTTCTATGTTCGTATGGAATATGGCGAGACCAACAAAATGGCCGACCACACAGACGGCGGCGCGGTTGAGAACGGTGAAATCTCCATCACATATTTGGGACGCCTTGACGACGTTGCACATCACGGCACCGACGAAATTCACAATGCGTTATCTGATTTAACGGATTCTCGAACAACCTCTACTCACTAACCGCAAACGCCACTCTCGCTAAGGTCGCATCATGACTGATTGGTTAGACCTCACTCGTCGCGCATCGTTTGCATCACATCGGCTTATCGGTTGGATTTTCTGGGATCCCACTGCCAAAAACAATCTGGAAGCTCTTGGTGTTCCGGGCGGAATTGGCCATTACATCGTGAACCGAGGAGCACCATTATGTGCAGCCGGGCCTGAGGCATTATTCGCAGCTTTCTACACCATTCATCGCGATCTGGTGCATGGTGCGTGGAACCACACCGCACAACACACCACAGACTGGCATGCAGTCTCACAAGCTCGTGACGCAGCAGTTCTTGTTGGTCTTGAACGACTTGCTCCAGAAATTATTGAGCCATTGGGGAATCTTGCAGAACCACTATGGGAAGTTGTTGATGCACTTCCTGCATCTGGACGAGTGCTTTTTGCTGCACATAAATCGTGGCCGCGGCCCGAGCACCCCGCATTAAGGGCGTGGAATGCGCTGAACACGATTCGAGAATGGCGCGGCGATACTCATTTTGGAATCTTGGTTGCTGAAGACATCGGAGTTGTGGAGGCAGGTCTGCTGCACGATGCATGGATGGGTTACCCAAAAGAATGGATTCCCCGAAGCCGCGGAGCTTCCGATGAATCAATTAGAGAAGCATTGCAGACGCTTGAAGGACGAGGCTTTGTCTCTAATGGCGTTGTTAATGATGCTGGAGTCGCATATCGACAACACCTTGAAGACAGAACTGACGAACTCAATGTTCAAGCATGGCAACTCTTAACGGAATCACGGACCAAAGAGTTTCTCTCCATTGTTGATCCTGTGAGCGATCGATTTATCAATGAAATTGATGCAACTGCCGGAGAGAACTGGATGCCCGCTGCAAGGCCAAGACGTCGCTAGCGATTCACACCTTGTGTGGTAGACCAATTCGCACCGAGACTCCGGGCGAGAACATGACATGAGGTTCTCCGACTGGTTGTGACAATCCTGCAGCATGAACAAGCCCATCATCGATCGATAGAAGTTCAGCGTGATGCAGAGGCCAACGTTCATGGTCAACTGGGGCATAACGCACATGACCGCGCACACCTTTTGAATACAAACCCCATCGAGCCGACAGAAAGATAGATAGATCGTCTGGTTCCGCAATTGCGTCGCTCACGCGAATACTGATACTGGTACTTGCTCGCGACGGCCATCGACGGCGCACGTGCGTGGTCAAAACATTGCCAACCAACTCATGACGCGCGCTACCCCAGCAATATGGCAAGAAATAGGTTGTGCGGGCAACAACTGCAGGAAGCAGCCGATTGACATCGAGAGAGAAAAACCAGACACCAGGAACTCCATGACGACGCACGTATGTACGCACGTTTACTTCTGGGAATGATCCAAGATACGGAATGCCTGGAGTTCTCGGAAGGCCGATGTTGCGCATAGAGAATGGAATGAGGCCCACCCATGCTGAACCGTCAAAACAGTCAACTTCTACACCTTGTGGCAATAGTTTTTGAACCTCATCTTTTGGATAACGCCAGTGAATGTAGGCCAGGTCGCGCCATTGCTGCACCATGATTGCTCTGCGGACTGGGTCTGGGCAGTCTTGCTTCACACGTCACACGCTATGAGCAGGATTTTTCTCCGCAACGCAATGTGACACAGATACCGTCTAGACAAATGCGTCGCTTCCTCCCTTCAGTTGTTGCGTTGGTCATTGTTGCCACCTTCAGTGTTCTTCAACGAGATGTGCTCGGGGACATCGTTAACCGACTCACACATATTCACCCGGCAGGCTTGCCCATTCTTCTTGGGGCTGCTCTCGTCATGGTTGTCGCACGCGCTGCATTTCTTGCCTCAACATCGCCAGGATTATCCATCAAAAATGCCATTACCGCCGACCAAACAGCACTCGCCGCTGGATACGGAATTGCACTCGGCGGTGGTCTCGTGGGAACGGGAATGCGAATTCATATGTTCACGCGATGGGGTCTACCCAACAATGTGACTGCGTCATCAATTGTTGCAACTGCCGTTTTCCCCTCATTCACAACGTGGGGTCTGCCCATTTTTGTTCTTGCACCACTGCTGTTTGCGGGAACCGCCGATGTAGTGCACACAACTGTTTTCATTGCAGGAGTTGCGTTAGTTCTTGTTTCAGTCGTTTTCTGGTGGATTGCTCTTCAGTCAGAATGGATGTTTCGACATCTGGGACAAATTGCGCATTGGACAAAGCGTCTTGCACTGCGACGCCTTCCGCGGCGATTCTTTCGCGTACGGAAATTCGTTGAACGGTCAGATCCACTTGAGTTCTCATATCAACTTCGAACAAACTTACGAATTCTTCTTCGACATCGTTGGCATGTGATGTTGTTGTCATCGCTTGGAACTCTTTGTGCTGCGTTTCTCTGCCTACTCAGTTCGGCGTGGCTTTTTGGAGCAAAAGGTCTCACAATCCACGAGGCGCTTGTTGCCTTCTCACTTGTTCGAGTGTTGATTGCACTCTCACCCATTCCAGGAGCAGCCGGCATTGCTGAACTGGGGCTGATTGCACTGCTTGAACGTTCGGGCGTTTCAGTGGTTGATGCAACAGGGACAACACTTTTGTACCGCAGCGTCACCTGGTTCTTCCCCATCGTTGCGGGTACCGTCCTATGGTGGAGATACTCGCGTTCACTGAAAGGAGCCGAAAATGGCTCGATACGTAACAACGATTCACAGTTCCAAGACCCCAGAGGAAGCATTCCTCTACATGGCTGACTTGCGCAACTTCTCTGATTGGGACCGCAACATCATCAAAGTTGAGCAAATAAATGGTGACGGCCCAGGTGCAGACACAATCTTTGACATCACAGTGCGTGGTCTTGGAGGTCGTCCCTCCACGTTGCGATACACAACAGTTGAATACGATGCGCCACGCAATATTTTGGTGAAAGGTCGTAATGCAATTTTTACGTCGGTTGATCGCGTTACCGTGACTCCCACTGCCACAGGCTGCGATGTGGTTTACGATGCCGTTCTTACTGCGAACTGGATTGTTGCGCCAATGAACCTGGTTTTGGGAGCAATATTCAACAAAGTGGGCCAGTCGGCCACAAAAGGTTTACGCAAGGTTCTGGCGTAGTTATCTACGGACACCCAAGTCCGTGAAGAGTGGCACATTCACGACATAACCAGGCTTTACCTTCTGGCGTACTCCATGCTGTCGCCAAGTGCGATCCGCATGACATGCAATCGTGTTTTTCTTTTATCTCTGGCCGAGACGGAAAGTTGATTGATTCCTGATTATCTTGCACAACAACAAAATCTATTGGCTGATTACAGCCGATAGTTGTACCGCAATTATCTGAAGTTCTTCTGGCGAAGATGCCACTGCCGCTACATAACGATCCGGTCTGACGATGACGGCGTATGCATCTTGTATTGCCTGCGGAGCTACGACAACTTGTGCATTCAGCGACTGAAGATCAGCTGGCAACTCAACAGAATTTCTTGCCACCACCACAAACGACGCACCATTGACACGTACTGCTTTCGACACCTCTGGGTGATACCAAAACTGATGACCCACGCGGGGATCGTCGCCCATCACGATTCCGCTCTCAATGGATGGACTTGGTCGAGTTCCGCCATATCCGCTCTCGATATCAACTCCGTGACTGACACGACCACCCAATTGGTCAATTAGTCGGCCCATGTCAACGGCGTGCGCAATGGTGCTTCGCACATGGGGAGCACGCTCCGTGGTGTAGGTGTTAAGGATGTTCTCGCTAGCTAAGCCACGCTTAACGAATGAAAACTTCCATGCCACATTCAACGCGTCTCGCATTCCGGAGTTAAGACCCTGACCCGCAAACGGTGGTGTCTGGTGTGCCGAGTCGCCCGCAAGAAACACATTTCCTTTACGCATCTCGGGTGCTACAACGGCGTGAAACCGATACACGGCGCTTCGCACAAGACGAGCATTGTCAGGGGAAATCATTCCTTCTAGAAGTTTCCACAGACCGTGTTCAGTATTGAGTTGCCGTGCGTCTTCATGTTGTTGCACTTGAAATTCCCAGCGTCGAAATCGGCGCACGCCCTGAACAAATGTAAATGGACGATCGGGGCGACAGTATTGACGCACTCCGATAGGAAGGTCTACGTTGACGCCTTCGTGCAGCTCGGCATCAACAACAAGCCACTCTTGATCGAATCGAAGATCATCAAGTGTTAGCCCCACCCGTTTCCGAGTCCAACTACTTGCGCCATCGGCACCAACAAACCATCGAGACGTGATGGTCTCTCCGTTGTCCAAAGTAGTAACAACCGAGCGTCCTTTGTCCACCATGTCAACAACAGTGCAACCCCACTTCACTGTGGCGCCTCGTTGTTCTGCCTCTGCTCGCAACATCGCGTCAAGTTCGGGTTGATAATGCGTTACGACAGGCGGCACACCTTGTAAACCCTGCGGTGGAATGTCAGCCCCAATTACAACTTCATTGTTGGGCCCCACAAAATCTCCGCGTTGAAGCGGTTCTGTGTGTGTCTGCAGCCATTCACCCATGTGATGATCATGAAATGCCCTCTGAATTTCGTCGTCCATCACGATGGCGCGCGGCAACTGATACGGAACTGCATCACGGTCAATGACAACGTTGCTCACTCCCATGTCAGACAACACAACCGACAGGAAGCATCCGACTGGGCCACCACCAAGAATTGTCACGTCAATCATGTCGCAGACATCTCATTCACTAAGCGAGATCGCAGTCCGCGTGCGACAGAGCGCAATTCTTCCTGCTGCTCTTCTGTATCAGCGCCGACGACGGAAAAGATGAACGGTTCCAGTGCAGCCCACCCCATTTCCATTGCCATACCCAAGCCCACCGCGGCTTGGACACCAACGCTAGGTGTGCTTTCGCCACGCATTGATGACATATGAATCATTGCGTTTCTTGGAACTGAGACGTCTTCGGATAATTCAGTGAGAGCCAATGACATCTCGTTGTCCAAAACAGTTCGCACCACTGCACGCAAGTACGTGGGGTCACCTACCAAAGCAAGAGGAGCTGGAACTGGCTGCTGAGCAGATTTCTGCATGGCGTATTGAAAGTGGTTATGCACTAAACGTTCCATTGCGGCCTGCAGAAGTGCGTCCTTCCCACCAAAGTAATGATGAACCAATCCATGGTTAACACCCGCGCGTTCAGCGATAGCGCGAACACTTAATGAACGAGGGCCAACTTCACCAAGTAATTCAGCAGTTGCTGTAATGAGTTTGTCCTCTGTATCGATGCGTGTTCGACCAGATTTTTCTTCTGCGATCGTCACTTGCCGGCAGTTGCGTAGTCGGTAATTGCGGCAATGCTTTCACCAGCGCGATACCTAGCAATGAGACTTTCGAAGTCAACGTTGATTCCGATGGGATTGGCTTCAAAGAGCGGGCCGGCCATAAACGCGTCAGCTTCCTCCATTGTCATGGAGTCGTATTGCGTTTCAACTTGATTGCCATCGGGGTCGCGGTAGTACGCAGACAAAGTCATGCCATGATTGATGGTCCAGTACGGTGAAACTCCACGTGCCTTCATGCGCTCGTACTGCCCGAAAAGATCATCGAGGCTTGCGTATGTGAATGCAAAATGCTCAGTGCCACATGAGTTCGCAGCACGATCTTCAAGGTTGGGGAAATTAACAATTGCGATGCGGTGATGCTCATCGTCGTAAGAGATGAACGAGATGAACTCATTCTCGTGACGCGCCTCTCCCTCAAGGAAGGCCTTCCACCACTCCAACATCTCGCCGAACCGCGATGTCTTCAGCACAATGTGAGCGAATTTGATGGGAGATGCCATGGAAGCCTCATTTCTCGTGTTTTAGTCAACTGACTAAAACAGACTATAGTGCAGAGTATGACATTGCGATTCGCCTCAAAAAATGGCCGTGCTCACCTGGTGGTGGGCCCCGACAATTCTCTGGTTGACCTTGCAGAAGCCAGCGGTGGGCGCTTTACCTCTGAACCCATCGATGCATTTCGGCGTTGGAGCGAAGTCCGTGAATTTGCTCGCACCTTCTCGGCAACCGGAGCGCCATGCGACGTGAACCAACTCGACGCACCTTCACCATGGCCAACACAAGTCTTTGGAATTGGTCTGAACTACCGCACCCATGCCGAAGAGAGCGGCATGGAGATTCCACAATCACCGCTTACCTTCACCAAATACTCGTCATCAATTGCACATGGCAATGCTGACATTCCTCTCTACAACTCGTCAGTTGACTGGGAAGTAGAACTAGTGGTTGTCATCTCCAACGGTGGCCGCAACATTTCACGCAACGATGCATGGAGTCATGTAGCGGGAATTTCAGTTGGCCAGGACATTTCCGATCGCAAACTTCAGTTTGCAAGTCAACCCCCACAATTCAGTTTGGGGAAAAGCCGCAAGAACTATTCACCATTTGGTCCGTGGCTAGTAGATGCCGCAGACATTTCCAACAAGGATGCGCTGCACATGACCTGCACGCTCAATGGGGAAATAGTGCAAGACACCATGACCGACGATCTCATCTTCAGTGTCTCTGACATCATTTCGTATCTGTCTGAAATTGTGCAGCTTCTCCCTGGAGATGTGATCTTCACCGGAACACCAGGTGGTGTCGGCGTATCACGTAAACCACCAGTGTTCCTGAAGCCGGGTGATGTGTTGGTGTCCACCATTGATGGAATTGGCACCACCACCAACACCTGCGTGCAGGGCTAAGCGCTTATAAAAACGGTTGCGCCGCACTGGTACACCATTCCCATAATGCACGACGGGCATCTGGACTATCACTGCGTTTTGTCTGTGTTGACTTATGAATCGAGCGCACTTCGCGGTCACACCAAAATGTTCCGCTTGATGCAGGTAGAGCACTGACCGAGGCCAACCAGGCAATTGTGTCCGCACCCTCTTGTGGCGAGCGCAAGATTGGCTTCGTGAGAATGCGAAACAACGGAAGAGAGTCCTGAACGCCGGGCGTGTCTGCCCATCCTGGATGCATCGCCACAAAAGAAACATTGGGCTCCTCGTGTGCCCATATCTCGTTGAGCGTCACCTGCGCTCGCTTTGCAACGGCATATTGCTTTGATCCGTTGTACGACGTGAGTTCTAATGATTCACCGTTGTGTAGTTGTGGCAACGATGCGGTGTACATTCCGCCAGATGACACTGTGACAACGCGACCATTTGCGGCTCGCAGAACATCACGCAACATTGCCGTCATGAGAAATGGGCCCACCACATGCGATGCGATTGTTTGTTCAATTCCCTGCGGAGATGTTTTTCTGTCATTCAACAATGCTCCTGCATTGTGAATAAGCACATCTACTCGCGGAAACGCTGTACGAATATCCATTGATGCACGGGCCACAGATGCCAGGTCACCCATCTCGCATTCAACCACTGTCACCTTAAGTTGAGAATTAATGGTGCGAAGTTCGTCAGCAATCTGTTCTGCCTTGACACGCTGTCGTGCTACCAGCACAAGATGTGCGCCTGTTACCGAGAGTGACCGTGCTGTTTCTAGACCCAAGCCCGATGTTGGTCCGGTAATGACGACCACTTTCCCACTCATGGAACCTGGTGACGGTTGCTGCCAGTCTTCACTACGTGAACGAATTGCATATCCGATGCGTGAAAAACCAGGGATAACTGCTGCATCTAGAGCATCACTGATTCGTTTGCGATTCACATTCGCTCCATCAATGTTGCCAGCACCATGCCACCCACAATGCCGCCACGAACTGACCATGCAATTGTGCGCACCCAATTCGTTGACACCAATTCTTGACCAACTGTGGGGTCGGGATTGTTGGCCATGCGCGCGTGACGTGGCACGGACAACAGCACCGTTGCACCCAAGGCAACAGCTAGAGGAATTCCAGCTATCCACGGAACAAACCATGCAACACCCAAAGGAACCATTCCAAGAAGCATCAGTGTGGTGACACCTTCCAAAGTCATGGGAATCATGACAACCCAGCCCGTTCGCTTCTGGTGCTCAACTGCAACAGAGGACGCGCTTTCGGTGGGGACCACCGACAACAGCGGGTAATGGACTACCTGAACAAACCAGATGACACCCACCATTGTCCAAGTGGACAAAAGATTGACCAGCAGAACCACGTCATCCATGTGCTCACCGTATCGGGAGCGCCCAGTTGTCCCTACCATGTGTTGCGTGACGCGCGTCCCTCAAACAAAAAACGGATTTCCACCACGGACCTGCGTGGTGTGTAAAAAGAAATTCGAGTGGCGTCGCAAATGGGCGCGCGACTGGGACAACGTTCTGTATTGCTCGGAAAAGTGTCAGCGCAATAAATAGTTAAAACGGAATAGTGAACTCCGCGATATCAACACTGCGTTGCTCGTCAATAGAGCGATGCGCTGCTGCCCCAATGACAACGCTCCACAAACCATCGGTCACCGACACTTCGGGCGATTCACCACGTCGAACAGCGTTAATAAAGCGCTGACATTCAATGAAACTTGCACCGAAGTGAAAACCAACGTGTGCAACATCGTCTGCAATTCCAACTGCGACTGGTTCAACCTGTCGGCTTGATCGACTACCAACAAAAATTTGTCCATCACCTGGGACAAACGCTTCTACTTTTCCTGTTGTTCCCACAACAGAAATCTCTTGCTCATGTCGAGATCCTTCAGCAAACATGCTCAAATCCAACATTGCGCGAACACCATTTTCGTATTCAACAATGACAAAGGCATTATCCAAAATGTCACTCCGTTCGCCGTTGTAGTACTCGTCTAGATGATTGACATCTTGTCCACCACTTGCCAACACACGCACGGGACGTGATTGCACCACTACATTCATCAAGTCAAAGAAGTGGCAGCACTTTTCCACCAGCGTTCCACCGGTGTTACGGCTGAAGCGATTCCAGTTGTCAACTTTCACAAGAAAAGGAAAACGGTGTTCTCGAATTGCCACCATTTTCACATCGCCCACCGCATTAGCTCGTACTTGGCGAATTAATTCCGCGATAGGCGCCATGTATCGATACTCAAGGCCTACCCATGTCAAAGCGTTTCTCTGTGACTGTGCCTGAACAACCGCGATGCAATCTTCCACGGTGGTACACATGGGCTTTTCTACTAACACGGGAATGTCCGTGGCAAAGATGTCATCGAGAATTGTTTTGTGGGTGAAATTCGGCGATGCTACGACCACCGCATCAACCAGCCCAGAGGACAACAGGTCCCGATGGTCCGAGAACTCAGTAACTCCATCGAATGCGTCACCCATGGTCAACTGTGCCCATGTTCGAGGTTCGTCGTTAGGGTCGCTGATGGCCGTGATGTGAACTTCAGGGATTCCCATCAAGTTTTTCAGATGTTCGCACCCCATCATTCCGGTGCCAACAACGCCTACACGTACTGTGTCCATGCCCTCCACACTATGTGACTGCTATTTGCGTTCACCCGAATGACAACTAGTGTTCATGTTCAACGCATCGGGGGGTGCGGAAAGACAAGGGGAATTCCAGTGGCAATTGTTGATCTCATTGAATCAGGATTGGGCCTGTTGAAATCGGACGCAGACATCACTCCGTCGTGGGTAGAAGGTGTTTTGCGAGGTAGCGGACATCTTGAAGACGGGGTATCGGTCACCGGCGTGACCACCGAACGAATTGGCGAGGGCGTAGGAATCCTCAGCGTCTTGCAACGTGTGACTCCCACATACTCAAGCAATACAAGTAAGGGGCCACGCACCCTTGTGGTCAAGTACCCCACCGACGACCCCACTCAGCGATTCACTGCAGACGCTCTTGCGCTCTACATACGTGAATTGCTCTTCTACAAAGACTTTGCGCAGAAATCACCATTCCAGACCGCAACGTGTTATGGCCAAGCCATTGCGAGCGATAACACCGACTTCACCATTGCCATGGAAGACATCAGCCATATGCGTGGCCTCAACCAAATTGATGGCGTTGGCTTGCCCGAAGCAAAAATTCTCTTGGAAAAAATTGCGGACTTCCACGCTATGTGGTGGGAGAAGCCAGAACTGTCCAACTATGCAGCCACGTTCCAACCACTTGCAAACCCCACATACAACGCAGTCCTTCCCATGTTGTGGACTGGCGGATGGCCCCATGTTGAAGAACATGCTGGGCATCTCATCCCCGAGAGTGTTCGAGACATTGGCGGTATCTGGGCCGAAAAAGTGCCATGGATGCTCGACAACCTCATGACGCCTACCACGTTGTGCCACGGCGACTACCGTGCCGACAACATCATGTTTAATGGCAACGAGCCTGCAGTAATCGACTTTCAAATTGTTGGAACCGGTGCAGGCATCTACGACGTTGGCTATTTCATTAGCCAGTCCATCGCAACTGACGTTCGCCGTGGTCACGACAAAGAACTTGTTGACACATATCTGAATCGTCTTGAGAGTCACGGCATTGTGGTCGATCGGGCTGAAGCTTGGCGTCAATATCTCATTTGCATTTGTTTCTGCGTGACATACGGCGTCACAACTTTCGGTGGCTATACCGAACAGAACGAACGTGGCCAGAAGTTGCTAAGCGACATGCTTCTACGTGCGCTGAATTGTGTTGCCGACAACAACGCATTAGACGTTCTGCGGTAAGTCCTTCTGGTTTCAGGCAGAATGTTGTTATGACAGACCATTCGCATGATCACGGCCGCGGACTGCTGCAACAGCTAGGTGCCGAAGGGCGCGAGTTGCGTGCACTCATTCCTGACGTCTACGCCGGTTTTGGCGAACTTCACAAAGCCGCGTTTGCTGAAGGTGCAGTTGACAAAAAGACCAAAGAACTTATTGCCCTTGCCATCGCTATCGCAGTGAAGTGCGACGGCTGTATCGCTAGTCACGCTCGTGGTGCTGCACTCGCACAGGCCACCGAACAAGAAGTGGCAGAAACAATTGGTGTTGCGATCAGCATGAACGGTGGGCCGGGCACCGTGTATGGGCCACGGGCACTTGCCGCATTTCGAGATTTTTCACGACCCGCATAAGGGTCAATCACTAACTATCAGTTAATGACCAATTGACTTGTTGATGCGGATGGGAATGGTGCGTGGTCCGCGGACCTGACCGCCTGCCCACGTGACTTCTGCGTCATCACGTAATTCAAAATCGGGAACGCGCGCGAGGAATTCTTCAATCGCAACGCGCATTTCCATACGCGCCAAGTTGGAACCTACGCACCGGTGAATTCCTGCACCAAATGCAACGTGTCGATTGTGCTCGCGGTCGATAATCACTTGATCAGGATTCTCAAAGTGTTCAGGATCGCGATTTGCTGCAGGGAACGACATGAGAATGCGATCGCCCTGGTGCATCGGGCACCCTTCATATTCCATGTCTTCGGTGACTAAACGAGCCATGGTCACTGGTGAGTACGCACGTAGGAACTCTTCCACTGCAGATGGAATCAGTTCTGGTTCTTGTACCAAACGTTCGCGATCTTCCTTGTGTGTCGCAAGATGCCACAACGAGGAACCGATGCCACTCCATGTGGTGTCGACACCTGCAATAAGCAACAATCCGCACATTCCCAAAATAAGTCCGTCGGAAAATGGTTCGCCATCGTGTTCAGCATGCACAAGTTCGCCAATGAGGTCAGATGTTGAACCGGTCTCGCGGCGTTTAATGATTTCAGCCATGAAGAAATCTTGCAATTCAGCACGTGCCTTAATACGCAACTCTGGATTTGTGAGTCCGGCTTCTAATGTCCAACGAACCCACTTAGTAAATTCATCTTTCATGGTGGTGGGAACACCCAACATGTTGGCAATGACTTGTGCAGGAATTTGTTGGGCATATTCGACCGCCGCATCTGCAGTGGGCTTCGCAGCAATTGTGTCCATCAACTCGCGGCACCACGCACGTGTGAACACTTCCAACTCGTCAACAGCGCGAGGAGAAAATGCGGGCAACAACTGACGACGCGTCCACGTATGCATTGGGGCATCAACGGCAATGGGTGCACCAGGAGTTGCGCCGTATGCCCCGGAACCCGGTGCTTCCGCTGGAGGAACAACCAGCACCTCACGAGAAGAGAACTTCTCTGGCTCACGCGCCATCTTGGTGACAATGTCGTACTTCGTGGGCAGCCACGACCCACCCCATTTATCGGTGTGTGCAATGGGGCATTCATTTCGCAGTGAATCCCAAATCTCGAATGGATTCTCGATGTATTGCTTATCGAAAATGTCGTACCCGACGGTCCAATCAATTAATTCGCCCATTGTGATTCCCTTGATCCGTGCGGACTTGCGTTAATCCGTATAGGTGAGAATAACTCCCCAGTGAGTCCGTGACCATAGTCATAGGCATACGATTCGGCCATGACCAATTTGCCTCTTGACGTAGACCCCTCAGAAGTCGGGCTTGACCCTCGCCGTCTCGACCGAATCACCGAACACTTTGCCCGATTCGTAGATGACGGTCGACTGCCTGGCTGGCACATTGCTGTATCGCGTGGAGGAAAGTTGGCCTACAACACCACCTACGGCCATGCAGATGTTGAGAACAACGCACCCATCGCAGACGACACCATCTATCGCATCTACTCAATGACCAAACCCATCTGTGCAATCGCCGCTTTAATTCTGTGGGAAGAAGGAAAGTTTGAGATGCACGACCAAGTGAAGTGGTACATCCCTTCATTTGCAGATCAGAAAGTATTTCGCAGTGGCACATTGACGGCTCCGCGATTCGACCCGGTTGTTGAACCAATGGAGATGTGGCATCTGTTCTCACACACAGCAGGAATGACATATGGATTTGTGTACTCAAACCCAGTTGATCAGATGTATCGCAACGCCGGATTTGAATGGGGCACACCAAAAGATGCGTCGCTTGCCGACATCTGCGACATCCTTGCTGGACTTCCGTTGATGTTCCAACCTGGCACTGAATGGGCGTACTCCATGTCGATTGACGTTCTTGGTCGCGTCGTTGAAGTGCTCTCTGGAATGTCGCTGGGTGATTTCATGCGGACCCGAATCTTTGAACCGCTTGGCATGACCGATACTGCATTCCACTGCCCCACCGAAAAAGCAAACCGTCTCGCAGCGTTATATGTACCGAATCCTGCTGACAACCGTCGTCGCGTTCGAAGTGACGCCATGGGCGCAGGTGCACTTCATGAACCCAAAGCACACCTCGGTGGTGGTGGATTGGTTTCCACAATGTCCGACTACATGAAGTTTGCCGAGATGCTTCGCGGTGGAGGACAACTCAACGGTGTTCGCATTCTGTCACCGCGAACTATTTCGTTCATGGCGTCGAATCATTTACCGAACAATGCTGACCTCACCGCATTTGGGCGACCGCTCTTTTCTGAAACGGCATTTGACGGCGTCGGCTTTGGTTTAGGCGTCAGCGTCACACTTGATCCAGTAGCAGCAAAAGTCCCTGGTAGCGCGGGTGATTACGGATGGGGTGGTGCTGCAAGCACCAACTTCACGGTTGATCCTAAAGAAGATCTGGTCTACACCATCATGACGCAGTTGTTGCCGTCTAGCTCGTGGCCATTACGCCCACAACTCAAGCAGCTTGTGCACCAGGCGTTGGTCGACTAACTGTTCGCTTCATTTGCAGTGTCAATACTGCCAACACAACTAATCCGGTACCAATGATGACGAGTCCTTGTGCCATCTCATTGTCAATCCACTCCACAACCGTCATGGCGATTCCGGCAACAACACAAAAAGCTCCTGCCACCAACATCTCTGGTGCAAGAACGACGATTCCTGCAATAAACATGACGGTTCCAACGATGATGGGCGCAGGGCGTGACCAATCGTCCATTGAACCAATCATCATTGAACCGATGATGACAAAAAGTGATCCGACTGCCCGAGCAAACTGCGGTGAGCCAATGCGTTGAAGGCCTGCGGTCACAACTAATGCACCAGCAATCAACGTGAGTGCACCACCCCATAGTTCGCTGTCTTGGTTAATCAATGAACTAAGTGCCATGGATAATCCGACAAGCCCAACAGATAACGAGACGGTTCCCGAGAACTGCGCAGTTCGACAACGAATGATTCCCCATAATGAAGCAGCACCCGTGAGGATGACGCCAATCCATTCGCTTCTCATCTCCGCGTTGTCCAAGAGAAGGGCCGTCGCAGCAGCCGCAGCACCCAGAGCAGCAAGTTCTAAGACTTCAGAAAACCGACGAAGAATTTTTGACTTCGATGACAACTTCCACGACGCGGCGGCGGAAGCTATTGCAACTACATAGAGAGACAAAGCAATTGCGACTTCAGATGCATCTCGAAGTGCCAATGCGAAAAGCCGAAGTACACCAACAGCGATAATCAGCGACGCAAGATACGTCACTAGTTCTCTGACCGAAAAGGACCAACGGGGTGCATGAACAATGTCGTCTACTTGGTCGGCAGAAATGAGTCCAGAGGACTTCAATTGCTCTAGTAGCTCGCGCTGTGTCTTGTATTGCTCCATAGTCACAGTGTGTCACGGATTACGGAGTACGGATATACCAATCAACAAACGGCCCAATGGCTTCGTCGAGCAAAGGAGCAACAAAGGATGCATAAGTAACAGTGAGGTGGTTATCGTCGCGATACACCAACAAATTTCCCACAATTGTGGGGCACAGATTTTGGGTACAGAACCAATTTCTCACCCACACAACGTTCTCCCCAGCCCTGTCAAAATCTTGCATCATCTCAAACATGTCAGAGCGATAGCCGTTAGTAACCGTTGGCGAACACGCATGAACATTTGTGTAGTTGCGGCTTAAGCACGAAGGAATTGATTGTCCGGGATACGGAGTGTCTTCCAACAGAATTGGAGTAATGCCGCGAGAACGCAGTGCATCAATTGTTCCCTGTAGACCCTCACGCCATTCTTTTTGCCACATCGGTTTGCGTGTAGACGCAGAGAGCAGCCGATCAAATCGAACGACGAACGCAAACTTGACGCCATCGGCGACCATTGCATCAAGAACGTTGGCACGCCATTTCTTACATTCGGGATACACACGTCCGAGAACTCTGTTATACGTAGGAATCTCAGCCGGTGGGCAACCAGCTTTTGTGTAGACGTTTAGCTTCCACTGTCTCTTGATTGAAATTTTCTCAAATGCTGGAAACCACTGTGCGGCATGTGAGTCGCCATACAACCCCACAACGGTTGATGAATCTAATTTTCCGTAACTACAACCAGGCTTTGGCGCCTCTGGTGTGAAGCGAACATGACATCCATCGTCATAAATAATTGGCTGATCCGTCACAGCAGCCTGTAACGAAGGTGTCAAGTTGCCCGGAAGACCTGTGGCTTTTGCTGCATCAATAATCGGTTGAATTGGACGCTTCAGACCTGGAATTTCTGGGGCAATAGGAATGGTTGTTGTAGGTCCAGGGATTGTTGTTGATTGCAACACTGGTGTTGTTGCATCAGGACCAAGAGTGATGGTTGGCGGATTGTTTCGCGCAAGGACTGCAGTACCGCCAATCAGCGACATCAATGCAACTGCAAGAGCTGCTGAACGCAGACCACGAATCGCAATATTTCTGCGCACCGGATTTTCGACATAGCGATATGAAAACTCGGAGAGGGCCAAACCAATCGCAGTACATAACAGTCCGTCTACAACTGACAGTTTTCGTCCGAGCGCAGGCTCAGCAATGATCAAAATGGGCCAATGCCACAAATAGGCCGAGTACGAACGCGACCCAAGCCATTGAAATGGCGCATATCGAAGAAAAGAAATGGGCGCCCAATGCGTTGCTTGCCCACCAGCCAATACAAAAAATGTGGAGATAACTGGCACCAAGGCCCACGGGCCAGGAAACTTGGTGGTTTCAGTGAACGTCGCAACACTCAGAACAATTCCGGCCAATCCACACCACGACAAAACGGCCGCTACCCACTTAGCTTTCTGAGATGCGACGGCGGGTAGCGCAGCTAACAATGCGCCGATTGCAAGTTCAAATGCTCTCGTGTGTGGCGAAAAAAACGCCCACGGCTGTGACTGATTCATCAAAATCATGCATGCAACAAACGAGACAACTGCAATCACTGCCGAAGTCACTCCTACTCGCATACGAATTGTGAATCGGGACCGTTGCGTCGCGCCAAGACATACCGCAGCAATCAGGATTGGCCACACAACGTAGAACTGCTCTTCTACGGCCAAACTCCAATAGTGCTGAAGCGGTGACGGTGGCAAAGACGACTGAAGGTAGTCGGCACCGCGATAAGCAAAGAGCAAGTTGGAAGCAAAGCCTGCGGTGGCAATCATGTCGCTGGTCAGGGTGCGAACTCGAACTGGTTCAAGCCATATGTATGAGGCAGCAAGAGTCAGCACTGCCACCAAGGTGGACACCGGCAATAACCGACGAATTCGTCGCGCATAAAAGGAGGCCAGTGAGATGCGGCCTTCCGACGCACGTTCTGAAATCAATAAAGAGGTGATGAGAAAGCCCGACAGAACAAAGAAGACGTCCACGCCCACGTATCCGCCATCAAGACCTGGCACTCCGGCATGAAACAACAGCACTGCAGCCACGGCAATGGCGCGAAGGCCTTCAATGTCTTCTCGACGCTGCATCCCTTTAAGTATTGCGTCTCGACGAGCATCCAGTGAGCCAACCGTCACAGGCTCTTCGTCACACCACCGGGAACTTTTCCCTTGATTGAGGTGTCTATCTGATTGGTGAAAACACAACTCCGACATATGGTGCAAACGACATGTGCCCTATTGAGCCTTGTTGCAGTTGCCTCGTGTTCATCTGAGAGCACGCAAGAGATGTACGGGTACCAGTCACCTACCGTAAAGAACTCATCTGGTGTCACCGTCACCGATGCTGTGTCTCAAAAGCCCTTCGAATTACGTGCACCGAAAGACGAGTTGCTCGTGGTCTACTTCGGTTACACCAATTGTCCAGATATTTGCCCAACAACTTTGGTCACTGTTAAGAACGCCCTCAAGAAGATTGGTGACGATGCCGAACGCGTATCCATCGCAATGATCACAGTTGATCCAGCAAGAGATACAGCAGAGATACTTCCTCGCTATCTCTCGTCGTTCACAGACAAGTTCCATGCACTCATTCCACGCGACAACAAAGAATTGCGCGCTGCTGAAGCCCCATTCGACGCAACGTCATCAGTGACCACAGTGAACGGACGCATTGAGGTAACGCACGGTGGTAACTGCTACATCGTTGACTCATCTGGGACCGTTCGCATTGAGTTTCCGTTCGGCATGGATGCCACCGCGATGGCGCACGATTTCACACTTCTCCTACAAGAAAGAGAAAAAACAACATGACATCAGGAATGAAACGAGCAATTATTGGTCTTGCGTGTGTCGCGACACTTGGACTCACCGCATGCGGGAGTGATTCGTCCACAACACCCGACACAACGATTTCATCGTCCGACAAACTCACCATTGCACCAATTCTTGTTTCAGGCCAATGGGCACGAACAAGCCCAATGGCAACAGACATGGGTGCGGCGTACATGAGCATCAGTTCTGCGGAAGACGACGAACTTGTCGGTGCGAAAGTAGATACGTCAATTGCCATGATGACCGAGGTACACGAAATGGTCATGGGCGATGACGGCGCCATGAAAATGCAAGAAGTTGAATCAATCGCACTCACCGCGGGAACTCCACTTGAACTCAAGCCCGGTGGATATCACGTCATGCTGATGGGATTAACAAAACCACTCGCTACTGGATCAACAATCTCCGTCACTCTTACGTTTGCTAAGGCTGGCGATGTAGTTGTGGAAGTTCCTGTGCGCGAGGATGCACCCTGATTTCACACGAACTCGCAGGGCCTCATCCTGAGAGAGGCAAGAAGACAGCGATGATGGCAGCGATTGCTGCCATCATCGTTCTTGTCATTGTGATACTTGTTGTTACTCGGCCACAACCAACCACATATTCGTTCTCAATTTCTCCTGGCACCGCAGACGCCCTCAGGCAAGGGAAGACTCCTCCAAATCAACTTCCAGTTGAGCTATCACTACGCATTGGCGACACGCTTCAGATCACCAACAATGATTCGGTCGGCCATACATATGCATTTCTTGTTCTTCGCCCGGGTGAAACCGGCCGCTACACCTTCCGAAACTCAGGCACATTTACGGCATCGTGCACCGTGGGAATCCATGAGGAAGTGACAATTACCGTCACGGAGTGACACACTAGAGAGGTGCCTCGGAAACGCGACCATCAGTTTGACGACATGATGCGTGACAACTTTGCGTCCTTGAGTGCATACGCTCGATCCGCTACATCTCATCGAACAATTGCGGAAGAAGCGGTTCAAGAGACTTTCATTCGAGCGTGGAGATACTGGCCTACGTTTCGCAACGAATCGCCCGTCTTGTCGTGGCTCATCACTATTTGTCGTCGCGTCATCATTGACCTTGTGCAAAAAGAAAGCCCATCAGCCAACATTGATGTGGATATTGCGGACATTCGAGATCACTTTGCTCCCACGGCCCTCCATGAATTGATCGCGCATCTTCCCCTCCCGCAGCGCGAAGTTGTTGTGTTGTGTGCAGTTCTTGGGTTCGATTACGAGACAACAGCGCGCACTTTGGATATCCCAGTCGGAACCGTGCGTTCTCGACTTGCGCGTGCGCGGGAGACACTTGGGCAACAACTAGACGATGCAAACGCGGTGTGAAAGTGGATTGTCGCACTGCTCGTCGTGTTCTCCTACAGCCCGTTAGTAGCGCGGAGGACAGGGTTGCAGCGCGTCACCACATGACCGACTGCCCACTCTGTGCGTCACAAGAAGACGCAGCCGTTGAAGAAGCACTCGGCATGAAACTGTCCGACCTGCGCGGACCGCCACAGGGTCTTCGAGTTCTTCTATTTGCTATTGGAGCACTGCAGACTTTCCTGGCATTGCCATGGATTTTTGGCGCCACCCCCCTGTGGGGTCCAAGTGGTGATACCGATATCTCTCACCTCACGCGTGATGGAGTGATTGGCTTAGTCCTCGGTCTCATCGCGTTGGCTGTGGGGATCAATAGTCGCCTTGCCTACTTCGCTCTCTCAGTGTGCGGATTGCTGGTGACAGTGCAAATCATCGCGTTTATTGCCGACGGATCGGGCAACAAAGTGCACCCGGTATTCGAGACCATTCATGTGCTGGCCATTGCCATCACCATCATTGTTGCGATTGTTGCCTTCCCAAAGCGGCGTGGGAGACAGGCCTGACTTCGATTTCGTCTAAGGTAATCCGTACTTAATCAACGGCTTACCAAGGAGTATCTATGGCCCGTTATACACGCGTGCTCGCATCAGTTGCAGCACTTACCCTCATTGTTTCCGCTTGCGGTGGCAGCGATGAATCATCAGACACCACCGTTGCTGGCGGCGGCGAACTTGAACTAGTCAAGGCTGGTTCGCTCACGGTTTGCTCCGACGCACCATACGAACCATTCGAGTTCCAAGACGAGAATGGCGAATGGACCGGCTTTGACATGGACGTTGTCCGCGCAATCGCCGAAGACAATGGACTCGAGCTTGAAGTTGCTGTGACACCATTCGATGGCATCTGGCTTGCTCCTGCTGCAGGCAAGTGCGACATGGTGGCATCATCGATGACCATCACCCCAGCGCGCGAAGAAGCAGCCGACTTCACACAGAGCTACTTCGATGCATTCCAGTCACTGCTGGTTCGCAAGGCCGACGCAGAGACCTACAACTCACTTGATGCACTCGCAGGAAAGACCATTGCAGTTCAGACCGGCACCACCGGTGAGGCCTTTGCAAATGAGAACAAGCCTGAAGGTGCAACAATCCAGTCATTCGACGAAGCTTCAGCAATGTTCCTCGCTCTCGAATCTGGTCAGGTTGACGCAGTGTTGCAGGACTACCTCATCAATAAAGAGCGCGCAGACAAGCAGGGAACATCAGTCGTTTCTGTGAAGTTTGAAGACACACCAGAGCAATACGGCTTCGCTGTAAAGACTGGTGACTCTGCACTCTTGAGCATCTTGAACAAGGGCATTGATGACCTCAAGGAATCAGGCGAATACCAGAAAATTTACGACAAGTACTTCATCGGCTAATTCACCTGAATTTTTGAACTAGGAAACGAAAGGGCCATGGCGATCAGCAAACGTCAACGCGCGATGTACACACGGTATGCCGTGTATGCATTGAGCCTTGCGGCACTGATTGCCGTGGTCCTTTTCGTTGACTGGGACAAACTCGGAAATGCAATGTTCCGTTGGAACATTGTCAAAGAACAATTCCCCGACATCCTCACAAAAGCAGCAAAGAACACCCTTGTATTCACGGTTCTTGGCTTCGCAGGCGGCCTAACTTTTGGCCTCATCTTTGCTCTGATGCGCTTAAGCGCAGTGCGCCCCTACCGTTGGTTGGCGGCTATCTACATTGAAATCTTCCGTGGCATTCCACTCGTTGTCACACTTCTCATTCTTGGCTTCGGTATTCCCATTGCAACTGGCTGGCAATGGCCAAACGCCTACATGCAAGGTGCAGTTCCACTTGCACTGGTGGCATCTGCATACATGGCAGAAACTATTCGGGCCGGCATCGAAGCAGTCCCCAAAGGACAAATGGAGGCTGCTCGTTCTCTTGGCATGTCGTATTCACGCGCAATGGCAACAATTGTTATTCCTCAAGCGTTACGAATCATTGTGCCGCCACTCACAAACGAACTGGTCCTCCTCATTAAAGACACGTCGCTCATTTCAGTTCTTGGTGTCACCGCAGCCACAAAAGATCTTGCGCGCTTTGGTCGAGATGGCGTCAATAGCACTGCAAACGCAACGCCGCTCATGGTCGCTGGTCTTGTATACCTCGCTATGACACTTCCCCTCACGCAACTTGTCGCATGGATGGAACGCCGCGCAAAGGCAGCAGGAAAATGAGCAACGAACCCATTTTCATCGACGACTACGTCGTCAATATTTCTGGCTTACATAAGTCTTTTGGATCAAACCATGTATTGCGTGGCATCGACCTTGATGTTCAACGTGGCGAAGTGGTGTGCATTATTGGTCCATCAGGTTCTGGAAAAAGCACTCTGTTGCGTTGTGTGAACATGCTTGAACAACCAACAAGCGGACGCATTGTTGTCCTGGGGCGCGAACTCACTGATCGTGATTGCGATATTGACGAAGCGCGAACCAAAATCGGAATGGTCTTTCAGCAATTCAACTTGTTTCCCCATATGACGGCACTCGAGAATGTTTGTGTTGCCCAGCGAAAAGTACTGAAGCGAAACGCAGCGGAAGCCGAGTCAGTTGGTCGTACGTTGTTACAACGTGTGGGGTTGGGTGAAAAGGCAGATGCGTACCCCAGTCAGCTATCGGGAGGACAACAACAACGCGTTGCCATCGCACGTGCTCTTGCAATGAACCCCGACGTCATGTTGTTTGACGAGGCAACAAGCGCCTTAGACCCAGAGCTTGTCGGTGAGGTTCTTAACGTCATGCGTTCACTTGCGGACGACGGCATGACCATGTTGGTGGTGACCCACGAAATGGGATTTGCTTCAAATGTCGCAAGCCGCGTTGTGTTTATGGATGGCGGAGTCATTGTGGAACAAGGACCCCCCTCTCAGGTCATTTCGTCGCCACAACACGAGCGCACGCGCACCTTTCTCGCAAACGTTCTGAACCACTAAACACCCTCGGTCTACTCTGCGTGCAATGACAGATCAGCGAGACCGAATCCAAGCTCTCATCACCCTGGCGCAGCATCCCAACACGCCACAGGCCGAAGCTGAAACGGCGCTCGCGTTGGCGTCCAAGCTCATGCAAAAACACGGCCTGTCCAATAGCGACCTTGCTGATTCCGCCTCCGATGACAACGCAGAAATTGTCATTCGTACATTCCTCGTCGGTGGCCCCTATCGAGTGCGACGGAAAGATTTGCTCTGGCATATTGCACGACTGCATTCTTGCGCTGGTTATCGCAGTTTCGACGACGACAACGACAACTGCGTCATCGTCATTTACGGCCGCGAGAGCGATATCACTGCCGCGTACACACTGTTTTGCGCCGCAGATGTACTTGGCGCTCGCGTCTTACCTAAAGGCAGTCGCTCGTGGCGCACAGCATGGTGGAACGGATTCACTCAGGGAATTGTGGAAGCTCTTGGTGCATCACGCACAGAATTCATTAATGAAACACCCGGATCCGGACTTGTTCTTGCGAGCAGAATGAAGCGCGCCGAGAAAGAAATGCGTGCCACTGCGCCGCCACTATCTGGCAGCCGCTCGTACACCGACACATCATCTGGCGCATATGCAAATGGTCGCGCTGCGGGTCAAGGATTCTCTACTGGTGGCCGTTCTTTCACTAGTGGAGTCCGCGGAGAACTGTGAGCCACAACATTCATGACCTTGTCCAACAGGCAGAATCTCTTGCTCTGCAATTTTCACGTTGTTCACGCGAACAAGCATTGACATACGCGTGCGAAAACATTGCTGATCAGGTTGTCGGCGTACGAATCATGAAATCACACGAGGTCGATGATTGGCTTCAGTCTGTGTGCCATCGCGAAGACATCGATGTTCCAACATTGCATATTGCAAAAGCACGACCTCGCACACTTGCTTCAGCAGATATTGAATCACTCAATATCTGCTTGTACGGACGCGAATCCACATTGTCAACCTTGCTCCACGAGGTTGCACACACATCAGTTCGCATCCCTCACCACGGCGTCTTGTTTCGCGATGAACTCGTACGCCTCACACGAGCACATCTCTCGGTCGAATACGCAGCACTCCTCCACTCGCTATTTGTGGGGCTAAGTCTCGAAGCCGCTCCATGGGGTGCTAGCGCGCACCGTCGCTAAGGCCATCCATAAGTGACAGACTGCTGTCATGACCATTACAGACGACTTTTATTCGCTCTTGTCAACAACACGTTCTATTCGTCGCATCCGCAATACTCCCGTTGACTCCAACATCTTGAATCGAATCTGTCAGGCGGCCATCTGGGCACCCAGTGGGGGTAACCGCCAACCATGGCGAATGATTGCAGTTACAGACACAGCCATCAAGCAAGAACTGTCTCGTATCTATGTTTCTGAATGGGAAAAGTACGTCGACTTCAATCTGGCCAAACTAGGGAATCAACCCAGTGACGTCATTGAGCGGGTGCGCGCTCAATTTTCCACTGGAACATCACTTGCGGAAAATCTTGCCGATGTTCCCGTGGTCATGATGTTCGTGCATGACCCAAGCGCGCTGTATGTCACCGATGCCGGCCTGAACCGACATCCCGTTGTTGGTGGCGCCTCTCTCTACCCCGCTGTACAAAACTTGTTACTTGCCGCTCGTGCAGAAGGATTAGGTGGAGTTCTCACCACACTGATCTGCTCACGAGAAAACGAATTACGTGAACTATTAAAGTTTCCCGACGGCTGGGGCGTACATGCGATGGTTCCGCTGGGATATCCCGTTGGTCAACACGGCCCGCTCCAGCGCGCGCCCTTGAACACCATGATGCACATGAATACGTGGGCTCAGTAGTCGCGCCACGGAACATTTACTGGCCAACGGCCTTTCCCGCCATCTTCCACCAAGAACCCCGTCAAAGTACGGTCAGCGTGTTCCATTCGCCACTGCAACATTGCGCGGGCCTCGCGATACAGAATTGCTGAGTCATTGGTGGTCACACGTTGGTGCGGATCCTGAAGCAAGTCAAAACACAATGCATCTCCATCACCGAATTGCACATAAATATGTGTGTCACTTCGACGAACTGCAAGCGTGAGCTGTTCAAGCTTTCTGCTCCACGGCCATTCATACCTATCAAAGGGAATGAGAGCAAAGCGCCAGTCGTATTCCCAATATGCAGCGTCTCGCCACCACTTTGGAGTGACGCCTTCTAGAAAAGGCGTTAATGGAATTCCATCGCATTGCGGCGGAATAGGAATATCAATCGCTTCACACAATGTGGGCATGATGTCAACATTTTCTGTGAAGTGAGTAACAACAGAGCCGTGTCCGACCGGATGCCGTGGATCACGAACAATTCCAACAATGTGTTGGCTGGTGTCCCAGTACCCCACTTTCTCTTTCAGACCGTGATCACCGAGTAACTCTGCGTGGTCTGCCACCACGACGATGACGGTGTTGTCCCACTGGCCATTTTTACGAAGTGCCTGCCAGATGCGTCCAAGTTGTGCGTCAACTTCGCTAATCATTCCGAAATACTGAGCTCGCATTTCGGCAAGTTGTTGCGGGTCAGTTGGAGCCTGCGTGGATTCCAACTGCAACATCACATCGTGAAACGGATGAATGGTTTCAGCCTTCTGAATGGGCTGACCCACCACTTCTCTTGGGTACATGGTGGAGTACTGCCCTGCGGCAGAGTATGGCGGATGCGGTCTGATGTAACTGGCATGAGCAAACCAAGGCCCATCTTGTGTTTCCATCCATGACAACAATTCGTTCGTCAGAAAACTAGAAACGCTGACGTCAGCCGGACGATCAGATTCACTTCCCAGCAGATCGAAAATTCCCATCGATGTGTTGAATCCACGTTGTTTCAGGAATTCTCTCCATGGTCGAAAATTTCCCGTGAGATCAAGAACACAATCAAAACCAGGAAGCACCCCTTCGTACGACATCAATCTTTCATCCTCAGGACCAAATGTGACGCGTGGGTCTACCGATTGATCTGTGTATCCGAATAGTGCTGGCGCGTACCCAGCACGTTTAGCAGCTAGCGCGATATTGTCGAATCGTTCATCAAGTGGTGTTCCATTTGCCACCACCCGGTGATTCATCTGATACATACCCGTATACAACGATGCTCGACCAGGTGCACACGGTGATGCCTGGCTGTAATGACGCGCGAGACGTACTCCATTTCGTCCCAAATCATCAAGGTTCGGTGTCTGCACAACGGGATGCTCTGCAGCCGACAGACAGTCACCACGAAATTGATCGAGCGTGATTAAAAGAACATTGGGCCTCATGGCCGTTCTCCTGTCACAAGAAACTTTCGAATATCTCGAAGAGCATTCTTGTCTTGTGCCGTGAACAAGTGGCCACCTTCGTACACCGACAATGTTCCATCTGGAAGCCGCTTCACAATTTCTTCAGAATTTTGAACAGGGGCAATTCCGTCGTACCGACCAGCAGCAACAAACACTGGTGCGGATATGTGCTGAAGACGATGAGAAACATCGTGGCCAATTCGTGCTTCCAATTGCCATTTCTCACCCAACAGCACTCGTTTGTCCTTCACAACGTGTGATTGTGACTGTCGTGCCGCCACGAGTGCTGCGTCACTGGGATGTTGTTGTAACCATTCATCCGTCCAGCGCGTATCGGTCAGTAATGACACTTGAGCAGATCGCTCATCAGCCGATAGTGATGCCAATTCATGTAACGGATACGACGAGCCAGCCTCACCGCCAGCAGACGTGCATAACAAGGCCATGCGTTCCACACAGTGTGGATACGTGACAGCAAACTCCTGCGCCACCATTCCACCGAAACTGATTCCCATCACCGCACATGTGGACCAACCCACGTGGTGAAGAAGTGCAGCAGCATCTGAGGCGTACTGCTGCATGGTGTACGGGCCGTCAGGAATGGTTGTTTCACCAAGTCCTCGTTGATCAAATGCAAGAACTGTGCACTCTTTCGCCACAGCCTCAATCAACATTCGCGATGATGTCATGGTTGCGCCAGAGCCATTGAAAAACAGCACACGTGGACCCGATCCGAGGATCTCGTAGGCAATCGCAATGTCTGAATGCTGGAACGTCGGCACGTTCCAAGTTTGACACTTCACCGACCATCCACCATTCACGGGCAAAAACAAGCCACTATCAAGACCCGTGCCAACGATTCTGGAAGATGTCAAGCGCTCTCTCACAGAGCAAAACACATCTCTTGAATGGCGACGAGTTACGGTTCCTGGACTTGCCACCCCATGGGTTGGCATGAATGTTCCTTCCATCAACACAGGTGGTCGACCATGGGTGTGGGAAGTGGTCACGCCAGCTCATTATGAACGTTCGCAGCAACTGCAAGACGATGAACTTGTTCTCTCTGTCGCACATGATGTTGTGGTCGCCGATGTGCATCACACCGATCACGCCGGACCCATCATGCGGATGCAGGTTCCTATCAGTGTGACTCCCTATGAGGTGGTTCTTCCTGGGTCTGCTTCCCCGCGTGACCCGTGGTCGGTCACTCTCACCACTGGCTGGTCTGTGGGCGCCTTAGGGGCCGCAGCCCAGTGCTGGATTGACCGAGAAGTGCCCGGTAGCACCCGTTTGTCGACCCCTGCCGAGCCCCAAATGCCCACAGATCTCTACCAGTTGCATCCCGCTATCAATATCGAGTCGGCAGCCTTTGATCACTTGCTTACACTCGGAATCGATGATGCGGCCACAGTCACCTCTCTCCTTGCCACAGTGCACGAGGCTCTTCGCCCATATCGCTAACCCTCAGGCGGTGACTCTGTGATCACCACCTATGCCACAACTCTCGTTGCAGTCGACCACACCGAGGCGGATCGAATCACGCTTGTTGACTTGGTGACCGACTGGCAGATGGAGCATTACCCCATCGATGACACCGCACCAGGAGTCACGGTGCGAGTACGTGAAGGGTCAGACGACCCCGTCTTTCGTGTCACCATTACTCACAGTTCTGCTGGGCGTCCCTACGCCCAAACCATTACTGCAACAGTTGTCTCATACACCAACAAATTGGTATTCGACCTCCGTATCGTCGCCACTCCCACCACTGTGAAGGTTGCGCCGTACCCGTCACAAGCCTTGCCTCCCCATGTTGTTCGACTAATGGAAAAAATCCTGGCGAACGTGCGCATGGAAGATGCCAATGAATACATCACGGCTTCTACAACAACCGCATCGTCGCGAGACATGGGTGAGCGCATCGCAGGCTTGGTGCTTGCACCTGGTCGCACTCTTCCTGTGGTTGTCGAAATTGTTGATTCGCACACCACACCAGTTCTTCCGCTTCGTCTTGGTCCGTTAATTGGTTTGGTTCATCAGTACCGCATCACAACACCCGAAGCACTTGACGGATTTGTGTCAATCACTGGCGACCGACGGCTTGGTCCTGGACATGTCGTCATTCATTGGGCCGGAGGTGCTGAGCCTCACATAGAAAATCGTCACGATGTGCGCGCGGGGCACGAAATTACATTTGTTCAACGAATTGCCACAACCATTACAGAAGTAGCGGCTCGCACATTAAGTGCCCCGCGCATTCCGCCACCACCGCGGTACGACGACGAGCAAATCATCGAGATTCCACGCGATACACATTCAGATGATGCGGCAGATGACGAAGAAAATTCTCTTCACATTGAACAACTAGAAGCAACCATTGAAGACATGCAAGCTGCCTTGGCAGATGCAGATCGCATCATTGCTGAGCAAAGAACTCAAATTGAACAAAAGGGCGGCCAGCTTGACGAGCTGATTCTGCGCAACGTGTCGCTAGAAATTCAGGCCGGAAGCACGGCACACGTTCGCGCCGTGTCATCTATGAAAGAAGCACTGCGTTTGGCGCGGGAACATTGCCCGCACTTGGTGTTCCATGAACGCGCAATTGAGTCAGGTGAATCACTTGAAGGACCCGAGCCTGTGAGCGTTCTTGAAGACTTGGTGAGATTGAACGAAGTTGCGCGTGCTTGGCGATCAGGAGAAATCTCGGGAACAAGTATTGGTCTTGCGTGCCGCCAAATGGGCCTTAACTTTGCGCCACATATTTCTGAAAATGCGCGCCAAAAGTTTGAGGAGGACTACATCATCACCTGGCGTGGCCAGCCAGTGCGTGCGGAAGCCCACATCAAACGCGGACGCAAGGCACACTTAGTCCGTATCCACGTTTTTTTCGATGATGAAACACAGGATGTTGTTGTTGCCTACATCGGGCGCCACCTTCGTGACAAGTCCAGCCAGTCCTAGTCCCTCTAATGTGTCTGTATGACCCGGCAACGGATTATTCGTGTCTTCGTTGCCCTTGTTGTGCTTTTTGGTGCACTGACAACGTTCTCAGCTGGTCGTTATGTTCTGGCTAATTCCAACGATCCGCTTCAGCAGAGCCTTGCATCATGGGCACGCAACAAAGGACTTGGGGCCGTGGTTGACCAATTGGAATCGTGGTTGCACAGCAATCCACCAGCTGTGGCTCCCGCAGACACATTGGCACTGTTGCCGCCCATCACCGACACAGTTGTAGATACAACTCTTCCTACCGACACGCTTCCACCGGTCAACAACTCGAGTGTGCCCACCACAACAACACCACAAGGCTCATCCGCGCCAGCATTTCAAACACAACGCGTCCG
>CAZCZM010000010.1:28845-52158 GCA_964503445.1 uncultured Bifidobacterium sp.
CCACAACAACACCACAAGGCTCATCCGCGCCAGCATTTCAAACACAACGCGTCCGTACCACCAGTTGCCCAGACGTGGCACCTACCACCACACTTCCTAACGACACCACAACAACAACCACCGTGTTGCCAACAACCACATTGCCGGGCGATACCACCACAACAACCACAACGACGCTTCCACCGAGACCTACAGATATTCCACCGCAAGTCGCTCCAGCGCTAAAGAATGAGGGCGAGTGGGTCTCCATTATGCGGGTGCGCACCAAGCCAATCATTTACGCAACATCAATTCGACCACTGTGGTGTTATGGATCCGTTGTTGCCACGATGGCAACCTATGACCCCAACAAAGTCCGTATCGGCCTATTCAATGGTTCAGAAATTCCCGGTGGCAAGGGATGGAAAAACTCCTCAAAAATTAAGGGTGCTCCGCTGAAGTCACTGATCGCAAGCTTCAACGGCGGATTTCGTTTTGAACACGAACCTGGTGGTTATGTCACTGAGGGGCGAAACGTTCGCAAGATGCGAAAAGGGTACGCAACGTTTGGTATTCGAGCCGATGGCACCAGCACTATTGGCGTGTGGGGCAAAGACATGACCAATGACGGAACATGGATATCGCTTCGACAGAATTTGCCACCACTTCTGTACAACGGCAAAGTTGTGTATCACACCTACGACAAAGTTGATTGGGGCAAAGACTTCGGCAACAAGTTGTACAACTATCGCTCTGCTGCGTGCGTGCGAACAGATGGCCTCATGATGTTCATCGCGGTTGGCAAAGTAAACATTGCGATGCTTGCCGACACCTTGGTCGTTGCAGGCTGCTCCACAGCAATGGAGTTGGACATCAATGGAACATGGCCGTTCTTCGCGGTCTATGAAGATTTCGGCTCATCACGTCGCACTGGTCGCACCATTGACACGCGCATGGGTGACCCAAACAGGCATCTGAACAACTCCACAAAAGATTTCTTTGCATTGTTTGACCCCGAGACGTTGCCACCAGGGTCAGTGCGTTAAGCCAAGGCGTACTCGCCCAAGAGACGCGCAGGTCCACCATCAACGGTGACCACTGCACCATCATCAACAAGTTTTCGAAGATGGCTCCACACACTCCTGCGCGCAGGTCGATGCAGTTTCTTGTCAACTGATGCATACAACACTTTGACAATGCCAGGAATTGTGTTGTTCCCTGCAGCAATCTCGCGAATGATGTGCTGTTCACGTTCAAGTCGATGCTCAAGATAGGCACGCAAGAATGGTGCGGGATCGGTGATTGGACCACCATGAGTTGGCCACAGCACGCTGTCGTGACGGCCCATCACCTTGCGAAGAGAATCAATGTAGGCACGCATGTCGCCGTCTGGCGGTGACACAACTGTGGTGGACCAACCCATGATGTGGTCCCCCGTGAAGAGCGCATTGTCAATATCCATTGCAACCGCAAGATGGTTTGAGGTGTGCCCAGGCGTAGCCACCGCAGACAATGAAAACTCTCGCGTCTTCAAGAATGCTTCACCATCAAGAACAGGAACATCTGGTGCGAACGCGAGATCAATCGTCTCGCGCTCTTCTTTTTCGGTGTCTTTCTCAGACTCGTCATCTTCAGTGGGATCAGAATCATCTTCTTCAACAAATCCTTCGTACACACGATGTGGACCAATTGCGAAACGTGGCGCACCGGTTTCTTCGTGCAACCACTGTGCAAGTGGTGAATGGTCGGAATGGCAATGAGTGACCACAATGCCCACAACGGTGCGTCCTGACAAGGCATGTGCAAGCGCATCACGATGTGAATCCAACAGTGGGCCCGGATCAATCACCACCACTTCACGCGTGCCAAGCAGGTACGTGCCGGTTCCGTGATACGTGAATTTCGAAGGGTTTTTAGCAATGACTCGCTGAACGAGCGGGGTGACATTTTCCGCAACCGCGTATGGCGCGTTATCAATTCGTGGAACAAATGGGATGGGCATGTCAGACCTCGTCAATACCTACAGCACGAACACGGCCAACTGGTTGCCCGTGTCCCAACACCACTTCCGTCATTGACTCCGGCACACCTGAGGTATCAACACCTAAACGCGACAACGCGGCCAACAACACAGTGGGTGTTGCACGCCCAGACCCATCAGCCAATTTCAGTGCGACGGCGCGGCCATCACTTGTTGCCGCCACATACACCGATTCAGCTCCATCTTTGGCAATCAGATGCGGAATATGCGAGACAATCACTGTCACGTGTCGTCCATCGCCTCCCACTAAATACGCATGCTGCGACATAGCGGCAAATACTTGATTGCCTGCGTCTCCCGCATCACCAACCGCAATCGCACGAAGTCCACGCGCCAGTGCAACAAGTGACATGACATGCGCAGGCGCACCGCATCCGTCAACTCCGATGGCCGCTGGAGGTTCACCCGTTAACGCGGTGACTGAGTGCGTGATTGCCGCTTGCAATGGATGGTCTGGTTGCAAGTAAGTGGTCAATGGCCAGTTATTCGTGACGCACGTGAGCAACATGCCAGCGTGCTTTCCACTGCAGTTCATTTGCAGAGCAGATTTAGATTGACCATGTTGAATTGCGTGGTGCGCCGACGGTACGTGTAACGGGTAATCAGCCGTATTGGCAAGCGCATTCTCGTCAAGCTGTGCTTTTTGCAATACCGAACGCACAGTTGCCAAGTGCTGATCTTCTCCGTTATGACTTGCGCACACAATTGCCAATTCCTCAGCAGGAAGGTGCAAGCCTGCATTCACCATGGCAACTGCTTGAAATGGTTTCGTAGAAGAACGCGGATACACAGTGACGTGCGGATCACCAACAGAAAACTCAACATGGCCCTGAGCATTCAGCGCGACTAGAGCGCCAAAGTGCACGCTTTCATCCACCCCACTCCGTGAGACAACTGCGAGTGGTGCAAATTGTGACGGTTTCACTCCGGTCACGTTGGATCTGTCCACCCGCCAGAGCTCTTGCGTCGGCGTAACTTCTTCTCAGGAAGATGTGTCAGCGGATCGTCGATCACTGCATGACGAACACCCCATGCCGAGATAAGTGCTTGTGCCATCGCCACCGCAGGAAGCGCCAGAATTGCACCCACTGGGCCCAACACCGCACCACCTGCTAGCGCACCACCGAACGCAAGCGCCGGATGCAATTCAAGTGTTCGTGCGGTGATGCGCGGGGCTAGCAAGTAGTTCTCAAGCTGTTGATACACAAGGATGAATCCAATAACTGCCAAAGCTTCAATCGGCGACTCAATAAATGCGAGCAACACAGGCAGAATTCCCGCCAAGTAGGTACCGATGACAGGCAAGAACTGAGAGACCAGTCCCACCCATAAACCCATTGCGATGGGTGCTGGCGCACCAATTGCCTGCAGTGCAATCCAATGGAAGAACGCGGACACCACCGCTAACAAAGCGCGCGAGTAGAGAAAGCCACCTGTTTTTGTGATGGCCAGTTCCCACGCATCAAGCACAGCTCGTTGACGTTGTGGACTGAGTCGCGAACAAATAGATCGCCGAAGACGCGGACCATCTGCCACCAAGTAAAACGAAAACAACAGAACAGTGAATGCGTTAAACAAGGCACCCAAGGCCTGCACCGACACTCGGAACACATTGTCTTGCTGTGCGTCAATGAATCTCTGCACTGGCCCATTCGGATCAGTGATGCGTTCGTTAACAGAAGCAGGATCAATTTTTGTATTGAAGGTGTCATTAATGATTTTGACTGTGTCATTCACGTACTTCTCACTGTTTGACAACAAGTCGGCCACCTGTTGCGTGACCACAGTTCCCATTGCACCGATGAACGCCAGAACCGCAAACACCACTGCCAATATCAACAAGATTGTTGCGGTTCCTCGCTTGAAATTACGCTCGACCAACTTGTTCACAGCAGGTTCAAGCGCTAACGCGATAAAGAGCGACACCAGTAACAAGATGAGCAAGCTGCTGAGGCGATGGAACGTGAACCGCCCGACAAAGGTGGCCAAATACCCCAACCAGAACAACACAATTGCTCGCAAAACCCAACGGGGCATACGCCGACCGTCGTCTACAGGGGATACTTCGGGCGAATCAGTCACGACCTGAGCGTAGTGGTCAGAACAAGTGACACATTCGCACGTGGAGACCGCCGTTTGCGATGGCACGATGGGGTGATGACCACTCTCCCCGCTTCGCTCACCGAACGCGTCGAGGTCGTGCGTCTCGCGATTGCCGAGGCGCTTCGTGAACGGGTGATTGGCGAGGCGGCCGAAGAAAAGCAAGCCGCCATCATGTTGGCACCTGGTCCACGATGGTTCGCTCCTGATCGCCCCATCTATCGAGTACACGGTGACTCATCCATGTTCATCGGCGGCATGAGAGCCTTGCTGTTGCAATCACTTCACCCGTTGGCAATGGCCGGGGTTGCGCAACATTCCGACTACCGCAACGACCCGTGGGGACGCCTGCAGCGCACAGCAGATTTCTTGGCCGCCACATCATTCGGCCCTGACCATGTTGCGCAACAGGCAGTTGACCGCGTGCGCGCTGTACACCAACGAGTCACAGGCGTTGCAGCCGATGGTCGCCCATATTCAGCAAATGATCCACATTTACTTCGTTGGGTTCATGTTGCAGAAGTCGACAGTTTCCTTCGCGCACATCAGGAATATGGTGAACATCCACTCACACCTGAAGAGTGCGACGACTATGTGGAAGACATGGCTCTCATCGCATCAAAACTTGGGGTTCCCGCACCGCCACGTTCAGTGCGTGGCTTGCGTGATCAATTGGCCATGTTTCGACACGAGTTGCACAGCACTCCAGAATCGCGCGATGTTGCGAAGTACCTGCTGTTAGACCCACCACTTCCCGCGGCGTCACGCGTGCCGTATTCACTTATCGGCGCCGCTGCCGTTGCAATTCTTCCAGTGTGGGCACGGAGCGATTTACGACTTCCGTATCTTCCCGTTACAGAAAAAGTGCTACTGAAGCCAATTGGCAACGTGATTACATCGGCAATTCGATGGGCTATTTCCCCCACCCAAGTTTCGACATCGCTGTAGCAACGTCACCGTTTGGCGTTACAGAAATTTTCTCTAGACCCAACCACTCAGCCATTAATTGCGTTTCAGCTTTGAGTTCGCGTGCAACATAGGAAACATCAACATTTGATTCGCTGAATGCACCAAGAACAAGCAGTGTGCTTTCTTTTCTGTCTGCCTTTAGATCTACGCGCGCCACTAACTCAGTGCCCAAAAGAAACGGCAGAACGTAATAGCCGTACACACGTTTCGCTGCGGGCGTGTAGATCTCTATTCGATAGTGAAAATTGAATAATCGCTCTAACCGTGGGCGACACCACACCAATGAATCAAATGGGGACAACAATGCTCGCGTCTGAATGCTTTTCGGAGTTTTGGTGTTAGGCAACATGTACGCAACGTCTTTCCACCCTTCGACGCTCACTTGTTGCAGTTGATCGTCTTCTACAAGACCAGTCACGATGTCGCGAATCTTTTTCGGAGGCTGACGATGATAATCAGCAATATCTGCGAGGGTTCCCACTCCAAGACTTCGTGCCGCAAGCAACACCAAGTTTCGTCGTGCATCTTCTTCACTTGGCGTTGGCATATTCAAAACGTCGGCGGGAATGACCTCGTGCGGCGCGTAATACATGCGTGCAAAATCAGAAGAACGACGCCGTGCAGTCACTTCACCAGACCAAAACAAATACTCCAGTAACGCTTTTCCGGTGTCCCAATCCCACCACGAACCTTTGGGACCGGTTCTCGTTTTCACATCGCCAGCAACAAGTGGGCCGTCTTGATACACGCGATCGCGAATCTCCTTCAACATCTGAGGATGTTGCTGTGCCGTGCGCACCAACCCGCCCCACATTTCGCCTTGCTTGGCTTGTTCCATTCTCCAGCGCATCAATGGATGCATCGAGACAGGAAGATGCGATGCCTCGTGGCACCAATACTCAAAGAGTTCACCGTCTGTTGTTGCATCGGGAATCAACGAACGCGGATGATTTCCCAAACGAGAAAACAATGGAAGTTCCTGGCTTCGCACCAGCACATTGACCGAGTCAATTTGAATAAGACCGACGGAGTCCATCACCTTACGAAGATGACGCCTGTCAATACGTCCACCTGGACGTGGAGTATCAAAACCCTGAGCAGCTAGCGCGATTCGCCGCGCAGCATCGAGAGAGAGGTCAGTCAGCGACTGTGATGGTGACACTGTTGATCACCACATCGTCAATGGGGCGATCCCCGCGAGCAGTAGGAACCTTTTGCATTGCGTCGACAACGTCAAGTCCCTTAACAACTTGGCCAAACAACGCGTATGCCGGTGGCAACTGAACACCACTTGGTCCAGAGATCAGGAAGAACTGCGAACCGTTTGTGTTTGGTCCAGCATTCGCCATTGCGAGTGAACCAATTTGGTACTGACCAGGCTTTGGCAATTCATCGTCAAAGCGATAGCCAGGGCCACCCATTCCGGTACCAGTTGGGTCTCCGCCCTGACACACAAATCCGTTGATGATGCGATGGAAAATGATTCCGTCGTAATAGTGGTAGCCGGCCAAATACACAAAGTTATTGACGGTCTTTGGTGCACGTGCCGCGTCTAACGCAATGACCAAAGTGCCCATTGATGTCTCCATGGTCGCCGTGTAGCGCTTGGTGGGATCAATCCCCATCTCGGGTGCTGCAGGAAACTTCTGCGTCTTGGGGGCGGAACCATCAAGTGGAGGGAAAGGCAAACTCATTCCAGTGAGGCTACAAGTACTTCACACCTAGTAATCACAGGTCAGGCCTCATTCGTTCAATGAACAGTGCGACGCCTACGATGTCAGATGTGAATCCAAACGAACCACTGCACCTCGACGCTATTGAGCAAGATCTCGCAGACGTAGAAATTGCACTGCAACGTTTGGAAGATGGCACCTACTGGACTGACGAGTCCACAGGAGATCCACTTCAGCCATCACTGTTGGAGACACGCCCCACAGCACGCCGCAACCCGGCGTAACGGTTACTCAGTTTTCGCGGAGCTTTGCCAGCAAGCGCAAGATTTCGAGGTACAGCCACACCAAGGTGACGGTGACACCAAGTGCGCAGTACCACTCCATGTGGGCTGGCAACTTGTTCTGCACGCCTCGTTCAATGGTGTCGAAGTCAAGTGCCAAGTTGAATGCAGCAAGACCAGCAACAAACACGCTGAAACCAATTCCCATGGGGCTTGCATCGTTGATGAACGATGGCATGTTTCCAAACATTCCCAAGATGAATGACACCAAGTAGAACGCCATCAAGCCCAACATTGCGCCCATGATGATGCGACGGAATTTGTCGTTCACAGTGATGACACGGCTGCGGTAGAGCAACAACATCACAATAAACACACCTGCGGTTGTACCGATGGCCTGCATCACAATTCCGCTGTATGCCTCGGAATATGCGCGACTGATTGCACCAAGTACTACACCTTCAGCAAGCGCGTAGACCGGCGCGAGATATTTCGCCAAATGTGGTTTGAATGATGCAGCGATCACTGCAATAAGACCAACGATGACTCCACCAATGACCCATCCCATGGGAAGTTGCACTGCAGCACCGGGCAACGGTTCAGCGATGGACATCCACGTAACAGTTGCTGACGCAACAATGAGCACAAGCAGCATCAACGTTGCCGATGCAGTTCCGCGCACCGTCATAATTCCGCCATCCCAACGACTAATCGGGTCGGAGATGACATCACCAGGAACCGGTGGATCCCATGTGGTGTTGGTGTGTGAACGATGATCGGTGTTGTTGCGGTGATCAAGGTTGCCTAGGCCCATGGCCTTGTCGGTCAGAAGAGGGTTTGACATGCCCAAAAACTAACCCGAATCAAGGCATTTCTGGTGGCAGGAACACCATTTACGAATTGTTTCCGTTCGGCTGTGGCGGGTGCGTGAGTGGTCGGTATCTTGTGCGTAGTCGCCCCGTTGGGGTGCATCTACGAGGCGAGGTTCCGGGTGGCTAAGGACAGAATTGACCGCGACGAAGAAGATCTGGTCAGGCTCTACCTCACTGATATCGGTCAGTACACCCTTCTCACCAAAGACGACGAAGTCCGTCTCGCCAAGGCAATCGAAGCCGGCAAATTGGCCAATGAAGAGATGGCAGCCACGGCAAACATCAGCGCCACCAAGCGTCGCGAGTTGCGCAAGGCCATTCGCGAGGGCGAAATTGCCGAGCGCGCGTTCGTCCAGTCCAACTTGCGCCTTGTGGTCTCCATCGCCAAGAAGTACCAGGCCTCTGGTCTTCCCTTGCTCGACCTCATTCAAGAAGGCAACCTTGGCCTCATGCACGCCGTTGAAAAATTCGACTGGCGTAAAGGCTTCAAGTTCTCCACCTACGCAACGTGGTGGATTCGTCAGGCCATCACACGTGGCATTGCCAATACTGGTCGCACCATTCGTCTTCCAGTCCATGCTGGCGACACCCTCGCTCGTCTGCAAAAGGCACGCTCACGCCTCGAGCTGAAATATGGCCGTCCTGCAACGCTTGCTGAATTGGCAAAAGAAGTTGAAATGCCCGAGGACAAAGTCACCGAAGCATTGCGTTTCGCTGCCGAGCCACTGTCGCTCTCAGAGCCACTTCGTGAAGATGGCGATGCTGAACTTGGCGACGTGGTGGAAGACCGTTCCGCAGAATCTCCCTTCGAGATGGCCGCAACATCTTTGCTCCCCGAAGAAATTCAGCGCCTCCTTGCTCCACTCGATGAGCGCGAGCGTGAAATTTTGAAACTCCGATTTGGCCTCAACGGTGGAGAGGGTCGCACGCTTGAAGAAGTAGGCGAACATTTCAACCTCACTCGTGAGCGCATTCGCCAAATTGAGGCTCGTGCAATGAGCAAACTGCGTCACCCGTCATCAGACACTGGTGCACGCGACTTGTTGTCGGTCTAATTCCGAATTGGTCGCACAATTCGTGCGATGCCATCAACTGCGGTCACTATTCCCACGCCCAACATGATGGGGAGCGCCACGCGTGCCCACACAGGTGACGACAAACCGGGAACATACGCAGCGCTGACCTGTGTCCACAAAATCCATACCACCATCACCAAAGTTGCTCCGGCTCCAGCGTTCATACTGACCGCAACGTGATGTCCTCCGTCGCGCCGTGATGCACCAATTGCCGCTAGTCCCAGCGCGCCAGCTCCAGCGCTAAACGCCAATAAAAGCGGCGTGATTCGTGCTCCACTTGGTAGTCCAACAAACTCCATGTATCCGACAACGCTGCCCAATAGCGATGCCGCTACCACTAGCCACAAGAACGCACGCCGACGAGTGAGTGCTAGTACGAATGACACCAACATGGCAGGAAGCCCCAACAGCCACCACGCAACACTTGCGCTCTCACGCAAGTAGAGAGTTCCGGTGATCGTGGTTTTTTGACCAGCAACGACAAGTGGAATTTCCCAGTCAAAAACTTTTCCTGTTTCATCAATGGCTGTGGGCGACTTCGGACTCATCCAATGCGAACGATGGTCGTGCCACATTGCAACTCCACTGCGTGACATCACTCGCCACTGCGGTGGACTGGTTTTGTCAACTTTTGACACATCAACATTGCCGTAACGGTCATCGTTCAACACGGCCGTGATAGAGGCATCGTTCACTTCAACGAGGCCGTCTTCCGAAATTCGAATGTATGCCTCTTCTTCGTATCCAGGGATTTCAATTCGTACGCCCTGTGATTCCACTCGCACGAACGTGTCGCTTCCCACAATGGAAACAGCAACGCCACTGGGCAACGCCGGCGATACCGAGTTGATCACGGATTCAGTGTTTCGGGAATGAACGCTGTCACCGGGCCCCGATGCGGGGACTAGTGACACAAGCGATAACAGTCCCAATACAACTCGCACACCTCTGACGGTACTGCCCAAACACCGCTTGATACATAATGTGTGGCAATGAGCACAGGACGAACACTTCTCATCAGCGACAATGTCTGGGCCCGTGAGGGTGCAGCACTACGAGAGATAGACCCTGCGCTCACGCCAGTTGTGTACGTGGGCGACGACCCTATCGACGACAGCATCATTCCAGCCATTGATGTTGCCTTCTACTCCAGCGATTTATGGCCAGAGCGTTCGAGAGGCATTGCGCTCTCCATCATGAAAGCCAACAATCTGCAGTGGCTGCATTCATTTTCCGCAGGTGTTGATAGTCCGTTCTTCTTGCAATTAATGGATCGCGGTGTTCGTCTCACAAACTCCACCGGTGCAACTGCCTCGCCCATCGCACAAACTGCCCTGCTGTACATGCTGGCCCTTAGCCGCAACGTTCGCGCGTGGATAAAGCACCAAGCCGCAAAAGAATGGCAACGTCACTCATTTACAGAACTTGATGGCGCACGCTTAGCGGTGATCGGTATGGGGCCGATTGGTTGCGAAATTGCACGACTTGGGGTTGCGATCAACATGACTGTGGAAGGGATTCGTAGAACCCCCACAGGAACAGAACCATGCCCTACATACGGTTTCGATCAACTGGACACCGTGTTGGCTCGTGCTGATTGGGTAGCCGTTGCACTTCCGCTTACACCCGAAACACGCGAACTCTTTACTGCTGACCGCTTTGCTCTCATGAAGCAAGGAGCACACTTCATCAATGTGGGTCGCGGTGAATTAGTGGTGGAACCTGCTCTTATTCATTCATTGCAATCGGGCCATCTTGCTGGTGCTGGCCTTGATGTCTTTGCTGTTGAGCCGTTGCCAACAGAGTCGCCACTCTGGAACATGGACAATGTCATCATCACTCCCCATAGTTCTGGCGCCTCACCACAATCTGCACTTCGCGCAGAAAAAATCTTCGTAGAGAACTTTCGCCGCTTTGTTGCTAATGAGACTCTTGTGAACGAAGTGCATAAGTAAACCGTTCCCCCAGTTCGCCGAACGGCACACATGGCCTCCACACCTTCAGGAGGAACATGTCCATTATCTTCACGTCACCAAAAGGCGGCAACGGAACCACTGTCACTGCGGCGTCATATGCGTTGTTGTCCGCGCACCGAGGCCAACGAACAGTCATCATTGACTTATGCGGCGACATCCCCGCAACCCTCGGAATGCCCGAACCCACCGGACCAGGTATCAATGATTGGCTTTCTGAGTCATATTCTTCGCACAACGAATCGCTCTTTTCACTTGGTCACGAACTCTCAGAGAATGTGTTGGTCGTGCACCGTGGATCGCAATTCATAGTGGGCGAACCACGATGGGCAGCGCTAGCAGAATGCATTTCCCACAGTGCGTTTACCGTTGTGGTTGATGCCGGCGTGGCGGTTGTACCGCCAGTCTTGGCACAGGTTGTTGACACCGTGGCCACAGTTGTGAAGCCCTGTTATCTCACATTGCGTCGTGCAATTTCCCTATCGAAACCAATGACCGCTTATGTCGTAAAGGAAGATGGACGTGCGCTGACCGTCAACGATGTGAAACACGTGTTGGGCGCAACCGACATCACTGTGGTGCCCTATTCCCCTGCAATCGCACGAGCAGTTGATGCGGGCCTGCTTCCTTCTCGTGTTGTTCAGTTGCTCGGTGACCACATCTCCACGCCGACACATTCGTGAAGTCATTCCTAGGCGTCCTTGATAAGTATCTCTGCAATGACGACATCTCAGAAGTCATGGTTGTTCAGGGAACACATATTTGGATAGAAAACTCCGTTGGCGTTCACTGCGTTGCCGAAATCTCTTCTGGTGAAATACAGAACATCGTTGAACAAATATCTCGATTATCTGCTCGCCGAATCGACACTTTGTCCCCCATTCTTGATGCAGTACTTCCTGATGGGTCACGTGCCTGTGTCGTCATCGCACCAATTGCAGTAGGTGGAACAAGTATCAATATCCGAAAATTTCCTCAGCGCATATTCCCCGTTGCTGCCTTCGGAAGCGAGGTGCACTGTCAACGTATTCGTGACCTAGTCAGTGACAGAGCAAACGTCGTTGTTTCAGGAGCCACGTCATCTGGAAAAACATCTCTCATTTCTGCTGTCACACATCTCTTCAATCCAAACGACCGAGTTGTGTGCGTGGAAGACACGGCTGAAATTCGCAGCAATCACGAGCACTTCGTGCGACTTCAGACTCGTCGGGAAAACATTGAGGGCAACGGAGCCATTGACCTTCAACAGTTAGTCCACGCTTCTCTTCGTATGCGTCCAGATCGCCTCGTTGTGGGTGAAGTACGCGGGGGCGAGGTGGTTGACATGTTGTTGGCTCTTAGTTCTGGACATTCAGGTTCATGGACCACAGTGCATGCACAATCTGCGCAACACACACCACAGCGTTTGGTATCGCTACTTTTGCGTCATCAACCTCAGTGGAACCCTCGTGATGCCGAGCAACTCGTGCGTTCTGCCATTAACGCAATCGTTCACATTGTTCGATTACCAACAGGCAAGAGAATGGTGTCTGATGTCATGATTCTTTCGGAAACACCATGACAACGGTGATCTTTCTCATGCTCTTCTGTGCGTGCTTCATTGTTGTGTACCCAGCACTGTTTCGTTGGGCAGATCGACGATTATGCCGTCTACAACTTTCTCTTCATGCACATCCAGGTTCGGGTACTGAATCCAGTGAACGCACCAACAACCGTCAGACGAGAACATATCGCCGTCATTCACATTCAGATTTTGCTGATGCGGACGCGTGTGAATACTTGGCGAGCATGATTCGTAGCGGAGTCTCGTCACGAGATGCATTGATGTCGTTGTGCGAAACACAATCTGTTTCTTCTGTGTTGTCACACACGCTTCGCACGCATCTCTCAGTAGATGTTCCACTCGCCGCAGCACTGTCTCATGTGCAACACATTCATTCAGGGGAACCATCGCTTTTTCTCGATTGTCTGTGCTCTTCGCACATTGACGGAAACTTCTACCCTGTCGCACTTGAATACTCTGCACAGCTGCTTCGTGATGACGCCCACGCGAAACTTTCTGCACGTGCTCACACCGCACACGCACGGACAACCTCACGAATACTGACAGGGCTGCCTGTCGTCAGTGTGTTGGCCGCAATTGTCGTTTCACAGTCCATGCGAGATGTTGTGTTATCTCGCGGTGGGGTCATACTTCTTTTGCTTGGGCTCGCACTCAACATTGCTGGCTGGTGGTGGATGCATACCCTCACGTCACACATTGATCGGGTTGCACACATTTCAGAACTTGAGCGCCTCACCCAATCCTTCTGCGTATCACTCATGGCAGGGTGTTCGGTCATTCAAGCATGTGAGCGATGGACTGAAGTATCCACCACTGGGGCCACCATCGCTTCTGCTATTCGAACCGGAGAATCACTTTCCGATGCATTGCTCCCTTTGGGTGATGCTTTCGGACACGATGGAGAAACGCTGAGACGTTCTATTCGTGAGGCACATCTGTCAGGAGTTCCTTCTCAAGAGGTTGTCTCACGATTTTTAGCCAATCGTCATCAACAATCAATGTCTCAACACGAAGAACGCGCTCGTCAACTTCCGGCCAAGCTCAGCATGCCAGTTGTTTTCTGTGTGCTTCCTGCATTTCTTCTCGTGGTACTCATTCCCATTGCACTAGCGAGCCTTCGCACTCTTCCTCTCACATAAATCACATAGACCCATGAAAGGTCTTCTATGACAACACCCCATCACGAACGCGCACAAGCAACCACCGAATACGCACTTATTCTCTTAGTCGCGGCCATCATTGGCACTCTTGTCATCGCATGGGCAACAGCAGGTGGTGGCGCAGGCCAGATTGGTTCTCTCTTTGATGCTGTGTTCGAAGGCATCTTGATGAAGGCAAATGATCCAACGCCATAACCAACGTGGCCAGAGCACGGTTGAATTTGCTCTGGTCATGCCTCTGTTCGTGTTGAGCCTTACTCTCCTTGTGGGAACAACCATGCTGTGCCTGCGGTTCATTGCACTCCATGACATCGCTCGCACCGCAGCACGTGCTGCTTCTACCTCGCTTCACCCGCACGATGCAGCTCGGTCTGTGATTAGTGATTCCAGCATCACAGTTCATGTCTCTGAAGACATTGCCACCGACATCATCACGGTGACAGTTCAACAATCAGCGGGGCTGTGGTGGTTCACACGCTTTTTGCCGGGCACCATGTTTCAGCGTTCCGTCAGCATGATGCGAGAAGCCCCCATTGTGTTCAATACCGACACAAAAGCTCAATAACGAAAGTGACTGAGGCCCGAATTACTTCGAACCTCAGCCACTCCTCAGGGGATCCAATTGACACCTCTCGGTGCTACAGAAGAACTAGATGTTTGTTGACGTGCCTTGTGCAGGGGTGCTACCTGTCTGACCTTCAGCCGGACCATCACCCATGAATCCGTGTCCATGACCGCCGCGGTGTCCACCACGACCTCCATGACCACCTTTTCCGTGATGGCCACCAGCAGACTTAACACCATTCACCATGTCATCAAGACGAGTTGTGAATTCTGCCAACTTTGCGTCAGCTTCTTCTTGAGTGTGCTTGCCTGAAGCGACCTCCTCATCAAGATGAGCCTTGAAGTCGTCAGTCAGAACCTTTTTCACATCATCGATATCAACGTTTTGTTCATCAGCAATGGTCTTTAATGACTTGCCTGATTGCAATTCAGTCCGAAGTTCTGCCTCAGTCAATTTCAGAACAGATGCAAGGTTTGCCGTTGCGAACTTTGCAGGACCATGTCCACGCTTGCCGCCATGGCCACCCTTGTGTGGTCCACCTACATTGTTGACCATGTCAGTGAGGCGAGCCTTGAAAAGTACCAACTTTGCATCAGCTTCTTCTTGGGTGTGCTTGCCTGACTTCACTTCTTCATCAAGATGAGCCTTCATGGCTGCAGTCATTGCTTCAGTGACTTTGTCGAGATCAACATTCTTTGCTTCCGCAACCTGCTTGATGGACTTGCCGGACTGAAGTTCGGTCAGCAGTTCTGCTTCAGTCATTCCAAAAACACCAGCAGCAGCTGCAAAAATTTGTGGACGGGTCTTCTCGGTTCCTGTTGTTGGCTGCACCGAGTCTGCGCTTACAGATCCTTCAACACGGATCGCTCCGCCACTAATCAGATCGGAAGTTCCTTCGCCAAGAACGTTGTCGCTATTGACAACCTGCGATGTGGTTTCACGTGCAAGTTCAGCGCTTGCGAAACCAGTGATTCCCAGAACTGCTGCGCCAGTAGCAACAACAAGTCCGGAGGCCACTGCGACCTTTGCGAAACGGGAGTTGATTTTCATAATTGAGTTCTTTCTGTGTTGTGAGTTGTGCTCGGGTTTTCCGGGCTGCACTCACTTTCACCTGCTTAGGTAAGAAGTAAACATGAGAAGAGTAAGAGTAAGTAAAGAATCCTCAGGAAGTCATAAAACCCTTATGACATAAGGCTACGGTGATGCCATGACCTCGCCGAAAGTGCTGTTAGCCGAAGACGATCCTGCCGTTCGTAAGGCTGTGCAGCGAGTTTTAGAGCTTGAGACCTACGACGTCACGGTGGTGAATGACGGGCAAGCAGCACTTGAGGCGCTGACAAAAACACGGTTTGAACTTGCAGTTCTTGATGTGATGATGCCGTTTGCAGATGGCCTCACTGTGTGTCGTGAGACTCGTCATCGCGGAATTTCTACTCCCATTTTGCTACTCACTGCTCGAGTTGAAGTCGGAGATCGGGTAGCTGGTCTTGATGCGGGCGCAGATGACTACTTAACAAAACCATTTGTTGTTGACGAACTACTTGCACGCTGTCGTGCATTGTTGCGACGTTCAGGCGGAACCGCCACTTCATCAGTTCTACGAGTGGGAGATCTCACACTTAACCCATCGACTCGACAAGTCCATAGAGGTACTCGAGAATTACAGCTCACAAAAACTGAGTTTGATCTCTTAGAACTTCTGATGGAACAACCAAACACGGTGGTGTCTCGTGATCAGATTTATGAAGCAATTTGGGGATACAACTTCGAAACAAGTTCAAAATCACTTGATGTTTACATTGGTTATCTGCGCAGAAAAACAGAAGAAGCCGGCGAGAGTCGGGTTGTGTTCACAGTTCGTGGTGTTGGGTACACGGTGAAGGAATCATGAACCTAAGAACACGATTTGTCCTAGCAACAGCAAGTCTGATGTTTGTGCTTGCTACCGCAATGAGTATCGGTGCGTATCGCATTGCAACAACGCAGTTATCCCAACAAGTCAATTCATCACTCAATGCGCGCATTGAACAAATATTGATTATCGTCGCGAATCCATTTTTCAGTTGGCAAGACGCATTCGGTCGTGGACCTGCCAACCAAGCCATTTTGCGCACCGAAACAGACTCTTTCACGCAAGTTGTGTTACCGGATGGGCGTATTTTGGTTCGCCAAGGAATACCTCGACTGCCTATCACTGAGGCTGATCGCCGACTGATTCCCGGCGAGCAAAGAGTCAATAGAAACACCGCTGTGGTTAACGGTCGTCAATTCAAAGTGCTCACAATAAAAGCCAGCGATGCAACATTGATTCAAGTTGCCAAAGACAATCAAATTGTTGTTGACGCACAACGTGGAATGCGTTTGTTACTCCCATTCTTTACAGCCCTTGCGGTTGTACTTTCGGGACTTGCGGGCTGGTTGTTTGCGAAGCGTGTCACTCAACCCATCGAAGAATTGGCAGCAACCGCCGAACAGATTGCGGCTACTCAAGATTTAGACCAGACCATCTCATCAAGCGCCACCGATGAAGTCGGCCAATTGGCACGTAGTTTCAACACAATGTTGACTGCACTTCGTGAGAGTTCTGATCGGCAACGGCGACTCATTCAAGATGCCAGCCACGAGTTGCGCACTCCCCTCACCAGTCTTCGTGCAAATGCTGAATTGCTTGAACGCTCACAGCTCTCCGAAGCGGATCGCTCATCAATTTTGGCTGACATGAAAGCAGAAGTTGACGAACTCACCGCGCTCAGCACAGAACTAAATGCTCTTGCCACCGACCAAACAAAAGCTGAAGACATTCAGCCCACCGACCTAGCCGACATCGCACACGAAATTGCTCAGCGTGCTGGTCGCCGTACAGACGCGCCCATCACCGTTCACATCACGGACGGAACAGTGGTGCAGGTTCGTCCTCAGCAGTGTGAACGCGCTATCTCAAACTTGGTGGATAACGCAGTCAAATTCAGTGGTGGGCAATCACCGATTGAAATTCATGTTGGTGCGCAACGAATAGAAGTGCGTGACCACGGTCCAGGCATCTCCAATGAAGACAAGCCAAAAGTGTTTGATCGCTTTTATCGCGCCACTGCAACTCGGTCTATGCCCGGATCTGGACTTGGCCTTGCCATTGTTGCGCAGTTTGCTCACGACCATCACGCCAGTGCATATGTTTTGGACAATGTTGGTGGTGGTGCAATCGTGGGACTTCAATTTCCCCAATAGCAGTGCAAGAAACCTTTAGTTCTGTGGCTTCTTGCGAACTCCACGCTTATCTGTAGCGCGTTCGCGTTCTACTTGTTCTTCTTCTACCGCTGCTTCTTCAGCAACTAACCGTCGCAATGACTGAAGCCGGGACTCTTTCAATGTGCCGTCTGAAATTGCCGCCAGTACAGCGCAGTTGGGTTCATCTGCATGCTTACAGTCGCGAAACCGACACCCTTCAGCAATATCAAAGACATCACGAAATGCTCGTTCAATTCCAATGCCACTTGTCCACAAAGTAACGGCACGTAATCCTGGCGTGTCGAGCAACCAACCACCTTCGGGAAGAGCAATGAGTTCTGCGGCGACCGTTGTGTGGCGACCGCGTTGATCGTCTTCTCGCACCTCAGCCGTACGTTGTACTTCGTGGCCAACCAGTGCGTTGACGAGAGTGGATTTTCCAACGCCGCTTGCACCAATGAACGCCACTGTTTCGCCGCGCCGTGCATGAGAACGTATTGCGTCGACGCCTTGACCGGTGCGCGAACTGATTGGGGCGACCTCTACACCAAGTGCCACCTCTGACAAAGCAGCCACAACCTCGGATACTCGTGATTCATCGACCGTGTCAATTTTTGTGAGCACAACAACTGGTGTTGCTCCGCTATCAAACGCTAAGACCAATTCTCGCTCTAGGCGCCGCTGATTGATGTCGGCGTTCACCGCGTGCACAACGAACACAGTGTCAATGTTGCTGGCAACAATTTGACGACTTCCGCGAGCTCCTTCAAAAGAACTACGCCGTGTCAGCGCACTACGTCGCGGATGCACCGTGTCGATTCGCTCGATGTCGTGACTGACATCGACGATGTCACCTACCGCGACCTCTACACCAAGATTGCGAACTCGTACAGATTTACCCGTGTTCAACAGCACTGTGCTCCAACCCCGATCAAGTCGGGTAACTCGACCTGTCAATGCCGAATCACCGGCATCAGGGGGTCGTGTGACATGTGCATCCATTCCCTAAAACCGTACCGTTCGTCACTCGCTCTCGCGTGATGACTGCCTAGCCTTTTGTTACCCCTCATTTATAAGGAACCCCCGTGCTTCGCAAACTTGCTGCCTTTGCTGTCCGCCGTAAAAAGACCATGGTGTTGGGAATTTGGCTCCCACTTGTTGTTGTCATCTTGATTGGTAGCGGAGCCATGGGAGATGGTTTCCGCACAGAGATGGAACTTCCCAACAGTGATGCGCGCGTCGCACAAGAAATGATCGCATCGGTGAGCCCCAACGATGGTGGCGAAAGCAGCCAGATTGTCTTCAAAGTCGACTCCACCATCGACGATACCGATGTCAAAAAACTGGTGAATGCTGCCTTGGCAGAAGTAGCCACAATTCCACGCCTTCGCGTGTTAAGCCCGTACGACGTTCCCACACAAGCCAACCAAGCGCGCACCATTGCATTTGCGCAACTAACAACACCTCAAGACATGTCTCTTCAGGAAATGGAAACTGTCGCCGAAAAAGTAAAAGAGGCAACTACTGCGCTTCGCGAAGCCAATGGCATCCAAGTGGAATACGGTGGTCAACTGTTCCGCGTGTTTGAACTTCCCGAAAGTGAAGTTTTGGGATTGCTCGCAGCTGTCATCATCTTGGTGCTGGCGTTCGGTTCAGTCATTGCAATGGGACTGCCAATTGGCGTCGCATTGCTCGGCCTTGCTGCCGCATCGGGAATCGTGGCAATTGTCAGCAATCTGATGTCTATGCCCAGTGAAGCAACATCAATGGTGGCGATGATTGGTTTGGGTGTTGGCATTGACTATGCACTCTTCATCGTGACGCGCTACCGCGAAGCTCTACACGACGGAATGTCGGTAGAAGATTCCATTGTCGAAGCAATTGATACCTCAGGACGCGCGGTGTTGTTTGCAGGAATCACCGTTGTTATTTCGCTTCTAGGCCTTCTCAGCATTGGACTCGCCTTCGTGAGTGGTTTCTCTATCGCGATGGCGATTGGTGTTGCAGTCATGATGGTCGCGTCAGTCACATTGCTTCCGGCGTTGCTTGCCATGGTGGGAACACGCATTGACAACACTTCGCGTGCGGCCGTGGTGTCACTTGCTGTTGCCGTGATTGCAGCAATGGTTGCGGTATTCACACACACTGCCGCATTCGCTGTTGCTGGACTTGCAGTTGCTGTTGTCATTCAACTTCTTCGCCTTGTTGTGCCCGCCTTGCGAGAGCCATTGCCCCACCGCGCACAGAACAACCATCAACACTCCATTTGGTGGCGCTGGAGTCGAGTTGTTCAACATCGTCCGTGGACATCACTCATTGCATCCACCGTGTTGTTGGGACTTCTTGCTGCCCCCATGTTCTCATTGCGTTTAGGCTTCAGCGACAACGGAAATGCTGCGGCAGATACCGATGTTCGTCAGGCATACGACCTCATTAGCGAAGGTTTTGGTCCAGGCTTTAACGGCCCGCTCTACATCGCGGTCGGTGGCAACACCGCCAGTGATCCCGCTGCAATGAAATCATTTGCAGAAACAATCAGCAAAACCGAAGGTGTTGCAATTGCATCACCGGTTCCATTGGGCAGCGACTCTGTCGGATTGGTGATTGCCTATCCCGCAACTGCACCACAAGATGAAGCCACATCAGAACTTGTGCATCGTTTGCGTTCCGATGTCATACCCGCAACAAACGTTGACGCAAAAGTTGGCGGATTCACTGCGGGTGGTATTGACTTCTCCGACTACTTGTCACAACGTCTTCCGTGGCTCATTGGGATTGTTCTTGTGCTGTCATTCATTTTGCTGATGGCAGTATTCCGTAGCGTCTTGGTTCCGTTGAAGGCAGTGTTGATGAACCTGTTATCCGTCGGTGCCGCATACGGTGTCATTGTTGCGGTCTTCCAATGGGGTTGGATGGGAGACTTCTTCGACATCGGTAAGCCAGGACCCATCGAAGCGTGGGCACCAATGTTCTTGTTCGCCATCGTGTTCGGTTTGTCTATGGACTACGAAGTCTTCTTGCTGTCGCGAATGAAGGAGGAATACCACCGCACCGGAGACAACGCCACCTCGGTTGCCGATGGAGTGGCTGCCACTGCGCGTGTCATCACCGCAGCGGCACTCATCATGGTGTGCGTCTTTGCCGCATTTGTGTTGGCGCCAGACCGCCAGTTGAAGCTCTTTGGTATGGGAATGGCGGTGGCCGTCTTCATCGATGCCACCGTGGTTCGTATGTTGCTGGTTCCCGCCACCATGGAGCTACTGGGTGACCGCAACTGGTGGATCCCCAAATGGCTCGATCGTCTCCTTCCACGAATTGACGTGGAAGGCACACACCACGTCCACGTCCAGCGCTAGCCCTTATCCCATAAGGGTTTCAGAGTTCTGCCTTGACAAGGCAGGGTCAAATCACATAGCGATGAAAAAGGTATGCCCAAGTCACTAGTCATCGTTGAGTCCCCCGCCAAGGCCAAAACCATCTCCAAATACCTTGGTCCTGAGTTCGATGTTCGCCCTTCAGTGGGCCATATTGCCGACCTCCCCAGCAAGGGCCTTGCCGTCGACGTAGAGAATGGTTTTAAGCCGTCATATGAATTGACCGAGCGTGGTCGCACGGTGGTGAAAGAGCTCAAGGCTGCACTGAAAGATGCGGATGCCTTATATCTCGCAACGGACGAAGACCGCGAGGGCGAAGCCATTTCATGGCACCTGTTGGAACAGTTGAAACCAAAAGTGCCCGTTCACCGAATGGTGTTTAACGAGATCAATGCAAAGTCTATTAAGAACGCCGTGGAGAATCCACGCGACCTCGATTACGGACTTGTTGATGCCGCCGAAGCGCGACGCATTCTTGACCGTTTGTACGGCTACGAAGTCTCACCCGTGTTATGGAGGCGAGTCAATCGTGGGTTGTCAGCTGGTCGTGTGCAAAGTCCAGCATTGCGTCTGGTGGTCGAGCGCGAGCGTGAACGAATTAAGTTCCGTGCTGCCGATTACTTCTCATTAGAGGCAATTACTTCAACAACACCATCGTTCACCGCCAAGTTGTTGTCGGTTAATGGCCAGCGCGTTGCAACCGGAAAAGATTTTTCGCAACAAGGCGTCGCCAACGATGACGTTTTAGTCATTAATGCAGCACGTGGCCAACAACTTGTAGACGGGCTTGCGGGTATTGATTTGTTGGTTCGTTCGGTGGATGAAAAGCAATACCGCTCAAGCCCCAAACCTCCGTTTACCACCAGCACATTGCAACAAGAGGCAGGTCGCAAACTTCGTTTGTCTAGCCGTCAAGTAATGAGCATTGCGCAAGGTTTATATGAGCGCGGATTCATTACATACATGCGTACAGACTCCGTCACTTTGTCTAGTGAAGCAATTGGTGAAATTCGCACATATGTGCAAAAGGACTACGGCGCTGACTACATCCCCGCTAACGGTCCGCGTACATGGAATGTCAAGGTAAAGAACGCACAAGAAGCGCACGAAGCTATTCGTCCTGCATTGCCATTGCGTTCTCCAGAGAGCGTCTCAGATGAACTTCGTGGGCAAGACCTCAGCCTGTATCGCCTGATTTGGCAGCGCACCCTTGCGTCACAAATGTCAGACACCATTGGCAAGACAACGAGTATTCGTCTTGGCGCAACGGCCGCCGACAATGACCGAAGCGACTGTGAGTTCTCAGCCAGCGGCACAATCATCACCTTCCCCGGATATCGCGCCGTCTACGAAGAATCGCGCGACGATGACGAATCATCAGATGACGAAAACACCATGTTGTTGCCACCACTCGCTCAAGGCAACTCTGTGTCTGTTGCCGAATACACCTCGACGTCGCACACCACTTCTCCTCCACCGCGATACACCGAAGCAACGTTGGTAAAGGAACTCGAGTTCAAAGGAATTGGTCGCCCATCAACGTGGGCATCCATCATCTCCACAATGGTTGACCGCGGCCATTATTTGTGGAAGAAGGGAACATCGCTGGTTCCTACATGGACCGCGTTCTCCGTTGTGAAGTTGATGGAAGACAACTTCAAAGCGTTAGTCGACTATCACTTCACCGCAGATCTTGACGCGCATCTCGATGCCATCGCACGTGGCGAGTTGAACAAAGTGGAATGGTTACAAGAGTTCTACTTCGGTGGTGAACACGAGCCAGGTCTTCGCAACATCGTTACATCCAACTTGGACCTGATTGATGCAGCAGTCCTTAATACATTCCATCTAGGTACGCACCCAGACACGGGTGAAGACGTTGTCGTCAAGCCCGGCCTTTACGGTCCGTACGTGCGAAGTGGAGAAAACACAGCCAGTGTTCCCGATTCGCTCACACCAGATGAACTCACATGTGATGTAGCTGTTGCATTGCTCAAAGCACCAAAGGGTGATGTTCCCATCGGCGAACACGAAGGATTCCCCGTGTTCGTGAAATCTGGTCGTTACGGTCCCTACGTTCAGTGGGGAACCATGGATGAGCCACCAACAGGTTTAGAAAAACCAAAGATGGCTTCGCTATTCAAAACAATGAATGTCGATCGCATGTCGTTGAAAGACTGCATTGATCTGTTGTCACTTCCGCGAACAATTGGCGCTGATCCAACCGATGGTGAACTCATCACCGCACAGAACGGTCGCTTCGGACCATATGTTTCCAAAGGAAAAGAAAGTCGCTCTTTGCAAACCGAGGAGCAGCTTCTGACAGTAACGCTTGATGAAGCGCTTGCGTTACTTGCAACACCTCGCACATTTGGTCGCGGACGCGCAGCTGCAAAGCCGCCACTACGTGAATTCGGAAATGATCCGGTGAGCAATAAGCCCGTTGTTGGAAAAGAGGGAC
>CAZCZM010000010.1:52258-54194 GCA_964503445.1 uncultured Bifidobacterium sp.
CTCGCCTACCAGGGCTACGGCCGCCAACTAGGAACTGCCGACTTACTGTCAATCTCCACATGGGCTCTGAACAATCGCTTGCCCGACATGGTGATTTATATCGACGTTCCCACTGACATCTTGAATCAGCGTCTTGCCAAGCGAAATCTCGACCGATTCGAACGTGAGGGGCCAGAATTTTTTGCCCGTATTGCCGATGGATTCCGCGAACTACGCACGGCTGACCCCGACCGTTGGATTGTCATCGACGGCACCATGCCAAAGGATGACGTTGAGATGGCCATTCGCACCGAGGTGTTGAACAGACTCGGTGAGTAGTCTCATCACCGTGAGTTCGGTGTGGGATTTTGTTGTTGGACAGGACCGTGCGGTTGACCAACTGCGTCGTGCATCAGCCAACCCGGTTCACGCTTTTCTGTTTGTTGGCCCCGATGGCTGCGGCAAAGACGAAGCAGCCCGTGCGTTCGCTGCGGTACTGCTGTCTCAAGAAGATGACAGCACTCACCGCACTAATGACATGGTGTGGCGCGGAGTTCACCCTGATGTCCACGAAGTTCGTCGCGAAGGTGCATCAATTCTTCGCGAGCAAACTGAAGAAGTCATCCGCATTGCGTCAATAACGCCCACTGAAGGTGCACGCAAAGTCATCGTGATGCATGAAGTGCATCTCATGCAACCTGCAGCAATTGTTCCGCTATTGAAAACACTTGAAGAACCACCGCCGGGAGTGTTCTTTGTTTTATTGACAGATCAAGTTGACGATTCGTTAGCCACAATTGCATCGCGCTGTATGAACATTCAGTTCAGCCCACTTGAAGAGTCAGTGGTGTCGCAGTTGTTGCAACGTGAAGGAATCTCGCCAGAAACTGCAGACGTGGCTGCAAAGTCTGCACACGGCAGTCTTGTTCGGGGCCGACTATTGGCCAACGACGCACAACTTGCGCAACGTCGTGACTTCTTTGCAAACATACCGCGGCGTATTGATGGCACTGGCGCAACAGTGGCTGCCATCGTGGAACAGATTCTTGGTCTTATTGATGATTCGCTAGAACCATTACTTCGACGCCATGAACAAGAAATCGTTGACACAGAAAAAACGCTCGTTCTTATGGGAGTCAAGCGTGGGGGTAAGAAGCAATTGGAAGAGAAGCACAAGCGTGAGGTGCGCCGTCATCGCACCGATGAACTTCGTGCGGGTCTCACAGAGATCGCTTCTGTGTATCGTGACGAACTTGTGCGAAATCCGCACTTGTTGCACCCAGATGCCTACACAAATGCCATCGCGCGACTGCACTCTGCAATGCGCAAATTGTCGTTAAACGTCAATGAAGCAATCTTGTTACGTGATGTGATTTGGTCGCTCCCCTCACCCGCAGCAGATGCTGCACTTCAATTTGTCTTAACGGAGAACGCGGAATGAATACAACACTGTGGAATCGTGTCGGCATCGTGATGGGATTCTTCGTTGGATACGCGGGTGTCATGCATTTTGTAACACCCGATTTCTTCAATGATCTAGTTCCGCCGTGGTTGCCCCCTAGTGAATCGTTCTGGACATATGTCAGTGGAATTGCAGAGATTGCAATCGCAGTGATGTTGTTTGTGCCAGCGTGGCGACGTCGTGGTGCCATTGCGGCGATTGCTCTGTTTGTTGCTGTGTATCCCGGAAATCTCTACATGGCGTGGGATTGGCGCAATGAACCATTCAGCGACCAACTGGTGTCATACGGCCGACTGCCTTTTCAATTCCTCTTTATTTGGCTGGCGTGGAAGGTTGCACAGGCCTCATCGGATGTCGATGCACCAGTAGTTCCCGGCGATGTCAGCCTTCGCGGCTAGAGCCAGGGGTAACGGTGCGGTTCGCTCGGTAAAGTTAAAGCCCTACCCGCCCAGGTAGCTCAGTCGGTAGAGCAACGCACTCGTAATGCGTAGGTCG
>CAZCZM010000011.1:0-38133 GCA_964503445.1 uncultured Bifidobacterium sp.
GCTTCTTCGCTACAACTTTCTTAGCCGTGGGCTTCTTTGTAGGTGCAGACTTCTTCGCGGGAGCCTTTTTCGCAACAGCTTTCTTTGCAGGAGCCGACTTCTTCGCAACCACTTTCTTGGCGGGCGCTGACTTCTTCGCGGCAGGCTTCTTTGCAGGCGCGGCCTTTTTCGCCACGGGCTTCTTCGGTGCAGCCTTCTTTGTCGCTGCCTTCTTCTTCTGAGCCATGGTCCACCACTCTCCTTATACGGGATGCCGTATTGCCCCGAGAGGCTACGACCACATCGCCACTAACTCAACGACCTACTGCCACTGATATTCCGATTGTTGCCCCTTCAACCGTAATTGTTCTCGGCAGTGAGTCGTCCCATACCACTTGTGTGGCAAGGGTTTCACCCCCAATGAGGGCCTCGTGAGTGCTCAACATTGAATAAACAGGCGCATCGACGCTCAATGTGAGAACAATGCGGTCTGATACATGAAGTTGCGCATCGCGCCGAGCCTGCTGGACCGCACGAATGACGTCGCGTGCGAGACCCTCGGCTTCAAGTTCTGGAGTAACAACGGTGTCAAGAACGACCACGCCGGCCCCACGAGGCAACGATGCGCTTGCAGTGTCGGCTTGTGTCACCAATTTCAATGCATACTCACCGGGCTCAAGACGTTCACCTGCCACAAGAATGTGGTCACCATCTTGCGTCCACTCACCCTTCTTCACCGCCACGATGACCTTTTGAGTGTTGGGTCCGAGGCGTGGTCCCACAACCGCAGGAACAACCTGCAGTTCATGCGATGCAACAGAGCCCACGTCGGTAGTCAGAACAACATCACGAACGTTCACTTCGTCACGGATGATGTCGAGGAAATCCGCCAATCCGTCAGCATCGGCAGAAGCAATTGTCAACGTCTGCAAAGGAAGACGAACACGACGTCCGTGAGTCTTGCGAACCGAAAGCGCAGATGAACACACATCACGCACAAGATCCATGGAAACAACCAAGCGATTATCGTTGGGCAAAGCTTCTCGTGTTGGCCAATCAGCCAAATGAACACTCGTTGATCCACCGGTCAGTCCACGATGTATTTCGTCGGAAATCATCGGCAACAACGGCGCAGCAATCTTGGTCACATACACGAGAACCGTGTGCAACGTGTCCACCGCATCTTGGTCACCAGCCCAGAAACGATCTCTACTTCGTCTGATGTACCAGTTTGTCAATGTGTCCAAGAAGGAACGAATTGTTTGACACGCGGCAAATAGGTCATATGCATCCATCGACTCAGTGACACTCTGAATGGTGTCCCCTAGTTTCGACAAGATGTAGCGATCAAGTACGTTCGCAGAATCAGTTCGAACGTTGCCATGTGTGTTTTCTGCATTTGCGTAGAGAGACAGGAAATACCACGAGTTCCACAATGGCAACAACACTTGGCGCACAGTGTCGCGCATACCTACTTCTGTGACGGAGAAATCTCCCCCACGAAGAATGGGAGACGACAACAAGTACCAACGCATTGCATCGGCGCCGTGTGAATCGAACACAGCCATCGGGTCTGGATAGTTCCGAAGACTCTTTGACATCTTTGCGCCGTCATCACCCAGCACAATGCCGTGACTGACGCACGTAGCAAACGATGGCCTGTCAAACAATGCGGTGGCCAACACATGAAGTGTGTAGAACCAGCCACGCGTCTGGCCGATGTACTCAACAATGAAATCTCCGGGATAGTGATTTTCGAACCACTCCCGATTTTCGAACGGATAATGCACCTGTGCGAACGGCATTGATCCACTTTCAAACCAACAATCCAACACTTCGGGCACGCGACGCATCATGGACTGCCCCGTGGGATCATCAGGATTTGGGCGCACCAAGTTGTCAATTCCCGGTCGGTGCAGGTCGTCGACGGTGACACCGAAGTCGCGCTCTAAATCCGCGATGGATCCGTACACGTCAATGCGCGGATAACGCGGATCGTCGCTCTTCCACACAGGAATGGGAGAACCCCAGAAACGGTTTCGACTAATTGACCAGTCTCGGGCGTTCGCTAACCACTTGCCGAATGTTCCATCTTTAATGTGATCTGGTGTCCATTGAATGTTCTCGTTCAATTCCACCATGCGGTCTTTGAACTTGGTGACCTGCACAAACCACGACGAGATAGCGCGGTACACCAACGGCTCTGCACAACGCCAGCAATGCGGATAACTGTGGTTATACGTGTCGTGACGGATGACAACACCCATCTCCTTTAGCGTTTTGATGACATCAGGGTTGGCATCGAACACATGGCGCCCCGCCCACGGCATTACTTCGGCCGTGTACTGACCATGTTCATCCATGGGGCACACGGTCGCAATGCCAGCTGCCGTGCATTCATTTTGGTCGTCCTCACCGAATCCTGGCGCCATGTGCACCACGCCAGTGCCGTCTTCGGTGGTAACGAAGTCGGCAGCTAACACAACAAAAGCATTCTCCGTCTCTGCAAAGAACGGAAAGAGAGGCGTGTATCTGCGCCCTGCAAGTTCTGCACCTTTAATGGTCCGAACAACCGTTGCTCCGTCGAATTCTTTTTCATACGAACCAACACGGGCTTCAGCAATGATGTACTCGCGTCCGTCTGAATGTTGCAATACCGCGTAGTCAACATCTGGACCCACTGCCAGTGCCAGGTTTGACGGCAATGTCCATGGAGTGGTGGTCCACGCAAGGATTCGCTCGCCTGTTTCCAATTCAAATGCCACAGTCAACGCAGGATCTTGTCGGTCTCGATACACATCGTCCATGCGCGTCTCGGTGTTTGACAAGGGAGTTTCACAACGCCAGCAGTACGCAAGCACCCGGAAACCTTCGTACACCAGCCCTTTGTCCCACAACGTGCGAAAAGCCCACATGACGCTCTCCATGTACGGAGTGTCCAGTGTCTTGTAATCGTTACTGAAGTCAACCCAGCGTGCTTGACGAGTGACGTAACGTTGCCATTCATCGGTGTAACGCAACACGCTGGTGCGACATGCATCGTTGAACTTCTGAATTCCGAACGCTGCAATTGCTGGATGTCCAGCAATTCCCAATTCTTTTTCCGCTTCTACTTCGGCGGGCAGACCATGGCAGTCCCATCCGAAGCGACGTTCAACGCGACGTCCACGCATGGTCTGGTAGCGAGGAATTGCGTCCTTGACAAAGCCAGTCAGCAGGTGTCCGTAGTGCGGAAGCCCATTGGCAAATGGCGGACCGTCATAGAAGATGAATTCGTTCTCGCCATCTTTTCCTGCGTCTCGAGCATTCACACTGGCAGCAAAAGTGTTGTCGGCCTCCCATCGTGCAAGCACGGACTCTTCAAGGCTCGGGAAATGTGGCTGGGGGTCAACCTGCGGATACGTCACGTTGTAAGGCTAGGGGTTCAACAAGGACCACCGACGGAATGATGGTGACAGCACATGACAAGTGGAGCGATACCGCCGGAATGATGGTGACGGCACTCGTCAGGTTGACAGACGTCGACCGTATGGGTCGGCGCAATGCGGCTACAGGCCGATGAGTATTTGGCTGAGAATTTGAATGCCAATCACAACAACAAGCGGCGACAAATCAAAACCGCCCATTGGCGGCAAAACACGTCGAACTGGTGCGAGAACTGGTTCAGTCACTCGATACAAAAAATGCACAACAGGCGCTAACGCCGACTGTGGACTGAGTGGAAAGAACGAAAGAATTGCTCGCGCGAAAATTGCCAGCGTGAACAAGTTAAGGAGTGAAAGAACTAATGACATGTTGGTTAGTACATGGGTTGGTCGAAGCTGACGGCAGGCTTCAATAAGTACACGCCGCTACCAACTTTTTCCATTGTTCCACTCAGTGCGTAACACATGCCGCTTGCGAAGTCGATGACACGTCGTGCCATTTCACGATCGGCACCTTCAAGATTCACAATGACAGGAACACCATCTTTGAAGTGATCAGCAATTGCTTGAGCATCGTTGAAGTTGCGTGGGCGAATTGTTGCGGTGTCACCGGCAGATGGCACAGCACGAACCGTGGGTGCTGTGCGCGGTGCTCCGACTGGACGAACTTGCAAGCCTGAATCATCGGGGCGACGAGTTGCGCCGGTGTCATCAATACGCGGAGCACGTGGCGCAGGGCGCGGGGTCTCTGACGAGAATTCAGGTTCGTACCCACGGCGCATTGGCGGTTCGGGCCTAGTGGCGCGAGCAGGTCGCTCGTATTCCATGGACATGTCGTAGTCGTCATACGCCTCTTCATTGCTGAGACCCAGATAATCCATTGCACGACGGAAAAACGACATACCGACAGGCTAATCCGTTTTCGCGCTGTGGTGTGGGAGTTACCCCAGAGAGGACGAACGCTGACCGAACAACACACTGCCCAGTCGAATCATGGTGGCTCCGCATTCGACAGCTAGCCGATAGTCGCCCGACATCCCCATTGAACATTCAACGAGACCACGCTCATCGGCCAAACGACGTAGTGATGTGAAGGCATCGCGCATCGCTGACGGAGACCCATCTGTTGGACCCAGGGTCATGAGACCCAACACCGATAGCCCCGCCGCTCGGGAATAGTGGAGAAGCGCATCGAGGTCGTGAGGTGCAACCCCCGATTTTGACTCTTCACCGGTGGTATTGACCTGCAACAAAACTGACGCACTGGGCGCGCGACGAGCGATTTCGTCGATGACCGATACTCGGTCCACCCCTTGCCAGAGCGAGATATGGGGAGCCAATGCACGCACCTTGTTGGACTGCAGTGCCCCAATGAAATGGAGAGGGAGCGGTGGGGCCATTTCTTCCACCTTTGCTAGCACCTCTTGCGCGTAGTTCTCCCCCAACGCATCGCAGCCAGCATCTGCAGCAACGTGCCATGCAGCGACCGGAAATGTCTTGGTGACAGCAACTATTGATACCGACCTGTCGGTCAGTTCTGCAATGTGAGATCGAATAGTGGCAACGCGGGTGACGACCTCGCTTGGGTCGATCACTGTTCGCGACCTATTTCAGGAACGATGGAACGTCAAAATCGTCGTCATCGTCGGCAAGTGGGTCGCCATCAGAGAAGATGTCGCGCACGTTGCTAGATGCGGGACGCGAATCACTTGGACGTGATGCCGACCGCGTTGCAAATGACGATGAGTTTGTTGCACCGGTATCCCAGCGTTCGAATCCAGCAGCAATCACCGTGACCTTGATTTCATCTCCCATCTCGTCATCGATGACCGTACCGAAGATGATGTTGGCATCTTGATGTGCAACGGCATGCACTTCGTCTGCCGCAGCGTTGACTTCGAACAGACCCATGCTCGATGGGCCGGTGATGTTGAGCAACACTCCGCGTGCACCGTCGATGGCTGCTTCCAGCATCGGACTTGAGATTGCGTCTTTCGCAGCAGTGACAGCGCGATTGTCGCCGCTTGCCACACCAATTCCCATGAGCGCAGAACCTGCATTGGTGAGAATCATCTTGACGTCAGCAAAGTCTGTGTTGATAAGTCCTGGGGTCGTAATGAGATTGGTAATACCCGCCACGCCTTGCAACAGAATTTCATCGGCCATCTTGAAAGCATTGATGAGTGATGTCTTGTCGTTAGCAACCGACAGCAGGCGGTCATTCGGAATAACGATGAGCGTGTCAACTTTTTCTTTGAGGCGCTGGATGCCATTGTCCGCCTGCACTGAGCGCCGACGACCTTCAAACTGGAATGGTCGGGTGACAACACCAATGGTGAGCGCACCCATGGACTTAGAAATTTCTGCAACAACAGGGGCAGCACCTGTTCCGGTGCCACCACCTTCGCCGGCAGTAATGAAGACCATGTCAGAGCCGCTGATGAGCTCTTCAATCTCGGCGCGATGCGCTTCGGCAGCAGCCTTACCTACTTCGGGATCAGAGCCTGCTCCGAGACCACGAGTGAGTTCACGACCAATGTCTAACTTCACGTCGGCATCGCTCATGAGCAACGCCTGGGCATCGGTATTGATGGCAACGAACTCGACGCCACGTAATCCGGCATCGATCATTCGATTGACTGCATTGACTCCACCGCCGCCAACGCCGATGACCTTGATGACTGCGAGATAGTTCTGTGGTGCTCCGGCCATTGGCCACTTCCTCCGAAGAATTGTCCGTCTCTGGACTGTGTTCCTCAATATTTCCACAGACGGACGGGAAATTGGTGCAATACAGCCGTCGGAAGACGATTTTCTGCTTCTCTGAGGCTGCTGTGCGGGTCACAAGCAGTTGTCGTCAGCGCAATTGCACCGTGGGTTCGCCAGTAGAAACATCGACCACTGCCAACGTTCCGGGATCTTGTCGTCGGAAAAGCACCACGACAGCAATGAGTTTGTTCTGCAAATTGGTGGGTGGACCGAAGCGGACAATGGTTCCGCTCTTCAAGACCATGGACAGCTCGCCCCCACCCGTGAGGTCAAGCGCTTTCACTTGCGAGCGAATTTCGTCGGGAAGAGCCAAGACCAATTGCGCAGCAGCGCGATACACATCGTCGGCTATCGCTCCTGCGTCGAGTGACGGCCCAGTTCCCAAGACACGCAGATACTTCGTGGGCCATCCATCGAGCACCGCAATCACGTGTCCGCGATTATCAACGACACGGGCTTTCTCGTCATCACCGACGTACCACACAACGGGAACTCGTTCTGACACTTCCACCAGAGCCTTCCCAGGAAAGTCTGTTGTAATTCGCACTTCTGCTACCCACGGGTCGTCCAATAACTTTTGACGAGCGCGGGCGGTGTCGACGGTAAAGATCGATGCGCCTTTCATGGAGTCAGTCACCGCTTTCACCGTTTTGTCGCTGGTGTAGACCACCCCTTCAAATGTGACCGTACGAATCGCGAACAATGGTGAGGCCAACACTCCCGCCACAACCACGCAGACCGCGACAATCACTCCGGCCAGCTTCACCCACTTCACTTTGCGCAAGCGTTCACGGCGCTGACGGCGACGCTGGCGTTCTTCGAACGTGCCATCGGGTCGATCGTTATCAACAATCACTACACGGTCAATGGAGTCGGCATCGATCACCACCGCGTCGCCGTCATCTGAAATCTCGATGACATCATCTCCGCCACGAGACAATGGCGTCAGCAATGGATCAGCGGGAGCCGGTGTGAGGTCGACACTGACGTCATCATCGCCGCCGATGACCACCACATTGTCGGGTGTTTCATCCCGCAAAACCTGCGGCAGGTCTGATGTAGGCGTCACCAATGGAATGACGTTTGTGATGGATGCCGATGCCTCCGGCGTGGCATCGGCTGTAACGCTGTGGTCTGGCGACTGTGACGTTTGCTCGTCACCGAATAGCGCCGATAGTTCATTGAGAACTTCCTGACTGACCTCAGTCACCGCAAGCTCTTCTGGCTCACCAATGGGAGTGTCGTCAACTCCACTCATGCTGTGTCACCCAACAGTTCACGCAAGTGATCTTGTGCTACAAGCTTCTCGCGTGATTCATGCCCAGTTTCGGCGAAGCGAGACACAACGTCTTGCGGGAATCCCACAAGTCGAACTTCGCTCCGCAACACAACACCATGCACAGACTTCACTACATCTTGCACATGAGTCATCACTCCAATAATGTCCGCTGCAGTCGCAGTATCGCCAGCTTGAATGAAATTCGCATGCTTGTCGGAAACAGCCGCTCCGCCCACCGAGAAACCTCGCAATCCAGCAGCATCGACCAATGAGCCTGCACTTCCTTCTCCAGGTGCTGGATTGACAAACACAGATCCCGCATTGCGACCGCCGGGCTGGTTACTTCGGCGCCACGCAACGATGGAATCCAGTTCTGCAATGCCGTCAGATTCACTGATACCGCTGGTGCGAAACGTTGCCGACACCACAACATGATGGGGCGACAATGCCGACCCACGAAAATGCAGCCCAAGATCACTCGCCTTTACAGAGCGCACTGTGCCTGAACGCAATGAAGCAATTTCACATGTATCTAATGCATCAACAATCTCCGCGCCATGACCACCAGCATTCATGCGCACAGCTCCTCCCACGGTCCCTGGAATTCCGACGCACCATTCCAAACCCCCGCGGCCAGCCTGCACTGAACGGCGCGCCAACACCGGCATCAACATCGCACCAGATGCAGTGACCAAAGAATCTTCAACGCGTACGTTCTTAGCTTCATCCGACGATGCAAGCAATACAACAACGCCGCTGAATTCCCCGTCGTTAAACAACGTGTTGCTGCCACGCCCCAGCACCACCACAGGCGCAGTAGGAAACTCTTTCAGAACGTGTGCACACGCCACAATGTCGTTGTGGGTGCGAACAGTAATGAGCGCAGCCACACTTCCACCGACGCCATAGGTGGTGAGATGACGAACACTCACATGCGTGGCCACATCAATGTTTCGCTGATGGCATTGCGCTACAAGCGAAGGGATATCGGCAATCATTGCGAAACACCGTTCATGACGTCGTCAGGGAATGTCTCAATGTCGCCGCACCCCATCGAGACACAGATGTCTCCCGCACGGACGAATGCTTGAACATCTCGCACGATGTCGCTTCGATGCGGTGCCCACACAACTTCAGTGTCCGGATGAGCCTTTTTGATGGCGTTCACCACCAATTCTCCGGTGACACCATCAATTCGCGCCGTTCCAGATGCATACACATCGGTAACAACCACATGATCTGCGGCCTGAAAACAATGTGCGTACGAGTCGGCCATTGCAGCAATTCGATGGAAGCGATTCGGCTGGAACACAGCCACAACGCGACCCGTGAGTTGAGGATGTGAGCGCGCTGCAGCGAGCGCGGCTTCAATTTCCGCCGGAAGATGTGCGTAGTCATCCACAAACAACGCGCCATTCCACATGCCACGTTCGGTGAATCGACGACCCACCCCACCGAACGTTTCCAGGGCTCGAGATGCCTGAGTGAAGTCCACACCAAGTGCACACGCCATAGCAATAGCACCAGCGCAATTCATGGCATTGTGATCGCCACGCAACGGAAGAGCGCATGCCACCGACTGTCCTCGAAATTCCACATGAACAATCTGACCCTCTGGCGTGTGTTGTGTTGCCGTGACACGCATGTCTGCATCGTCTGAATACCCAAACGACAGCACGTGATCACGATTGCGCACAGCATCACGAAGTGACGAGGAGCCGTGGTCATCCGCGTTCACGACCACCATGCCCGTCGTTCGCTGGGCTGCTTCGACGAAACAGTTCTGCACAGCTTCAAACGTCTCGAAATAATCAAGGTGATCAACATCGATGTTGGTAACAAGAAGGTGTCGAAAGGTCAACACATCTAGCGTTCCATCGCTTTCATCTGCTTCCAACACAAACAATTCACCACTGCCGACACGTGCACCAGTGTGCAATCCATGCACCGTTGCACCGATAATGCACGACGGATCACGACCAGCAGTCGTGAGAATATGGGTGAGCAATGCTGACGATGTTGTCTTGCCGTGCGTTCCTGCGACGCCCACCGACTCTGTTGTCCGACATAACGCTGCCAACACTTCGGAGCGATGACACACAATGTGACCAAGTCGTCGTGCTTCTGCCAGCTCAACATTTGTGTCCGGTATGGCGGTGGAAAAGGTCACGATGTCGACATCGCGCACCAATTCCGGTGAATGACCCACCGTGACGGCAATACCGTGGTCTCGAAGTTGGTCAAGCACTTCTGAATCGCGCATGTCCGACCCAGAGACAGAATGCCCACGCCCCGCCAGCACATATGCCAAAGGGCTCATCCCTGGACCGCCAACACCAACAACATGGCAGCGCTGTGGGGTGGACACGCTGAGGGATTCCACTTCCAGTTGGCGACGACGACGCGATGACATGCGCTGTCTATTGTTTCACGCCGTGGGTATCAGCGAGCGGCGTTCTGAATAACAGCCACCAAAGCGTTACCACGATGAACTTCTCCCCGTGCGTACGCCGCCGAAGCTAGTTCTTCGCGTTGCTGGCGATGAGAGACAAGCTCTGCGACCACTTTGGCAAGCGTGCCGTTAGCGCACTCCGTTTCAGAGACAAGTCGCGCGCCCCCCACTGACGACAACCACTCGGCATTTAGCTGTTGATGATTGTCTGCTGCACCTGACCATGGCACAAGGACCGATGCGATGCCTGCAGTGGCAATTTCGGCAACTGTGCTTGCTCCTGCGCGTGCCACCAACACATCAGTGGCTGCGTACACATCGGCCATTGCCGATTGATATCCCACACATGCGTAACCCGCCAATCCAGCGGGAACCGAGATTCGTTCACCTGTCTCAATAAATCGCTCGCCACAAATGTGATACACAAAAACGTCACCAAACGGCGCACATTCATTCATGATTGATGGAACAGATGCATTCAACATTGCCGAGCCGAGCGACCCGCCCACCACCGTGACCAGCAGTGAGTTAGGTGGTACCCCTAATCGCTCCCGCGCAGCAACACGTTGTTCAGCAATACGAAGCAATCGAACATCGCGTCGAACAGGAGCACCTGTCACAACAGCGTTGGGTAGATCGGTGTCTGCAAAGGCGACCGCACAAACGGCGGCGTGCTTTGCTTGCTGTCGTGTAGCAAGACCAGCAATCCGGTCGTAACTGACACATACAAGCGGAATACCTTTTCGTCGCGCAGCCCACGCCATAGGGTCACTCGCGTATCCACCGACCGACACAACAACAGATGGTTTCCACTGCGACACCAGACGTAACGCAATTGCGCGACTGCGAAGTACGCGAAACGGAAACGCGATGTTTCGCATGATGGACCGAACTGAAAACGAACGTTGTAATCCAGAGATGGGCAGGAACTCACTCTGCACATCAGAGTTGTTCAATAGCCGTGTCTCAATTCCACGACGAGACCCCACATACGCGAGATCGCTTGACTGATACCCAGATTCTTTCAGCAGATCGAGAATCGCCAATGCAGGCATCACGTGACCACTTGTGCCGCCTCCGGTCACAACAGCGAACATAATCGTTAGTGCCTCGCGAATCGTGCGACGTTCAGCAAGAGCCCCACTGCAGCCATCGATGCAATCATCGAAGAGCCACCGTACGAGAGAAACGGCAACGTCAGACCAGTTAACGGCAACACACCGACGACACCACCGATGTTGACGATGGCCTGAAACCCAAACCATGCCCCCACTCCGCCAGCAATGAATGCACCAAACAAATCACTTGCAGACAACGCCACTTGCACCGACAACAAGACGAGCAAGATGAAACCGCCAATCACCATGACGGTTCCAAAGATTCCTAATTCTTCGGCAATGACCGAGAAAATGAAGTCGCTGTAGGCCAACGGGACGTAGCCCCACTTGCTGGTACCAGCACCAATTCCGGTTCCGCTCCAGCCACCGTTCGCAATACTGAGCAACGCTTGGTACACCTGATAGCCCACATCGTCTTTCGTGGCCTCAAGATTCAAAAATGCAGTCATGCGCTCGCTAGCTCGGCTGGCGGAGTTCATCACCACAAAACCTGCTGCAGCCAACCCAATGGCTGTGGCCACCATTTGCTTCCAGGGAACGCCACCCATCAGCATCATCACGTACAACGTGCCACCAAAAATCAGTGCACCGCCGTAGTCGCGCTGTAGACCACACAGGCCAGTAGTAATGGCAAGCAATCCCAACATCGGGTACAACACCACGTTGGGAATTGCCACCGCGCGGTGTCTTTGTGCAAGCAGGTTTGCAGCAAACAAAATCGCGACAACCTTCATGAACTCGGACGGCTGCAAACGAAATGGTCCCAAGTCAAGCCACGCAGTTGCACCACCAAATGCCTGACCGCGCAGACCCACGAATGCATTGATGGAAAAGATGGCAATTGTGGCGAAATAGATGACGCCCTGCTTCTGCCATGCGCTGTAGGGAATTGATGCAGTGAACCACATTGCGACACCGCCCAGCACAACCCATGAGGCCTGCCGCATGAACATGCCCCATGCAGATGAACCAGTGTGCAAGCTGGTCACCGATGATGACGACAGCACCATTAACAGACCGAGCACAACGAAACACGCGACAACAACGATGATCCAATAGAACGCTGCGGGAGGCTTCTCTTGTGCAATTCTGTTTTTGTCAGCACTCCCCTTGCGACGAAGAACACCAACGCGACGATCACGAAGCGACTGTGTGGGACGCGACGAATTAGTTGCCGTCATGATTACTTCCTTCCCGCAAAGGTGTCTGCAATGTTGGTGAAGTCCGCAATGAAAATTCCGAGCGCAATAGCCACGCAGATGCCTGACAAAATCCAGAAACGAATGATGACCGTTGTTTCAGGCCAGCCAAGCAATTCAAAATGGTGATGGATGGGAGACATTCGAAACAATCGCTTCTTTCGACCCGACGCCTTGAAGACTCCCATTTGCAATGCCACGGACCCCGACTCCATCACGTTCAATGCACAGATAATGGGCAACAGCAAATGGGTGTTTGTGGCGACCGCAAGCAGACCAAGAGCCGCACCAATTCCCAATGCGCCAACATCACCCATGAAGATGCGTGCAGGAGCTGCATTCCACCACAAGAAACCACCGCATGCACCAGCCATCGCGGCCGAGAACACTGCAAGGTCAAGTGGGTTCACTAATTCGTACACATCAGGGTTACGAAATGCCCAGTACGCAATGACAGTAAAGGCGAGAAATCCGAATAATGCTGATCCAGCCGCGAGTCCATCAAGACCATCCGTGACATTGACGGCGTTTGTGGTGGACCACACCATGATGGCTGTCCAGACCACCCACACTGCCTGATTCAACTGCCAGCCGGGAAGATCGAAACGGGTGAAAGAGAGCGTTTCGCTCACACCAGTGCCCGCCGACAACCAGTACATAATTCCGAGCACTAAACCGAAGGTGATCCAACCCTTCTTCTTCCAGAAGATTCCACGATTATGCGACTTTCGGACCTTTAAGTAATCGTCCAAAAATCCCATCGTGGCCAAGATGGCAACACCAGCCCACATGATCATCGCTTGATCAGACAATGCGATGCCATCACGAATGTGTGCCACCAGCCAACCGATAAATGCAGACAACAAGATGGCAAGTCCACCCATGGTGGCGGTTCCCTGCTTCTTCATGTGATGAACAGGGCCGTGATCCTCTGAACCCAGAATTGGCTGACCACGACCAATGGCATCGAAGAATGCAATAAGGCGACGCGTTCCAAAGAGGGACAGCAACATTGAGACTGCGCCAGCAATCAGCACTGCAATCATGGCTGCACTTCCTCTCCCAATTCAGCCGCTCGTGTGGCGACTTCTACGTCACTAAAGGGAAAAAACTCTCCCTGTATTTCCTGGGAGGATTCATGACCCTTGCCAGCAATAACCACTATGTCATCACGCCGAGCCCGCGAAATGGCGGATGTGATGGCTTCTGCACGATCAGGCACGCGTCGAAGATGAGAATACGAGGCTGGTATTCCGGCACAAATGTCTTCAATAATGCGATCTGGGTCCTCCATACGCGGATTATCAGAGGTCACCACCACTTCATCGGCAAGCTCTGAGGCAATTGCACCCATCAACGGCCTTTTGCCCGCGTCTCGATTCCCACCGCACCCAAAGACCACGACAAGGCGTCCGCGACACAATGGACGAATTGATGCCAATAGCGACGTCACACTCTCTGGAGTGTGTGCGTAGTCAACAACAATGCCGATACCGCGTGAATTTGGAACAGATTGAAAGCGACCAGTAACCGGGGGAAGTTTCAACAACCCATCCTGAATCTGGGATGACGACAGACCAAGTTCATGAGCCACCGTTATTGCCGCTAGTGCGTTCATCAAAGTGAACTCACCCCCCATCGGAACATGAAGTTGCTGCTGGTGCCATTCAAAATCGATGTGGTCAAGCGCCATCTCACGAACCTGCACATCTGAGCGTTGGAACAGCGTTGTGGGGATTGCTGCAGCATCAAACAACAGTCGTCCTTTGACGTCGTCTCCATTCACCACAGCCCGGCGTGCACGATCTGGAGAAAACAACATGGCCTTCGCAGCGAAATACGCCTCTTCGGTTCCATGGAAATCCAGATGGTCACGCCCAATGTTCGTGAACACTGCGATGTCGTACACAATTCCGTCCACACGATGCAGCACCAGTGCGTGCGATGAAACTTCCATCACTACAGCCTCTACCCCATTGGAACGGCACTCATGCAGCAAAGCCTGAACCTCTATCGCTTCGGGCGTGGTTCGAACATTTGTCAATGTTCCAAAGACGCGCGCAGTGCGTCCAGATGAGTTCAAGATGGCGCCAAGCATTGACGTTGTTGAGGTTTTGCCCGTGGTACCAGTAACGCCAATCATCAACAGTTGACGACTGGGATGCCCGAAAGCCGCCGATGCCACCGTGCCGAGCACTTCGCGGACGTTGTTAACACGCACGACTGTCACATCACCAAACGTTGATACATCAACCTCTTCATCAACAAGCAACGCAACTGCACCTGCTGCAAGCGCCTCGCTGACAAACTGATGACCATTAAATGATTCGCCACGCACGCACACGAACAAGTCGCCCGCTTGCACACTGCGCGAATCTTGCGACAGTCCAGTAATTACACAATCGGCACCGTCCACGTGCGCTTCACACTGAGCTTCTGACAACAGATGAGAAATGGAGATAGGTGGACACTGCGCTCGCGTCATAGCAGGTGCCTCTACTGTCCTGCCGTAGCCGCTACTGACCTACATCCCATGTTTGATCCAGTGGATTCAATACCAAGCTCGCGCATCACCGTCGGAACCAATCGAGCAAAAACGGGAGCAGCAGCGGTTCCACCAAAACGGTCACGAGAATCGGCACTTGGTTCGTCGATGCTGACCAACATGGTGACCCGCGGGTTCCGTGCGGGAAAGAAACCGACAAATGAAGCAAAGTATCGACGAGCACCAGAGTCTGTGGCGTACGTACCGTTGTCTTGCACTTTGTATCCGGTTCCGGTTTTGCCAGCAATCTCCATGCCACGAACTTTGGCCAACTCTCCCGTGCCTGTGCACACCACTTCCCGCATGAGATCAGTCATCGTGGAGGCTGTTGATTCGCTTAACACGACACGTGTCTTTCCCGCTGGAGTCGCCTTTCGCTTCCCACCTTTATCAATGGTTGCTTTCACAAGACTCGGCTCAATGAAGACACCCTTGTTGGCAACAGTGTTCACTGCCGCAACCAACTGCAATGCCGTCGTTGCCAACCCGTATCCGTATGTGACCGTGTATTTCTCGGTACCGCGCCACTTCTTTGCGTCACGCAGAATGCCCCGGCTTTCACCCGGATAGTTCAGTCCCGTCTTTCGTCCGAAGCCAAAGAGTGAGTAGTAGTTGTGGAGTTTCTCGCTCGAGATTGTGTTCGCAGCCATCATGGTGCCAATGTTCGAACTTTCGCTGAAAATGGTGCGCACGCTCATGTCCATGGTGGGGTGTGGCCACGCGTCACGAATGGGAAATCCGTCAATAGTGGTAATGCCAGGAACGGAGAACACGCTCTCTGCGCTGATTTTTCCTTCATTAAGTGCCGCACTCAAGCTGAATACTTTTGCAACTGATCCCGGTTCATACGCCTCTACCGCAGCGAAGTTGCCTTTGGCCACCACCGCAGCGCCAGACTCATCGCGTCGAATGTTCGACATTGCGTAAACCTCTCCAGTGACAGAATCCATCACAATCGCGGTACCGCCCTTAGCGCCAAGTTGCGCGACTCGATCAAGGAGTGCCGCATCGGTGTGATACTGCACGGTTCGGTCAATCGTGAGAACCAAGTCATCACCTGGCACTGGTGTCACGATTGTCTTTCCCACACCAGCAATCGTGCGACCATTCTTGTCAACTTCACGCATCGACTTGCCGTCTGCGCCAATCAACAACGTGTTGAACTGTTTCTCAAGCCCTGAGGTGCCAACGCCATCAGGATCGGTGCGTCCAATGACTGCTTCGGCAACTCCACCTTCCACCTGGCGGGACGGCTCAATGTATGAATAGATGCCTGCAAGTCCAAGATTCAAGATGACAGCTGCTTCATCTTTGGTGAGTTCACGTGCGATGTAGTGAAACTTTGACCCTGGTTGCGCCAACTTGTCTGCAAGCTTTGCCTCGTCTTCAGGCATTAAACCCAAGACTGCTGCCAACTGTCGAGCAGTACCGACTGGATCTGAAATCTCTCGCGGGTCGGCGTACACCGTGGTGCTCGGCACTGACAACGCAAGTTCGTTTCCGTTGCGATCGAAAATCACACCGCGCGTTGCGCGAATTGTGTTCACGCGCGTGCGCTGATTAACGCTGGCCTCGTAGTAACCGTCGCGGTCAAATGTCTGCAACGAAATTACTCGACCACCAATAATCAAAAGACCAATGGCAAACAGAATGATGGAGACACGCAGTCTTCGCTTCACCAACTTGTGTGCATCACTCGAGGAAATTTTGCTAGCGCGAACTTCGGGCGGCACTTCACCCATCGCTGCACTTTTCATTCCCTTCCAGAGACCTGTCAGCAGGCTCACGAATAGTGGGCGAAATGGACTTTCTCCCGAACGAGACGATGCGTGACGGGTTGATGAGGCGCGACGTTCTGGTGACACCGATCGCCGTGTTGATGATGGTGAACGACGCTCAGAAGAAGTTGACCGCGAGCGAGACGAGGTTGATCGTGACGTTGTCGACCGACGACCATCTGTTGCGGCGTGAGACGTGGACGAAGACCGACTAGACGAACGCGAGGTTGACGACCCAGAGCGCTGACGAGACGACGTCGATCGTGACGACGCCGATTGTGACGATCCAGAACGAGACGAACGAGAACGAGACGAGGACGAACCAGAACGGCTCGCATCGTGCGAACGTGTTCCCCGACGTGACTCGTGCGTCATGGAGAACCCACAACTGCTGGCTTCAGACGACCGAATTCGTCAAGCGGAGACTCTTGTGCAGCAGCAACATCTGCATCTACCTTGCCCACCGTAGAAGCAACTTCTGCCGCAATTGCAGGAGGAATATCAATAATGCGTACAGACAGACTTGGCACGAGACCCATGGCTCGAGCGCTCTCCATGAGTTTTTCCGGAGATTGCAAATCGGCACGTTGTGCACGAAGGGTGTCGAAATGAAGACGCGCACGTGAGATGTCGTAATTCAATGAGTCAATTCGCATCTGTTGATGCGCCATGTTCACCCGCAACACAACCACCAATGCCATCAACATCAAGGCCACCATTGCTCCGATAAATACCCGCACGTAACGGCGGTCAGATTCAGGAACAATACTGAGAACAACGCGCTCTTCTCCGTCACGCGGAACCAAGACAGCTGGGAATCGAAAAGCGAGCGCCATAACTAGAGCACTTCCCCGACACTCAGTTTGCGCACAACACGAAGACGAGCAGATGTGCTGCGAGGATTACGTTCTTTTTCGTCACGTGAAGCTTCTCGTGCCACACGAACTCGTTCCACTGTGCGAACCGCACCACATGCACATGGCAACGCGGGCGGACATGTGCAGTTGCCTGTTTCGGCAGATCGCATTACTTCTTTCACAATGCGGTCTTCTCCAGAGTGATAGGACAACACCGCCAAACATGCACCTGGCTCAAGAAGTGCAATGACATCACGCAACGCACCCGGCAAGATGTCCAGTTCTGCGTTCACTTCAATGCGAATGGCTTGAAAAGTTCGTTTCGCAGGATGCCCACCACGACGACGCGCTGGGGCAGGAATTGCACTTGAAACAATTTCCGCAAGATGGCTGGTGGAACGAATTGGCCGCGATGCAACGATTGACCGCGCAATACGCGATGCAAATCGCTCATCGGCGTTACGTCGCAACATTTCAGCAAGTGCAACTTCTGAGTATGTATTCACCACGACGTCTGCGCTGAGTTCCTGCGACTGATTCATTCGCATGTCAAGAGGTGCATCGTGACGGTATGAAAAACCGCGTTCAGCAACATCGAACTGTGGCGATGACACGCCGAGGTCGAAGAGGGCGCCGGCCAACGAACCGATCCCCTCTTCGGCCACGACACGAGACACTGCGTCAAAGCGAGTGTGTCGGAGGGTGACACGCTCACTCAGACCAGCGCGAGACAACACATCAGCCGCGGCCGACAGAGCAACGACATCTTGGTCTAGGCCAAGGATGCGAAGTTGTGGGTGAGCCGCAAGAAGTGCCCGCGAATGACCAGCACCACCCAATGTGGCATCGAGAAAAGTGCCGTGATCAAGATCAGTGAATACATCCAAGATCTCGGCCATCATCACCGGATCGTGCAAGAAATCGGCACTCATACAAGATGCGCCCACGGTCCCTGGCAGCCTCCCGGACAGCGAATGCCGTCCGGATTTATCCCCGGTACGCGCGCGATGGCAGCGGGCGGAGTTGGAGCTAACCACCGTGCCATCCGGGAGACTGCCAGAGACCGTCGGCCTCTGGTTGGTTGATACGAAAGAACGAGCATTGACGATCACGCGCCTGCTCCAGCGATCATTTCGGTGCCTGCACCGATGTTGCGCTCATGACGATCGGGTTCCCAAATTTCGACTCTGTCGAACGAGCCCGCCACAGTGACTTTGGCCCCCAAAGAAATGCCGGCATAGTCACGCAACTTTTCATCGAGGGTGATTCGGCCCTGCGCATCAATCGTGGCTTCCACCGTGCTGACAGCCAACGCACGGGACTCACTGCGTTCCAATTCACCACGACGCACCTTGTCCAAAATGTCGGCTGCTTCGCGTTCGAACGCTTCGGCGGTCATGACGTCGATGCACTTGTCGCGACCGAAAGAGAGGTAACAGCGTGGTTCAAGACGGGGACGAAAGGCAGCAGGCAACGCAAGTCGACCCTTTGGGTCGAGCTGTCGCTCATGCACTCCTACGAACACGTCTCCGCCTCCCGAGAGGAGTACTCCGCCTCCAACTCGCTGGCTACTCTATTCCCCACTTTCCCCCTATGTCAACCATTTCCCCCCACTTTTCTCCACCACACCCCCCACTCACCCCCACAAGACCTCATCGCGGGGGCACTCGGACGCCACGAAACGCGGCACGGAGGAACGACAAAAAGTGGCACGGAGGAATGACGACAAGAGACCCACCCCGACCGACAACACACATCGGGTGAAGCGCCATGGGGTGATCACAACAACGTGGTGTGGGACAACGCCCAATGACGTGGAGTGATGAACTACTTCTGAGGCAGTGCAGCGAATACTGCCTCGACAATGTCGAGCGCACTGGCTGTCACTGTGTGCACACCAATGTGTGCAGCTGCATCTGCAACGCGAGCATCACGAATACACGGCGCCCATGTGTGCGGATTCCATTCGCGATACAGCACACATTGAAAGCGTGCGCCCTCACGAGTACGTCGTTGACTGATGCCAACAAGTTTCATGCCATCAACGAACACCTCACCGGGTGCAGCACTCGCAAAGCAAATGTCTTTACCGAATTCTCGTGCGTTGAACTGATCAGTCCAGGCCCGTGACTGCACCCATGGCGACAATGCAGACACACACACATGACCCAACCACAACATTGACGTTGAGACATCATCGGTCCACAACGGATCATTACGGTTGATGGTGATATCGAACCACACCGAATCGCTGGGGTGCACAAACACCATTCCCCCACCGCTGCGCCGGCGCACCACATCGAACCCCTGCTCGGTTGCGCACGCATCTGACACCATGTCAACGGATTGAGATGACCCCACAATCAGCGCCGGTGAATCAACATCGCACCACCACAAAGCACGCTCCACAGGCAAATCATGTGCGTGGAAATCGGCAGCGCCACCGCGCCAATGATGACGTCGCCAATGCAGGGAGTCATCTGGATTCATGACACCACTTTGGTCGGTCTAGCTGGCTTCTGCCAAGAACGGCTTCCACTCTTCGGGAACCCGTGGCACGGAATACACAATCCATGACAACTCACGCGGTGCACGCGGCGGAGTGGATAATTTCATTCCGGCTTCTTCAGGAGTTCGATCGCGTTTGCGCAAATTGCATGCTCGACAGGCCGCAATAACGTTCTCCCACACATTCTTGCCACCGCGCGATCGCGGAAGCACATGGTCAATACTGTCCGCATGGTTACCGCAATATCCACATTTATGGTTGTCACGCGCAAAAACTGCGCGACGCGACATGGCCGTGTGACGGTGATACGGAACCTTGACCACATAGCGCAATCGAATAACTATTGGCGATGCCATCGACATTCGTTCGGAATGAACATGAGTTCCGTCGTCGGCAACAATGTCAGCCTTGTCGAGGAGCACTAGACAAATTGCTCGCCGAGCCGACACAACACTGAGCGGTTCGTACGTTGCATTGAGTACGAGCGCGCTCCGCATGGTTATCTAACCCGGCCCCGCCGAGACACGACAAGAACGCATGTACCGAAATTCATGCCTGCTTGTCCCACTGTTTGCACCACGAGAGATAGTCCACCACATCAACGGCACGAATCGAGTTACTGGCCGATGACAAGGTTCCGCCGTATTGAGTCACCAATCGAAACTCCATGTAATCAGCCCGCGGCACCGGCAAGAACGGAGCTCGCCGCCACCAACCCTGTGGCGCAAGCCGAAATACCTGACGCACCGCAGTGACCCACAACGAAGGATGTCGAAGAACGGCGACCACTATCGCTGGGCGAAGAAAAGATGAATCGCCCGCCATGATGAGAACTAGTCCCTTGGAAACCGCACCCGCGGTTTGGGCATTTTCTGAGCGAGATCTTGAACGCCAGCACGACCTATTAGACGAAGCTGACGCTCGATGTTCAACGCACAACCGAGCATGCCAATGAACCCAACAAAAGCAAGCATGTAATGAATTTGGAGAGTGACCACGATGGCGACCAAACACACCACCATGCACACCAACGACCACCACACGCGTCGTGCTGAATGCTTGTACAACCCAGACGATGAGACCGCAGATGCAAACTTCTCGTCTGTCTTGAGTTGGTCCTCTATTTCCCGCAGGATTCTTTGTTCGTCGTCAGACAATGGCACGCCTTGATTGTCGCACCCCGCACAGCCGAACACAATTCAGACGAGTGTGTTTTTTCTCCCACCGTCACATGTAGGGCGCGTTTACTTCGGCGCGTCGGGCACTCCGAAGCGATTTTCCCCCGGTCGATGCCCCTGAAACGTGCTGGCAGGCCCAATGACACCATCGCCAAATTTCTGAACGATGGAATCAACTGCTCGACTAGCAGGGAGCCACTGTTCCTCAATGTCTGCCACCGATGCATCGCCCCCCATGTCGAACAATGTGAGGGCAGCGCCAGTTTCCTCGCCCAGCTTCTGCGCATGCACTCCGAGGAGCCGGACCCCTTGTGAGATATCCAGAGAGGCCAGCAATGGTTCCAACGCAGCCACCATTGATGGCCCCGTGGTAAGTGCAACATCTGGCGTGGTTGAACGCGTGACCGACTCGAACGATGCGAACTTCACTTTCAGCATGACCGTTCCAGCAGCTACGCCAGCTTCTCGCGTTCGTCGCGCAACCGCATCGCACAGACGAACAAGATGTTGATGCAGCTCGTTGATGTCACGAATATCTCGCAAGAACGTTTCCTCATGACCAATTGACTTCGCAGTACGCACCGGCTCCACATCACGATCGTCCACCCCGTGAGACAACGCTGATAAGTGACGACCATGCGCATCGCCGACGGCTGCGCACAACACTGCTTCGTCCAATTGAGCCAAGTCGCCAATGGTGTGAATGCCCAATGTGGTGAGACGTGCCAAGGTCTTGGGCCCAACTCCCCACAAACTGCTGACGGGTAGCGGATGGAGAAAACCCAATTCCTCTCCAGGAAGTACTTCGAAAACTCCGTACCCAGGGTCAATGCCGTCGGGACGGGCGCGAGGCTTCGCATGCTCAGATGCCATCTTGGCGATGAATTTGTTCGGTGCAATTCCAACAGTGCACGGCAACTGCATGTGGTCCATGACTCGTTGTCGAAGTTGACGCGCAACTTCTTGGGCATCACCAATCAGTGTTCGCGCACCCGTGACATCCATGAATGCTTCGTCGACAGAAATCTGTTCCACGAGTGGCGTGAACGATTCAAAGATGGTGCGCAATTGCGCACTGACCTCGAGGTAGTGCCCCATGTCGGGGTGCAAAAACACTGCATCTGGACACAATTTGCGTGCGACTGCAGACGACATGGCAGACGACACCCCGAATTGTCGAGCCTCATACGATGCCGCCGAAACCACACCGCGCCCTCCTGTGCCACCCACCACCACAGGCCGACCTCGCAGTTCGGGATGACGACGCAATTCGACCGACACATAGAACGCATTCATGTCGACGTGCACTATTGACCGAACCATCGCCACCGCAGAGAACGCTAGTCCAGCACCGAACTGATGCGCCTACGATGGGGTCGTGTCCGATCCCTCACAATCACTCTCAGCACTCCCGTCCACGGGTGCGCGAATTATGGCCTTCATCTCAATCCTCGTTGGCGGACTTGCCGGCGGACTGATTGGATATGCACTTGTCGATGTGCAATGCGATGGTGACTGCGGACTGCCGCTTGGAATCGGAATACTTCTCGGTTCGGTCATCAGCGCTGGCGGCACTGCAATCGTGGCTGTACTAGTTCTTCGTGCGTTGGGTGAATGGCGTGAACTCGCCGACCGAGGAAGTCGATGACTCACGCTGGTGAACTGCGCGCACTCGCCGAACAATTAGCGCGTGCCGCAGGCGACATGGCGCTACATGGACGAAAGAGCGGCGCCATCTCGGCAACCACAAAATCATCACCGACGGACATGGTCACCATGTACGACACCGCCAGCGAAAAAATGATTACCGAAGGACTCGCGGCGCAACGCCCACACGATTCCATCATCGGAGAAGAGGGCGCCAACACGTCTGGCACATCAGGAATTACATGGCACATCGACCCCATCGATGGAACGTCAAATTTCTATTTCGACATTCCTATGTGGGCAGTCTCCATCGGTGCATGTGACGAGACTGGCCCCATTGCTGGCGCTGTCTATGCACCGGCACTTGGTGAAATGTTCACGGCCGCACGCCACGAAGGAGCAACCCTCAACGGTGCACCCATCTCAGTTCGCAGTAATTCGGAATTATCCGATGCATTGGTGTGCACAGGTTTCAGTTATCGAATTCACGAACGCATTGCCCACGCTCAACGTGTTGCCAACATGGTGACCGAAATTCGCGACATTCGTCGATTCGGTGCAGCCGCAATCGATTTGTGTTTTGTGGCGTGTGGTCGATACGACGCGTACTTCGAAGAACATCTTCATTCATGGGATTTGGTTGCCGGACAGATCATCGCCACCGAAGCAGGCGCAGTGGTCACCGACTTCTCTGGTCAACCCGTCACGCCATCTCAGGTTCTCGCGTGTCAACCAGGTGTCCAGTCGCAACTTATTCATCTCATTGCTCGAGCGTCTGGAACACCGTCATGACAGTTGTTCTCGCACTTGATGCCGGCACCACGGGTGTTCGAACCCGTGCAGTCTTTGACGATGGAACTCCTTCGTTTTCGTCGTATCGCGAATTCACCCAGCACTTTCCTCAACCAGGTTGGGTCGAACACGATGCAGAAGAAATTTGGACCGCCATTGTTGCAACCATGGCAGAGGTGGTGTCGCAACTTACTCAGCCGGTTGCCGCAATCGGCATCACCAACCAACGCGAAACTGTCGTTGCGTGGGATGCTCGCACCAGCACACCAATTGCACCCGCAATCGTGTGGCAAGACCGCCGCACCGCATCGGTATGTGAATCACTCCTTCCCCATCTTGATGTAGTGCGACACACCACTGGCCTCGTACTCGACCCGTACTTCTCTGGCACCAAGGCCGCATGGCTACTCCGCAACAATGACGCACCGCCAGAACCACATCTACGCATCGGAACGATTGACACGTGGTTGGTGTGGAAACTCACGAACGGGTCAGCATTCGTCACCGATGCAAGCAATGCCAGCCGCACCATGTTGTTCGATATTCGCACCATGACATGGAGCAACAACATGTGCGAATTGTTGGGTGTTCCCATGTCAGCTCTGGCCGAGGTGCGACCCTCTAGCAGTCGATATGGCGTCACCACCGATGTTCCCGGAGTTCCGAATGGAATTCCTATCTCTGGAATAGCCGGCGATCAGCAAGCCGCACTCTTCGGACAAGTGTGTACTCAACCAGGAATGGCAAAGAACACATACGGAACAGGCAGTTTCGTGCTGCTGAATGTGGGAAGCACATGTCCCGACCCAGCTGATGGCATGTTGACAACAGTTGCTTGGGACTTAGGCGATGGAACACCGGTGTATGCGCTTGAGGGAGCAATATTTGTTACCGGTGCAGCGGTGCAGTGGCTTCGCGATGGATTGGGAATCATTGAAAAGTCTTCCGATATTGGCGACTTGGCGTATTCGGTTCCAGATTCAGGTGGCGTCTATGTCGTTCCTGCATTCACTGGCCTTGGCAGCCCATGGTGGGATCCGTATGCACGCGGAACAATTGTTGGCATCACGCGAGGCACTACGCGCGCGCACATCGCGCGTGCTGTCGTCGACGCAATGGTGTACCAAACTCGTGACGCAATCGATGCCATGACATCTGCAGGCGGTGTCACACTTCATGAACTACGCGTCGATGGTGGAGCATCCGTCATGGACAACATGTTGCAGCATCAAGCCGACGAATTGGGCGTGGCAGTGTTGCGCCCCACCGACCATGAAACCACTGCACTCGGTGCGGCGTATTTGGCGGGTCTTGCCGAGGGCGTGTGGACATCGCTTGATGACATTGGGCGCATGTGGGCACTCGACAAACGATGTGAACCACACCAACCGCACGGCAATCACTCGCAGTGGTTGCGTGCAGTCGAACGCTCACGTCATTGGTCAGAAACAGCACCTGACCAATAACAATTGGTGCGACCAGCACCAACAGGATTGGAGTCAACTACGCCGCAGTTGACGTGTTGATAGCAAGCAGAGCTGCACCGATTGCGCCAGCCCTTTCGCCCAGGACTGCAGGCAACAGTCGCGGGTGTGGTCGTAGATCAGCCGAGTAGAGCGACGCTGAAAAATGCGTCTGCACTACATCGAAGGCATCAGCTAGGGACTCGATGACACCTCCACCAATCACGATGACTTCTGGGTCGCACGTGTTCGTCAAACTTGCAAGACCCACTGCAATCCATTCTGCAAAAGATTCGACAACGGCTTGCGCGTGCTGATCACCGTTATGAAATGCAACGAACAACTCTTCGCCGGTCATTCCACCACTTAAATCGCGGAGAGCAGATCCGGATGCGTACCGTTCCCAACATCCACGGCGACCGCATGGACACAATGTGCCGTCTCGTTCCACCACAATGTGGCCAATCTCGCCAGCGAAGCCATGTGCACCCCGCTGTAAAACTCCGCCCATCACAATTCCGCCACCAATACCGGTGCCAAGCGTGACCATGATGGCATCGCGAGCACCTTGAGCTGCACCTTGTTTCCACTCACCAAATGCAGCGCACGTTGCATCGTTTTCTACGTGCACTACAGAAGCGATGCGCGCACGCAACTCTGGCCCCACTGGGGTATTTCGGGCACCGCGCAAGTTGGGTGATGCGTGAACAATCCCGTCATGAGAGATGAGCCCAGGCACACCGATACCTAACGAGCCCTCACCACCCAACTCCTGGTACATGGAATGCAGTAGGTCAACAAGGTCAGATGCATGTGGCGTGGGGTATCTAACTTCACGAACAATGCGTCCGTCATCAGAGAGAGCGACCCCGTAACACTTGGTGCCACCCACGTCGATGCCGACGTGACTCACGATTCGGCGCGAGCCTTCAGTTCTTTCACTGCCTCAATCAGAATGCGTGCCTCTGCGCGACGCTTCACAAACCCAGGAAGTGGAACGACAAGATCCAATTCAAGTTCGTAGAACACTTGCGTTCCACCATCGACCTCAACGAATGAATAAGCGCCATTGAGCGCACGCATGATGTCGCCTTCCAACAACGTCCACGACAAACGTGCCGGTGCTTCGGAGTAGTCATATTGGAGCGTGTAGTGCGTGCTACGGCCGAGTGCTGACGCGCGGTATTCCACCGAAGTTGGGCGTCCTTGCTCGTCGCGTGATCGCACGACAGCTTCCTTCACATCTTTTGCCCATTCTGGATACCGCTCGAAATCAAGAACAATGTCAACACAGCGTTGTAGGGGTGCATTGATGTGAGTGGTCTGAGCAGCGCGGTCAGTCATGACTCTCATCTTGCCCGTTTTCAGAGCCCGAACTGCGAACCCCCGATGAATTCCCCGTGTTTCGGGGAGAAAACTCCCCGTGTAGCGCACCCCACAGGCCGTTGAGCCCAAGGCCAAGAACCGGAACCAGGATTCCGAACGCCAAGGTGCTTCCAGGCTTGCCATCGGTAGACGAACGCATGAGTGCAGTCACTATTCCAGCCACCACTTGCACAACAAGAAGAACATTCATTCGTGCCGACACTGATCGTGGAGCACTCTTGTCGGTCAAGAAGTACAACGAGGCAACGGCAATGTTGTCGGTGCGACTGCGTTGCACCGCCACCCAGTATCCCCACAAAAACACCACAACACCCAGACTGAAGCATGCAAGCGCCACTGTTGCTGCAATCACTTTCCATGGCTGTTCAAAGAACGCCACTGACAATGACGCAGTTACAACGAATGCGATGGTGAGCAGTTCGTTAGCTCGAATAATGGCTGCGCCCTTCACAGAGTCCATCATTGCCCCACTTTCAGAACGTCACCCAATTGGCGAGCTAGGACGTCATATTCAAATGTTGACACCGCCCTCTGACGCGATGCGTGAGCCATTGACGTGCGCAGAGTTGGGTCATCAAGTATGCGCGCTATTCGTGCTGCAAGTCCCGACACATCGGTGGGCGAATCCATGACGAATCCGGTGACGTCGTTGACCACTGCTTCCGCTGCTCCCCCGCTGTTGCCTGCAATTTGTGGCACACCACAGGCCGCTGCTTCCACGAAAACAATCCCGAAACCTTCTTGTTCTAAACCGCCCCATCGATTTCTGCACATCATGGCAAACACATCCGTGCATCCGTACAAAGCTGGGATGTCGTCATGAGCAACTCGTCCCAAAAAAGTGACTGGTGCATTCACTTCGGTAGCCAACTTCTTGAGTCGATCTTCATCGCGACCAGTACTAGCGATGACCAATTGCAGGCGTGGTCGGTGCGGAGCCAATTGCGCAACAGCGCGAATAACCGTGTCGAAACCTTTGCGGGGCACAAGACGACTAATGCCCAGGATCATCTCTGCATCGGTTGCAATTCCAAATTTGGCGCGCGCGTCATCGCGTTGCTGCGATGACAATGGCACAAAGCGATTTGTGTCAACACCTGGCGCGACCACCGTTGTGGGAATGTTTCGTCCTGCTGCGTGACGTCCTTCGGCTGCCGGATATCCACCAGCAGCAATGACATGTTGTGCGCCCCGCAAGACGTGACCAAGAATCTGTTTCGATACGGGCAATCGCCCTGGCACCGTGACCTCAGCGCCGTGCAACACCACCATGTACGGAAGCGCAAGCGATGGCCCCACTAATCCCAACGGAAGTGCTGGATCGAGGACCACGAAGTCGGCACCGATTTCTTTGGCTAATGAGTTAATGCGCTGCACCATCCATGGATGAGGCAACAACACTGGTTCTTTTGTTCGCTCAATACGAAACGCCTGTTGTTGATCGAATGTGGTCGCATCGGGATGTGGACTTGTGAGCACTGCAAACGAGTCAGGCGGGAGACGACGCCACCACTCCCACAGCAATGACTGAATGCCGCCAATCTTGGGAGGAAAATCGTTTGTGACAAGAAGGTGTTTCATAAGTCGCCCCGCAAGGCTGGCAGATTATGCACTTCTGCCACAACCATTGAATCTGGGTCATCGTGGTGAATCATGTGTGACAACCCCAAACGAGCCGCGGCCCATACTGCATGGGCTCGCAGTTCGGGGCGTTCGTGTGACAAGTATCGCCGAACAGTGTTCACAACGCTGTCGTGCGTGGGGTCTGCAACGTTACCCAACACGATCAACAGATTTCGACGCACCCATGTCATGTCACGACCATGCACATACCAGCGCTCACACGCTGCATCAAGTGCATTGTCTTCTAGCGACAACAACTCGACCACATCAACACGCGACTGAACGTGAACCGGTACCGAAAGAGTTCCACCTTTTTTCGTGGGCGGACACACCGTTTGGCAGTCATCACAGCCATAAATGCGGTCACCCAACGCTTCACGAAAACGCGGGTCGAATATTCCAGGCTTCTGCAACAACCACGACAAACATCGGTGTGCGTCAATGACGCCGTTATCAACAATTGCGCCCGTGGGACACGCCGGAATACAGCGTGCACACGAGCCGCATCCGTCTGGTACTTCTTCACCCACTGGCAAGTCGGCAGTTGTCACCACACAACCAATGACAAACATGCTCCCTTTTCCAGGAACAAGCACATTGGCATTACGCCCAAACCAACCCAGACCAGCGCGCCACGCGGTTTCACGATCAACGATGGAATTGTCATCGGCAAACACCGTTGCTCGATGCCCATCTGTGCGCAGCCGTGCGGCCACAACTGACAAAGACTTCTTCAGCTCTGCGTAGTGATCAATCCATGCGTATCGCGCGATTCGTGCAGTACACCGTCCGTTATCAATGTGAAGCGGCTCTTCATATGCGTACGAACGCATTCCAACAATGACGGACCGAGCACCCTCCACCAACAATTGTGGCGAGGTGGAACGTACGGGATTCAGATAGGTGAACTTCATTCCATTCACCAAGTTGTTATCGACGCGATGCTGCAACTGTTGCAATGCCCGCGTCATGGTGGTGGCAGGCGCAACTCCACAGTGGTCAAGTCCGGCATCACGGGCAACATCATGAAGCTGTTCCCAATAGGCGCCCCCCGACGGCGCGTCGGACGAGACAACCTTGGGATTCTTGGGAACGCGATTAGCCGACGGCACGGTGCCGAAGCGTAGGCACCAAACCCGCCTGAGCGAGCAATCGGATGTCACGAAGTTCTTGCAGATTGAGAACAACGGCCTCGGTGGGAGCGACGTCACAGAGAACACTCATCATGCAGTCGTTGCAGGCCTCGGTGTCGCGCATGATGCAGGTATCACACGAAATCATGAGAACGGGGGTCTCGTTGGGGGTGATGTCTGGCTGTGATGTTTCCATGCCCACCACTTTCACGAAGGGGTGTGACAGGGTTGTGTCAGAGAACCGTGGCGCCCTGGGTGTCTAACCGCAACAACTTGGCGTGGCCATCTGCGGGCAACGCAGCCGCCACATGATCGGCCATGGTGGGATCACACATCAGTGCCACGGTGGGTCCAGACCCTGACAGCCACCCGCACCATGCACCTGCATCAACACCTGCCTCCAACGCCGCGGCACACGCTGGAGATGCGGCCAAGCGAATGGGTTGATGAATGCGATCTTGAGTGGCTTCGCGAAGCAACTCAACGTTTCCTGTTTGGAGTGCGGTTACAAACATCGCCGTGCGCGCAATATTGAAGACAGCATCGGACAAAGCGATCGTGGGCCCAATTTTCCCGCGAGACTCATTGGTCGATGTTGTGAACTCTGGAACCCACATCACAAAGACGGCATCGAGCGCCATGCCGACGGGCACCACCATCGAATCGGTGGCAATCACCACTCCGCCATGCAAAGACGGTGCAACGTTGTCGGCGTGGCCTTCAAGTTCGGTTCCGATTCGCACAGCATCTGACGTGTGCTTGCTCCACGAGGCTCCATCTCGTTGCACTTCAGCTGCAACTATTCCGCCAACGCGAACTGCTCCACTAAAGCCCATGCCGCGACCCATCGGTATGGAGTTCTTGACCCACACTTGCCCGGTACCTCCTGCGCGAAGAAACGCAACTTGTGCAGGATGCGTGTCATTCGCCTCGCTAGCCCCGTCGGGTAGAACGTCGACACCAACAATTCCCACCTCTGCATATGCGGTGAGTGCTAACCCCATGACATCAAAGCCCGCGCCAAGGTTCGCCGATGTTGCCGGAACTCGCACGCTCATGGTTGAGCCTCCATACGTGCGCGTTCACGCTGACTGACCGTGACCACGTGCTGAAGCTTGTTTGTCGCGGCACCCGAATCAAGAATGTGTTGTGCACGTTCAATTCCCTCGCCAACTGTTGCCGCCACTCCTGCAACATGTAACGCACATCCTGCGTTAAACGACACGATGTCTCGTACAGCGCTAGGCGCACCAGTGAAAGTCTTTTCCATGACGGCGACGTTGTCCGATGCTTCGCCGCCACGAATATCGTCCAGCGTTGACACTGCAATCCCGAAATCTGAAGCAGAGATTTCGCTACGTCGCACACGACCATCTTTCAATTCAAAAACAATGTTTGGGCCACTGACAGCAAGTTCATCAAGACCGTTATGTCCGTGCACTACCCACGCACTGGTAATTCCACGAGTTGCCAATGCTTCCGCCATGCGATCCATCATGTTGGGCATTGCAACCCCCACCAACATGTGAGCAATAGGCGCAGGGTTGGCCATGGGGCCCAACAAGTTGAATGCAGTGGGTACACCAATCTCGCGACGCGACGGCGCGGTGTAGCGAAATGCGGGATGAAAACGAGCAGCTAGACAAAATCCAAAACCTGCTTCTTCGACACACGCTTGAACACCCGCCGGGTCTAGTTCAACGGCTACTCCAGCTGCTTCCAAGACATCGGCCGAACCACATCTTGATGACGCCGCGCGATTGCCGTGCTTGCAGACCGGAACACCTGCAGCAGCAACCACAAGCGCCGACATGGTGGACACGTTCACGGAATTGCTCTTGTCTCCACCAGTACCCACGATGTCCATAGAACGTGAAGCAATGTCGGCCGAGAGCGACACACGATTTCCTGCTGCACGCACCGCATGCAACATGCCTTCTAGTTCGTCGGCCGTCTCACCCTTTGCGCGAAGCGCAACAATGAACGCAGTCATCTGCGAAGGCGTCGCCACTCCATTCAGAATTTCGGTGATTGCGGCCTCTGCTTGATGCGCGCCAATGTCTCGTCGTTCGAGCAACTGGGCAAGTACCGCTGGCCAGCCAACGAACTGTTCTGAATGGGACATGCATTAAGTATCTACGCCGAGCGGCGCCGTTGACGAATGATTCTCCGTCTTTCTTTTTCTGTGGTGCCACCCCACACGCCATCTCGCTCTCTCATGACCAGTGCATATTCCAGACACGACAACCGAACCGAACACGAAGCGCAGATGGCTTTTGCTTCATCTGCGTTGTCTTCGGAGTCGGGATAGAACACACCAGGGTCAAGGCCATTGCATGCCCCCCGCTGTCTCCATGTGATTTCGATTGCTGACATCGGATTCCCCCCTCGATGCCGGACCGATGGCCCACGCAGGCATCGTATGTGTCGGGCGTCACAGTTGTCCAATCCTCCCGGCGCCCCCGTGCCCCGCAGATGAGTAGGTCCCATTCATGGCCAATGCCATATGCCACATAGGCTCGCAGGCAATGCACAGTTCCACGTTCCACCGCCCAACATCACTTGAGCACCTCCGCGCCGATCACTTCGACGTGGTGGTGATTGGTGGTGGTATCACTGGCGCCGGAGTGGCTCTCGACGCCGCATCACGTGGACTTCGAGTCGCACTTGTGGAGCGTGACGATTTTGCGTCTGGCACCTCGTCCAAGTCATCAAAGTTGGTGCACGGTGGATTGCGTTATCTGCAGCAAGGAGATGTGCGCCTCGTGTACGAAGCACTGCGTGAACGAAAGAGACTTCGCCGTAACGCACCACACCTCGTTCATGTACTTCCATTCATGATTCCCATCCTCACAAAAGATGGCGTGGTGTCACGCAAGATTGCGCGCGCACTCGGTTCAGCAATGTGGATGTATGACCTCACTGGTGGATGGAGAATCGGCAAGATTCATCGGCGCTTGAATGCCAAAAAGGCGTTCACACATCTTCCAACTATGGATAATCGCAAGCTTGCTGCTGCGTACTTGTACTACGACGCAGAAGCAGACGATGCTCGCCTGTGTCTCACCGTGTTGCAAACTGCAGCCGAGCACGGCGCAACAATTGCCAACCGCTGTCGCGTGAACAACATCACTTCAGCGTCTCGCACTGATCATGTTGTCTCTGTCACCGACACATTGACCGGACAATCGTTTGACGTACATACGAAGAGCGTTGTGAGCGCAGCCGGAGTGTGGGCCGACGATGTTCGTTCGTTAGACGAGAACATTCATCCGGACACCATTCGCCCCGCCAAAGGCGTGCACCTCACGGTTCCATGGGACAAAGTTCGCAACGATATTGCCGTGGTCATCCCAGTGCCCGGTGATCGTCGCAGCCTGTTTGTTGTTCCGTGGATTTCGAACTACGACGGAACGTACAAATTCACCTACATCGGCACTACTGACACCGACTACAAAGGCCCTGTTGATGACCCACAGTGCACTCGCGACGACATTGAATATGTGTTACGCGCACTGAATGCCAGCGTCACCACTGGAGTCACGGTCGATGACGTCACCGGCGTATGGTCTGGTCTTCGCCCACTGGTGAAGACCGACGAATCATCAGCCAAAGCAGGTCGCACTGCGGACCTCAGCAGACGCCACAAGGTATTTGTCTCCGACAATGGAGTTGTCACCGTCACTGGTGGAAAACTCACCACCTATCGAGAGATGGCCGAAGATGCTGTTGACGAAGTCTGTGATGTGCTGGGTGTTCGCGCCTCTTCAAAAACCAAACGACTTCCCCTCAGTGGAGCGACCGGAGCTCGGAAACTCTCCACCCCCATCGACAAACATCTCGATGGTCGCTACGGCAGCAATGCTCAACTGGTTCGCGATCTCATGAAATCCGATGCGCGTCTGGCTGAGCCACTCATCCCTGGACTTCCGTATCTTGCGGCCGAAGCTGTCTACGCAGTGACGCACGAGATGGCCACAACTCTTGACGACATTCTCACTCGACGCACGCGAGCGCGTCTTCTGCATCGTCATGCAACACGCGAAGTCGCGCACGCCGTCGCTGATTTGGTTGCGCCCTATCTCGGATGGGACGCATCAATGCGTCAACAACAACTTGCACAATTCATCGATGAATGCGCGCGCGAAGATGCCGCAGCAATGGTGACTGAAGCCGAATTCATCGCCTCAACGTCGTCGGGAGATAAACCATCATGACGCATCAATCGTTCTCTTCATCAGCGACTCCCCCTATCGAGTTTGGTGGCGCCTACGTTGATGTAACCGCTCGGTTTGGCGATCTCGCTGTCACATTGACTGCCGAAAACATCTCTGCCATCTCTGCATTCTGCGATACATCAACCGATGCAGCAGATCGAGTTGAACACGGACGCGATTGGTGGCCGCTGTCATTGGCGTGGTCGCTCACCAATGAAGTTCCTCAAATTCCATCAATTGTGTGTCGTCCGAAAAACACTTCCGAAGTGTCTCAGTTGCTGTCGTACTGCAACACGCACAACATTCCCGTGACTGCATCGGGCGGTCGCAGTGGAGTGTGTGGCGCGGCAATTCCATTACGCGCTGGGGTTTCTCTCGACATGACTGCGATGCAAGGAATTGAATCGGTCGATGCAGTATCTGGAGTCGTTGAAGTTCTGGCCGGAACATTTGGTCCCGACCTTGAAGATGCGGTGCGTCAACACCAACTCACCATCGGGCATTATCCACAATCGTTCGCCTTGGCCACTGTTGGTGGCTGGGTTGCATGTCGCGGAGCAGGTCAATACTCCACTCGATACGGAAAAATTGAAGACATGGTGCACGCTCTCGAGGCTGTCACTGCCGACGGCACCATCATTCGCACTGGCGGTGCGCCAGCAGGCGCCGTTGGTCCTGACCTAGGTCACTTGTTGTTGGGAAGCGAAGGCACACTGGCAGTCATCACACGTGTCTGGTTGCGCGCACATCCACTCCCGGAAGTTGAGCGACGCGGTGCATACGTGTTTCAGAATCTGCACGACGGATTTGAAGCGTGTCGTCGCCTCATACGCCATGGCGCAACGCCAGCAGTTCTTCGTTTGTACGACGGTGCTGAAAGCAAGCGTTCACACGGAGGCGATGGAACCAACGCGACACTTTTGGTCCTTGACGAAGGAAATGAACAGTTGGTCGATGCGACCATGGCGATTGTTCACGACACGTGCATGTCCATGGGTGCAACCGTGGCCGATGTTGCGCTTGTTGAGCAATGGACACATCACCGCAATGACACCAGCGGGCTTCAGGCGCTCACACGAAAGGGATACGTTGTGGACACCATGGAGGTAGCAGCCAATTGGTCGCTCCTTGACACAGTGGTCGAGAATGTTGAATCTGCAATGTTGGCTGTGCCACATGCGCGCGCCGCCACATGTCACCTATCGCACAGTTACATCGAAGGCGCCTGCGTGTATTTCACATTTGCCGCCACCCCACCGCCAGAGGAATTTGAAGCCACATACCTTGCAATGTGGGATGCAGGTCAGCGTGCAGCACTGGCTGCGGGCGCAAACCTGTCTCATCACCACGGCATTGGCTATAGCCGTGGCGCATACATGGATGAAGCTCTTGGCGAATCCATGAATGTCTTGCGCGCCATCAAACGTGCCCTAGACCCCAACAACATTTTGAACCCAGGAAAACTAGGCCTGTGAGAACTCTCGTCATCGACATCGGAACAAGCGGCCTTCGCGCCGCCATCATGAACGATGACGGCCAGATCTCTCATCTTCATTACGAAGAGTTCGCTCCGCACTCTCCTGCGGGTGGCTTGGTGGAGTTTGATGCCCTTGAAATGTATGACGCGGTCTTGCGCGTCAGTACAGCAGCAATGGAGTCACACACCGTTGACGCCGTGGGTATTACCAACCAACGCGCATCAACAATTGTGTGGAACGCAACTACTGGTGTTCCCGTGTCACCAGGAATTGGCTGGCAAGATCTGCGCACTGTTGGCGAGTGCATCATGGCGCGCATCGAACACGGAATCGCAGTTGCCCCAAACCAATCAGCAACCAAGTTGTCGTGGATTCTGAAGAACGCTTCCACTGCAGATGTTGATTCACTTCTCTTCGGCACGGTTGACACATGGATTGTGTGGAAACTCACACACGGTGCACACCACGTCACAGATCACACCAATGCAGCAGTGACCGGCTTAACGACACCAGACGGAACACAGTGGAACTACAAGACGCTGACCGCTTTCAACATTCCCACCACATGCTTGCCCCGAATTGTTCCCAGTTCTGGCCACATTGGCGAAGCCACCGCATTGCTGGGTGCGCCACCCATCGTGGCAATCGCCGGAGATCAACAAGCGTCACTCGTTGGCCAAGGGTGTATTGAACGCGGTCTTGCAAAAATCACTTTCGGCACCGGTGGCATGCTTGACATGTTTACGGGAGTCACCGCACCAGAACACGCCACGCGTCATCAACACGGAACGTTTCCCATCGTCGCGTTCAGTGATGCGCAAGGAATTTCTTATGGCACAGAAGCCATCATGTTGTCAGCTGGAACAAACATCGAGTGGTTACGTGACGACATGGGACTTATCCAGTCGCCCGCTGATTCGCATCACGTGGCATCACAGTGCACCACCACAGATGGAGTGGTGTATGTCCCTGCGTTGCTTGGATTGGGAACACCGCACTGGGACTATGGCGCTCGAGGATCACTTTTTGGAATCACGCGCGGCACACAACGCAGCCATATCGTCCGCGCTGTCTTGGAGGGCGTTGCACACCGCGGCGCCGACCTTGTCGATGCTGCAGAAGCCGACTCTGGAATCTCCATTACTGAACTACGCATCGACGGCGGCATGAGCCGTAACCCCACATTCGTTCACGCTCTTGCCGACGCCACGCAACGGCCGGTGCGGGTGTCCCATATGACAGAAGCCACCACCGTGGGTGCAGGGTTCCTGGCCGGGGTCGCCGTAGGTCAATGGTCACACCTCGGCGAGGCTGTGTCGACCCTCTCATGGGCCTCAGAGGTCAGTCCATTAGGTGAACCAGGCATTTCGCGACAACAATGGAGCGAGGCGGTTACTCGAAGCCGCTCTTGGATACCTGACCTCTCTGCGCTGGACTTCTAGTGTTAGGGAGCGAGTTTCGCCAACACAACAAAGGATGACCCACGTGGCAAATCACCCAGTTGACTCCCCAGAAGCAACGACATCTCGACGTCGTCTCATTGCATCGCTCCTTGCTGGTGGTGCCGTCGCCGCCACCGCGCCGTTCCTTGCCAGCTCGGCATCGGCAGCGGGTGAATCCGGATCAGCAACAACTGCGCCTCCGCACCGAGATTCAGCAGACAATGCCGCCCTCAATGCAGCACTCGCTCGCGAATCACGCATGACCGCAACATACGCAGCAATGATCAACTCCGTGTCTGGTGATGACAAAGCAGCGATGCTGCTGATTCATGATCACCACGTCGCCTACGCGCAAGCATTGAAGGGCTACTTGGGAACCGATGCGGACAACGCATCAACCGCACCGCTTGCCAGCGTGTCGGGGTCTGTTGCACAGATTGCCAGCCAATTGGCCGCACTTGAAGAAGAGACCGTCACCATTCACACCAACAGCCTTGCCAACTACCGCGGCATCAACGCTGCCATGTTGGTGGCATCCATCATCACCGTTGAAGCTCGCCACGTTGCAGCTCTCAACATCGTTGCCGGAACCAACCCCATCGCTGCGGCGTAAAGAACTGTGAAGGAAACATCAATGAACGAACAGTCATCAATCTCACGCCGCTCCATGCTCACCACGGGCGGAGCAGTACTTGCTGGTGGTGCACTTCTTGCCGCATGTGGTGGCGAAAGCCATTCAGGTTCCATTGCCCGCATTGGATCGGTTCCCGAAATTAAGAAACTGGAAACCGAGCATGTGAGCGACGTTGTGTTGTTACGCACCGCCATGTCGGTGGAAAAAATGGTGTCAACGATGCTCACCGATTCACGCGTGACCAGCTTGGCCGAGTCGAATGTGGCTCCATACCTCACCAAGTACGCCTCGGCACACGAAACCAACATGGCCGTCATTTCGCCGTTGGTCACCGCACGAGGTGGACAGCCCGTCAGCGAACCCAACGCCAAGCTCATGACTGCCTATGGCGAAAATGCATTGAAGGCCATTGAAGAAGGCAAGACAGCTGGCGATGTCCTCAACCTCACACTTGGTCTTGAAACATTGGTTGCCGCCACGTATCAATATTTCGTGTCTCTCACCAACGAGGCCGCTCTGCGCGCCGACATGATGCGCTTGGGTGCATCGTCATCACGTCGCGCAGCAGTGGCTGCACAACTTATCCGTGGTGGCACCAAAGGATTTGTCCCTGGTCTTGACGACAAGGGTGAAGAATTGGTGGCAACGTTGCCAAGTGCCTTTGGAACACAAAGCGCAATTCAAATCTTGGTGGGACCACTGAACGACATCGGCACTCGCACACCGCTTGCGATGGAAACACCGAGCTTGAACAGCATGGTCTACTGACGTTCATCGTCAGCACGAAGGACAAATACTTCTTCCACTTATCTCGCACCATCCATACACTGTGTGCAGACGGTGAGTTATCCGGATGACCGCGGCACGTAAAACACGCTGAGGAAAGTCGGGGCTTCACAGGGCAGAAAGCTGGCGAGAGCCAGGTTGGGGCGACCTAACGGAAAGTGCAACAGAGAGTAGACCGCCGATGGATGCGAAAGCATCACAGGTAAGGCTGAAACGGTGCGGTAAGAGCGCACCAGCATATGAAGCGATTCATGTGGCTTGGTAAACCCCTTTCGAAGCAAGGCCAAGCAGAAGGACGGGTTGCCCGCCCACCGCAAGGACCCTTCGGGTAGGCCGCATAGAGGGATGGTCATCGCTCGCAACAGCGAGTACAGAACCCCGCTTACAGGATGACTCACCGTCTCACCCCCTCTGACAGAACCCCACACTTCATAGACGTGACTC
>CAZCZM010000011.1:38233-54094 GCA_964503445.1 uncultured Bifidobacterium sp.
CACACTTCATAGACGTGACTCACCGTCACCCCCCACCGACGGAAGAACCCCACACGTCACACGACATGACTCACCGTCTCACCCCCTCTGACAGAACCCCACACTTCATAGACGTGACTCACCGTCTCACCCCCTCTGACAGAACCCCGCTTCTTACAAGAGGTGGCTGGTTTCGTTCATTGACACCAATGTGGGTCCACGTGGCGTGACAGCGATACGGCACACCGATGCGCGATCCAAGCGGCAGCGCCATGTGATGTCGGGACCAACACCTAAAGCCCACGTGATGGCGCTCTTGATGGGCGACACATGGCTCACTACCACCACATCACTCGTTGTGGCCTGTTGCAATAACGCATTCAACGCGGGCTGCACTCGTGCATCAAGTTCTAACAACGATTCGCCACCTGGCGGGCGAAACGATGGCGTCACTTGCCATGTTTTCCAATCGTTCTGCGAAATGTCGGTCATCGCTCGACCATCCCATTCGCCATAGTTCAATTCAATAAACGCATCATCAACGATGAAGTTCTCGGTAATAGCTGATGCTGTTTCTTGTGCCCGCAACAACGGACTTGAAATCACCGTAGCGTTGGGAAAGTTTTTGCGAATGTACTCTCCGCACTTTCGCGCCTGCTCGCGACCAACCTCGTCAAGTGGAACATCGATATGGCCCTGCAACAACGACTGAGCATTGATATGCGTTTGTCCATGCCGCAACATAATCAGCATGTGCCAACATCCTGAGATGTTCCACCAACCAACCGACCAGTGCGAAGTAACCGCTGACGATTAGTCGCCACGTTCAATTTGTTGATTCGCCACATCCACAACAACATTGCAAGTCCCGCAAGTTCAAGTGCGATGTTGAGCGGCATGCGATCAAGAGACGGCACATTTGCGCCGTCAAACGATAATCCTGCAAGTGGCCACCAAAAGTTCTGTGTGTTGTTGAAAGCGCCATCAAAAACCAAATGGAACAGAAGACCAATGGGGAGAGCCAGCCAACGACGTCGACGCGCTGTACCGCGACGCGCAAAGGCCATCACAAGCACCAACGCCGCTACAGCAGATGTCAACGAATGCATCACCCATGCTTGCCCAGCAACTAGATCGACAACATCTGGCAACAGCGCACCTAGCGCAAGCACGCGGTAATCAAACCGATCGTCGCGAAACACAAACCACACAGCAATAAACGCTGTTCCTAAAAACCACAAAAACATCGTTGTCAGACTACGACTCAGCCTGGACGAACCGATGCCGGAAGCCCTCGCCCACAGTTGTAGACAAATGTGCTCAGCGGGTCGACACCCACCACTGGAGTCAATGGATTCGTTTCAGTGGGTGCAATGGTTGTACCCGGGTCAATCACTCGAACTATCGGCCCCTTAAAGACCGTGGTGGTTGTTGTCCCTGGAATGGGAAGCGTCGTCGTTGTACTGGTCGAGACCGTGGGGGACGTTGCCGGAGGAACAGTTGTTGATGGCGGAACTACCGTTGCAACGGGACCAGTGGCCGTGCGAGGCAGACGTCCGCTAATCAACGTGGCCGTGCAATCAACACCTGGCAGATAGAGACGCATTTGATTTCGTGTGGATGGAACTGGTGCGTCCCAATCAAGGTTGGGAAGTCCTTCATGCGCCGCATCCATGAACGCTTTCCAGATGCGGACGGGATAGGTGTTGCCAGTCACCCTGACCACCCCATCGGCAACAAACTCGGGAATACGCACCATCGGCGTGTACGCCTTGGGATCACCTACCCACACCGCAGTCGTTAACTGCTTTGTGAACCCAACAAACCATGCGTTGGTGTTTTCGTCTTGCGTTCCCGTCTTGCCCGCCGACACGCGCTTGTTGTCAAGTGGTGATCGCCGAGCAGTTCCTCGAGTCATTGTCTTTTTCAAAATGTCGACTTGAGCGTTGGCAACTTCTGGTGACAACACCTGCGTGGGTGCAGGGCGTTGCGGTGTCAGCACCTCAACACCATTCGGTGCCGCAGGATTAGGAACTTCAATCTTCTCAATGAAATAGGGCTCTGCGTGCACGCCACCGTTGGCAATTGTTTGTGCGCCCGATGCCATATCCATGGGACTCAGTTCGTTTGCCCCCGTAGAAAAACTTGCATATGGCTGAATCTTGAATGTGTCACGCGACAAATACATTGAAGACGTCATTCGATATGTGGCGTTGACAACGCGATTCAGTCCCACAATCTGAGCTAGTCGTGCGTATGCGCAGTTAATTGATAACCATGTGTGTTCATCAAGTCGTGCAACAGGATGGCTCACACCTTGCGTAATTTTGAAGGGCTCCTGTGGCTTACCGGGGTTGGGCAATGTGCAGGGCAATGTGCCATCAATCAAATCCTGCGCTTGCACTCCCGCTTCTAGTGCGGCGGTCAACACAAATATTTTGATGGCCGATCCTGTTTGCCGGCGACGAAGCGCAAGGTTTACTTCGGTGCGGCCGGCTACGAACCCGGGCCCTCCCACTACGGCACGCACTGCACCAGTCGCCGTATCGAGTGATACCAATGCGTTTTGCACACCCGTCTTGTTTGCGGGCATGGCGTCACGTGCGGCTTTCTCTGCTTTGGCTTGAGCAGCAGAGTCAAGCGTTGTGTGAATTGTGATTCCACCTCGATACAACTTGGTGAAACGCTCTGAATAGGTAGCGCCCAACACATCTGACTTGTTCAACAGATAGTCACGCACCATTTCAGTGAAGTATGTGCGGTTGGTGTTTTGCTGTGGAACTTCACGGCGATCCTCAGGAACTTGAAAACCATCATCTGCCTGTTGTTGCGCAGCCACTTCGGCTGTCATCAGACCCGTTTCAACGAGGCGATCAACTACTTCAACGAATCTTCTCTTCGACGCAACCGGGCGATTAAACGGGTCATACGATGACGGTGCCTGCACCAATCCCACCAAAAATGCGGCTTCCTCAAGGGTAAGTTCTGCAACTTTCTTACCGAAATACACTTCAGCAGCTGCCTGAATTCCGTATGCGTTGTTTCCAAAGAACACTGTGTTGAGATACCTCTCCACAATTAACTTTTTCGGTGTGGTCTTCTCAAGCATGGCGGCATATCTGGCTTGCAGAATTTTGTACCGACCATCACGCGGCAGCCCTGCCAGGTACTCGTTCTTCACCACTTGTTGGGTAATTGTGGATGCACCTTGTCGACCAGATGAATACTGAAAGTTGGCCAATGTGGCGCGCACCAGTGCGCGCAGGTTCACGCCTTTGTGTTTGTAGAAGCCTGCGTCCTCCACGGCAAGCAACGCAGCCACAACATGTTCGGGTATTTGGTCAATAGAGATGGGCTGGCTGTTCTCGAACTCAAACACCCCAATCTGCTGTCCGGCCGCATCAACAATTCGGGTACGCGATGTCAGCCCGCCGTAGGCCACCAGAGTGACGGGATCTTCTTCGTGGGCGTTGAACGCGCTCCACACCTGCGGTGCAGCACCCACCACCACGGCAGAGATCATGAGTGCTCCTGCACACAGCACCACGACAAGGCGCACGAACCACATTCCCGACGGCTTCACAACACATTCCACCGTACTTGTCCCACCCGATGCCGCTTGGTCACCAATTGCTACGGTGGCATCATGTCCTCATTCCCCCATCGTCCATTCCGTTTTGGTGTTCAAGCATCGAAAGCTGCGACCGCCCGCGAGTGGGCAGAGCTTGCACGCCGCACAGAAGCTGCCGGTTACAGCGTTTTGACCATGCCCGACCATTTCACCGATCAACTTGCGCCAGTACCAGCACTGATGGCCGCGCTTGACGCCACAACAACATTGCGCGTGGGCGCACTGGTGTTTGACAACGACTACAAACACCCCGTTGTCTTAGCCAAGGAACTCGCCACTATGGATGTGCTGTCAGATGGACGAACAGAAATTGGTCTTGGTGCTGGCTGGATGATCAGCGATTACGAGCAAGCAGGAATTCCCTACGACTCCCCCAAAGTGCGCATCGACAGATTTGTCGAAGGCCTCGCCATTATCAAGGGCGTCATGCAAGACGGACCATTCTCCTTTTCTGGCCAGCACTACACCGTCACCAACTATGACGGCCAGCCCAAACCAGCGCAGAAACCATTGCCACCGATTCTCATCGGAGGTGGCGGTCCACGCGTCTTGAAGTTTGCCGCTCGCGAAGCAGACATCATCGGCATTAACGGCACTTTGACAGCTGGGGTTGTGGGTCCCGAGGCACTTGCAACAATGACTGCAGAAAGCGTCGATGAAAAAGTTGCCATCGTTGCAGCCGAAGCAGAGCGAGTAGGCCGTCTGAACGACGTAGAAATGAACATTCGAACGTTCTTTGTGAAGGTCACCAATGATCGACAAAAGACCGTTGCCGGTATCTCCAGCATGTTTGGCGTCTCCGAAGAAATGATTAACTCATCTCCATTTGCGCTCATCGGCTCTGTTGAATCATGCATTGAACAATTGATAGAGCGTCGTGAGAAGTGGGGCTTTAGCTACACCATCGTTGGCGCAGAGAACATCGATGAATGTGAACCAATCGTTGCCGCACTGAACGGAAAATAAGAAGCCATCTCATGGGAATGTTTCGCACTATTCGATCAGTTGTGCGCTTTTCCCCATCTACGTTGCTGTTTCGAAAGAAAAGACTGTCAAGCGCCGCAAATATTGAGGACCTTCGCCTGTTGGCGCGACGACGTTTGCCCCGCGGAATTTTTGATTACATCGACGGTGGCGCTGAAGATGAAATCACCATGGCAAGAAACAGTTCTGCGTTTCAGAACTATTCGTTTTCACCACGAGTTCTGCGGGATGTCTCGCGCGTTGATACCTCCACCACGTTTCTTGGCCACGCACTGAAGGCGCCTCTACTTTTTTCACCCACGGGGTTCACACGCATCGCCCATTCCGATGGCGAGAGAGCAGTTGCGCGCGTGGCGTCTCGCCATGGACTTCCCTACTGCCTCTCAACGTTGTCCACTCGCTCTATTGAGGACATTGCCCGAATCTCTCAGGGACCTAAATGGTTTCAGGTGTACGTGTGGAAAGACCGCGAGCTTGTGAAAGACATGCTGAACCGTGCTCATTCCCACGGATACGACACCATCATGCTCACCGTTGATACAGCAGTGCTTGGGCGTCGCGAACGCGATGTACGACGGGGGTTTACCCTTCCGCCCACGCTCGGGCTCAACACCATTGTTGACGGAATTCTGCATCCAGCATGGACATGGGATTTTGTTCGTCACGAACCCATTACGTTTGCCAACGTCAGCGAATCACAACGACATGCCGGTGGCACTGCTGTCACACTGTCTGATTTCATCGCAGAACAATTTGACCCTGCATTGTCGTGGAAAGAAATTGACTGGTTTCGCCAACACTGGAATGGTCACATCATTCTGAAAGGCATCCAAAGCGTTGAGGACGCAGAGCACGCTCTCACCTCAGGTGTTGACGGCATTGCGGTCTCAAATCACGGCGGTCGTCAACTTGACGGAGCACCCGCCGTCATCGATCTGATCGCCCCAATTTCACAAACATTGCAAGGGCGTCTCCCCATTATCTGCGACGGCGGTGTCCGACGTGGAAGCGACATTGTGAAGGCACTGGCTCTTGGCGCCGATGTGTGCACCATGGGACGTTCGTATTTGTATGGCTTGGGAGCCGCTGGCGAAGCTGGGGTGGAAAAAGCTCTTGAATTCCTCATCAGCGAAATGACGCGCACCATGCAATTGTGTGGCGCCACAACGGTGAGCGAACTTCGCACGATGGACATTGTGGAAAGAAAACTTCCATGACCTATTCATATGTCTCGGGCGAACGCCGACCAGTGGAAGTCTTGGTCTTCCAGATGGATCCATCAGTTGTTGACGAGTTTCTTGCGGTTGATTTTGAAATCTGGACCTTGGGTGAAGCGCAAACGCCAGGTCTTGAGCGAATTCCTTTCCTCTCCAAAGAAGTGTGGCTGGACGACTCGCGCCCTGGCGAAGTCACGTTGGTCTTCGTTTGGGAGAACCAACAACTGTGGGATGCCGTGGGCGAAGTGGAATTCCAATCTCAACTTCAGGCCGAATTTGATCGACTCTTCCCCCACCCCATTCAACTCGTGCGCGCTCTTCACGAAGAGTCTCAGATGGGAATTCATCGCGTCTCTCGTTTTGAGCGCATCGACTAAGTACTTATTAACCTTCCCCTATGGCCAACCAATCACCATCATCTGGAACATGGGGTCCACACGGGCCGCGACACCTTGGGCCACTTGGTGACGTATCGCCACTTGCGCTGGGCTGTTGGCGCATGACAGGTGAACACTCTGACAACGTGGCTTTGGTGTCCCACGCGGTTGATTACGGCATCACCCTTCTAGACAACGCCGATGTGTACGGACTTGATTGGGGCGGAACCCATTTCGGCGCATGCGAGGAAGCACTCGGACGCGTATTCGCCGACAACCCACGTCTTCGTGACGCAACAGTTCTGGCTACAAAAGGTGGAATCATCCCCGGAGTTCCCTACAACTCTTCTCCCGACTACATCATCAGTGCATGCGAGGCGTCACTTCGTCGCCTCGGAGTGGATGTTATTGACTTGTATCAAATACATCGTCCGGACATGTTCACTCATCCCGAAGTATTGGCTGATGCATTCTCACAGTTGTTCGAACGCGGTTTGGTGCGCACATTCGGAGTCTCTAATTACACCGTGCCTCAAACACGAGCACTTTTGCGCTATGTCACCGTCCCATTCGTCACTACACAGCCAGAGTTTTCCGTTGCTCAACTTGATGCCCTACGAGACGGAACACTTGATCTCTGCATGGAGTTACAACTCACACCATTGGCATGGAGTCCGTTGGCGGGTGGTCGTGTGGCATCAGGAAACATTCCGTCGACACTCCTCTTCACTCTCCGCGATATTGCCCAAGAACACAACACAACACCGGAGTGCATTGCTATCGCGTTTGTTCTGTCACATCCATCGCGACCCATCGCTCTGCTGGGAACACAACAACCCGAACGACTTGCAACATTGACTCGTGCCCTCAACATCGCACTGTCACGCACCGAGATCTACCGCATCGTTCAGGCCAGTGACGGCACACCACTGCCATGAGCACCATTGAAGTGTCGTGGTTCGGAGCGCTATGCGACGACGATTATGAACAGCTTGGCGTCATTCGCCCAGACTTGTTGAGTAGTTGGAATCATTGTTCAGCGCTTGTGAGCGCGGTGCATGATGCCGGATTCGACAATGTTCTTCTTCCCTCTGGGTATGACCTTGGCATTGACACGGTGTCGTTTGCTTCATCCATCGCACCGTCTGTCACCAACATGCGACTACTTGTGGCCGTTCGTTGTGGCGAAGTGTGGGTCCCTCAACTTGCGCGCCAACTTGCCACCCTGAATCAAACTCTCAATGGCCGTCTTACCATCAACATCATCTCGTCCGAGATGCCTGGGGAAACATTGGACGGTCCTTCTCGGTATCGACGCACCACCGAAACGATGCATGCACTTCGCACTCTTCTCAACGGAGAGCGTCTCGATCTAGATGGCGAATTCATACAAGCGCACATTGATCCACCACGAATTTGTACGCAGATGGCGCCATGTCCACCCATGTATTTCGGTGGCCTCAGCGAAGAAGCCCGCGAAACAGCTGCAAAAGACGCAGATGTGTACTTGATGTGGCCAGACACGGAAGAGTCAATTGCCGCACTCATCTCAGACATGCGTCAACGCGCTGCCACCCACGGCCGACAACTCAAGTTTGGGTACCGCGTTCACGTTGTCGTGCGCAACACAGAAACCGAAGCACGAGATGCCGCAGCACATCTCATCTCTGCTGTTGACACTCACACGGGAGATGCAATTCGTGCGCGTTCTCTTGATAGCGCAAGCGTTGGTGTTCGACGACAAGCAGAACTGCGCGATACCTCAGACGATGCTGGATTCATTGAACCACTGCTGTGGACAGGAATCGGTCGTGCACGTTCGGGGTGTGGTGCTGCGCTCGTCGGAACTCCGTCGCAAATAATTGAAAAAATTATGCACTACCACCAAATGGGAATTGATGCCTTTATCTTCTCTGGCTATCCACACACCGATGAGGCACAACGTTTTGCTCGTGATGTTCTGCCGCATCTTCCACACGGCGCTCTACAAATTACTGAATAAACCAAAATGCGTTCGCGTGAAGTGCGAACTACAGAGCACCCGCAATGACGCCACTAACAAATGTTGCCCAGCGTTCACCTGAGATTGGTTTCTCGGTGACATCGTTCAGCACAAGACCCAACGAATATGCCTGCACAAATGTTGCCAATGCATACACATCAACGTCTTCGCGAATCCAATGACGCTCCTGCATCTCACGCGCAACGTCTGCCAACGAATCGGTGAGGCGTTGTTGTTCAACGGCCAATGCGTCTGCAAACTTCTTGGAATGTCGCGCCTGTCCAACAATCAGAGCACGATCGGCACGGCCATTCGCTCTGTCTGCAGCAGTAGAGCCAAGAATGACATCGGCAAAACGACGACCCAAGTCTTCGCGCGATGTTGCCAAGGACAACAGCCCAGTCAATACTCGAATGTCGTCGTCGACATATCGCGAGAACCGTACGACTTGGGCCTGTTCAATCACATCGTTGAAGTCCTCGAAGTGGTGGTACAACGATCCCTTGGAAATCTTGGAAGCATCGAGCAGGTTCTCCACTGTGAAACCTTGCGGGCCAAATTCATCAATTAAAGAAATCGCCGTGTCAATGAGCAGTTGTTTTGTGGGGTGGATGCTTCTCACATCCCCTATTCAACCACGCGCTAGCAATGACCTTCACAGTGGCAGACTATTGGTATGCATTTAGAACGACACGCTGCCCATCGCATTGGAATTCTGCGGGCCATGGTGCTTGGCGCTAACGATGGCCTCATCTCCACTGCCTGCCTCATTCTGGGTGTCGCAGCTGCCGATGCATCTCGGAATGCCATCTTGACTGCAGGTACAGCCGGATTAGTCGCAGGTGCTGTATCGATGGCATTAGGTGAATACGTCTCTGTCAGTTCACAACGCGACGCCGAATTAGCCGACGTTGCGAAAGAGACGTGGGAATTGGAGACCATGCCCGACCACGAACTTGACGAGTTGACCGACATCTTTGCAAAGAAGGGTCTTCCACAAGCGTTGGCACGAGAAGTTGCCGAAGAACTCACGAAGCACGATGCGCTCGCAATTCACTTGGCCGAAGAACTCGGTATCACCGAGATGAACACTGCCAAACCAGTCCAAGCCGCGTTCAGTTCTGGGGTGGCTTTTTCACTTGGCGCAGCAATCCCCCTGCTCACAGTTGCGCTTGCCTCATCAAGTTCACGAATTGTTGCCACACTTGTGGTCGTTACTGCCGCACTAGCGGCACTTGGCTGGTCTGGGGCTCGGTATGGCAAGGCACGTACCCTTGCCCCCACATTCCGCGTCGTGGTTGGCGGCCTTATTGCTATGGGAATCACCATGGCGGTGGGCAGTGCCTTTGGCGCCGTGATTGGCTAACTACGCACTATCGCTCTTGCGGCTTTGCAGGCACGGTCACCACAGGCGAGACTGTTGCCATGAGCATTTCCACCGACAACGCCATTGACATCGTTGATGCAGCACTTGATGCGCTGCTTGCAGCATGTGACCCCACACAAGTTGATGACATCACATTTCGAGGTGCACGATTCGATGCAGGTCTTGCATGGGTGCATTTTCCCAAGGGTCACGGCGGACTTGGACTTCGCCCAGAACTGAATCGCCGTATTGAAGAACGGTGTCGCAAGGCCGGTGCAAAGGCGCAAGATCCTGCAAGTTTTTTCATGGCGCTTGCAGGCCCAACAATTGTGACTCACGGAAGCGACGACGTGAAGAAGCGTTTCCTCCGTCCCATGTTCACAGGCGAAGAGAAATGGTGCCAGTTATTTTCTGAACCCGGGGCTGGAAGTGACTTTGCTGGTCTTGGCACCAAAGCAATTCGCGACGGTGATGAATGGATCATCAACGGACAAAAAGTGTGGAACACACTTGCACACTTGGCTGACTGGGGAATGTTGGTGACCCGCACCGATCCCGATGCACCAAAACACAAAGGAATGACCTACTTCGCACTCGACATGCGCGCACCTGGCGTTGAAGTACGTCCGCTACGTCAAATCACTGGTGAAGCTGAATTCAACGAGGTCTACATGACCGATGCTCGTGTTCCCGATGCTCATCGCATCGGCGAAGTGGGCGAAGGTTGGCGTGCAGCGTTAACCACATTGATGAACGAGCGCACCGCAATTGGTGGTGGCGGCGGTGGAAACGCCAAACGACGTGGCCCCATTGACGATGCCATCAATATTTGGAACAGCAAACCAGCAGACATGCGCAGTGAAGGTCACAAAGATCAACTGATGCGTTTGTTCTGCAAGAGCGAAGCACTGCGATTGACGAACATGCGCGCTGCTCAAGCAGCAAAAGCTGGAAACCCCGGACCAGAAGGCTCCATTTCAAAATTGATGTTGGCCGACTTCAACAAAAAAGTCACTGAATTCACTGTGGAATTGATGGGTGCTGAAGGAATGATCGATTACGACTACACCTTCCGTCGTCCCGATTCTTTGTCAGTTGACGGTACCGATGGAGGCGTTCGCCATTCATTCTTGCGTGTACGTGCGAACTCCATTGAAGGCGGCACAAGCGAAATCATGCGTAACATTTTGGGCGAACAAGTTCTTGGACTGCCCGGTGAGCCACGCGTCGACAAAGACATTGCGTGGAGCAAAGTTCCCCGTAGCTAATCCCAAACAATTCAGAAAACGAGAAGAGCCACCGCAGATGCGGTGGCTCTTCCACGTTGGAGGTTGTGTTGTAGCTGTTATGCAGCGCGAAGGCCAGAGAGCCCACGGCTAATGAACTGCACGATGGCATCCTTCACAGGAACCATTCCGTAGACGATGCAGCCGTCAACGATGATGGTCATCCATGATTCACGCATAGAGCCGGTCATTGTTGAAACAATGCTGATATCAAGTGCCCACACCAACAGGATGCTCACGGCCAGCGTGATGTGATCCTTAATGACAGGCAAGCGAGTAAGAAGTGCATCCAACTTGACGGTGCTGGTGATGCTGTGGAACACAGGCATAACGGCACCGAGAAGGATGGCCAACAGAATCAGTGAGCCAATGGTGTACATAGGGATACCTCTTTCGAGTAAGCCCCCGCCCATGTGCAATGTAACGAACGTCACATCAAAGTGGTGGATATCCACAGACCTCGCTCTCGTCCGCCCCGTATCCATCACAAAACCCATGTGGTGTAACGGTTTTCACCACAGACAGCCCCTATACAAGCAGTCTATACGAAGGGTACAATTCAGTGACCTTGTTATAGGTCGCCGTTTGCCATGCCAACTCCACGCCGACTTCGCAGAATTTCACTCTCGCTTGTCTCTGCTCTTGTCGCAGGGTTGGCGCTTGGCGTTGTCGCACCCGCTGTCACTTCAGTGCAGGCATCAGGCGGGGGCGATATTGACCTCTACGCAACATTGAACGGATCGTCATACTTCCAAGCGCCCGATGCCGCTGCATTTGACCTCACTGGAAACATGACTGCCGAGATGTGGATCAGGCCATCGAATGTCGCATGCATGACCTCAACGGCCTACTGCCAACTCATGAACAAAGAAAACTCGTACGAGTTCGGCATTAGCGGCGGAAAATTGGAGTACGCACTCACAAACAATGTCGGCAGTTGGAATTGGTACGCCACCGACGCTTTTCTTCGAGCAGGTGTGTGGCATCACATTGCATTCGTTGTGTCACGCAGCACCAACAACATCACGGTGTACTACAACGGTGAAAAATCTGGCGACACAACCAGCAGCACGCAGATTCCCACAACGGGCTTCAACTCGAATGGGGCGTTCAGTATTGGCAACCGACAGAACTTCAACGAGACATACACCGGCGACATTGACGAAGTGCGTTTATATTCAGGCGTACGAAGCCAAGAAAACATTCGCCAAGACATGTACACCTACGGCACTACCAATGCCGCCAACCTTGTTGCCTACTACGACTTCAATGAAAACTCTGCAACGTTGGTGAACGATGCTCCATCGGCTGCTGCTGGTACCAATCTCACCCGATATGGCACGGTGACATACACAGACGTAAAGACAGTCAGCAACCCCACCAGCCACCCTGGACGAACTGTGGTGAGTTTTCCGCGTTCATACATCACCAGCAACGGCGGGTGGACTGTGCCTGCAGGCGTCACACGTGTTGATGCACTTGTTGTTGCCGGCGGTGGTGGTGGCGGTGGTGGTTGGGGCTCCGATGGCTGGTCCGGTGGTGGCGGTGGCGGCGGTGGATTACGCACGCTCACCAATTCAGCGGTCACACCAGGTAGTGCACTCACTGTTGCCGTGGGTGGTGGTGGTCTTCGCGGACAAAACGGTGGCAATTCCAACGAATTTCTGGGAACAAATGGCGGCAACTCACGATTTGGAACTACCGAAACCCGTGGTGGCGGCTATGGCGGTATGAGTAGTTTGCCTGCAGGAAACGGTGGCTCCGGTGGTGGTGCAGGAACCTACAACGGCGCATCTACTGCGGGCACTGGCACTGCGGGTGAAGGCACCAACGGTGGCGCGGGACGATCCGACTGCTGTACCGCTGGTGGCGGTGGCGGTGCGGGAGGCGCAGGTGGCGCAGGGTCTGGAACATTCGGCACGGCAGTTGGTGGTACCGCTGGCCCTGGTGTTTTAAGTTCCATCTCAGGAACTGCAGTGTTCTATGCAGCGGGTGGTGCAGGCAATGCATATACAACATCTGGTTCAGCAGGAAGTTCTGGTGGAACCGCAACGGGTGCAAGCGGCACTTCCGGAACTGGCGCCGGCGGTGGCGGTGGTGGTGGGCGCGCAGACCAAGGCACGTGGAAAACGGCAGGTTTTGGCGGCACAGGAACTGTCATTGTCAGTTACGGCTCCCCTATTTCGGTGAGCACTCCTGACAACTCACGATTGTTCACTGGCGCAAGCACCAGCAATGTTTCTGTCAACGACAACAATTTGCTTGATCTCGGATTGGATTTCACTGCAGAAGCATGGATTTACCCCACTGCTACTGCCTGCGATGCACACAAAACTTTTATTGGAAAAGAAAACTCTTTTCTTTTTGCAATGTGCAACAACGCCATCTCCTACGCCATCAGGGGAACGTCTCAAACATGGAACTGGACAACGACTTCACTGTCGGTCAGTCTCAATACATGGCAACACTTTGCATTTGTTCGTTCCGGTGGACGCCTCACCATCTACAAAAATGGTGGCGCCGCTGCCGGTGGAACCGAAGTGACAACCACAACGCTTGTTCCCACAACGGTATTAGATAACTCTTCACATCCACTGATGTTGGGCGTACGAGAAGGAAGTTCCGTCCAGAGTTACACCGGATACATGGACGATTTTCGACTGTGGAGTTACGCCCGATCCGCATCTGCAATTGCGCAGAACTACGACAAGCACATCGCGGGCGACCTCATCTATTTCCCATTTGATGAATCAGGCGGACCCGTGGTGTACAACCATGCTCCTGCCATCATGTCCACGTTGAACGGAATAGCAACTTCAACAGCAACAGTCGCTGCAGCGTGGCCGACTTCTTCAACAACATATTCAGCGTCAAACATCTACGGCGTTTTACCCGGTTACGACTTTCAAACAGGCGGTCCAGTTACATTCGCCATCACTCAGAACGGCACAAAAGGAACCGCAACCGTTTCGGCATCGACTGGTGCATTCAGTTACACAGCAAACCCTGGAGTCACTGGAAGCGACACATTCACATATTCAGTCACTGGCGTGAACGGAACAGCTACGTCGACCTTCACCGTCAACGCACCATCCCAGCCAATGGCGAGTGCACTGTCATTTCGTCAGAGCGCAGATGTAACGGTCACCTTGAACTCAGCATCAAGTTTGGGGTACAACAACCCCGCCACTGCGTACACACTTGGCGAAACCGTGCGCGCCACATTGTCTGCAACAAACGGTGTTATTAATTTGACGCAAGGCAGCACCACCATCGCTGCTGGTGCACAGAACAGTTCCACCATCACCATTGACGGAACCCAATCAGCTGTCAACACTGCATTGAACTCTGCAACAGTGACCGCAACAAGTCCTATCCCTAGTCGCGTGACTCTCGATATTGGAATGAAGCCCGGCGATCAAGTGGTGAATGGTCGTACGTACACATGGAACTCAAATGGCCACTACTACACCCGCATCATCCCATCATCTAATGGCTATGCGGTAGCGCAGTCTTCAGCACAATCAATGTCGCTTGGTGGCCGGCCTGGCTACCTTGCCACTATCCAACACTCTGGTGAAAACTCCACCATCAGCGGTATCAACGGAACAAACTCATGGATTGGTGGATCAGACAGAGACCTTCAAGGCACGTACCGATGGAAAGGTAACGACACCAACTCAATCTTCCGTCAAGGCGGCTCTTCATTCAGAAATCGTTTCAACAACTTTGCGTCTGGTGAACCGAATGGTGAAAACGGTTCCGAAGACTGGGTGGAACAGCGAAGCGACGGTTTGTGGAATGACTGTCAAGATGCGTGTAACCGCACCTCGTTAATTGTTGAGTTCGATCCAATTTCTACGCGCACAATTACAGAGCTAGATTTCCAACGCAATCTTGCAGCCACTGCGCAGTCCGCGCGCAGCTTGGGCCTTGGCTCATCGTTTATTAACACCGCAACGTGGACCAATGGTGAAACAGTGCGTGTCACGCTCACCGCAAGTGCTGGCACAGTTTCATACACAGCAGGATCCACAACACTTGTATCTGGTTCATCTGGATCTTCAACGGTCACCTTCGAAGGGAGCGTTGCCAACATCAACACCGCACTCAACACGGCAACAGTGACTCCAACATCTGCAGGCAATAGCACCGTGTCGTTGACCTATGGAGTCAAACGTCAAACCACCGGAAACTACGTCTACAACGCCACCACCGATCACTTCTACCTGGCCGACAACACCTTGCGCCAGCGCGATGCCGCTTTCTCGACCGCATGGAACGCGCGTTGGGCAGGCACTGCTGGCTACCCAGTGACCGTCACTTCGGAATCAGAACACAACACGGTGCGCAACTTAAACTCCCAGACTTCGTGGTCAAGCGGCAACGACGCGGTGTCCGAGGGACAATGGATGTGGGATTCGCCCGACGCGTATCAGATTTATTCAGACTTTGAAGTCGGCCTCGCGGGTGCTGTTTCATATTTTGACCCCTCTGGTGAACCCAACAGCTCCGGTGGCTTCATGGTGGTGAACTTCGGAACCTCCAAGATGCACTGGGACGACACGCCAGGTGACACCACCCACGCAACAATTATTGAGTTCTCCCCCATTGACACCACGCTCACGTTCAACATCACTGCAACGTCGGCACTGAGCATCACTACTCCGTCGACTGGACTTGCAGCAACCAACGGAACGGCTTATTCACTCACTGTTGCTGCAAGCGGTGGACAAACGCCGTATACCTACGCGTTAGCAAGTGGTTCGCTCCCCACTGGTCTCACACTGAATTCATCTAACGGCACCATCTCAGGAACAACATCTGGTCCAGGCACATCAAACAACATCACTATTCGCGCAACAGACGCCAACGATGCAATAGCAACGACGGCCACATTTACACTCACGTCAACACCTGCGATGTGCACCACCTCCACCACCGTTGTGGGACGTTGGACGGTCGAACAAGTGACAAGTAGTGGGTCATGTTTGTGGACCGTCCCAACCGGCGTCACCA
>CAZCZM010000012.1:0-19932 GCA_964503445.1 uncultured Bifidobacterium sp.
GCTGACATCAAGACTGCAGCAGATGACGCACTAGAGATTCGACGAGAACAAGACCACTTTGTCCAAGAGTGGATGGAATCAGTAGGAGAAGGCGTCCCTGGCTATGTCACACCGAAGGTTGCCATTGGGGCAATCGTTGGAAACGACGAAGGAAAACTTCTTCTGGTGAAGCGCAAAGAGAGCGGTGTGTGGTTGTACCCCACAGGCTGGGCAGATGTTGGCTATTCACCATCGGAAGTTGCCATGAAAGAAGTAGAAGAAGAAACAGGCATCATTGCGGAGCCGCTTCAACTTCTGGGTGTGGTTGACGGAATGCGTATGGGTTTTTCGCGGTTTGGCATGTACATGCTGTTGTTTCATATGCGTGCCACTGGCGGTGAATTGAATCCTCATCCTTTGGAGACCGCAGATGTTGGTTGGTTTGGCCCCGATGAATTGCCTTCACCTACTGCAGGCGCACAGTGGTGGGGTGACATGGCATTCGCAGCTATTTCAGGAAGCGTGAATCCAGCAACATTTGACGCTCCACGCACGGAAATGTGGCGCGGCGCTAGCGACCATTAACTAATTCGAGTCTTGGTCACGAAGGAACTGCTCAACTTCATCGACCAGTGTGTCGATGTTTTCTACGGCGTCATCGTCTGAGTCATCGTCAGAAAAATCGAATTCCAGTTGATTCGGGTTATCAGTTCCGAAGGCATCTTCGCCCATTGATTCAAGACGTTCTACGTATTCCCGTAGGTCGTCATCATCTTCGATCATCTCTTCCACCTTGTTGTCGTATGCGACAACTTGATTGTGGAGAACATGAAGCGGTGACGGAGTTCCAATCATTTCGCATGCTCGACCAATAAGTGCGTTCGCTGCTTTTGGAGAGGGAATCTGTGAGGCAATGGCTGGAACTGCAGCCCACAACGATGCAGAAGCCAATGAGGAATGCGTACACGCATCGTGCACGACGCTGATAATTCCGGTGGGGCCTTCGTACCGTGATCGTTGGAGGTCAAAACGCTCAATGGTGTGTGCATCGTTTGCAGTACCCATGACTTGAACATCAGAGCGATGTGAGACATCAGCCAGAAGCGCACCAAGTGTGAGCACCAAGGACGCATCGAATCGTGCGGCAACACCCACGATTTGTTCGGTAAACAATCGCCATTTCAAGCTTGGTTCGGGACCCAACACCAAGATGACATCGGAACCAGGAGTGCTGGCGTGCCACATACTGACCTTGGGCCACACGATGCTTCGCGTGACTCCATCTTCTAAACGCACGGATGGACGAATAGTTGCGAAGTCGGTGAACTCTTCAGGATCGATGTCGCACAAGGGCTCCGCATTCCATGCATCGATCAGAGTTCGAACTGCTGTACTTGCAGCGTCGGCAGCATCATTCCACCCGCTAAAGGCAGCAATCATTGTGGGGCTGTGCAGTCGAGGCGAGGACAGCCAACGGACATGATCAGACGCGGTCATTAGTGTCAAAACCTACCGCCTTTGGGGGTGCCATGTGGCAAGGTGGAGTCATGGCAGTAGAAGTCGAAATAGCCACTGAGGCCACCGAGGAATTGGTGCAGGCATTTGCGGCACTTATTCCTCAATTGTCGTCATCAAATCCGCCACCCACTCACAGCGAATTGGCAGAGATCATTTCAGATTCCGGGAATGCACTATTCATTGCACGCGTTAATGGCGCAATAGCGGGAACTCTCACACTGGCAACATTTCGAATTCCTACTGGTGTCCGCGCGTGGATTGAAGATGTTGTTGTTGACGCATCAGTCCGGGGTCATGGTGTTGGCGAAGCATTGAACAACGCGGCCTTACACGAAGCGCGTCAGCGAGGCGCCATCACCGTAGATTTGACGTCTCGTCCGTCGCGCGAAGCAGCAAATCGTCTGTACAAGAAAATCGGATTTGTGCAACGCGAAACGAATGTCTATCGCTATTCACTGTGATGACGAGGGTGTTCACAGGTCAAAGCCACGGTGAACTAGGAACAGGTTTTCGGTCAGGTACGTACTAAAGCCTGACGGATTCTTCCGAATTGCTTGTTAGCTCGCGTTTGAGTTTTCGAGCGCGTCCGACAGTCCTGCACGTTGCTTTAAGGGAATTTCGGGAAGCACGAGTGCAATGAAAAATCCCACAACCATGATGGCAACGCAGCACCAGAAAATGCGACCAACTCCCATTGCCACACTGTCAACAACAGCATCACGTTGCACGGTCACCAATTGTTGAATTTCTTTTGGTGAGCGAATGAGAGTTGCGGCCTCGTCGGCGGGAATGCCGGTGCGTGCGGGAATTTCGCTGCGAATGGTGCCGTTCAAGATGGTGCCGAAAATGGCTAGACCCAATGATCCGCCGAGCGATCGGAAAAACATCACAGTTGCTGTTGCTACTCCGAGGTCGTGAAATTCAACTCCGTTTTGGCTAGCAATTGATGTTGACGAGAAAATTGACGCTGCTCCAAATCCCATCAAAATCATCGGAAGAATCATCGTCCAGTATTGAGTTCCACCAGATATTTGCGTGAGGACCAACATGCCAGCCGCAGAGAGTGCGGTTCCAATAATGGGGAACGGTTTGTAACGCCCCGTTCGAGAGATGAGTCGACCAACTCCGAATGTGGCTGCGGTAACGCCCACCATTTGTGGCAAAGATCTCAATCCAGAGTCGGTCGGCGAAAGGAACTGTGAATCTTGGAAAAACAACGTGAGGAATGAGCCTGAACCGTACACAACGGTTCCCGCACACATACCCAACATTGCACTACGAAGAACGACCTTGTTCGAAAACAGTCGCAGTGGAATCATTGGTTCAGACGCGCGGTTCTCAACGAAAATGAACGCAATAAGTCCAACGATGGAAACGGCGAACAACATCAACACATGTTGTTCTGTCCATCCAGTGCGTCCTTCCTCTAGTCCCACCATGAAACTTCCCACCGTGAGAGACAACAATGCTGCGCCGGTGTAGTCGAGTTTGGCGCTCTTCTTGTTGAAGGGAAGCTTTAGCGCAAAGTGAGTCACTGTTCCCACAATGAGAATGAATGGAACATTGATCCAAAAGATCCACTTCCATGAGTAGTTGTCAATGATGAATCCACCAACAACTGGACCAAGAAGTGCAGAACCCACAAAAGCCAACGTGAAGTATCCGATGTATCTGCCACGATCACGTGGAGGGATGATGTCGCCAATGACCGCAAAGCTCAGCGCTTGAATTCCACCTCCGCCGAGTCCTTGGAATGCTCGTGCAGCGATGAGTTGCCCCATTGAGTTGGCGGCACCACATAAGAATGACCCCACCAGAAAAACGAACATCGTGATTTGAAAGATTCTTCGGCGGCCATACAGGTCGGACAGTTTTCCGAGAAGTGGTGTCGCGATTGCGGATGTAACGATGTAACTGGTCCCTACCCATGCAAAACTTTCAAAAGAATTGAAGTCGCCAACAATTTTTGGAAGTGCTGTAGCGATAATTGAAGTTTCTAAGTTGGCCAACATGGTTGCTGTTGCAAGTGCCCCCAGCACAGCAATGAGACGACCTCGCGTGAATCCCGGAACCGATGATTCTTTCCCCATGTGGTCACCGTACTCCTCAATCGCTATGAGGCACATAGGTGGAGAAGTGGAAGACTGATCCAATGGAATCTCACTCAGAATGGCTACAACCAGTTGGAAATGGGGCTTTTCGGTGTTGGTGGCCTGGAGCGGATGATCAGTATCAGCAGTATCACGACAACGAATGGGGACGGCCTGTTCGTGACGACCAACGATTGTTCGAAAAACTGTGTTTGGAGGGGTTCCAAGCTGGATTGTCGTGGTTAACAATCTTGCGAAAGCGTGAGAATTTTCGTTCCGGCTTTGATGGATTCACTATTGATGTGGTTGCCACATATTCGGAGGCAGATGTTGCACGTTTGATGGATGACAGTGGAATCGTGCGTCATCGCGGGAAGATTGAAGCAGTCATCAACAATGCGGCGCGTGCTCAAGAACTTATTCAGCGAGAGGGTTCGTTGTCGGATTTCATTTGGTCATTCGCGTCTCACGAACCATGTGGACGCGATGGTGAGTCGGCGCATCCATCAGGGCTTGCCACTACTTCACCATCGGCGATTCGATTGTCGAAAGAGTTGAAGAAACGTGGATGGAAGTTTGTTGGTCCTACCACTGTGTATTCATTTATGCAGTCGATGGGTTTGGTTAATGATCATCTTGATGCATGTTGGGTGCACGATGAATGTGAACAGTTGCGTCAAGAAGCGCTCGTCAAGCAATAACCTTCACGTTCATGAGCGCAGAAATTTATGACAGCCCATCAGATTGGGTGGCCGATCACATCCGTCGTTACGTTGCGACCAACGGAGAAGATGGCCACGATTGGAATGGCACACAAATCTTGTTGCTCACGACGACAGGGAGAAAGTCGGGAAATCTCCGACGCAGCGCATTGATTTATGGTCGTGATGGCGACGATTACGTCATTGTTGCATCTCGTGGCGGACATCAACATCACCCGTTGTGGTACCTGAACTTGGAGGCGAATCCAAATGTCACTGTTCAAGTGAAGGGTGACGTCTTTCAATCTGTTGCCGCAACAATTGATAACGACAATGAATATCAACGTGTGTGGACGGAAATGTTGAAACAGTGGCCGGCCTATGCCGAGTATCAGCAGAAGACAGAACGCAAAATTCCGTTGGTGCGACTTCGCCGTGCTTAGTCTCGGGGGTTAAGAAGAATTTCTGCGTTTTGGCGAACTTGCCAATCCCGATCAGTAAGCGCTGACTGTAAGGCGGCCTCCACTTCGGGGCCATCGAATGGAGCTAATGCCAGCACGGCGCGTCGCCTTACTGCAGGTTTGTCGGTGCATGCCGCAAGGATTGCGGGGAGTCCACGTGCATCGCCGATAGACCCAAGTGCTGCGGCACACGCTTCGCGCACAACAGATTCACTGTGTTCGGTTGTGTGATGAATGAGTGCAGCAATTTCTTCATCGGTGACAGGAGTTCGTTCGCCAAGGCTCCACGCAGTCATCTCGCATACAAAGACATCGGAATCTGCAAGTAAGTGGTGAATCTGTAGGTGCGTATGTGTTGCGAATTCCACTGCGGTCCGTCGAACATCGGCAGATTGGTCAGCTAGCGCAATCATTAGTTCGTCGTCGGTTACATCAGACAGTCGATGGAGAGCACGAAGAGCACTGGCGCGAACGGTGGCATCGGAATGTGAGAGGTGTTTGCGCGCCGTGGCGTGGTCGCCAGTAAAGCCTGCCTTGACGACATCAAATCGGTCGGCCTGTGCTGATGTCACTGGTTATCCACCAAGGAGTCCACCCAAGATGTCCAGGGTGATTGCTCCGAGGAATGCCACCGCAATGGCAAGAAGGGCGCCAAGAACAATCGCCCCACCCGCAAGGCGCGCAAGTGCGGAGCGTTTTTGCTGAGGGGGAGGCGGCGAATAAAGAGGAGTGGCTGAGTGATGAACGCGGACGGGGATTGGCTTGCGCGGAGTGGCAGGCTTAAGGCGGTCAATGATCCATAGTGCAACAATGGCAAGCAAAAAGGCCCAAGCCGCACGAAATGCGTTACCGGTAGATGACATCATCGTGACCGAGAAAAGAACTGCAGAACCGAACATGAACGAGAACAGCGTACCCCCACCACCACCGCAGAGCGATTCACGAATTCGTACGTTGCGATGGGTGTTGCCAGTGATCACATTGTCGTGGACCGTTTTGCTCAGTGTGCTTGTCATGGCAGCAGTGCGAATTCAGCGGTGGGAACTTGCACCAGGCGCAGCTCTGGATGTGTCGTCTCGCATCGGATTCGCGCCATCCAAAGAGGGTGAATCGGTGCCCCGTCGTTACGTCGCTGACGATGGAATTCGTTTTGTGACTGCATACGGCGGGCAGTTGTCAATTCTTGATTCTGTTATCGGTTGGCTTGACCCTTATGTACAGGTCAACACTTACGAAGAACAATTTGGACAGCGCACACCTGCTTCTTCTCGTCGTTTGGGGTTTCAAGCGATGTACGGAGCAAAGCAAGTTGCTGAGTATGTAGCGATGACAAGACTTGGTCTTGAAGCACAGTTTGTTGAAGGTGCCATCGTTGTTCAAGAACTTGTGTGTGAGGGCGCACCAAAAAAATTTGCTGCATGTGATGTGTTGGAGATTGGTGACACCATCACCAAAGTCAATGGAAAGAGTGTCGCAACGCTGAGTGCGCTCTTGAAAGAGTTGCCGTCATACAAGCCCGGAGATGATGTGGAACTAACGGTGGTGCCGTACACAGCGCCAGGAAGTACAGAATCGGTTGCGCCACAACGTCGCACAGTGCGCATGATGGCGAGCCCCGATGACCCATCGCGCACCATCATCGGCTTTATCCCCGCCGATACTCGGACGGTGAAACTTCCATTTGACGTCACCATTTCCACTGTTGACATCGGTGGACCCTCCGCAGGACTGGCATTCACGCTCGGACTTCTTGATGAACTCACCGAAGGAGACCTCATGGGTCGCGGTCGAGTGGCCGCAACGGGAACGATGAATGAAAAAGGCCAAGTGGGAGCAATTGGGGCCCTTGTGCAGAAGGCTGTTGCGGCAAGAGACGCGGGCGTCACCCTTTTTCTTGTCCCCGAGGGTCAAGGTGACGATGAGGTCGCACGGGCGCGAGAAGCGGTGGGATCAGCAATGACGATTACGCAAGTGGGCACACTGGACCAAGCACTGGCTGCGCTTAAACGCAATGGGGGACAAGCACTTCCCACCCGCATGTCAGGCAACGACTGACCAGATCGTGGTTCTCTGCCTGTGGATAATGCCACCATTGGGCCTATTCGGGGCCGTACTGTTGAGGTGTCATGGCTATTTCTTTCTCTCGACCCGATCCTTCATCGCCCGCCGCGGTGGGTTCTGCGTCGTTCCCCACAAACCGACGCGGATTCGACCAGGGTGAAGTCCGCGATTTCTTGCGCATGGTTGCCGCAGAGCTTGCGCGCTTGCAAGAGCGCGAGCGCTTTCTAGAAAATGAACTCCGCGCATTACAGACTCGTGGAATGTCGGCTCCTGGTCGTCTTGACGAAGAGACCGTTACAACGTTGTTGGGCGAAGAGGCAGCGCGCGTGTTATCAACGGCCCGCGATGCAAGTACTCAGATTCGAGAGCGTGCTGAAGAATCTGCAACTCGCTTAGTAAAAGATGCAGCTGAAGACGCAGCTCGTATTCGCGAGTCAGCAAACATTGAAGCAGCACGAATTCGAGACGATGCTGCACATGATGCAGAAGCCGAAATTGAAATGGCGAAGCAACAAGGCCGTGACATGGTCAATGAAGCTCGTGCATATCGTGAAAAGGTTCTTTCAGAATTGTCACGCCGCCGCGATGCAGCACGTGCACAAATTGAACAACTTTTGCACGGCCGTGACCGATTGCTCAATGCATTTGAGCGGGCACGTCTTGCTAGTGAGGACGTCATTAACGGGTTGACAGAGGCCCACGATGAGCCCGAATTCATTATCGATTTATCACCCACCACTGGTCCCGTCCCTGTTGTGAACCCCGATCATCCATCAGGGAAAGTCTTTGACCGCGAAGTTGAAGTTGTTGTAGCTGACGATGATTCGCATGTTGAAGAAGTGGTGATTTTTGATCACGAAACAGCAGAAATTGTCGATGACGTCATCGTTGAGGAAGTCATCGAACAAGAACCTGTTGTCGATGTTGTCATTGAAGAAGAACCATCTGTTGAAGATGGAGAAATTTCAGTCGTTGATGCTGACGATTCAGCTCTGGTTGCAGATGTTGATGAGACCGAGACTGAAGCAGTAGCACCCGTGATTAATCCCGAACACCCTGTTCATGGATTACCCATCACAGTTGTTGAAGAATCTGACGACGAAACATCTGATGTTGTCAGTACCGAGCAAACGAACGTTGTGTCGTTGTTTGGACGCAACAAGCGCGTGGAAGATGTTCCAGTTGTTGAAGTTCCACAGCCGAACGTTGAAGAAGCAGCTACAGAATCAACAGATGACGGCGCTGATGTTGTTGTTACAACCCCGCGCGCCGCAGACCCAGCCGTTGACGACATTTTTGCGCGACTTCGAGCTGGCTCGACCGAGACAGTGGCCGCCAGTGCCTCAGACAGCACCCCAGCTCCTTCGAACACCGCTGCACCATCTGCTGTGATTCCAGCAGTTGTGCCGGCTGACCCAGAGCGTTTTGCACAGCGTGATGAGGTGCTCGCACCATTGGTCATTGCTATGTCTCGCAAAATGAAGCGTGTGCTGGCCGACGAACAAAACGGAGTGTTACAGCACTTGCGCGCCAAGCGGTCGTCGCTTGACATCGAGGCCGTGTTGGGATCCGTAGAAGATCATGCCGCTCGGTACGCGTCTGCAATCACAGAAGAAACCATGGCGGCTGCCGGAGCGGGAGCAAAGTCGGTCAAATCGGCTGGCGGATCCACTCGACGGGTCACCCAAAAGGCCGTATCTACACACATCGTGGACAGCCTTATCTCGGGTCTTATTGCGCAATTTCGCGAAGACACCCGTATCGCAATTGGTGAAGCAGAAGGCGATCGCGACATTCTGGCCAGTCTGATGCGCGACGTGTATCGCAATTGGAAGACGGAACGGCTTGACCAGCACATTGACGATGTTGCTTGCTCGGCATTTAGCAAGGGTGGCTTTTTGTCAATGGAGAACAGCACCATGCTCGGCTGGATGGTCGACCCATCGTCGCCGTGTTGTAGCGAATGTGAAGACAACTCACTCGCTGGCGCTATCAGCAAGGGGAGCGAGTTCCCCACGGGACACCAGCTTCCGCCAGCACATCCCGGGTGCCGCTGTCTGGTCTGTCCCGTTTAGGACTAGCGTCCTAATGCGTGCGTAACCCCTCAGACCTCCCACCGCGCGGCCCTGGTGGCCCGCAGTTCAAACTTCCAAAATTCAACAAGCCATCTCGGGGTCGAATCCTTGTGTCAGTGCTTGTGGGTGCGGTACTGCTTCTTATCTTTTCAGCCCGTGGACTGTCGGCGTTCTATGTGAACGTGTTGTGGTTTAACAGCGTCGGGTTTGACAATGTCTATTGGGGAATCCTCCGTAGCAAGGTTGAACTTGCTGTCATTTTCTCACTTGGCTGTTTTGCCTTCCTGTGGTTGAACTTGCTTATCGCTGACAAAGTTGCACCGCTGACACTTCCCAATACACCAGAAGACCAAACTGTGTTGCGTATTCGCGAAGCAACAGCAAAGAGTCGAGGCAAGTTGCGCATTGCACTGGCCTTGTTAATTGGTTTGATGTTGGGTCTTCCCGCCAGTGCGCAATGGCAAGAGTGGTTGATGTTTCGTCATCGGCAAGCGTTCTCTGTTGGTGATCCACAATTCAAGGCCAATGTTGGCTTTTATGTGTTCCGACTTCCGTTCGCACAGTTTGTAGTTGCGTGGGCATTTGGCGCCTTGGTTCTTGTCACCATTGTGGTCACAGCATTTCACTTCATCAATGGAAGTATTCGCCCGCAAGATCGTGTGCAACGAGTATCAGCACAAGCAAAGGTGCACCTGTCAGTATTGGTCGCAGCGGGAACTTTGTTGCGTGCCGCCAACTACTGGTTATCAAAATACGATCTCACATCGTCTGAGCGCGGAGTAGTGCGAGGAGCCCTGTACACAGACGTCAAGGCCCAACTGCCAGCACTCAACCTCATGATTCTCGTTTCGCTCGCAGTCACAGCATTGTTGTTGTGGAATATTCGCCAGCGAGGCTGGAGATTGCCCGCAATGGCAATGGGTATCTGGGTGGTCGTGGCCCTGGTTGCAGGCACCGTGTATCCGGCCGTCGTCCAACGATTCGTTGTTCAGCCAAACGTCAGCACCCGAGAAATTCCCTATATCCAACGAAATATTGAAGCCACGAAAGCTGCGTTGGGAATCAACAATGTTGAGCGTGTGAAGACAACCTTCTCAGACATCACCACGGATGATGTCACCGCTGACGATGCCGCATTGCGCGATGTTCGCCAACTTGACCCCATTCGTATGCGGGATCGTTTTGCCTTAGACCAAGGCCAAACATCGTTTTATCGGGTGACTGACTTGGACGTCGATCGTTACGCAATAGATGGTCGCATTCAGCAAGTCCTTGTGGCGGCGCGTGAATTGAATCCAGCGGGTATCCCGAACCGTACATGGGTATCCAGACATCTCATCTACACACATGGCTGTGGTGTTATTGCGGCCCCTGCAAGTGTTGCCACCGACGATGGACGACCTTCCTACATTGACCTCAAAGTCACGAAACCGCAGATCTATTTTGGTGATGGACTGGACGGCTATGCAGTGGTGAAAACATCACAGCAAGAACAGGCATGTCCCGACACGAAGAAAACTGCGTATGCAGAAGACGGTGGAATTCGTTTCAACAGTTTCATTCGCAAGATTGCTTTAGCCGTCAACTTTGGTGAGTTCAACCTCTTTGGTTCAAACCTCATCACTGATGAATCTGAAATTTTGTTGGAACGTGATGTGCGTGGTCGCGTTCAGAAAATTGCGCCTTTCTTGCACCTTGATTCTGATCCCTACCCAGTAGTTGTTGACGGGTCAGTGCAGTGGGTTGTTGATGCATTCACCACAACAAATCGCTATCCATATGCGCAAACCGCGAATACCACAAATCTCAGCGCACAGAGCGGGCTGAATCACGCGTTTAACTACGTTCGCAACAGTGTGAAGGCTGTGGTCGACGCATATTCAGGGAAAGTCACGCTGTATGTGATGGACACAAAAGACCCCATCATTCGAATGTGGGCATCGGCATTCCCGAACATGTTTGCTAAGAAGTCCGAGGTGCCACCAGCACTTGCAGCTCACTTCCGATACCCAGAGGATTTGTTCCGGGTGCAGTCAAACGTTTTTGGTCGCTACCAGTTCGATGATGCCACCTTGTTCTTTAATCGCGACGCTGCGTGGAGTGTGGCGCAAGCACCTGCAACTGAGCCTGAGGGAAGTACCGACGTTGCTACAGGCGGTACTGCAACCGATGTTGGAGTCGATGCAATTGACGCAACCGATGTCAACATCGTTCGTTTCAGCCCGTATTTCAGCATTTTCCACGCACCAGGTTCAGACTCCGACATCGGTGAGTTTTCGATGGTGAGGCCGTTTGTTCCGTTTTCTGCAGACGACAGCCGTAAGGAACTCCGTTCATTAATGGTCGTGTCAAGCGATCCAAAGACATACGGAAGAATCACTGTCTATGAAGTGGACGCACCGCTTCCTCCTGGTCCATCAACTGTTGCCGCACAATTCGAAAGCGAACCATCAATCTCGCAAATCATCACTCCTCTCGATTTACGTGGTTCGCGTGTGTTGTACGGCGACTTGCAGTTTGTGCCGGTGGGTAAAGGCCTGATGTATCTGAGACCAATGTTTGTGTTGCCCAACGGCGAAGATGCAAAACAAATCTTCGTACGAAAGATTCTGGGCTCGTATAACGGTCGCTCAGTCATTGGAGACAACATCACCGATGTGGTGGCTCAGTTGTTCCCCGGATTCTCCATGAATTTGGGCGACCGAGTGGGTAGTGGAGGAACTAGCGGTTCCACAACAACCACAGTTCCGGGGTCACCAACGACAACAGTGCCTTCATCGAACACTCTGACTCCTTCACAGATGTTGCAACAGGCCGAGCGTCTGTTCGCTGAAGCTGATGCGGCATTGGCAAAGTCGCCACCAGATTTTGCTACCTATCAAACAAAGACCCAGCAGGCTCGTGCACTTGTTCAGAAAGCGTTGACGGCAATCAAGTAGATGATGTCAGCGAGTTCTCTTCTGGAGAAGTTCTGCTAATTCAGCCAAGTCATTTCGAAAAGTGATTTGATAACGAGCCTGTTCGGTGGCTAATCGAACTTGAGTTGATTTCAGAGCGGCCAATGACTCAGCGATGCTGTTGTCGTCGGCACGGTGTGTCAATTGTTCAATGTCGTTGCCAAGTTCATGAAGTTGACGCGAAAGTTCGGCGCCTAATCCCGTCACGCGCGCATCCAGAGTTGATATCGACTCGGCTGCTACTTGTGAGATAGTCATGTATTCGTCAATCAATGTGCGTTGTTCAAGAACTTGCCCCTGTAGGTCTGCTACCTGTTCGGCAAGTGCTTGAACGGCTTTTGCGGTCTTCTGAGAGGAAAAGAACATTGGTGACGATCAGTTCGCTGGTTGTGGGACGGGCATGACCCTTGTACCGTAATACCCCTACTACGACGCGGGGTGGAGCAGCCCGGTAGCTCGTCGGGCTCATAACCCGAAGGTCGCAGGTTCAAATCCTGCCCCCGCCACCAACAACGGCCGACCCAATGGGTCGGCCGTTTTGCTTTTGTCGTTCGGCCTGCCATGAACGAGTTTGCTGGATGTGCTCCTCTGACATAATGCGACTGTGACCACCCACGAACGTGAAATTGTCCAACCGGTACGTCTTGCTGTCGACTCCGGTCGTCGCTTGAACTCGGATGGTCGTGGATGGTCCCGCCACCTCCTCCAAACGGCAAATCAACGTGGTAATCCAGGTCGGAAGAAAAAGTGGGATTGAGGAATCTCGCGCGCGTTGGTGAACTAAAGGGCGTCCACTTGGCGGGGTCTCGTGGCGTATGCCGTGAGCAGTAATCCAACGAAGATTGTTGAAAAAATACTGATCACGTACCACGTTGAATGAGTGCCAGTGCGCGGTAGTTCAGATGAGACAGCACTCTTTACTTGCGGCAATGTTGTTGTTGGGCCGGATTGCGTACTTGTTGTCCCGCTCGCAGGTGTAGTCGTTGCTGATTGAACATTTGAAACAGCCGTTGTGGTCGTTGCTGCAACGGTTGTTGTGGGTGCAAGTGTGGTGGTGGTTGTTGTCGTCGTAGTCGTAGTTGTGGTCGTGGTTGTTGTTGTTGTTGGCGCGTTGGCCATGTAGGTCCAGTTGGCGGCACGAGTGGTGTTTGCTACTGGAGTTGATCGAACTGCGTATGAGTTATTGGCAAGCGCAAAGTTAGATCCGTCGCCCCAGCACCACATCGCTCCTGCTTGGTTGACCGCACAAGTACTCATGATGCCCGCAGCGATGACATCAACGGGTCCAGGCAAGTTGACCTTCACTGCAGTTGCACTGTCGGTTGTGTTGCCATTGCCAAGCATGCCGTTGTCATTGTTTCCAAAGCACCACACCTCTCCGATTGAATTCAGGGCACACGTATGTGCGAGCCCCATTGCCATTGCGGTTGGGGTGAAGTTGATCGCAGTTACTGGTGATGGCACCCACACATTTGCTGAACCGGATGCAGTTCCAAGTCTCTCTGTATTCGTAATGTTGCTACCAGAACGTGTGGTCTCACCCCAACACTGCATGCCATACGAGCCAATAGTGCACACCGCAGTGCCACCAACTTCAATTGCTGTTGATCCCGATGGGTTGTACAACGCATGTACGGCAACATTGCTGCTGTTGCTACTGGCATTGCCCAATTGGTAGTGGGTCGAGTCGCCCCAGCACCACGTGTCGCCACCGGTAATGAGAACACATGATGTGGAGAGACCTGCAGAGATTGCAGTTACTCCCGATAGTGCGCTACTGCCAGTAGAAACTGTGACCGGAGACGAGGAGTTGTTGTTTGTTCCATTGCCCAATTGACCAGAAGTGTTTTGACCAGAGCACACAACGGTGGAGTCAGATTTCAACACGCACACGTGATTTTGGCCGACCGCTACTCGTGTTGCGCCAGTGAGATTGCCGAATGCACGCACTGGTGGATTGTTGGCCTCTTGTGCACTTGTGGTGCCATTCCCGAATTGACCGTAGAAGTTTCCTCCCCAGCACCACACGCCACCGATAACAGAGCCGTTGTTTCCAACGATGCAGGACGTTGCGCCATCGTCAAAATAGGTGCCACCAACATCAAGGTCGATCACCGAGTCAACTCTGAAGGGGTTTCCACCCACCGTTAGTGCAGTCGGTACGCCGTAACGATCGCTAAATGTTGCGAAGCCCCAGCACATGATGTCGCCAACGTTGACACCACATGCGTAGTACTCGCCAGCATCCAGCAGCCCAAATCGTGGTGCTTCACTACCTGGTGTTGTAGCTGACAGGTCTGCACGTGCCGTACTGATCCCGAACACAGTAGAGATGAGGAGCGCGACAAAAGCTGCGAGCGTGGTCTGGCGAGAACGTGGGGAAAACCTAGACATATGGTCTACCGTAGTCAAATGAACACCCATCGCGAGACTCCGCCGAGAAGGGCCAACGGGGTGACGACTCGTGGAAACAGAGACCAAGATTTTGCTCATGCTGCAGGTATTCGCACATGTTTATCTTCTACTCTCGTGGTGCTGATTCGACAGGGGGATGATGAACAGCGCAGATAACAATCACGATGTTGAGGCATTAGCAACGGCAGCGGGTCATGCGGCGGCTGCAGAAGAAAGTGGTCACGACTCGGGTAACTCAAAAATTCGGGTGGCCTCTTTTGGTGCAAGCACGCTGGTGATCTTGTTCTTGTTGAACATGATTGACGAGTTCGACCGCGCAATCTTGGCTGTTGCGCTTGACGATATTCGGAAGGACTTTCAGTTGTCTGATGCACAAGTTGGTTTGTTGCCGGCAGCTGTCATTTTCATTACTGGCATCCTTGCTGTTCCGGCTGGAACCTGGTCAGACCGGTACAACCGTCGCAAGATTCTGGGTACGGGTGCGATGGTGTGGGGTGGAGCAGGGCTTCTTGCGTCAGTTGCTCAGAACTTTGGACAACTTTTCCTCACGCGTGCGTTATTGGGATTTGGACAAGGAACTATTGGCCCAACACACCTCAGCATTCTGTCTGACACGTATCCGGCACGCGTTCGTGGTCGTGTGCTGGGCTACCACCGGTCGGCGAACCCCGCCGGTCAGGTCCTTGGTGCGCTGATTGGTGGTCTCATTGTTGGTGCTGTGGGCTGGCGATGGGGCTTTGCGGCCGCTGCAATACCTGGCCTTCTCTTCGCATTAGTCGCATTGTTGAAGTTACGTGAGCCACGACGCGGTGAAGCCGACCTTGCAGATGCAGTTGCCGAGAATCCAACTCTTGCTGCGTTTCTCCGTGAGCCTGACGACAGGTTCACATTTCGACAGAGTCTCGGACGTATTTGGGCAATCAAGAGCTTGCGTTATCTCATTTTTGCGAATGCAACATTCGGGTTTGCTTTGTTCGGAATGTCCTTCTTCATGCCCACATATTTCGAACGTTCTTTTGATTTCGAAGTAGAGACAGCTGGTGCAGTTCAAGCATTGATTGCGCTAGGAACATTTATAGGGACATGGTTTGGCGGACCTTTGGCGGATCGCAATCTCACGAAAGGTTTTGGTTATCTCTGCCGCTTCGGTAGTGCCGCGGTAGCCATCTTGGCCATTGCATGGCCAATTGCATTTGCCATCGGAATTGCGCCCATCACCATCTTCTTGTTGACCGCAAGTTCGCTGCTCTCGTCATTGGCTGTTCCAGGTCTTGTTGCGGTCGTTGCTGCAACATCGCCACCACGTATTCGTTCGCAGGCCTTTAGCGCTTTCGGGTTGGCACTGTCCGTATGCGGTGCAGCTGCTGCGCCTGTGATCATTGGCGCGCTCTCTGAATTCTTTCAGTCATCAGGCATGAATGAGGCGGAGTCGCTTCGTTGGTCCATGTTTGGCAGCGTTGCTGTTGTGACATCGATTGGTACAGCACTTGTTGTGGCGGCCAGTCGTCACGCTGAAAGAGATGTCAATGACACCATTACTGCATTTCTTGCTGAGATGACTTCGGGCAGTGACACAACGCCAGTGAGCGAAACAGAAACGAACAAGAAGGACTAATTGTTCTATTCGAACTCTCGAACTACATCAATGAATCTGCTGTTGGCGTTACGAGGTTTAGCCTTCTCGGTCAAGCGACACGGCCATGCCCGGAAGTGTTACCCATGGCTGTCGTTGTTCACACCACACTTCAACTGCGGGGCTAACACCGGACTTATCATTGAGAAGTCCTGCCTTAATTGCAATCACGCCATCTCGCTTCATGAGCTCGGATAGAACAGACGAACCGCAGGTTGGACAGAAGCGGCGCTCAACGTATACATCATCATTGTTCTCGCCACGCTCTTGATATGTGGACAATTGCCCATTTACTGTGAGTTGTGATTGATGAACAATCAGGTTTACGGAGAATGCGCTACCGCTTTGACGTTGACAGTGGTCGCAATGACAAATTGCAGTCGCAATTGGGTCGCCGGTGAATTCAAATGTGACTGCGCCACACAAACAATGTCCTGATGTCATAGTGCCGACTGTACTCCAACTCATTGTGGGGCTGAGTTCTGAACACTCGAATATGTGAAAGCGTGGCACGAGTGTTCTCAAGGTCGCTCGTCTGTCGCGCGCGCATGTCAGTACACTGCAAGGAAGTGCTTGCAGCGCAGTTCACTTGTGGGAGGTACATGTGAGGGAACGTCGAAAAATTACCTCACTTGTCCTCATTGTGGCAGGGCTTGTACTGATGTTGCCCCAATCCTTCGTTGCCGCGGTTGGGCCAGCACCCGGAAATGTTTCCAACGGTCTGTCTTTGTGGCTAGATGCTTCTGACCCGTTGTTCACCGGGACGCTGCCGGCAAACGGCGCAGGTGTCACTACATGGAAAGACAAATCAGGTAACGGCAATGATGCAACAGTAAATCCCAACGGCGGGGTTCAGCCCCATACGTCAGCGGTCTTCGAGTTGGCGCCCAGTGGTTTCAACAATCGGCCTGCACTTCGTTTCAACAGAATTGACGACGACAGTGGTTCGGTGTACCGCGTGGGTTCCATAGACATTCGAGCGTCTGCAACACCCGATGTCACTGTGTTTGCGGTGTATCGCCCCGTTGCACTGTCCTCCAATAATGGTTTGTGGGGAAATGACGATGGAAACTGGGATCGATTCTTCTTGACCTTTCATCCTGCATTTGGAGACGGTACAGATGATGGTGTGGTGGGACTCGGACCCACATTGTCGGGTGAGACAATTTCTGATTCAGGGTCTACTGCTGCGCCCAATATGTTCGCTATCTCCTATGGAGGAAATGTTGTGAACGGTGTCAACGTTGGTGATACCAATGGGTCGTATGTGTACTTCAACTGCAATTTGCAGCGGACATTTACCGACAGCACCGAAGCGTCAATGGCACTCTCTGATCTGAGTATCGGATGGGATGGTAATGACAGTGTGTTTGATGGCTACATCGCTGAAATGATTGTGTACGACAGAGTGCTCAGCACTCAAGAGGTGGCAGATGTCAATGGTTACTTGGCATCGAAATACAACCTTGCAACGGGATGTGCAAGTTTTGTCACAACAACAACAGCACAAACGACAACCACCACCACGCCGTCTACATCAAGCGTCGTTTCATCAACAACATCCACACCTGCAACAACTGTTGCTGCTTCTACAACAGTTCCTAGCGAATCATCCGTGGAACCCATCAAGGTGGTTAATCAGCTGCCCCAAACTGGATTTGGTTCACTGGTGCGTTCATTTTTGCCATTGCTGCTCATTACGGTGGGGTTACTCATTCGACGTGCACCGCGTCGCAGCGTTTGAATTCGTAGCTGGATAGCAAAAACTGCGAACATAGAGAAATGACAATTCGCAGTGCTGCATTTATTGCTGGCATATATGAACACCCTGGGCGAGACTTGCCCGACCACACCATTTGGGATATCCACACAGAAGTAGCTCTCGGAGCCCTCGCTGATGCTGGGTTGACGATGTCTGATGTGGACGCGCTGTTCTGTGATGCCACGGCAGGTTTTGGTGTTCTTACGTTGTGTGACCACTTGGGTTTGCGTCCACGTTTTGTGGACAACACCGAGACGGGAGGTTCGTCGTACCTTGCACACGTGGGGCACGCGGCTGCGGCCATTGCGGCTGGCAAATGTTCGGTTGCTCTGGTAACGCTCGCGGGAAAGCCTCGTACAGGAACTCCGGCGGTGAAGTGGGCGCCAGGTCCAGAAACCGGGTTTGAATCCGTGTGGGGTACAGCGAGTGCCGCGCATAGTTACGCCCTTGCTGCCCAGCGACACATGTATGAGTTTGGAACTACTTCAGAACAATTGGCTGAAATCAAAGTTGCAGCGAGTATTCATGCTCAGTACAACCCGCATGCATTTCTTCAAAACGTTGTCACGGTCGATGAGGTCATTAACTCACCGATGGTGTCTGATCCACTGCATCGACTCGACTGTTGTGTGGTGACTGATGGTGGCGGAGCACTCGTCATTGTGTCGCCCGAGATTGCAAAAAAACTTGGAAAGACCAATGCGAAAATTTTGGGCCACGGAGAAGCCGTTAAGCACACAAATAATGGACGAATTGACCTCACCTATACCGGTGCGGTGATGTCTGGACCGCGCGCATTTGAAGAAGCGCGAGTCTCCGTTGTTGATGTTGATTACGCGTCTATTTATGACAGTTTCACAATTACTGTGTTGCAGACAATTGAAGATCTTGGATTTTGTGAAAAGGGTAAAGGTGGCGAGTTTGTGATGGACGGTGGACTTGTTGCGCCGTTCGGAAAACTTCCTTTCAACACCGATGGTGGGGGATTGTGCAACAACCATCCATCAAACCGCGGAGGAATCACCAAAGTCATCGAAGCTGTTCGACAGTTACGAGGCGAAGCACATCCCGCCGTTCAGGTACCTGACGTTCAAATTGCATTGGCGCATGGAACGGGTGGAAGTTTGGGAACACGACACGGATCGGTCACACTGCTGCTCGGACAGGAGGACGCATGAGTTCATTACCAACACCGGCACCGATGGTGACTCCCATCACCAGTGCATTCTGGGACGCCACCAGCCGTGGTGAGTTTCTTTTGCAGAAATGCGATGAATGCCAGACGGTGGTGTGGTTTCCTCGCAAGCATTGCCCTGAATGTTGGACAACGCAATTGCCAACATTTGCAGCGTCTGGTCGTGGCACCGTGTACAGCTTCACGGTCATTCGAAAAGTTGCCAATGAATACAAAGCAGCAACACCGTTTGTTGTTGCCTATGTGGAACTTGCAGAAGGTCCACGCATCATGACGAACATTGTGGATTGTGATCCCGAATCAGTAACTGTGGGCATGGACGTTGAAATGGTGTTCCATGACACCGGCGAGGGAAATGCGTTGTATCGATTCCGTCCGGTTGTTGGCGCTTAACGGCCGGCCTCAAGTTGGTACATAGGAACTCCATCGTGTGGAGTCCACAGCCCTGCACCAATCTGAACAAAAAATGGCGCTAACTGTTTGCGGTACCACGTAGCGCTGCGCTTGTAGACCTGTAAATCAGTGCCAGAAGCATCGACAACATTCTCGTAGTCCCATTTTGTGGGTAACTCTAGATACATCACCCATCGTGTTGCCGATGCAAGATTCTCAACCGCTGCAGTGAATGATGCATTGTCGAGATATTGAAGAACACTGTGGCAAATCACCAGATCAGATTGTTGTGGTGGCGTCCATTCTGCAATGTTTCGTAGTTCGTGATTCCATGTTTCACACGCGTGTTCACTGACATCAATTGAATGAACTCGTACGCGTGGATGGTTCTGCGCATACCAATCTCGCCACATGCCCATGCCGGCGCCAACATCAAGAACTGTCTCAACGTCGACACCCCACCAGGCACACATGTTATGGACTGCTGTGGCGAGATAGTTGATGCGCTGTTGATCATGCGCTCCACCTTTTCCGTAGAAACGCGCGTAATACGAAGCATCAAAAGTGGGCACGACACAACGCTAGATGGTGGTGCCATAGCCCACCCAAACATCAACCGTGACTGACGTCGTGGGCGAGGCCGCGGCTGCGGTCTGCCATTGAAGCGGTGTCATTGTGAAAAGATCGGCGGC
>CAZCZM010000012.1:20032-22414 GCA_964503445.1 uncultured Bifidobacterium sp.
AGGCCGCGGCTGCGGTCTGCCATTGAAGCGGTGTCATTGTGAAAAGATCGGCGGCTGTCTCTTCAGAAAGTTGTAGAGAAAACGTGAGTCGCTCCGCTCCTTCTACTTCCGGCGGCGGTGCATCACGCCGTTTTTCACGCTCATCGATTGTTTCGGATCGTTTCGGTCGCATCTCGTGTAAGTGATGCGAAGCAGGAGTAACGGTGACCCAGCGTCCGCCTGGGCGCAAGACACGCGTGAATTCTTGATGTGAATGTGGTGCAAAAACCGTGAAGACGGCATCGCATGAGTGCGGGAGAACGGGAAGTCGGTGCGCTGAACCCACGCAGAACTGGGCACGTGGCAAGAATTTGCTTGCCATCTGTACCGCGCGTTTTGAAATGTCAACTCCATGTAGGTGCGAGTGGGGCAGGCGTGAGAGATACCACCCTTCTCCGCATCCAATATCGAGGACGGTCTCAGAAGTGCTCCCCACAGTCTCTGCAAGAGCGTCCGCGATGGGCTGGTACCAGCCTGCATGTAAGAAGCGCCGACGTGCTTGGAGTGACTCGTGGGTGTCGCCAGGTATGCCCGAACGCCCACGTCGTCCGCTTGGGAGCAGGTTCAGATACCCCTCTCTCGCACGATCAAACGAATGATTGTGTGCACAGCGGACCCCCGTGAGCGTGGGCAAAAAAGAAGTGCCGCAGGTGGGGCAACAAAAGATCATGGTGGAGAGGCCCATCTGGTCACAGGGAACAGTCTTGTTCATCCGATGCCAGGTGGTCCGACAAAACGGGCAAACTAGTGAGAATGCTGACCCCTCGCCGCCTTACCTTCAGCATCACCGTTCTCACCGCGTTTATTGCATTTATGACGTGGCAAGTCGTGGGATACCAGTGGTTTGCACAGGCTGACTACCGTGCAGTGGAACGCGCCAGGGGCTTAGTCCCCGACAAAGGAATATTCCGTTTCACAGTCCACTTCGGTTTGCGAGGTCTATTGCTCACTGTTTTTCTTCCGACGCTGGCATGGGTGTCGTGGCGTCGACGAACATGGACTCCGCTGGTGGGCTTTGTGATTGTGCTTCTTTTTTCAACTGGCCTCACAGGTTCATTGAAATTGGCAACTGGCCGTGAATTGCCATGGCAGTCGTGGCCCAACATGGGACGACTTGAGACTGGCGAGTTGGGCTTTCCTTCGGGACACGCAACAAATGTTCCGGCACTCATTGGCTACATCGTGTGGTACTTCACCGCACCTGCAACGCGTGCTCGTCGAATCGGCTGGATTCTTCTGGCGTGTCTGGCAGTTCTCGTCAATTCATCGTCATGGTTAATTCGAACCCATTGGCCCACCGATTTGTATGCAGGAACAGCTATGGGATGTATTGCGCTGCTCACCATCGTTGCATTTATGAATGCAAGCGGATTTAGTCCGTGGGCCACATCTCAGCAGCAGCAAGAAGTTCATCACGAAAATCAGGATGGCTAATTGCAGCTAATGCACGCGCACGTTCGCGAATGGTGCGGCCTTCAAGTTCTGCGATTCCAAATTCAGTGACAACAACGTCTACCTGGTGACGAGGTGTGCTCACCACGCTTCCCGCGGGGAACTGCGGGAGTATGCGCGTGGTCATCACGCCATTCACCATGCTTGTTGCAGGAAGACAAATCAGACTTCGACCGGAAAGATTTAGTCCGGGGCCTGCCACAAAGTCTTCGTGTCCGCCAACACCGCTGAATTGTTTTCCGTTAATGCTGTCGGCCATCACTTGTCCAGACAGATCGACTGCGAGGGCTCCATTAATAGTGACCATGTCGCGATTGCGTGAGATGATGTCGGGAGAGTTCACAATCTTGACGGGCAAGAAGCGAACATCTTCGTTGTTGTGTAGCCATGTGTAGAGCTCGGGAATTCCCGCCGCAAATGTGGTGGGAGAGAAACCGTCGAAATCTGATCCCTTGTTGTTCGACACTTTTCCTGCCTGGTGTAAGCGCATTAAACCACTGGTGAACATTTCTGAGTGAATGCCAAAATCTCCAAGATCGCTTTGAGCAAGGAATGATGCAATTTGATTGGGAATTGCACCAATTCCCGTCTGCAGTGTGCATCCGGAACGAATGAAGGTGAGGGCATTCTGCGCAATGACAAGTTCGGCATCGGTCGGTGGTGCATCGGCCAAGTTCAACGGATCACGATCTGTTTCAATGAGGATGTCAATGTCGTCGACATGGATTCGATGTCCGTGTTGGGGAAGTACACCAAACGTGCGCGGGAACTTCTCGCTGACTTCAACAATGAGTAGTCGATCTGGGTCTGCTGCAGCGCGATGGATTTCATCCACAGTTGCGCCAGCGTGCAATGACAAGCTGACCCATCCATCAACGGCTGGGGCAGCGG
>CAZCZM010000012.1:22514-25874 GCA_964503445.1 uncultured Bifidobacterium sp.
GTTGCGCCAGCGTGCAATGACAAGCTGACCCATCCATCAACGGCTGGGGCAGCGGCCGTTGCAACAATTCGGGGTGCAAGTGATTCAAGAATGGGTTCAAATCGTCGAAAGTCGGCGGGAACAAAATCAATTGACGCACCACTATCGCGGAGGAAACGCTCTGCGGGCCCAAAGAAGCCGCTTCGATAGTGCACGCCTGGTTGTGTGAGCACCGCATACAGGTCCGGCATAAGAGCACCGAAGATCTGCAGGTCGACAAAGTCGGTGCGTTCAGCCAGTGCGTGCATAAAGCCGCCTGGCACACCTGGTCCAAGCGGGACTGCAAGCGAGTCGGTGGAGCGAACTGCTGCGACAGCATCGGACAGGGTCAAGGTGGCCATGTGACCAATGGTACGCAGGTAGTGGATGCCACTTCAGGCTGGCAGGCTCATTAGCAATGCAACGTGACCTGCTTGTGATTGGTGGTGGCCCTGCTGGCTCTGCGGCAGCAATAACCGCGGCCCGTGCGGGCGCGTCTGTCACATTGTTTGAAAAAGGCCCATACGGTCGCGACAAAGTGTGTGGTGATGGACTCACACCTCGCGCAATAGCTGCACTAGATGAACTTGGCGTCGATCATTCCGTTGCGCACCGCATCGATGGTCTTCGAATGATTGCAGGGAAAAAAGAACGCGAACTGCTGTGGCCATCTACATCGCGTTTTCCAAATCATGGAGCTGTGTGGCCTCGCCAACGGTTCGACAATCATCTCTTAGACCTTGCCATTGCAGCAGGTGTAGACGTTCGTTTCGAATGTGAAGCATTGCCTGTGATGAGTGGTTCTACATGTGTCGGAGTCACTGCGGGCGGCGAAACATATTCTGCACCGTTCACAATTTTGGCTGCTGGTGCACAAGGTCAGGCGGCTCAGATTTTGGGTGCAGTTCGCGATCCGAACGAAACTTTTGGACTTGCAATTCGTGCATATGCCCCTACACCTCGTCATGCTGAGCGGCACTTAGAGGCGTGTCTCAGTCTTTCCGATGAACATGGAACAGCAGTACCTGGTTATGGGTGGATGTTCCCTGCTGGCGACGGCACCGTCAATATCGGTGTCGGTGCTCTCAGCACCATGAAGGGTTTCAAAAAGCTCAATCTCAATACATTGCTCGACCAATACGCGTCACTTGTCAAAGACTCGTGGAGTTTGGGTGAGTACGTAGAAAAACCACGTGCGTGGCGTTTGCCAATGAGTTGTGTTCGTCGGTATGGGCCGGGGTGGGTCGCTGTTGGCGATGCTGCAGGATTCGTCAACCCCATGAATGGTGAAGGCATCGATTACGGACTTGAATCGGGCATGTTGGCTGCACAGAAATTTCTTGTAGATCCGCAAACAGCGCCACGCATCTATGACACAGAAGTCGGAGAGCGTTTTGATTCGTTTCTTCGTACTGGTCGTCGTTTCAGTTTCATCATCGGACATCCTTGGTTGTTGAAACCAGGATTACGAGTTGCAGTTGGAACTCAAAAAGCAGCAGACATCACACTTGCTGTGATGGGAAATCTCATTGACTCCGCAACGCCAGGGGCAGCAGGTCGAGTGATGCGCATTGCAGACAAATCTCTGCAACTTGCTGACCCACTTTTGCGCCGTACACGCGCCAAGGCATGAGCAACGGATAGGTTGGAGTTATGAGCAAACCAGCCGTCACCGTTCCTGCCGGAGATCCACCAGTCGATCTCGTCATTGAAGATCTCACCGTAGGAGATGGCAAAGAAGCCACCAGTGGAAACGTGGTGGAAGTTCACTATGTGGGCGTTGCATGGAGCACACAAAAAGAATTTGATGCCTCGTGGAATCGTGGTGACACGTTCGAATTCCGTCTTGGCGCCGGACAAGTCATTTCTGGATGGGATCAAGGTGTTGCCGGAATGAAAGTTGGCGGACGTCGCGTTCTGACAATTCCGCCTCACATGGGGTACGGATCACAGGGCGCCGGCGGTGTCATCAAGGGCGGAGAGACCCTCATCTTCGTCGTTGACCTGTTGAATGTGAACTAGGAGTTCTTGTGGAAGATGTCGTTGTCTATGACGGCGACTGCGGAATCTGTGAATGGTCCGCAACATGGATTCGTCGCAATGTGCCAAACGTGCAGGTGGTCACTCATTCTGCATACGGTGTCACGTATCTGCCGGCTGTGTGGTTCATCAGCATTGATGGCCGTCGTGAAGGCGCTCGGGCCGTGGCAGAAATACTCCAGCGCTCGCAGGTGCGTGTAGCACGCATTGTTGGCACAGTAATTGCGCTACCAGTAATTCGAATTGTGGCCGCAGGCGCTTATGTGGTGATTGCCAAGAACAGAAGTCGATTGTCTCGATTCTTCCGATTGAAGGCGTGTGCACTGCCGCAGCAGTAGTAGTTATTTCATCACCGAGTTCTGAGGCAGCATTCGTCGACGTCTCCACCAGCGGCGAATTGGTCCAATGGTGTACTTGCTGGTTGCGGTCACCCCTCCCAGAGCAATTTTGGGGAGTTGTCCAGTCTCAAAGTTTCCGGTGAGGTCTGACATGATGAATACGGTAGTGATGAAAATCGTCAGTTGCCTCTCACATTCATGCGCGCAGTAGTTGTTTATTGTCACCCCGTGGAGGGCAGTTTTTGTTCAGCCATGCGTGACGCCGCGCTACGAGGACTCACCGCTGCTGGCCATGAGGTTGCGCTCATAGACCTAGCCGCTGAACAGTTCAATCCAGTGATGTCTCGTGGGGAATGGAATGCCTATTTCGACAAAGAGCCCAAGATCGGTGACGATGTGCAGAATCACGTAGATCTTGTTCGAGGCGCTGAAATCTTGGTCTTTGTGTATCCCACATGGTGGTCATCCACTCCTGCTCAGTTGAAAGGCTGGGTAGAGCGCGTCTTTTTGCCCACAGTTGCTTTTCGATTGAATGAGCAGAGAAAAGTTCGACCTGGGCTGCGAAATCTGCGCCATATTTGCACCGTAAGTACCTTCGGCTCTCCGTGGTTGTATGTGAAAGTCATGAACGACAATGGAGCCCGTATTTTTCATAGAGCTCTGCGGTGGGCGGCCATTAAACAGCCCAAGCGAACACGACTCGCTCTGTATCGCATGGACAAGTCAACCGATCAGTCACGTCGGGCATTTCTTGCACGAATCGAAGAGAAGATGCGCACGCTATGAACGTGTTGGTGATTTCGGCACATCCATCGGATGCTTCTTTTATAGTTGACGTTCGCGCGCAGATTCTTGAGATGCTGCTTGATAGCGGGCATGTTGTTCGGCATCATGATTTGTATGCCGAAAACTTTTCTCCAGTGTTCACGCCATACGAGCGATTGCATCACACCGGTGATCTCTC
>CAZCZM010000012.1:25974-41824 GCA_964503445.1 uncultured Bifidobacterium sp.
ATTCGCGCCATGTTTGGATTTCGCGTCCGAACAACATGGTGTGGTGTGTACAAGCTTGATCGATTAACTCATCAACAGCGATTAAAAGAAATCATGCGTTGTCGTCGTCGGGTGCATCGCGCATTGAGGTAAAGCGCTGCAGTGCCAAAGCCATCGATGTGAGTCCAAGCACGCGCACAACAACGGCAACTGTTGATGCGTGTCGTGGATGTTCAATTCCGCTGGTGTGCACTGTGGTGAGGTAAACAGCGGTGGTAACAAGAAGAGCAGTAATCATCGCGAATCCAACACGCCGAGTTCTTTGCCGAAGCAGCAAGAGAGCCGTGCCCACGCAATACACCAGCATCCATGCTTGCCATGTGAAAAACAGTGATCGACTGAGCATCGGACCATTCGTGAGCGGGAGAAAATCATCATTCGGGGGATTAAGAGTGGGTGACATGAGTGAGTGTGCGTGCGTAAGCGTGTCTGAAGGATGGGTCACCAAGTATTTGGTTAATGTCCTCAATCCGGAATCAGCAACCCACTCTGCTACCGGTACGCCGCCGGCGCGCATGAGTGCTGGCGGCTGCTGACCAGTTGGAAGATTAACGATGGCGTTCACATCGGGTGGCAAATCTTCCGCGTAGTCGTAACTCGTTGCTGACCGCATTTCTTGACTGGCAGGAAATCCGTTGGCGACAAACCATGAGAATCGCGAATCATCTGACAGCACGCGTGACGACAGAACTGTGTACAAGTTCAAGTGCGCCATGGGTGATGAGTTACGTATTTGGAGAGTGGCAAGTGAAAGAAGAGCCACAAAGAAAAGGCCAATAGGTGCAATCTTGCGACCGCGTGATCGAAGAAACGTGAATACAAATGGAATAACGCACGCAAGTGCCAAGAAGATATGAGTCGGGCGTGACAATGCGCAGAGCGAGATACCTACGAGCCATAGAGCACGAGTGCGAGATGATGGGGACGTTGTGTAGTGGACGGTTGCCGCACACGCAAACACTGCGAACGAAATAGAGAGTGATTCGGACAAAATGGTGACGTCGTAACGAATGACTTGCGGTGTTACGCCTAACAGAGTGGTGGCTAGATAAATGACTCGTGGATATGCAGATCGCTGGCCTAGGACACGTGCGAGATAAATCCATGCGGCGCTACCCGCAACTACGTGGAATGCCATTCGTCCGACGTCTGACGTAACAACGGAAAAGACAAATGCGATTGGACCTGGCCTATCGCTCGCACCCAACAGTGAAAAAGTCTCATAGCCAATGGAGTCTGGAAAGCGCTGGGGGGATTGGCCGAGCGCAGCAATGGCGCGTGCCGTGAGCGTGAAAAGTCCCATAACAATTGCGAATCGCGACGGTTGTACCGCTGTGGCGAGTCGCTTCATGCCAACCACGGTACTCGCATGGGATTTGCCAGATGTCGTCTAGTACCGTCGTGTTGTATGAAGTCACTGCAAGTTGATGAGTTGGGCTCCCTTGATGCATTGCACTTGGTGGAACTACCTGATGAACCCCTGAAGGAAGGTTTCTTGCGTTGTTCAATTCGTGCATGTGGATTGAACTTCGTGGATTCACTGCTCATTGAGGGCCGTTATCAAGTGAAGCCCCCTGTTCCATTTCGACCAGGGTCAGAGATTGCAGCAGTCGTCACAGAAGTTGGTCCCGGAGTGAGCAATTTTTCTGTGGGAGACAGAATCTTTGTTGCTATCGGAGTTGGTGGTTTTTCTGACACCGCCGTTGTTCATGCATCACGGGCTTTGAAAATTCCTGACAACATGACTGATGGCCAAGCGGCCACGTTCATGCAGAGTTATCTCACGGCGTGGTTTGCTTTTGAACATCGTGCCGATTTGCGTGAGGGAGACACCATGTTGGTGTTGGGCGCAGGTGGTGGCATAGGCCTTGCAGCAATTGACGTTGCAGTGTCTATGGGTGTTCGCGTTATTGGTGCGGCATCATCCGATGAAAAGCGTCAACTTGCCAAGGATGCTGGAGCATTCGCAACTATTGACGTATTGAACGAAGATCTGAAACTTCGTGCGCGTGAACTTGCCGAGGGAAAACTCGATGCAGTGTATGACCCTGTTGGTGGAGACTTGGCGGAACAAGCACTTCGTGCGCTTGCACCCGGTGGTCAATTCATGGTGGTCGGATTTGTTGCTGGAATTCCCAAACTTCCCGCAAACTTGGTGTTGCTCACTAATCGCACATTGATTGGAGTTGATTGGGGTGCGTGGGTAGGAAAGAACCAAGCTGCACATGCAGAGATGATTGCTACCGTTATGAAGAACATTGGTGAAGGAAAACTCCACCCAGTGGAGCCGGTGTCGTATCCAATGTCACGTGCGGTCGATGCATTGCGAGACATGCAAAACCGAATGATTGCCGGAAAAGTCGCGTTAGTTCCTGACTTCAATTAGGGCTACGGAGTGCATGACGCGCTTCCCGCGTCATACGTTTGGTTATCAAGGGCGCTGACAAATCCCCATGAAAATGTGGTGGGCGTGAGAATCAACTCCACCACTCCGTGTGCTGCATTGGTAATGAATTGACTACCAGGAACTGGTGTTCTCATCGTGTACGTATGTCCACCACCTAGTCCACTAATGATGAAAGGGACACCATTTTGTGCCGGTGCTCCATTTTCGTCTAGCGGTGAGAATCTCTCGTAATGATGATCATGTCCCGACATAATGAGGTCAGCACCATGCGTCACCGCTGCTTTCCACAAATGTTGCACTGATGGTGTGGCGTATTGGCCACTAGAGACAAACGGGTGATGCATAAACACTGCCGCACACTTACCCTCGGTTCGTGCTCTTTGTAATTCTTGCTTTAGCCATTGAGTTTGTGATGCCGCATCGGCGCAACCCGCGCTGACCTGGCCTTGGCACCATGAGTCAACTGCAATCAGTCTCCAACCGCCTGCGTCGGTTGACCAATAGGGGGCAGACATTTCACCGAAGTACTCAACAAATCCTGCTGCTCCGCTTGTGAGGTACTCGTGATTTCCACGTAACGGGTATGTGATGTTCTTGAATGCACCCCAAGTTGTGTCATAGAAGTCGCGAAATTGTTGAATGCTGCTTTCTTCGTGAACTAGATCACCCAATGCAATGACAGCCTCGGGGTTCATGGACTGCACCAATGCAGCGGTGCTTGCCTCGCCACATTGAGTGCCAAGTGGCCCCATTCCGTACACGGCTCTACGACGCGCATTACATGCGATATCGCCTGCAACAACGAGTCGCGCAGATATCTGAGAGCCGATTGGCTTCATTCGTACGCCAGTGGGCCAGATGGCAATACCGCTCCGTCGCAAGGTTGTGCTTGAGTCCCCGAGCTGACCACTGTTGTTTAATCCCCAACACCACAGTGATGCATTCAGAACTGCAACTCCGCATGCATGTGAATCGCCAGCGACAACAGCGGACAGAGGGCCGACACGATCAGCAGGAAGAACTTTCTGTGCGCTTGCTTTCGCAATGTAACTGCCGTTGGCAAGCTGGCCATATCGGTTGCGTCCCCAGCACCATGTTGTATTGGCTGCGGTTGTGCCACAGACGAATTCTGCTCCGGCGCTCAGCGACACAAGCCCAGAGCGTGAACCTGTAACAGGACGCGAACGCGATGCGCCCCATGAGGTTGCAAGCTGTCCATAGTTATTGCGTCCCCAGCACTGCGAACGTTTGGCAGTGGAAACAATGCATGTGAAGAGGTGGCCTGTTGACACAAAAGTTGCCCGCACACGTGGGACATACGTGGGGTTAACGCGTGCGTTCTTCAGAGGTTGACCAAGTTGGTGGAAGTTGTTGCGTCCCCAACACCACACTGATTGGGTGGTGCGCACCGCACATGTGTGAAATGCACCAACATCGATACTGACCACATTGGTGATGGCGGCCTGAACAGGAACGACCGATCCAATTGTTGTGCCGTTACCTAATTGTCCATATTTGTTGGCGCCCCAGCACCAGACAGTTCGGTCGGTTCGGAGTGCACATGAATGGTCGGGTCCGACTGCCACCGATTTAACATTGGTAATCGGTACTTGAGTGGGAACAACGATAGAGGCTTTGGACTGCGTGTTAGGCGCGTTCACAGGGTCAACGACAACGCGCTGCAGTCCCCAACACCACAGCAATGCATCTCGAGTGATCGCACACGTTTGATGCGCACCCGCAGCAACACTGACAGCATTCGTCAATAACGATGGCGCGAAGTAGATGTTTCGAGATTTTGTACCGGTACCAAGTTGGCCATATGTGTTGTTGCCCGTACACCACACCGTTCCATCGCGAACCACACACGAATGTTCTGCTCCAAGAGAAATAGACGTGGCAACGGGGGGTGCAACAACGCCAGGAACATCGGGTGCGGCAGATTGCGCAGTTGTGCTGGTGAGAAGACCAGATAACGCAAGTGCGATGAACGGAATGGCTACCCGATGAAATTTCATGGTGGCTCCACGCTAATGACTACGCCAATGGCATTTCAGTCGGGGAGTGTCAACGTGCGCGATGACTATGTATTCAGTGGCTATGGAAGGGGAACCCAGCGCCAATCAAGATTGCAAATTGTGGGATCAACAATCTCCAAGATGGATAGTCCAATAACAGATGCTCGTGCCGACAATCTTGTTTCAAGTCGAATTGCCGCATGGGCCGGTGCTTGGGCACTTGCTCGCAATAGTTCCTCTTGGGTTAATGCTGAATAGGAACCAAGTTGCTGCGCAACAGACGGTGAGTGTCGTGCTGCAACAATGCACTCAAGACGAAACCGTCGCCACTGTTGGTATGACGGTGACATGTATTGGGACAGAATCTCCGTCAGCATGGTTCGTTGATCTTCGGCTGTAAAAATTTGTGCCCATGCTTTTGCGTCTTGAGCAAGTTGGGGCGGAAATAGAACTTCGAGGCAATCAGCAACAAGCGCATCTTTGTTCTCGTAGAGACCGTAGATTGCTCCAACACTGACGCCTGCCCGACGCGCAATTCGTGAGACTGTGGCGCGATGAATACCGGAGCGCGCAATCACATATTCGCTCGCTGAAATCAACGCATCTCGAATGTCATCTCGGGTGGAGGGAAATGTGTAGGGCTGCGGAATTTGCATAGCGACCTTCGGTTGTGAAGGCTTTGTTGCGGTACGAACTGTGCGCGTAAAAAATTCAATGAGGGCGGATGGATTAACTGGGCTCATGTCGTCATGGCTGTACGCCGAGTTCAGGAGAGATGCTCCAAACAAAGTTGCGATTGCTGCAACAACAGCTTGTCTATTTGCACCGTCGGTTGATGGCCCAACTCCTCGGTCATCAAGCAAGCCGAGGATGTCTCGTTGTACAACTTCGCCGATGACTTCATCACGGCGGGATGCGACGATAATTTCCATTGCGCTTCCCAAATCTGGTGTGGCATCGTTAGAGCTTGCGGCACCAAACAGTTCACTGATGGCAGGTACTGATTCGTGGGAGTTGGATAGCACTGCATCGACAAGCGGGGTGAGAATTTCAGACAACATGGGCCAGAAGCTTTTCTCCCATGCAAGAACCACAAGTTCTGATCGATCATCACACCGTGCATAAATTGCACCACTTGAAAACCCAGCATCGGCTGCTACGCGTGTGAGGGCCATTTGATCGACACCAACAGTCCGTACAGCACGAGCGGCACTATGCGCCACCTTTAAATCAGTTTGGCGAGACTTCTCGGACTGCCGTGATGCAAGTGCCATAGGGCGATTGTTTCACAGGTCGTCCATCGTCCTGCAGGCGGATTGAACGCTCTCTATTCTTCGGGTGTAGTGCAGTTGTACGGAAGCTGCCAATTGATGGGCAAAAGTCCTGCAGAGAGAAGTGATTCGTTGATGCGGGAAAACGGTCTACTTCCAAAAAATCCACGATGAGCAGACAGTGGTGATGGATGCACTGATTCCAAAACGATATGACGGCTATCGACGATGAGGCGTTTCTTCTTTTGTGCGTGAGCACCCCATAACACGAATATGACTGGTGTTGATGATCTGGAAACTTCGGTGATCACTGCATCGGTAAATGTTTCCCAACCACGGCCGGTATGCGAGCCAGGTTCACCTTGACGCACAGTGAGTGTGGTGTTCAGAAGGAGAACTCCTTGTTCCGCCCACGTGGTTAAGTTCCCCGTTGACGGCGCATGAATACCAACATCAGAGATTGCTTCGGTGATGATGTTGCGTAAAGACGGTGGAGGCGCCACTCCGTCAGGAACTGAAAATGCCAATCCGTGTGCTTGGCCCGGCCCGTGATACGGGTCTTGTCCCACGATGACTACTCGACACTGTGACAACGGTGTCAGCGTAAATGCAGTCCACATGCTGTTCTCTGGCGGGTATACCTCCGCAACTTCGCGTTCTTGCTTAATGAAACTCATTAGCTCGTGAAAGTACGGCTGTGGCGTGTGGTCATCACACAGGTGGGCCCACTCGCGCTGCATACATACAGCGTATGCCCCACAGCAATAGTGTTATTACTAATAACGCTGTTGGATGAAAATATTTCTGAGTGTCACCGACATTTGTGAATCGACTTGCGAGAATGGTCGCCCCATGGATCTCGCGCTCGCAATCGACATTGGTGGCACCAAGTTTTCCGTTGGTCTTGTAACTCGCACCGGCGAACTCATCGACCGAGTCAACATTCCTGTTGACAAAGGTGGAAGCGGTGATGAGCTTTTTGAAGATTTGTTGGTGGGCATTGACGAGCAACTTGAGCGTGCGGTGAACCACCACGGCATCTCGCCGTCGGTTGTCGGTGTGGCATGTGCCGGACCAATCACTCGCAACACAGAAACAGTGTCGCCACTCAACATTCACCAGTGGCGCCAATTTCCGCTGCGCGAGAGGCTTGCATCTCACACGGGACTTCCTGTCTTTGGAGATGGTGATGCGAAAGCATTGGCACTTGCAGAAGGCTGGATTGGTGCAGCAAAAGGCGTTGACAACTTCATGGCCATGGTGGTGTCCACGGGTGTCGGCGGCGGAATCGTGTTGAACGGTGAGCTTCTCGAAGGCGAATCCGGCAATGCTGGTCACATTGGCCATGTGATTGTGGAACCCAATGGCCGTCGCTGCACGTGTGGTGGGCGTGGGTGTCTGGAGGCCGAAGCATCGGGACCAGCAATTGAAGCCATTACGGGACGACCACCGACCCAACCCACCTACGACATCATGGTGCGAACCGGACGGCTCGTGGGGCGTGGGGCGGCGTCGGTCTGCAACTTGCTCGATCTGAAACTGGTGTGTGTAGCAGGAAGCGTCGCCCTCGGATTTGGAGCAACGTTCTTTACAGCGGCACAAAAGACCATGGACGAACTGTGTGGTCTTGAATTCTCTCGTAAAGCACGAATAGTTCCCGGGCGATTGGCCGACGAAGGCCCGCTTGTTGGTGCATCTGCTGTCGGATGGCGGGGACTAAACCGCGCAGTCAACGTGTAAGACGTCGTACTACTTCACCCACTGCAACAAGTCGACCTGCACACGTGTGAGCGGTTGTTGAACATCGATCCATTCACCAATGCTGGGAATGGGGCGACCTCTAGCGACAAACAACATTGATGTGTGCATGTGTGGAGGTTCCAACATGTTGAGTCGTTGCCGTTGATAGTGGAAAGGACTGCGCCCATCGGGAAGAGGGAAAACTCCGTGTGCAGTTCCACAACCCACAAGAACTATTTCGCCGGGACCGTCGACTTTTACTTGGCGATAGCCAGCGCGTGAACCAGACTCGATGGGATGATGATCAACAATGTCTGCTGACAACTGCATCATTGACTTGTCGCCATGCCATAAAGATGTTCCCAGTCGCATTCGAAAATCTGTGCTGGGAAAATCTTTTCGAAGTTTGGCGTATGCCTCAGGTGAAAGATGGCTGAGGTAGACCGGAAGACCTTTTGTTAGTAAAGGAAGCCATGATTCAATGTCACGAATGTGGATATTCGGATCGCCATCAAGTGGAGGATGAATGGAAAATCCGCGAACTGTAAATCTCGCATTAGAGATGTCATCTAACAGCGAAGACAATTGTTCACGAGTTACCCCGTAACGCATCATTGGTGATTGAAGTTTGACAATAACTTCACCAACCCATCCCGATGTTGTGAGGGCAACAACATGGTGCGGAGACGCAACACTTAACACAGCATTCTGAGGAAAGTTTTTTGGAGGTGGTGTCAGTGTGGGAGTGAGTACCAACGGTGTGACATGTGAAGGAACATCACGCACTTCAAAGACGGTCCCCACAGCAACTTCCTGTGCAAGCTGACCAGCCAGTGGCATGAGATTCCATCGACGAAATCCGTAGCCGTTTCCCTTCACAACGGGAACAAGGCCTGGGTGTTGACGCGCAACATTCTGCACATGGGCTAGCCAACGTGATTCGTGTACTGCCAAGCGAATTGTCACACCTTTGACCGTAGTCGCAACGACGCCTTTGAAATAGACGGCGCAAGGCATCGAAGAGATTTATGTCGAATTGCTCCTGCCCAGACTCCCGTGCCGTACGCAAGATTGTCAAGTACTCGCAATGCCATAAATCCGAACACCCGATGTGGTCGATGGCGGATCAGGCCATACACCGCTGGGACAAGAAGACTGGCAAACAGGGCGAAACCAGCGGGAAACCAGACCAATGACGCAACAAAGAACAGGGGCCACCACGCTCGAGAGATGGCTGCAGCAAGCAGTCGGATAGTAGATGTGAGCCCTTGCGTGGTAATCCGTACGCGTTGTGCGAGTGAGAGGCCTGATTGTCGGAGGGTAATCACGTACCAGGCGTAGACAAATGGCAGAAGTGGAACAACAATCCAGACATATCCCAGCAGGACGAGGAGCGCTGGAATGGAAAGAATGAGATTGGCACGAAATGGCGTGACGGATCGACCATGGCGTTGTGCAAGCAGTGCAGCACTAGATCCATAGGAGAATCGCTGCCTCATTAGCTGACGTATGGTGAAGCGTGGTTCATGCGAACAAGAGATGGTGGGTTCGTATCGACAGGTGTGCCCCGCTTGCGCAAGACGCCAGACAAGGTCGACGTCTTCGCCGATGCGAAGAGTGCGGTCAAATCCATTGACTGACCGCAATGTGTCAGTTCTGCACACAAAGACTGCTGAAGGCACATACGACACGCGTGACAATGGTCGAACCAGTGTGGGGTGTTCTCCAAGGTCAAGCGGGGAGTAATGCTGTTCGTATTCACCGGTGAGGCGTCCGTTGTTGGTACTTGTGACTCGTGGTGCCACAAGTACCACGTGCGGCTCAAGTAACTGACTGGCTAGAACGCGAAGCGATTCGGTTGTTGCAGAAACATCGTCGTCTACAAACGCCACAAATGGGGTGGTGACTTCGGCAAGTCCTTCGTTGCGAGCGGCACCAGGTCCAGAGTTGTTGTGCAGACGAAGCACACGCGCACCTGGAACATCGAATGGCTCAGGCGAGCAATCGTCCACCACAATGACGGTGAGGTCACTGAGTTCACGCACGAGGTTCCGTAACCGCTCGAGAGTGTGCTCGTGAGCCACAAATGCGGGAATGACAACGGTGAGTTGGTCTGGCTCAATTAACGAGTGTCGCAGAGGGTGTGCTGCGCCTGCTGCTACTAATCGGTCGGTGAGTTGCTGGTGTCCCTCAGGCAAGAGGTCGTTGTTCTCAACGAGAGTAAGGATGTCAGCGCCTTTTTCTGTGACGGAGAAGAACGTGAGGGGTGACCCTGCAATAAGGCGTCGTCCATCTGGCGAACGAAACCATTGATGGTCGGGTCGGAGGCGAATTGTCATTGCGTGTTTCTCAGCCACTGAGCCGAACAAGAATGCATGGTGTTGAGCAATGAAGTGGAATACAGGCCAAGAACCTCGACTCCATGCTGAGAAGTCGCAGTCGCTGGATGACCAAGAACTCCGCTTTCTGACACGGCACGGACTCCAGATGACCGCAACACGTTGACGTCAACATTATTCACGGGATCTGAGGGAATTGCAGAGGTATCAACACTGTGCGGAAGTAGATGAAGCAGCAGTGATGTTTCGGTATGTCCAGCGTGCATGTCGCCACCCTCGTAGTGAGGCAAGGTCCACACCGTGTGCTGAATCTTCTCGTAGGTCAATGCAGATGCGATGTCTTTCAGTGCGTCAAAGTTTCCACCGTGTCCATTGACAATGATGACTCCAGCGGCCCAATGCGATGCAGAACGGCAAATTGCCACAACGGCATTTGTTAATGCGGAGGTTCCCATACTGAGGCTTCCAGGGAAGCCCTCGTGTTCATCGCTCGCGGTGATGGGAAGCGTGGGCGCAACAACAAAGTGCTGCGATAGTTCGGGCTGCTGGGCGAGCGCAGTGCTGATAACAGCATCAACAATGATGCTGTCCGTAGCCAATGGAAGGTGAGGACCATGTTGTTCCCATGCGCCAAGAGGAAGCAGAAGAATTCGTTGATGACGGGGAATGTCTGAACTGGTGAGCAACGAAGAATTACTCATTAGGAAGTGACGGCTTCTTCTTCCGGAAATGACGAACAATCTCAATAATTGCCGTTGCCGCTAGAGCCATGGAGAACGCCACAATGAAAGCCTTCGTGTGGTTGTCTTGAAATGTGCGTCCGCCAATAAAGCCAAGCATCGTGGCGTAGGTAGCCCAGATTCCTGCTGCGATTGCAGACCACTTCATGAACCATCGCGTGGATTGGCCTGTGATGCCACACGACAGGGTGACGATGGTGCGACCACCTGGAATGAACCGTGCGGTGATGAGCAACTCTCCACCACGAGTTTCAATTTGATGTTGAGCCCATCGAAGGCGTTGCCGGCCTTTGTTGCTCTTGTTGTACTTGCGCTGAAGCCGCTCTGAGAAAAAGACACCAATGTGGTAACTGAAGTTGTCACCAGAGAAAGCACCGACTGCTGCAAACAGAATCACAAGTGACCAATGAAGGTCATGCAGTCCAGCGCTGACGCCGCCAATGATGACCATTGTTTCGCTGGGAACAACGGGAAACACAGAGTCAAGAAATGCGATGGTGAGCAACACCACGTAGAACCATGGAGAACTGGAATAGTCCTTCAGAAAGTCAAATGCGGAGTTGAGGAATTCGAGCATAAAGGACTACTGAGGCCCGTTCGCAGGAAGTTCGCTCTTTGACAAAAGACGCTTGATGTTTGACAGATGTCGGATTTCAATGAGAAGACCAAGCCCAACGAAAGCCAAGACCTCCCATGTCGGTTTCCCAGTTGTGACCAGAAGAACGATGACCAATGGCACCACCACGATTGATGCAAGAGATGCCTTCTTGCTGATCTTCATAATGGCAATCCACGACAGCGCTGCGATCACCATGATGACTGGATGGAGCACCAGCAGAACACCAGCTCCAGTGGCGATTCCTTTTCCACCTTTGAATCCGCGAGTGATGGGAAAAATGTGGCCAACAATGGCGAGTGCGCCGCACACATACGCGCTTGGACGATGCCCGATGAGAAGCAACGTGGGGAGTGCTCCTTTTGCGGCATCGAGGACGAAGACAAGGCTTCCGTACTTCCAGCCGATGGCGCGAGCAACATTGCTTGCTCCGGGATTACCTGAGCCAAATGATGTGATGTCAACACCTTTAGCCCGCGCAACAACAATGGCGCTGGGCAACATGCCAAGTGCATACGCGCCGATGATTCCCAGAATGAGATTCAGAACGTTCATGCGATGACCTTGACTTTTGCTGGCTTTGAATGATCCATCGATGGTCGGGGAATGATGGTGACAGGAGTAGATGCGAGGTATTTCTCGCCGTCACCCCCAACACACTCGGGGTCTGGTCCATCGAGTGGAATGCCAGTGAAGAACTTTGCGGCCATGCAACCGCCTTGGCATGCATCGAATGATCCGCATGATGCGCACGCGCCAGCACTTTGAGGTTCGCGAAGTTCGGTAAACAGTGCAGACTCGCGCCAGACGGCGGTGAATCCACCGTCATCCAAAACCGAGCCTGCTTTGAATTGGTCGTGAATGACGAATGGGCATGCGTACACATCACCCAGTGGGTCGATAAGACACACGACTCGACCTGCACCACACATATTGAGACCTGGAAGCGATTCACCAAATGCGTTGAGATGGAAGAACGAATCGCCAGTGAGAACGTTCTCTCCGTGCTGCATGAGCCAATCATAAATCTGCCGTTGCTGTGCATTGGTGGGATGAAGTTCATTCCATGTATCGGCACCGCGACCTGCGGGGCGTAGTCGAGTAATGCGCAATTGTGCACCGTATGAGTCGGCCAAAGCCTTAAATTCATCTAGTTGGTCAACATTGTGTCGTGTGACAACAACTGAGATTTTGAATTGGCCGAAACCAGCATCGCGAAGATTGTTCATCGCGGTGATCGCGGTATTGAAAGAACCCTCACCACGGACAGCATCGTTGACTTCTGCCGTGGTTCCGTCGAGGCTGATTTGAATATCGAGGTAATCAAGTGCAGCAAGTCGCTCGGCATTCTTCTTGTCTATGAATGCACCATTGGTGGAGAACTTGACGCCGATTCCGTTGTTGATGGAGTGTTCAAGAATTTCAAAGAAGTCGCGACGCACCATGGGCTCACCACCGCCGATGTTGATGTAGAACACCTGCAGATCACGCAATTCGTCGAGGACTGCTTTTGCCTGTTCGGTGGACAGTTCTCGTGGATCGCGTTGGCCGCTACTGGACAAGCAATGAACACATGCCAAGTTGCATGCATACGTGAGTTCCCATGTGAGACAGATGGGCGCGTCAAGCCCAGCTTTCATCTGTTGAACAAGTGATTCAGCGGACACGAACAATCTCCGATGTGGTGAGGGAAGAAAGGGCTTTCACAAACGCAGGCCAACGAGACTCGTCAACCCCTTCTGCAGTTAATGCATCGCGAAGTGTGGGGTGTGATGACATGGTGCGGACCACGCGAACAATGTCGGGATGACGCAAGAACACCAAGCGTCTGTTTCCGTAGTGATACGCCAGCGCTCCGAATGGTTCGGGTCGCAAGGCCACTTGGGGGTGCATCTCGCACGCCGACTCAAGAGTGAGGGTCATGGAGGCGAGAGGAGGGTGTGGCTCAGTAGACGCCGCACATGCCGTCAATGGAGATTTCCTCAACGAGGAGCTCTTCGGTGACGACGGCTTCTGTGGTCTCGACCAATTCGGTGTCTTGGATGTTGTCCTGTTCCATACCTATGACAGTACCCGCCACAAGTCCCACTAGAGAAGGTAGGTGCCAGATAGGTATTGTCGGGGGCATCCACTGGGCCCGCCAGTGCTAAAGCGAAGGGGACTTCAATGAAGACCAAAGCAGCCGTTCTCTGGGAAGTTAATGCTCCATGGAGTGTTGAAGAGATTGAACTTGACGCACCTGGCCCAGGCGAGGTGTTGGTGAAGATTGCGGCCTCGGGCATGTGCCACTCGGACGAGCATCTCACCACCGGAGACCTTCCGTTCGCTCTTCCCATCGTGGGTGGCCATGAGGGCGCGGGCGTCATCGAGCAGGTCGGTGAAGGCGTCAGCTGGTTGGCACCTGGTGACCATGTGGTGTTTGGCTTCATTCCTTCATGTGGGCGTTGCCCCAGTTGCTCAACAGGTCACCAGAACTTGTGTGACTTGGGTGCACTGATGGGGCTTGGCAAGCAGATCTCTGACGGAACTTCACGTCACCACGCACAAGGGAAAGACCTCACATTGATGTGCATGTTGGGAACATTCGCTCATCACACGGTTGTTAACGAAGCATCATGCATCAAGATTGAGAAAGATGTTCCACTCGACAAAGCATGCTTGTTGGGCTGTGGAGTCGTCACCGGTTGGGGTTCTGCCGTGTATGCAGCCGACGTCTCACCTGGCGACACCGTTGTTGTTGTCGGTGTCGGTGGAATCGGCGCAAACGCAATTCAAGGTGCGAAGTTGGCGGGCGCGAAGCGCATCGTTGCGGTTGACCCAATTGAATTCAAGCGCGAGAAGGCCATGGAATTTGGTGCAACGCACACTGCGTCATCAATGGCTGAAGCGCTTCCGTTGTTGCAAGACATCACATGGGGAACAATGGCCAACAAGGTCATCATGACCATGGGCGTTGGTGACGGACAGTTGATGGGCGAAGCAATGGCACTTGCAGCCAAGCGCGGTCGCGTGGTTGTCACCAACATTCACCCTGCATTTGAAATGGGTGGCGCCAATATGAGCTTGCTCGATCTCACTTTGATGGAGAAGCAAGTAGTTGGATCACTCTTTGGTTCCGGAAACCCACGTGCAGACATTCCAAAATTGTTGAGCCTGTACCGCGAGGGGCAACTTGACCTGGACGGTCTTGTCACAAAGACCTATCCACTTGAAGGAATCAACGAGGGATACCAAGACATGCGTGATGGCAAGAACATCCGCGGCGTCTTGGTGTACGAATAACCGAACAACGTTCACGTAATACACGGGGGAGAGACATGAAGTCACGCGCAGCAGTTCTGTATGGAATGGACCAGCCTTGGGTTGTCGAAGAAATTGAGGTCGATGAACCAAAAGCCAATGAAGTGTTGGTGAACTGGAAAGTTGCCGGAATGTGCCACTCTGACGAACACTTCGTCACTGGTGACATGGTCCCTCCCAAAGAACTGTTAGCCATGATGGGCGTCGATGACTTCTTTCCTTTCATTGGCGGCCACGAGGGCGCGGGCGTTGTGGTGAAGTGCGGTCCTGGCGTGACAAGTTTGCAGCCAGGCGATCACGTGTCAGCAAGTTTTGTCCCATCGTGTGGGCGTTGTCGTTACTGCTCAACTGGTCGTCAAAACCTGTGCAACTTAGGTGCCGGAACATTGACCGGTGGAATGATCACAGATGGAACGCACCGCCACCATGTGAAAGATGGTCGTCCAGTGAAGTTGATGGCAAAGCTCGGAACATTCTCTGAATACGCCACTGTGGCCGAAGCATCACTCATCAAAGTAGAAAAAGACTTGCCTCTTGATTGCGTTGCATTGGTGTCGTGTGGAGTTGCCACTGGGTGGGGTTCTGCCACTAACCGCGCAGACACGCAGCCAGGAGACACTGTCGTTGTTGTTGGCATCGGTGGTATCGGGATTAATGCGGTGCAGGGTGCACGCATGGCAGGTGCCAAGCGCATTATCGCTATCGACCCAGTGGAGTTCAAGCGCGAAAAGGCAATGGAAATGGGTGCCACTCACACCTTCGCGTCCATGGCCGAAGCAATTCCTCACATCAACGAACTGACATGGGGTGAGATGGCAGACCGCGTCATCATGACTCCAGGTGTTCTTCATGGCGACATGATGGGCGAAGGAATGGCAATGGTGGGCAAGGGCGGAACATGTGTCGTCACCGCAATTTCTCCCATGCACGAAACATCTGCAGATATCAACTTGTTCCAACTCGCAATGTGGAACAAGGAAGTTAAAGGAACAATTTTTGGAAGCTTGAACCCACGTGCCGATATTCCGAAGTTGCTCGACATGTATCGCACAGGTGATTTGAAGTTGGAAGAACTCATCACTCGTCGTTACACCCTCGACCAAATCAACGAGGGATATCAGGCCATGCGTGACGGCGTGAACATCCGCGGCGTCATTGTCAATGACTGACGTCTCCTCACTTCGTCGCGCACTCGCTACCCAAGTGGTAGGGCGTCGTCGCGAGCTTGAACTTGTGCTCGCTGCATTGGCTGCAGATCGTCACGTGTTGTTAGAGGGTCCACCAGGTACGGGAAAATCAACTCTGTTGCGGGCCGTTGCACAGGGATTAGGCATTGGGTTTGAATTCGTTGAAGGAAACGCCGAGTTGACGCCTGCTCGT
>CAZCZM010000012.1:41924-50347 GCA_964503445.1 uncultured Bifidobacterium sp.
ATTAGGCATTGGGTTTGAATTCGTTGAAGGAAACGCCGAGTTGACGCCTGCTCGTTTGGTCGGACACTTTGATCCAGCGCGCGTCCTGAACGAGGGCTATGACCCCGAAGTTTTTGTTGATGGTCCATTGGTGAGTGCACTGCGCGATGGCTCTTTGTTGTATGTCGAAGAGATCAACCGCATACCTGAAGAAACATTGAATGTCTTAATCACTGTCATGAGTGAGGGTGAGCTCAATGTCCCGCGGTTGGGGCGAATTGCTGCTGCTCCAGGGTTCCGCATGGTGGCGGCAATGAACCCATTTGATGCTGTTGGTACTGCGCGTATCTCTGGTGCGGTCTATGACCGTGTGTGCCGCGTAGCGATGTCGTATCAAGGTGCAGACGAAGAGCAGGAGATTGTTCACCGCAATATCGAGCCAGGTGCACTGACTGCTGATTGGCTCAAGAAAGCGGTGTCTGTGGTGCGACGCACTCGATCTCATTCAGATTTGCGTGTGGGTTCGTCGGTGCGAGGTGCAGTTGACTTTGCAAAAGTTGCAGTATCGCTGGCGCAACTCCGTGAACTCACCGTCGATGACCCAAGCGTTGGTGTTGATGCCGCCCTTGTTGCATTGTCTGGTCGTGTACGTGTGCGTGAAGGCAGCGTGCGAACAGCCGAGGAAATCGTTACCGAAATTTGGCAGGACGTTTTTGGTCGTGTTGAAGGAGACGGCGGCGAGGGAAAAGATGGAGCCCCGACGAGCCGGGGCACGACCTCCCTCTAACGAAAGAAGGCGAGGCCGCTGAGCAAGCGGTTGCTGAAGCGGGAAAGAAAACCACGTCTCGCCGTGATTTGTCCCGTAACGAAAACTTCGAGCAAATTTCTCCTGAAGTTGGTGAACTTGACGAAGCAGCTCTCGATGAAGCGATGCAGAACAGTCCCGATGAAACTCTGGGTCTTCTCGCAGATTTAACAGGGGCCACTGATCCGAAACTTAGAGAACTTGCACGCCGATTGGCAGGCCGCTTGATGTTGGATTTAGGGAACAGAGGTCGTGCGAGGCCGCGTGGCATTGGAAAGATGGTGGAGCAGCCCTATCGGCCCGATGCTGGTGACATTGATATAGATGCGAGCCTTGAGGCATTGACTGAATCGCGGCGTGGCGAAGCAATTGATCCAGAGCGTTTACGCATTCGTGGATGGAAGAAACCAGGAACCGCTTTTTGTTTGCTGTTGGACCGAAGTGGATCAATGGGTGGCCAACCCCTTGCTACAAACGCAGTGGCTACTGCAGCAATTGCTAGCCGTAACCCCGATGATTACAGCGTGATCGCATTTGGCAAAGACGTTGTAGTGACCAAGAGCCAAGATGTTCCAAAATCAAGCGAACGTGTCATCAACGATGTCCTGACATTGCGAGGCCACGGCACAACTGACTTGGCAGGCGCTCTCCTTGCTGCGCGTCAGCAGTTATCGCGTTCACGTGCGGGCCGTCGCGTAACAATTCTTCTGTCAGATTGTCGAGCAACTGTCGAAGGTGATGCCGAGCAGGCTGCATATGGAATGGACGAACTCATCGTGATTGCACCCACAGATGACCATGATGAAGCACAAGCTTTTGCGGCGCGAGTAGGAGCGCGACTCGCCTTAGTCAGTGGACCTAGCGAGATACCAGAGGTTCTTTCACGCGTGCTTGAACCCATTGCATAAGCGATGATGCAGTTTGCGAACGCAGAAAGTGCGTGTTAACCGTCTTTAGTACTGACAGTTGGCGTCGTTTGGCGGGACTACTCCGCGTGCACTTTGTTCAATGGCAACCGACGGCACCGTTGTTGTTGTTGAAGCCTTGACGGAACTGGGAGCCTTTGTTGTGGCGGGAGAATTGCCAACTGTTGACGCTGGAGACTTGGCAACGGTTGTTGACGACGCAAGTGCGGCCAAAGTTGTGGTGGTCACGGTGGCATTGTCTGCTGGTGTTGCACCCGAAATTGTTGATTTCAAACTTGCCTTCCCTTGGAACAAAGCAAGAATCTTTTTCGATGTGGCACTCTCAAGATCGGGCAGAATCACCGACATGTCATCAATCACGGTGCCAGTGCCCGGCATGGTGTAGCTACCCATGGTGTCGGTATTGAAGTTCTTCATGGCTTGACCTAGCTGCAAAACAGTGAGTGGCGACAATCTGTCGTCAGTAATAATGTGTTTGAGGCCAGCATTCAGAATTCCTGATGCCACTTTCGGATTGGTCTTTGACTTATCAAGCGACTTGCGAATCACACGCTTCATGAAGTCTTGTTGACGGCTAATGCGACCCCAGTCGGCGGTGCCATCAGATGTCCACTTCATGGTTTTGGGATTAAACCACTTGTAATGACGTGAGCGCATGTATGCGAGTGCATGATCTCCTTGGAATGTGTAACACACACGTGCGCGCAACACTTTGAAGCCCGTCATTTTGTCTTGCGCTTTGTATGTGAAGGGAACTCGCACGCCACCGACTGCATCAACAATTGATGCAAACGCACAGAAGTCAATATTGACGTAATGGTCAATGTTGATTCCGAAGTTCTCTTTTAAGTTACGAATGAGGCGATTCGGGTTTTTCTTCTCAAAGTTCGCATTAATGCGGTTGCTTCGGTTTGAACCTGCTTGCTTCACCCACATGTCGCGCGGGAAGGAGAGAATTGCTGCTTGATTGTCAATAGGGTTGACGCGAACCACCATCAATGTGTCGCTTCGGTCTCCGTATCCGGCGCGGTTGCTGAATCCGCCATAGAACGGCGAGTCCTTACTGATACATGCGTTGTTGTCAGAGCCTGTGATCAAAAAGTTCTTTGCAGTGCGGTCACCTTCGGGCAGGTTAAGACTTCCGTCTCCTGCGGCTACAGGGTCAATTGCAACAACATTGCGGTTGCCAAGTTTCCAGTTGGCGTACAGAAGGCCACTGCCCGCCAAGATGGTGACAACCGACAGCACGATATTGAACACAAAGAAAGCACGGTGCTTTCCGGAGTGGCGGCGGCGTTCTGGTGTGCTGGACATGTGGCTTCTACCGTAGTTGTGAAGGCGAGGTCAGGATGGTCGCTGGCTCGTTTTCACGCTGTGACATGCAGGGTCACGGAGCTATTTCGGGGGTGTCGGCGCCAGAGTAACGAGTACCGAAATTGGCGCATCGTCGTCTGCCACAGTTGTAGACCATGCGGCCACCGAGCCAGCATTCGCAATGTCTGGCCATGCCTCAGTAAGAGTCGCGATATCCGATGCTGATGCACTGATGACTACTGATTCAACAGGTGCCTTCTGGCTCACTTTTGCCTCGGTCTTTGCGCGGCGAATTTCTGAAACAACGTGGCCCACTGTTGCAAGGAATGTTGGTCCATGAATGGTGAATCCGTCTTCTCGGTTTAACTCGCCAAATGTTGGCCATGTTGCCGAGTGAACAGAGCCGCTCTGCCACCACCGCCACACTTCTTCGGACGCAAAAGGAAGAATTGGGGCAAACAAACGATGCAATGCAGAGAGAGCTCGTCTCAAAGCGATGCGAGCCGATTGCGAACCTGCAACATCGTCCTCCGAGTACGCACGAGTTTTGACAATTTCGACATAGTCATCACAGAACCACCAAAAGAACGACTCTGTGCGCTCTAGTGCGCGTGCATAGTCAAATGCTTCAAAAGCAGCTGTTGCTTCGTTGACCACTTCGCCAAGTTGTTGCAACATTGCAATGTCAATTGCGTGCGTGGGTGATAGCGATTCATCTGCATCACCGAATCCCAAGACAAACTTGCTGAGGTTCAACAACTTCACGGCAAGTTTGCGGCCAACCTTCATTTGGTCTTCGCTGAACGCAGTGTCTATTCCTGGTCGAGCGCCTGCCGCCCAGTATCGAACTGCATCGCTTCCGTATGAATCGAACAAATCAATTGGTGTTACAACATTGCCTTTTGACTTCGACATCTTTTTGCGATCGGGATCCAAAATCCAACCTGAAAGAGCCGCATGCTTCCACGGTGCTTGACCGTGTTCGAAATGAGAACGCACCATCGTTGAGAACAACCAAGTACGAATGATGTCGTGACCCTGAGGACGAACATCGAATGGATAGACGCGGTTGAACAAGTCTGGGTTGTCTTCCCATTGGCCTGCGATTTGCGGTGTGAGCGATGATGTAGCCCAGGTATCCATAACATCGGGATCGCCAATAAATCCATTGGGAACACCGCGGTGATCATTGGTGTAACCAGCTGGAACATCGGTGCTGGGGTCAATGGGTAGTTGCGACTCGTCGGGAACAATTGGTGAGTCGTACACAATGTCTCCGTTGGCATCAAGCGGATACCACACAGGAACTGGAACACCGAAGTAACGCTGACGGCTCACGAGCCAATCCCCGTTTAGGCCTTCTACCCAGTTGGAGTAACGATGGCGCATGTGGTCGGGATGCCATGTGAGGCCAGCACCACGCTGTAGCAGTTGATCGCGTAATGCCGTGTCACGTCCGCCGTTGCGGATGTACCACTGGCGGCTTGTCACAATTTCTAATGGTCGGTCGCCCTTTTCGTAGAACTTGACGGGGTGAGTGATGGGTCGTGGCTCACCGATCATTTCGCCGCTTGTCGCCAGCATGTCGGCGATAGCTGTTTGTGCTTGCTTAGCTGACTTTCCTACGAGAGCCGAGTAGTGATTCAGTCCATTGGCGTCGGTGAGTCCATGTGGAGCGTCGGCAACAATGCGTCCGTCCCTGCCGATGATGGCGCGTGTTGGTAGTTGAAGTTCTCGCCACCACGTGACGTCGGTGAGGTCACCGAATGTGCAGCACATGGCAATTCCTGTGCCTTTGTCAATTTGTGCCAATGGGTGCGAGAGCACTGGCACTTCAACATTGAACAATGGTGTACGGACAGTTGAGCCGAAATACGGCTTATATCGATCATCGTCTGGATGTGCGATCAGCGCAACACATGCCGCAAGTAATTCTGGACGAGTGGTGTCAATGAGGATGTCGCCACTTCCGTCCGCCTTGTGAAATGCAAGCGTGTGATATGCGCCAGGGCGTTCGCGATCTTCCAATTCGGCTTGTGCTACTGCGGTTTTGAAATCAACGTCCCACAACGTTGGTGCTTCTTGCGTATATGCCTCACCGCGAGCAAGGTTGCGCAGGAATGCCCGTTGACTCGCGCGACGTGAACGCTCGTCGATTGTGGCGTACAAAAGAGACCAATCAACTGAGAGGCCAAGACGACGAAACAGATCTTCAAAAATTTTTTCGTCTTCAGCAGTGAGTTCTTCGCATAGTTCAATGAAGTTGGGTCGTGAAATGGGGACAGGCTTGTGATCTTTCGGTGGATCACCACGAAATGGCGGCTGCAGTCCGGCGACATAAGGAACGGAAGAATCGCAGGACACCCCGAAGTAGTTCTGTACGCGTCGCTCGGTGGGAAGACCATTGTCATCCCAGCCCATGGGGTAGAAGACGCTTTTCCCGCGCATGCGCCAGAAACGGGCCACGGTGTCTGTGTGGGTGTAGGAAAACACATGTCCCATGTGAAGTGAACCACTGACCGTTGGCGGGGGTGTGTCCACAGCAAAGACGTTGTCACGGGATGCGGTTCGATCGAACGTGTAGACGCCCTCGTTCTCCCAGGTCTCGATCCATTTGGGCTCGATGTTGTCTAGGGACGGCTTATCGGGGACAGTGGACATAGGTCTTAAATCGTAGGCTTGTCAGAGTGCTGAACCTCTATGACACCGCCACCAAGAGCGTGAAACCCCTCGCGATGCGCGAGCCAGGGAAGGTCAGCATCTACCTCTGTGGTCCCACGGTGTATGGGCCACCCCACCTTGGGCATGGTCGAGCCACCTTGGTGTACGACATCTTGCGTCGATACCTCACCTATCGCGGCGTAGATGTGCGACTGGTCTCCAACATCACCGACATTGACGACAAGATCATCGACCGCGCTCAGCGCGAAGGCCGTCCATGGAACGACATCACCACGAAATGCGAAAACATTTGGTTCGAGGCCATGGGAAAGTTGGGCGTGTTGCGTCCAACAGATGTTCCACATGCAACCGAGTATGTGGAACACATGGTGAACATGATTGGTGATCTCATGTCGCGAGATGCCGCGTATGTCACCGATGATGGGGTGTATCTCAGCATTGCATCAGTTCCTGATTACGGATTATTGGCGCACCAAAGCGTTGATGACATGTTGAGTGGCGGTGGCGATCGTGATGTGTTTGGCGCAGAGAACAAGCGTCATCCTGCAGACTTTGCATTGTGGAAGTTCACGAAACCAGGTGAACCGTCGTGGCCATCACCATGGGGCGATGGTCGCCCAGGTTGGCACAGCGAATGCGTTGTGATGAGTTTGGAACTTTTGGGTGAAGGTTTTGATTTGCATTGTGGCGGGGCAGACCTTCGTTTTCCGCATCACGAGAACGAACGCGCTCAATCAGTTGCATTAGGTAAGACGTTTGCTAATCACTGGATGCATAACGGGTTCGTTGTGGATCTAGAAGGCGAAAAAATGTCGAAGAGTCTTGGCAATGTGTTGAACTTGCTCGATTTGTTAGACAAGTACGACCCACGCGCGTATCGCATGTTGTTGTTACAGACGCACTATCGATCACCGGTGCGAGTTGGTCAAGACAACATCGATGCATCTGTCTCAGCACTTGCTGGGCTTGATTCTTTTGCTGCCCGTACATCATCTTTGACAGAAGCGTCATCTGATTCAGACGTGTTGCAGCAATTTGTTACCGCCATGGATAACGATCTCGATACTCCCGCGGCCATGGCGTTGGTATTTGATGCTGTTCGTCGCGCCAACACGGCATTTGACGCAGGCCACACAGAAGTGGCCGCATCATTACGTAGCGCAGTGGTTGAGGTGCTCGCAGCTCTTGGTCTTCAGTTGTCAACGGGCGATGACGTGCCCGCCGACATCGTTGCAAAAGCCGCTGCAATCGACACCGCTCGTGCATCAAAGGACTTTGCTACCGCCGACGCACTGCGCAATGAGCTTCAGGGCGCTGGATATGTGGTGGAAACATCCAAAGAGGGCACGCGGGTTCGTCGCGCCTAGATCACTGGTGCGTCTGGTGCACATGTCACGCGATGTGTGCCCCATGTGAACAGACTTCACTATGTGGAGGAGGGTCTACTGGCAAGTAACTTTGGGGCATGGCTGAATTTTCCCTCCACCTCAACGACGACCAACTGCAGATCAAGGACTGGGTGCACCAGTTTGCAAAAGACGTCATTCGTCCCAATGCAAGCGAATGGGATGAGCGCGAAGAGTTTCCATGGCCCATCGTTCAAGAGGCGGCCAAGATCGGAATGTACGGCTGGGAATTTCTTATGAACAACATGTCAGATCCCACCGGTCTGACAATGCCTGTCACCATTGAAGAATTGTTCTGGGGCGACGCCGGAATCGGAATGGCCATCATGGGTTCGGGTCTTGCCGCTGCTGGTATTGCTGGCAACGGAACACCAGAACAAGTCATGGAATGGGTTCCACAGTGTTACGGCGACGCCAACGATGTAAAGCTTGGCGCCTTCTGTGTGAGTGAGCCCGATGCAGGTTCAGACGTGTCATCACTTCGTACGCGTGCTGTGTATGACGAAGCAAAAGACGAATGGGTGCTGAACGGAACGAAGGCATGGATCACCAACGGTGGCATCGCGAACGTTCACGTTGTTGTTGCCGCAGTAGATCCTGAACTAAAGGGTCGCGGTCAAGCATCATTCATCATTCCTCCCAACACCAAGGGTTGCAGTCAGGGCCAGAAGTATCTGAAGCATGGCATCAAGGCATCACACACTGCAGAAGTTGTGTTGGACGATGTTCGTATTCCTGGTCACTGTTTGTTGGGCGGAAAAGAAAAGCTTGATGCCAAGTTGGCTCGCGCTCGTGAAATGGGCAAGACCGGCGAAGCACAGCCTGCAATGAAGACCTTTGAATCCACGCGTCCTGCCGTGGGTGCACAGGCACTTGGTATTGCACGCGCTGCGTACGAGATTGCATTGGACTATGCCAAGGAGCGCACCGCTTTCGGTAGGCCCATCATCAAGAACCAAGCGATTGCATTCAAGTTGGCAAACATGATTACGCAGATTGATGCTGCGCGTTTGTTGATCTGGCGTGCATCATGGTTGGGTCGCAACGGTGGTTACACCAATGCAGAAGGCTCAATGAGTAAGTACTACGCATCAGAAGTGGCAGTGAAGGTCACTGAAGAGGCCATTCAAATCTTGGGTGGATACGGATACACACGTGAGTACCACGTTGAGCGCATGCACCGTGATGCAAAGATCCACACCATCTTCGAGGGCACCTCAGAGATTCAGCAGTTGGTGATCGCTCGCGCAATCTCCGGTATGCGCATCGAATAAGGCGTCCTCGCTTCCATTCAAACCAACAGGTGTCTTG
>CAZCZM010000013.1:0-16720 GCA_964503445.1 uncultured Bifidobacterium sp.
GCAGACCCCAACTGGGGGCGCGTTGCGATGGCTATTGGTAAGTGCAGCGAGTACACCGACATCAATCAAGACAACGTTGTCATTCGGTTTGGCTTACAAGAGGTGTACCCAACCCAAGTTGACGATTCAGGTTTAGCCACATTGAGCCACTACATGAAGGGCGACGACGTACTCATTCACGTCTCGCTTCATACGGGCACCGAATCGGCAACGGTGTGGGGATGCGACCTCACCGATGGCTATGTGCGGATCAACGCCGATTACACCACGTAGAAGTGTTAGCGAGTTTCGAAGTAGGCGAATAATTTCTCACGGTATGGCGCGATGCTTTTGTACACCGCGACATTCTCTGGAATCTTGTTGATCAAATCTGCAATATCGTGCACTACCGCATAGTCGCGCTTCATGAAGTCCGACAACTTTTCTACATACGTACGAATTGTGAACAGAATCGCACCCGTCACAGGCATGCGACGCAATGTTTGCCATTCCACTCGAAACCACATATCTGCAGGGTCCATGTCTGGTGTGACTGGCGGAATGTCTGGCTGAAACAAAGACGGATGATTTGCAATACCCCAGTTGATTCGCCATATGGGCTTTTCTGCAGAGAGGCGCATCAACATGGCGTTCACTGGTGATGCAAGATCGTCCGCGTAACGCGCAACAGGACCATGAATGTCAGACATAGTTCCGCCAATCTTCTCGGCTAGACGCCAACGATTTGGTGAGCACAACACCGCAGCACTCAGCCGCGGCACGCCACGATCATCAGGCGTCAGAACACAAATGTCATCGGCAATAAAAAGTGCCGCATCAACTAACGCATCAAGACCAGAACCATGACCTGGTGAGATACCCATCGAAGATAAAACACCCGCAGCTGCTTCTTCGCATGCTTCTTCAGCACCTTCCATACATGCAACAACCTCTGCTGGACGTTCGCGCAACAGGTTTCTTTTCATTTCTAAAGTTGCTGACCAATCTGCATCCACAGATGAAACCCACTGCGAGATATCTAAAGGGCGAGCTCCCACTCGTAGACGTACAGCATCGACAGCTGTCGGCAATAGCCCATCGGGAATCGCAAGAGAACGACGAAACCCCGAGCCATCGCCCGGGGTTTCGCGTACAAGTGGTTGCCGATCAAACGGCGTAAACGGGTCGTTATGAAAAACGATGCTCACTTAGGTGGCATACGAATGCCACCGTCAACTCTGATGGTTTCGGCATTCATGTAGCTGTTGGTGACGCACTCAAGCACCATTGATGCAAGCTGTTCTGGCTTACCCAACTTCTGCGGGAAGAGAACACCCTTTTGCAACTGTGCCTTAAATGCTTCGCTTTGATCGCCTGAGCCGTAAATCGGTGTGTCAATGAGACCGGGAGCAACAGTGTTCACGCGAACACCAACTGCTGCTAGGTCACGAGCAACTGGCAATGTCATTCCAACAACGCCACCCTTAGATGCTGAGTATGCGTTCTGACCAATCTGGCCGTCGAAAGCTGCAACAGATGCGATGTTGACAATTGCACCGCGCTCGCCATCTTCCAATGGCTCGGTCTGGCTCATTGCGGTCGCTGCAATACGAATTGCATCGAAGGTGCCCACCAAGTTGATAGCGATGACCTTCTTGAATGCTTCGATGTTTGCTGCTGAGTCGTAGCTGCCGTCTTTACCGATGGTGCGCTGTGCCCAACCGATGCCAGCAGAGTTCACAAGAACGCGAAGTGGACCCATGGACTTTGCCATCTCCACAGCATTGATGATGTCTTCGGTGTTGGTGACGTCGACTGCGCAGAACACTGCGTTGCCAACTTCTTTCGCAAGGGCTTCACCTTGCTCCTTCTGACGATCAAGGTCTGCAATGACGACCTTGGCCCCGCCCTTAGCGAGGAGACGAACAGAGGCTGCACCAATACCTGATGCTCCTCCCGTGACAATTGCGCTGACGCCTGAAATATCCATGTGGTCAGGCTACGCAAGAGCGTGCCCCATCTCCTAGCCCAAGTGGCCTAGCCCTGGCTTGCCGCCACGGCAAGTGAGTCCACGTAGTCATTCATGGGATCGCCACTGTGACCTTTTACCCAAGCGAACTCAATGTTGCCCCGCTCGTTCACCAGTGTGATGAATGGTTCCCATAAATCCCTATTGGCAACTGGTTGGCGCTGTGAGTTCTTCCACCCACGTTGAATCCACCCACGCCACCATCCATCGTTGAAGCACTTCACCACGTATGTGGAATCAGACACAATCACAATTCGTCGTGGGTCGTCATAAAACTGACGAATCGCTTCGTATGCGGCCGCGATTTCCATCCGCTGATTGGTGGTATGCGCCTCTGACCCTGCCGCATGTGGGTGACCACTGGGAGAGACAGCCCACGCCCAACCACCGGGCCCTGGGTTTCCTGAACATGCACCGTCTGTGTAAATCACCAAAGCGTCGTCTGCATGTTCCATATCTCTTGATTGTCTCGCATTTCTGTCGCTGCGACAGGCATTTGTCCGAAATGGTGGGAGAATATCGATGTGATTTTCGACGGTTCAGTCCATCAATTGCCCGACACCGACCCCGGCGAAACCCAAGAGTGGCTCGACTCTCTTGACTCCGTCGTCGAAGTGCACGGGAAAAATCGTGCTCGCTATTTGTTGTCACGACTTCTGGAACGAGCACAACAATCACAAGTCAGTTTTCCCGCAACCGTGTCGACGCCGTATGTCAATACCATTCCGCGCGAAAACGAGCCATGGTTCCCCGGTGATGAGCACATTGAGCGTCGCATTCGCGCGTACATCAGATGGAATGCAGCGGTCATGGTCACACGCGCCAATTACGACGCAGAAGGAATTGGTGGACACCTCTCAACATTTGCAAGCTCAGCAAGCTTGTACGAGATTGGCTTCAATCATTTCTTCCGTGGAAAAGACGATGGACTACCCGGCGACCACATCTACATTCAAGGTCACGCCGCACCGGGAATCTATGCACGTGCATATCTAGAGGGTCGACTCACCGAGGAAGACCTCGACCATTTCCGTCGCGAAATTGGCCGCGGTGGTCGTGGTCTTTCCAGTTATCCGCATCCACGCCTCATGCCCGAGTTTTGGGAATACCCCACCGTTTCCATGGGACTTGGACCCATCACTGCGTTGTATCACGCGCGCTTCAACCGTTATTTGCATAACCGCCAGATTGACGACACATCGCAAAGTCGCGTGTGGGCATTTATTGGTGACGGCGAGACCGACGAACCAGAAACTCTGGGTGCAATTTCATTGGCGGCGCGCGAGCACTTAGACAACCTTGTCTTTGTCGTTAACTGCAATCTGCAACGACTCGACGGTCCAGTACGTGGCAATGGAAAAATTATTCAAGAACTAGAAGCAGTGTTTCGTGGCGCTGGTTGGAACGTCATCAAGGTGATTCTCGGATCAAAGTGGGATGACCTTCTTGCGCGCGATGTCGATGGTGTGTTGTTGAACAAACTCACTTCCACTGTCGACGGTGAGTTTCAACGCTTGTCCACTGAAGATGGCGCGTACATTCGCGAGAATTTCTTCGGGCCCGACCCACGACTTCGACAAATGGTTGCTCATCTTTCTGATGACGACCTTGTCAATCTTCCCCGCGGTGGACACGACTATCGCAAGCTGTATGCCGCGTACAAGGCCGCTGCCGACAACTTAGGTTCAGGTCGCCCAACTGTCATCTTGTGCAAGACCATCAAAGGATGGACGCTTGGCCCACAAGTCGAAGGCCGCAATGCAACACATCAGATTAAGAAACTGAACCTTGAACAGTTGCGCCAGATGCGTGACCGACTCCATCTTCAGGAAGAAATTCCCGACTCCATGCTTGATGCCGAGGATCCCCCCTACTTCAGGCCAGCCCCAGATTCGGTGGAGTACCAATACATGATGGAGCGACGTCGTGCGCTCGATGGACCTCTTCCACAGCGCGTGCAATGGACTCGCAAGCAACTGTCGCTTCCTGCACCAGAAGTATTTACAGAGTTTGCACAAGGCTCAGGTGAACAACAGGTCAGCACCACCATGGCATTCACGCGCCTGTTGCGAAACTTGGTGCGCGACAACAATTTCGGAAGCCGCGTTGTTCCCATCATTCCCGACGAAGCACGCACTTTCGGAATGGATTCACTATTTCGCGAATTCCGTATCTACGCATCGCACGGCCAGAAGTACGAGCCCGTTGACCATGACCTACTTCTGTCGTACGCAGAATCGAGTCAGGGACAAATACTTGAAGAGGGAATCACCGAAGCCGGTGCAATGAGCAGTTTTATTGCTGCAGGCACTAGCTACTCCACTCGCGGCGTCCCCATGGTTCCATTCTTCACGTTTTATTCCATGTTTGGTTTCCAACGTGTGGGAGACCTCATTTGGCAGGCAGCCGACTCTCGCACGCGAGGTTTCCTCATGGGGGCAACCGCTGGTCGCACAACACTGATGGGCGAGGGACTTCAACATCAAGATGGACACAGTTTGGTATTGGCGAGCACTGTTCCTGCGTGCCAGGCCTACGATCCTGCGTTTGCCTACGAGATGGCCGCCATTGTTGAACATGGAATACACACCATGTACGGACCAACACCGAAGGACATCTTTTATTACATCACTCTGTACAACGAGAACTTGTTGATGCCAATTCGCCCTGAGCATGTGAGCAACACCGACATCATTAACGGCTTGTACAAGTACCAGTCAGCTTCTGAGCCAGCACATGCATCACTTCTGTTCTCTGGAACTGCATATTCTGCGGCAGCACACGCTGCGCAAATTCTGCGGGATGACTTCAACATCCACGTTGACCTGTGGTCAGCAACTTCCTACAAATCATTACGTGATGACGCGATGGAAGTAGAGCGCTGGAACCGACTGCACCCCACACAGGCTCAGCGCACATCGATTGTTCAGAACGCACTGGGCAGCGAGACCACACCAATTGTTGCCGTGAGCGATTTCATGCGCATTGTTCCCGAACAAATTGCATCATTCGTTCCGCATCGCAAGTTTGTAGTTCTCGGGACCGATGGCATGGGGCGCAGCGATACACGTGAAGCCCTGCGTCGCTTTTTTGAAATAGATGCCGAGCACATTGTTGTTGCGGTACTTTCATCACTCATCGGAACCCATAACATTTCACCCGACACAGTTGCATCTGCCATTGTGAAACTTGGAATTAACCCCGAAGCAGAAAACGGACTTACGCGAGACTAACCATGGGCACTCTCTACATCACTGGTAATCCGAAGTCCGACGCACTTCTCAACTCGAATGGCACTGCCCTCATGATTGGCATGTTGCTTGATCAACAGGTACCAATGGAATGGGCATTCAATGGAGCCTTTACGTTGAAGCAGCGTCTTGGTCATCTTGATCCAAAAAAGATTGCCGCCATGAATCCCGACGACTTCTTGGCAGTGTGTTTAGAGAAGCCCGCCATTCACCGCTTTCCCAAAGCAATGGCGCAACGCATTCAGGGAATGTGCGCAATTATTGCCAGCGACTACCGCAACAAGGCAGAAAACATTTGGAACAACGTCGACGACGCCAATGAACTTTTCCAACGTTTGCGTAAATTGCCCGGTTACGGCGAAGAGAAAGCACAAATTTTCATTGCGCTGTTGGCAAAGCGATTTGATGTACAGCCAACTGGCTGGAAGAAGGCAGCCGGGGTCTTCAGCGACACGAACCCACGCACTGTTGCAGACATCACCTCGCCCGAAACTTTGTTGAAAGTTCGTGCATGGAAGAAGGCCGAAAAGGCAGCAGACCGCGACAAACAATCTCGTCCATTGCCAGCAAAGAAAACCGCGGCCAAGAAGCCAGCAACAAAGAAGTAGCCGTGACCACACTTATTACGGGCGGCGCTGGGTACATCGGCTCCATCACTACTCGCCTCATCCGATCAACCGGTCGTAGCGTCGTAGTACTGGACACACTGGAGAACGGCCACAGAAAAGCGGTGGGTGATGCCCCGTTTGTTCAGGGAGACATTGCCGACTCAGAACTTGTGCAACGGGTCTGCCGTGAACACGGTGTTGACGAAGTTGTTCACTTCGCTGCATATAAGGCGGTGGGTGAGTCAATGGAGAATCCGGCGAAGTACTTCAACAACAACGTCACCGGATCACAACGACTCTTCGATGCGTTGTCACAAGTAGGCGTCAATCGCGTTGTCTTTTCTTCCACAGCGGGAATTTACGGAACACCCGATGTGGTCCCCGTCACCGAAGATGCCGAGCCACGCTGCGAAAGCGTGTACGCCGAAACAAAGTTGATGATTGAGAAGACTTTGGCGTGGTATTCACGCACAACATCCATGCAACATGTCGCACTGCGTTACTTCAATGCCGCGGGCGCAGCAGAAGACGGGACGCTTGGCGAGGATTGGCGCTTCTCGCAAAATCTCATTCCTCATGTCATGAAAGCGGTATTGGGAGAAGCACCTCTCACAGTGTTCGGAAACGATTTCCCCACGCCTGATGGGACTGGTGTCCGCGATTACATCCACGTTGAAGACCTGGCAGTTGCACACGTTTCGGCTCTAGAACATTTACGAACTGGCGGAAGCAGTGTGACCTGCAACGTCGGAACGGGTTTTGGCACCAGCGTCATGCAAATCATCGAAGCGACCGAGCGAGTCACGGGCCATAGCGTTCCTCACACCGTTTCATCACGACGCGCAGGTGACCCAGCCGAGTGCTACGCCAACACGCAACGCATTCAACAACTAATGAATTGGTCGCCCACTCGCACCCTTGACGACATCATTGCGTCTGCCTACGCATGGCACTCAACACACCCGCGCGGACACGACAGTTAACAACTACAGCGCCAAAGCGCGTTGGCGATCAAGCCACCCCAGCAATACCGCAATGGCACGTGGGTCGTGACGCAGGCGATGTCCGGCGCCGGGAATAGTGCGTAATTCTGCACTGCCATGGGCTCGCGCCAAGTTACGAGAATCGGCAATGGGCACGCTCTCGTCTTCTTCACCGTGCATCACCAACAGTGGACGCGGAGCAAAACGACGCGCGGCTTCAACAGGGCGGAAGCGACGTAACTCGCGACTCCATTCGTCAAATGCACGAGGAAAACCAGGAGTACGAATGGCGCCGATTTCGCGCGCATGTTCAAGGAAACGTCGAGGTTGTCCGGCCCAGTCATCAAAATCTGCACGTGCACCCATCAGAGCGCATCCCCGCACACGCGGATCGTCAGCTGCCACACAAATGGCCAACGCGCCGCCAGTGTTGGTTCCGACTAACCAAATGCCATGCGGTGACACTTCGTGTTCAAGGTGATCGATTGCTGCTCGAAGATCGTCAACCCATCCCTGCATCGAGAAGTCTCCGTCACTGTCACCACATCCGCGAAAGGTGAACGTGAGAGCCGCCCATCCCAAGTCATTGGCGATGCGATCCATCAGTTGCGGAAATGTCACTGCGGACTGACGAGCATCGAGAGGACCAATGGGAAATCCATGACACAAGATGACACCAGGTAATTGCTGATGGTGTCCGCTCGGAACTGCAAGGTAGCGATTCAGCGTGAGAGAGCCAGAACGAAAGGTTCCATTCATTGCTCCCGACATGGGTACCTACGCGCGTGGCTTACGAAGACGGCGCTTTGCACCTGGCGTCGCCAAGGTGTACCCGCGATTGCGTGCTTCGGCCAAAGTGTCAGGGCCAAAACACAACCCAACACCCTGGTCAACGATTTCGTTGATGATGGCTTCATCGGTCCATTCATCGAGGTCGTAGACCAACTGGGTGCGCTTGTCACCAAGGAATCGAGTGTGTTCAAACCGTACGGGGCGTTCCATATGCATAACGGTAGTCCCCCACTGCCCCATCCCCACGAACAGCGCACTAAGTTGCGGTCATGGCAGATACCACCGCACCCGAATCGGTCGAGTTCTTCTTCGACATCATGTGCCCCTACGCCTACCAAACGTCGGTATGGATTCGCGAGGCCCAGGCTCAAGTTGGCTTCGATATCACATGGCGATTCTTCAGCCTTGAGGAAATCAACCGCGAAGACGGCAAGCCCCACCCATGGGAACGCGAGTTTGCCTATGGCTGGACACCCATGCGTGTCGCGGCATGGTTACGCCGTCAGAACAACGATTGGTGTGGCAAGTTCTACGAAGTCTGTGGTCGCACACTTCATGTTGATGGACGCCGCCATTACGACAAAGACATCGCTCTTGAACTTCTCGATGAAGCTGGTCTTCCACGCGAGGCATGGGATGAAGCGTTAGCTGACCCATCTACATCTGACGAGGTGCGAGCAGACCACGAATACGCAGTGAAGGAACTCGCTGGATTTGGAGTTCCTATCATCACCATTCCTGGCGGACGGGCCGTGTTTGGACCTGTTGTGTTGCCAGCGCCAAGCGGAGACCGAGCAAAAGAATTGTGGGATCTCACAGTGGGATACTCGCGCTTCCCAGGCCTCTTTGAAATGAAGACTCCCAAGACAGACGAAGACATGCAGATGATCGGGAAAATGTTCAGCCCGTATCTAGAAGCTCGTCAATGGCGCACTATTCAAAATCCAGCACGATAAGGACACACCATGATTCCCGTCGACACCATCAACACCCTTGAACAAACGTGGCGATCAATGACCGAATTCTGCGACACATTGACAGAAGCGGAATGGAAGACCATGACCCAACTGCCGAAATGGACAGTGCAAGACAACTTGTCACACATCATTGGTACTGAATCATCAATGCATGGACTTCCCCGCCCGCAGCACACGGCGGCGGACAAATCACATGTAAAAAATCCGATTGGTGACATGAACGAAGACGATGTAGATGTTCGGCGTTCACGTTCGGGTGCCGAAGTTCTTGATGAATGGAAGTCGGTCATGTCAATGCGACTTGAGAAGTTTCGTACTGCGGACGATGCCTACTTCGCACAGGAGATGATGAACCCCACTGGCCCGGGAACTCTTGCCGACTTTTTGCATGTGCGCGTTCTCGACTGTTGGGCCCACGAACAAGACATGCGCCGTGCGGTCAACAAACCCGGCAATCAAGGTGGTCCCGCCGCAGAACACACAATTGACCGTCTCATTCGCACGATTCCCATCGTGGTGGGTAAACGTGCCGCCACACCCGAGGGTGGTTGCGTCGTTATTCGAATCACAGGTGCAGTTCAACGAGTGATTCCCACCAGTGTGGTCAATGGACGTGCCCAGGTAGGCACGCAAATTCCCGACACCGTGCTATGCGACATCAGCATGGATAGCGACACATTCGCTCAACTTGCGATGGGCCGAGCTGGTGCAGATGAACTAGCCAGCAATATTTCCATCAGTGGAGATGCAGAACTCGCTCACCGTGTGGTGAGTCAGTTCAACATGATGATTTAGAGCGAATCTGCTTGCGGTCCCACCGCACCAATTGCAGCGAAGTATGCGTTGTGGGCATCCAACACATGCACCACATCCACGTCGTCCAACAGTTCAACACCACGCTTCACGGCTTCATCAAATAAGAAAGCTGCAAGGTGTGTCTCGTCAACAACCAATGGTGACTGAATGTCTTGTCGGCGATCAATGACATCTTGTGGCATCAAGTTTCTCTCGGCAAGCCAATTCAGATGGCCTCGAAGTAGTTCACGTAACTCATCAAGCGTCAGGCGCGCTTGGGTCTCTGACGGAAGGGCACTCGCCACAAAGTCAACAGCTGTATCAAGTTCATACACCACACGCGGAGCCACTGCGTCGAGGCGTCGTGCTTCGCGACCCACCACCACTGCGGCGATGACGAAAACGCTCACCACCGACAACACCAAGAAAAAAATTGTGATGACAGGCATAACCACAGCCTAGAAGGGCACGTTAGAAGCTCTCCATCACCAACCAATTGTCGTCAGGGGCAACAGTCACAACCCGAGCCAAAAAGTTCGATCCATCGTCACCCCATGAATATTCCATGTACTGCGGATGACCAGGCCTGTACATGAGGTCACGTCCACGAAAGGCAAATTCATACGCAACCGACGGGCAGATGTATGCGGTGGTGCCTGCAAATGGTGCAGAAAATGTCATGTGTGCGTGTCCGCTCACCACAGCCATCACATTGTGTTTCCGCACCACTGCGTCCAGACCAGCAATTGATTCATCATCTAAGCGAACCGAACTCAGCGCGGGTCCGCCAATTGCGAAACATGGGTGATGCATGGCCACCACAGTGGGCAATCCGTTTTCAAGAACCGATTCCAACCAGTCCAATTGATCGTTGTCCAATGCGCCATCTTCACGACCTAAACGTGAAGAATCCATCACCACTAATTGCCCGTGTGGAAGCGCGTGCACATAGTCCAAGCGGCCATCGCGTGACGCCAATGAAAACAATGACTGAAGCCGTTGTGACTCATCGTGATTGCCTGCACACAACAAAACGTCAACATCGGCACTCGTCAAGACGTCAGCAAGTCCTCGATACTCATTGTCTGTTCCCGCACGTGCGACACAATCGCCAGTAATCACAACTGCACTGCTTCGCACCGAAGCATGGCGCAAAGCTGACAACAAATTGCCCACCGGATCAGACGCTTCGAACAATGGGTCGCCCGGACCCGGAATATGCGGGTCAGAGATCTGTGCAAGAACAGTACGTGGCATGAACGAAGAGTAGAACACAAAGAAAAGAGCCCGGGCACTTGGCCCGGGCTCTTTCTGAATTCTCTGTTGAGTGAATCAGATACCGATGCGCTGAGCGAGAAGCTCGCGGTGGTAGGTGGGATCACCAAAGATGAGTTCGCTTGACTTTGCACGCTTGAAGTACAGGTGTGCTGGGTGTTCCCAGGTGAAACCAATACCGCCGTGAATCTGAATGTTCTCGGCTGCTGCGTGGAAGTACGCCTCCGAGCAGTATGCCTTTGCAAGTGATGCAACCGAAGGAAGTTCTTCGTTCATCTCTGCTGCACACCACATGCCGTAATACGCAGCCGACTTTGCTGACTCAACTTCAAGCAACATGTCTGCACACTTGTGCTTGATGGCCTGGAATGAACCGATGGGGCGTCCGAACTGGATGCGGTCCTTTGCGTACTGCACTGCCATTTCCAGAACCTTCTGTGCACCACCAACCTGCTCTGCTGCAAGTGCAACTGCTGCAAGATCCATCACTTGACCAAGAACGTCTCCGCCCTTGCCCTCGGTGCCGATGAGCTTTGCAGGAGTGTTGTTGAACTCAAGCTTTGCTTGCTTACGTGTCTGGTCCATGGTGGAGAGTGCGGTACGGGTGAGACCCGATGCGTTGCCCTCTACTGCGAACAAGCTGACACCCTTGCCAGTGCGTGCTGCAACGATGATGAGGTGTGCGGTGTGGCCGTCAAGTACGAAGCTCTTTGTTCCGCTGATGGTGAAATCAGATCCTGAACCCTTTGCTTCGATGGTGATGCCTGCTTCGTCCCAACGACCTGATGGCTCTGTTGTTGCGAGTGTTGCGATGGTCTCGCCGCTTGCAATTCCGGGAAGGTATGCCTTCTTGGCTGCGTCATCACCTGACAAAAGCAATGCGTTTGCTGCGAGAACAACGCTGGAGAAGAAAGGTCCGCAATACAAAGCGCGACCCATCTCTTCAAGCACAACGCCAAGTTCGATGAAGCTTGCGCCTTGTCCACCGAACTCTTCTGGAATTGCGAGACCTTGTGGGTTGATTTCGTTGGCCATCTGTGACCACACGCCTGCATCGAAACCATTGACGGTTTCCATTTGTTCACGAACTGCCTCTTCTGATGACTTGTTCTCGAGGAACGAGCGCACCATCTTGCGGAGTTCTTCCTGCTCTTCACTAAATGCAAAATTCATGCCTTCATTGTGTGCCGTGACCACCATTGCCAGCGAATCGGGATGTGTACGCCTGTGTACACACTTCCGATAGCCTTGCCAGTATGGCTCACATTGGCGTTCGCGAACTCCGCTCAGCACTTGCCCTCTATCTCCGGCGTGCCCAACATGGCGAACGCATCGTGGTCACGGTTGATGGCAGCCCAGTTGCCCAATTAGGTGCGCTCACCGGTGATCACTCGGGCATCGCATTGTCAGATTTGGTAGCGCGCGGAGTAGTTCAGCCGCCACGACGCCGTGGTGATTGGGTTCCAAACGAACCATTGCTCCTCACATCGGGCGCGCGCGTTGACCGCGCGCTCTCGCAGGTGCGCACATGACCGTCTTTTTGGATTCCAGTGCACTTCTCACACTGCACATTGACAGCCCTGCGCGCAGTGTGGTGATGGAGGCCTTGAACTCAGACACCACCTGGGCTGCGTGCGCGCACGCTCTTGGCGAGTCCATCTCGGCAGCAGCACGACTCACCGACGAGGCGGTGTTGAAGAGATATCTAGAAGACATGGTGCGACACACATGGGACTTTTTGCATGTGGTCCCAGTCGATCAGGGCTTGCTCGATGACGCAACGGCTCTCAGCCAACAACAGCCCATCGGCTATTCCACTGCCCTCCATCTGTGCGCCGCCTCACGACTACCCCAACCCGTCCAGTACGTCACGTTCGATGCTGCACAGATACCTGTCGCCTTCTCGCTTGGCTTCACGGTTGTGTCAGGCTAGAAAACATGGAACGTTCGCTGGGAACACTTCATTACTTCGATCACAATCTTGAAGTACACCGTGTTGTTGTTGGCCCCTATGCCAACAATGTGTTTGTCCTTCGATGCAAACACACTGGCGATGCTGTTCTTATTGACGCTGCGAACGAACACGAACGCCTTCTCGAATTGTGCACGGCACTTGGCGTTCGCCAGGTTCTAGAAACACACGGACACCACGATCACATTCAGGCGATACCTGCAATGCGTGAAGCTGGCTATCGCGTTTCCGTTGCACCCGACGACGCGGGCATGTTGAAAGACGTTGGATACGACCTGTACATCAACGATGGAGACATCATTGAAGTTGGTCGCCTGCGTCTCGAAGCAATCCACAATCCAGGCCACACTCCTGGGTCAGTCTCGTTCAAGGTGCTCGATGCGCCCCTACTGTTCACTGGCGACACACTTTTCCCCGGTGGCCCAGGCGCTACTCATTTCCCTGGCGGCGACTTCAACACCATCATTCAGTCAATAGACACTCGCCTTTTCACATTTCCTGCAAACACGGTGGTTCTGCCCGGACATGGCGTCGACACCACACTGTCAGTCGAACGACCACATCTTGCCGAGTGGGTTGCACGTGGCTGGTGAATCATTTCGTTTAGGTGGCATGGCACCGCAATCAGTGCCCGTTGCACACGCCACCGACCACATCGCCGCCGACGGCCGATTATCGCTCGCCGACCGCGCGCGTCTGCGCAAGATTCCATCATTCAAGAATGCATTCAGTGTTCTGTGGCTCTATGGACAGAACATTCTTTTGTTAGTTGTTGCTTCGCGCATCAACCATCCAGCACTGTGGATTGCAACATTCATCCTCATGGGTCGCGCACACGCACAGTTCTTGTCTCTCATGCACGAAGCCGCACACAGACTTCTGTTTAGCCACAAAGGAACGAACGACTTCGTGGGAAATTGGCTGTTGGGTTACCCCACACTCACCAGCACGCAGGCGTACCGACGTGTGCACATGGCACACCACAAGCGCGAATTCGGTGACCGCGAACCAGACATTCCGTTGTACGCGAACTATCCCGTCACACGTGCCAGCCTGCGGCGCAAGCTACTTCGCGACGCCACCGGACAAACCGGATACAAACTGCTGCGCAATCAATTGCGTGGTGTTCGTTCGCCAGATGCACGCGTTCGCAACACGTTGTGGAAGATGATTGGCGTTCAACTCGTCATTGTCTCGCTCTTCGCTCTCGCCGGACACTGGTGGATGTATCTCGTGTTCTGGGTAGCGCCGTATCTCACTGTGTGGCGGGTGATCAATCGGCTGCGATCAATTGCCGAACATGGCGGCATGCGAGAAGACGACGACCGCCGATACACCACGCATTCGGTTCACCAAAGCAGATTCGCTCGTTTCATGATGGTGCCCTACAACATCGGTTTTCACATGGCCCACCACGTTGACGCCGGAGTTCCCTTCCGCCATTTGCCCGAATACCACCGCCTCCTGCACGAGGCCAATTACTTGGACAACACGCTTGAGTATCCCTCGTATCCCGCCTTGTGGCGCGCCTTGGCAAGTGCCTAGTTTCCACTACGCACATAGTGGTAATCCCCTGAACCCCTTTTAGACTGACGGCGTGAGCGAACTGTTCCGCATCTCCCAACTCCACGCCCGCCCCGTTGCTGACGACTCAGAGGTCGCAGACGACATCTTGAAAGGTCTGTCTCTCACGGTGAACGCGGGAGAAGTCCACGCCATCATGGGCCCGAACGGATGCGGCAAATCCACACTTGCCAGCACCCTGCTCGCCTCGCCCGAATATGAAGTCACCGATGGCGACATCTTCTACAAGGGCGAGAACATCACCGATTGGACCACCGACGTCCGGGCGAAAGCTGGGATGTTTCTAGCATTCCAATACCCACAGGAAATTGCCGGCGTGTCCGTCATTCAATTCTTGCGCCAAGCGTTGTCTGCACGAAAAGGAATCGACCTATCAGTTCTTGAACTTCGCTTGTCGGCAATGGACTGGATGAAGCGTTTGGGCATGGACTCATCGTTCGTCGACCGTTACCTCAACGAAGGTTTCTCAGGCGGCGAAAAGAAGCGCAACGAAATCATGCAGATGGCACTTCTTGAACCAGAGTTTGCCGTCCTCGACGAAACAGACTCCGGCCTCGACATCGATGCGTTGCGCATCGTTGCAAAGGGAATTCGCGAAGTACGCGCCGACCGGCCTGAATTGGGAATCCTGCTCATCACGCACTACCAACGCTTGCTTGATGAGCTGCAGCCCGATTTCGTGCACATCATGATTGATGGGCGCATTGTGAAGTCCGGTGGTATGGAACTTGCAGCCGAACTTGAAAAGAACGGCTACGAGGCATACAAGGCGTAACACCATGTCGTTTGATGTTGATCGCATTCGTGCTGATTTTCCGGTGCTATCGGAAATCATCAACGATCAACCTCTCGTCTATCTCGATTCGGCTAACTCTTCGCAAAAACCCACTGCCGTCATCGATGCCATGTCTCATTTCATGGAACACGCTTACGGCCCCACCAATCGAAGCGCCTATCACTTAGCAGCACACGCCACCGATCTGTACGAAGGTGCGCGTGCAAAGGTTGCGTCATTCATCAACGCGCGTCGTGCATCTGAAATTGTGTTTACAAAAAACGCAACAGAATCGCTCAACCTTGTGGCACGCGCCTGGGGCAGTGCAAATATTTCTGCCGGCGATGTCATTGTGCTCACACACATGGAGCACCACGCCAACATCGTGCCCTGGCAAATGTTGGCTGCAGAAAAGCAAGCAACCATCAAGTGGGTTCCGCTCACATCAGACGGATTACTTGATCTCACCAACATCGACGAACTTCTTCGCGGCGCAAAAGTGTTCTCATTCACTGCAATGTCAAATGTTCTCGGCACCATCAATCCGGTGAAGGAACTCGTTGCGCTCGCACATAAACACGGTGCAATTGCCGTTGTCGATGGCTGTCAATCTGTTCCGCATCTTCCCACCGATGTTCAAGATCTAGACGCAGATTTTCTTGCATTTAGCAGCCACAAAATGGTGGGGCCCACCGGAATCGGAATGCTGTGGGGACGCGAAGACTTACTTGATGCAATGCCTCCGTTCCTTGGTGGCGGCAACATGATTGCTGACGTCAAACTTGAAGGCTTCACATGCGCCGAGTTACCTGCCAAATTCGAGGCGGGAACACAACCAATTGTTGAAGCAGTCGGACTAGCAGCTGCCGTGGACTACCTCTCACACATCGGAATGACCAATATTCGTCAACACGAGATTGAGATCACCCAATACGCACTCAACACTCTCAGCGCTCGGTTCGGTGACGACATTGTCATTCACGGAAGCACTGATGTTCAGGTACGTGGCGCAACTCTCAGCTTCGCGTACCGCGACGTGCACCCCCACGACATCAGCCAAGTTCTCGACCAACACAATGTGTGCGTGCGTGCCGGTCATCACTGCGCAAAACCTCTCATGCGACTTCTAGGTGCTAACGCCACCGCGCGCGCCAGTTTCTACCTGTACAACACCCCCGCCGAGGTCGATGCACTATGTGATGCATTGTCCGAGGCAGGCGACTTCTTCACCCTCTAACCTGAGAGCACACAGTTTCGGAGACAGCCATGCCAGGACTTGAAGACCTCTACCGCGAAATCATTTTGGATCACTACAAGAGTCCACGTAATCGCGGCACCCTCGAACCACCTGCAGTGCGAGCTGAAGGACACAACCCACTATGTGGCGACGAAATTGAAGTATTCCTTCACGTGGAAAACGGCGTAGTTGCCGACATCAAGATCAGTGGCCAAGGATGCTCAATCAGTCAAAGTTCTGCGTCAATGATGAGCGCCGCAGTTAAGGGAAAGCCCATCGCCGATGTGCGCGCATTGGTGTCACGCTTTAAGCACATGATGTCCATCGACGAAGATGGCCCCGAGCCCGATACGTCTGCACCACTTGGGGACTTAGAGGCTCTTCAGGGCGTCGTGAAGTTTCCCGTACGAATCAAGTGTGCTGTTTTGTCATGGAACACACTGACCGAGGCACTCGATATCGC
>CAZCZM010000013.1:16820-43032 GCA_964503445.1 uncultured Bifidobacterium sp.
CGCGCATATTTCTACAACGCCAAACGTCGACTCATCGCCACTCTTGAAGTCTCAACGGGTGTCGACGATCAAACTCCCGTCGGTGTGTTCAAAGTGTTTTCGAAGTCCGCTCAAACCTTCTACACCCCCAACCCGCGGGAGCGCATGCGCTTCATGACGCGCTTCACCAAAGGTCGTCAAGGTGGCAATATCGGATTTCACGGCATCCCGTACACAGTGACCAAGAACGGTGAAGTCCCGTTCTACACCCCACTCGGACGCGCACCGTCGTCACACGGTTGCATTCGTATGCGCGTCAGTGAAGCCAGATGGGTCTTCCAAAACATGGATATTGGCGCCACTGTGACCGTGGTGCGTTCTCGCCGCTGACAACTCGGCGTTCAAGTAGTAACTTTCTCCTCATACCACTGGAGGGGAACCATGGAGCGCGCGACATTCAAGTCATTTCAAGAATCCACCAAAGAAGAATGGCAGAACATCATGGTGTGCCTGCAGGACACGCAAGCCATGGTGGCCGACCGAGTTCTTGAGCAACTTCAATATCTCGAAGCGGACCACGGTGGATTCCCCGTGAATCGTTTAGAACATTGCCTTCAAACAGCAACTCGTGCCGAGAAAGATGGCCGCGATGCCGAATACATCGTGTGTGCCCTCATCCATGACATTGGCGACAATCTTGCTCCGTTCAATCACCCAGACATTGCAGCCGGCATCTTGAAGCCCTTTGTCTCAGAGAAAAACTGGTGGATGGTGAAGAACCATGGAATTTTCCAGGGCTACTACTTCTGGGACTACATCGGTCTTGACAAGAACGCACGTGAACAATTCCGTGGACACGAATATTTCGAATACACCGAAGAGTTCTGCGCAAAGTACGACTCCCCTGCGTTCGACTCCGATTACAAGAGTGCGCCACTGTCACACTTTGAGCCACTTGTCCGTGAACTCTTTGCTCCTCGCGGCCGCAAATAGTTCGCCGAATGGGTCGTGTTCCTGCACGATTCCGCAAATTGTGATTAGGTAGCGGGCATGAAGATCACTCTGCTCGGAACAGGAAGCCCACTCCCCAGTGCTACATGTGCTGGACCCTCCACACTCGTACAAGCTGGTGGGCAGAACATTGTGGTCGACACTGGCCGTGGGGTCATCATGCGACTTGTCGGCGCAATGTGTCCGCCACCGCTGGTCTCTGCCGTGCTTCTCACCCACTTACACAGTGATCACATCTGTGATCTCAACGACCTCATCACAACGCGATGGATTGCCTCACCTGCAGCGACTCCATTACCCATCTACGGGCCAGTGGGAACTCAGAAAATGGTGGATGGACTCTTGGCCATGCTGTCTCAAGACGAGGGATATCGCATGGAACACCACGACGACCTCCGTGCTGGTGCCGGAATGGCAGTGGAGGTTCACGAAATTCATGCGGGTGAATCATTCAGCCTTGGCGACATTCAGATTTCTGTCCACGCAACAGATCACCGCCCCGTTTCTCCCACTATTGGTTTTCGTATCACGCACAATGGAGTTGTAGCGGCACTTGCTGGTGACACCATTCCATGTGACGGCTTGTACGACATGTGCCAGAACGCTGACTTTTATGTGCAAACAGTTGTGCGCGAAGATTTAGTTCGCACCTTCGCGCCGCTTGTTCCCACCGGAGAACGTTTTCTCGACATTCTTGACTACCACTCCACTGTTCAACAGGCTGCACAAACTGCGTCACGCTGCAACGTGAAATCGTTGGTGCTCACGCATTTCGTGCCTGCAATTCAGCCCGGACAAGAGCCCGAATGGCATGCGCTTGCAGCCGAACATTTTTCTGGAGAAATTGTGATTGGCCCAGATCTCACTTTTGTTGAGAAGGAATAGCAGCAGTTGCCGTTGCTAGCCACACGCCAATGATTGCGGTCACCAATCCAAGCGCGGACAACACACCTAATCGTTCACCGAACAAGATTGCGCCCTCCACTGTTGATAGTGCTGGCGTCAGAAAAAACAAACTGCTGACACGCGATGCAGCCTGACGCTGCAGCAGCCACAACATAATCAAGATTGCAGCCAGCGATAACACCCCAACAGACCAAGCAAGCGACAACATGCTTTGCTGAGTAATTGAGAATTGCCAGCCCTCCGACAACACTGCAGCAACTCCAAGCGCAATTGTGGCGGAAACGTATTGCCACGCTGTTCCCCGCAAGAGTGGAACGCCTACCGCAGACTTACGTTGCATCAACGTGCCCAAAGACATTCCCAACACGGCGGTACTCATTGCAATCAGAGCTCCTGCAGAGATGCCATCCGATGCACCACCGCGTTCCACAACAACAGCGATCACCCCCAAACAGCCCAAACCAATACCGATTCCTTGTCCACGACTAATTGATTCGTTCAACACATAGCGTCCAAGAACCGTGGTGAGAACTGGATGCAATGCCGCAATAAGTGCACCCACACCTGAAGGAAGCCCCAAGTCAATAGCAACAAAGACGCCACCGAGATACAGGGCGTGAATACCAAGCCCCACCACAGACTGAAGACGTATCTGAGCCCGGCCGAGAGGCTCTTCGCGCATCAGTGCTGCCAAGGAAAACAACAGCACTATGGCAATTGCGGTGCGAATTGTGAGAAATGTGAGGGGTCCGGCATCTCGAGTTCCGTAGCGAGCCACGATAAAACCCGTGCTCCACAAGAGAACAAAGAGGGCCGGCGCAACACGCTCAAGCCCTTGCGACCGAGAAGAAGTCATTCCGATGACTGTAGGTCGTTTGATATTGGATACTCTGCCTCATTATGAACAACAAAGAACTTCTCGATGCCGTCTGCCCCACCATCAATGTCATCGGTGCCGCCTTCTATTTCATTCCCGAAACAATGGCCGTAGGAAAAGAACTTGGTCTCGGCGGAATGGAGTTCTACGTTCAAGGTCGTGGTGGTCAATTGGGAAACACCGACGGACTTGCAGTTGCGGCAGCGTTTGGCTACTTCAGCCCTGCGTTGATTAAGAGCGTGTGGGACGCAGCATGTGCAAAGTGTGACCCACGAACAGCAGGCACAGCTCACTTCACAGCAGCTGCCAATCTTGGACGCGCAAAGTTCTCTTCACTTCCGCAGCTCAACGAGTTTGTCGCTGCAATGGACAAGGTGAACAACGCGGTTAATCCAGAAGGTCTTGGTCTCTACTCTGCGATTCGCACCGAACCACTCGCTGACGATGCCGCGGGACGTGCCATGCAACTGTTGGCCGTATTGCGCGAGTTCCGTGGCGCTGCCCACCTGATTGCACTTCGATCACTTGGCATTGACGGAAAAGTTGCACACGCCGCACATCGACCAGACATGTGGAAGCAATTCGGATACCCCGAAGACCAAATGCCCACGATTGATGCTGCAATCACCGCAAAACTTGAAGAAGCCGAACGGTTAACGGACGCAATCGTTGAGCCCGCTTACGCAGTCTTGAACGATGCAGAGCGTGCAACCATGGTTGCGGGAGTCCAAGCCGCAAAAGAAGCGTTATCCAACTAACTATTTGCGGTCTGCAGACGCAAGATTCTCCGCAATCTTGCTAAACGCTGACGCGATTGCCTTTATTTCGCTTGGCGTCAACAAGTCAATCATGAGAGCGCGAACACTTTTCAAGTGCTCCGGTGCGGCAGTCTTGAGAAGTTCCATACCTTTGGGAGTGATGTGTGCGTACGCAACGCGGCCATCGTCTTCGGATTGAATTCGCGCAACAAGTTTCTTTTTCACAACTCCCTCCATACGACGGGTAAGGCCGCTACGTGTCAGCCGCAAACTGTCGGCTAGATCGCACATTCGCAGTCGCTGATCTGGCGCTTCAGACAACATTGCCAACAACTGGTAGTCACCGCGATCCAGGCCAAACGGACCGAGATCTTTCTCGATCGCACGCAAAAGGTCGCCAGTGGTTTCGATGTACGTGCGCCATGCCGCCATTTCGGCGGGAGTAAGCCATTGCGTTGCCATGTGGGGGTCACCTATCGGGAAAGAGAAATGATTGCTATCACAACTATATCGCGATATAGTTGTGCTCTCAACTACCCTCTAGTGAAAGTGAGACTCAGATGGACATCGTCCTCCTTATTGCACGCATTCTGTTTGCATTCATGTTCTTGGGCTCAGGCCTAAACCACCTGAAGCAAGCAGATGCAATGACTGGCTACGCCCAATTCAAGAAAGTGCCAATGCCAAAGTTGTCAGTACAACTCTCGGGTGTTGTCATGTTGCTCGGCGGATTGTCCGTCATCCTCGGAGTCTGGACCGACATCGGTGCACTCGCACTCTCCATCTTGTTGGTGGCTATGGCAGTCAAGATGCACGACTACTGGGCAGCCGATGAAGCATCAAAGCAGACCGAGATGATTGGCTTCATGAAGAACATCTCCATGGCTGGTGGTGCACTTTTCATCTTCGCAATCTCCGCTGCAGACGGTGCAACATTCCCCTACCAGCTTGTTGGCGGCCTTATCCAGGGCTAAGCACCGCATTTAACGTTCAGAAAAGAGCCGGGGTGTATGCCCCGGCTCTTTTTTACGGAAGCATGTGATTCAACAAATCTGTGATTGACGCCGTTGCAAAACCAATGCTGTAGTCAGAAATGCCATACGGAATCACCAGGTGATTTCCGTGTAGTAGCCCGCCACATGAATACACAACGTTTGGAACATACCCATCTCGCTCATCCGAACGTGGAGTGATGAGTGGCGCATCAAGAGCACCAATAACACGCGATGGATCTTCCTTATCTAGGATGCAGGCACTCAAGGAATACGTGCGCATTGGCCCTACCGCATGCGTGAGCAATAGCCATCCCGCTTCAGTCTCTATGGGAGAACCCGCATTCCCCATTTGAATGACCTCCCACGGCCGCTTCGGAATTTGTACCGACATCGAGGCGTTCCAGTAATCGAGGTGATCTGAAAAACTCACCGAATTTGATTCATGATCTGCACGCGACATTGCGGCATACATTCCTCCAATCTTTCGCGGGAATATCGCCATTCCTTTCCCATGAGCAGCCGCACCAGAAATGGGATGTGTCTCAAAAGCCATGAAATCATCCGTACACAAGAGTTGTTGAGAAATTCCAACACCGTCAAACGCCGTGTATGTAGCGAAGTACCGAATTGACCCATCATCATCCACGAATCGAACAAATCGAGCATCCTCCATGCCACGCCATTCCGCATACGACACGGGCCACAAGACACGTTCCGAGATATCACGTTCAGAGGGGAACGTCACGCAATAATTGCGTTCGGCGATCATGCGAAAGTGATGCACGGTTTGGTCAGCATTGCGAAATGACTCGTGACTTTCGAGAAAACGAAACAACACACCGTTCAACTCTTCAACGGTAAATGTGTCCCCAAGTTGATCGAGGATGAATCGCGCATTTTCACCCATGTCATCTAGTTCTTCCAGCAATCCGCGAAAGTTTCCCTGTTCAAGCACTGTTTCCCAGTGAGTTCCGATAAATGGGCGATCACCTGGGTCATCAATATCAATGTCCGCTGTCTCATAGATGGTTCCCGTACGAAATCCAATGGAAGAACGATGCCCTTCTCCAATTCCACGCACACTCATGACAAAACGAACAGACCCCGGATCACATCCAGATTGATCGGGATGCATCACCATCGATGGATTTGTTAATGCTGTTGCCTCAATAGAGAACTCGTGCGTAAAGACTGCACCTATTAATTTCCATCGTTCTTCCGAGAGAATCAAGCCAGGTTTTACTCGAGTGGCCATTCGGTGAGCGTGCAACTCAAGGTCTTTCGTGAGATCATCGTGGCGCTCAACGAATCGGTTATAGACATCATCAAGTGCCGCCAGAACTTCTTCTTCGGTGAGCGCCAATACACGTTCTAGAACAACCGAAGCACGAGACTGCGTTGCACCAAAATCTTCTTGACCAGCAACGAAGAGACGAGAGATGACACGTCGCCCATCGGGAAGAAGACGATGCAAAGAGCGACGTACCAGAGGATCGTGTTGTACGGCCGTCACACCAACCACATTGCAGATTGATGCTGCATGGTGGACAACATTGCCAATGTGGATTCTGCACCCTGATTGATGTTGACTCGATCTTGATGCAAACCATCGAAGCCACCGCCAGATTCAAGATCAATCATGGATAGTCCGGCGTCGTTGTTTCCTAAAAACCAGTTTCCTGCCATGTGTACAACATCATCCCAATAACTGTCACCCGTCACATCGCCAGCACGAATAGCTGCGTCTGCAATGGCGGCGACTTCAATGGGCTGTTGATCAAATTGTGGAGGAAAATCCCCAGGACCACGTCCTCCTACTGGCGTGACGGACAATCGATCATCAATCGTCTCGGTCGCAATAAGCCATGTCAGGAGATGAAGTCCCCTACTGACAAGTTGCTCATCATCGAGTGCATTTCCTACCGCAATCATGGCGTCTGGAATCACCGCGTTTGCATAGGTGAGTCTCGGCTCTGGCCATTCCCATCGACCATTTCCATTTGGATGAAACATGAACATGGCACGAGCATCCATCATGAGATTGCGTGCATCTCGATTGGTGGAATCAATAGAGAGCACCTCAGAGGCTCCAAGACCTGCAAAACACATAGACCGCAGTGACATTGATCGGACACCTGAGCCAACAGTGAAAGCGTCGTAGCACCGATTCCGCAATTCCGTATCGTTCGACTTGGTAATTGCTTCGCCAAATGCCCAAATACTTCTCCCCCAGCAATCCTCGTTACTAGGAACGTCCTGCCACAAACGTTCAAAACTCATTCGATTATGCATCAAGCCATCTGACCGTTGTGCATCAAGAAGAAATCGGGCACTGATTCGAGCAAGAGTCTCCGCATCGCGACAACCAGAAGTGTCGCGAACTGCGACAATCAGCAATCGAGCATTGTCATCAGTGCAATAGCCCATCTCAAATCGCGGATGTGAACCAATCGCGTGTTCAAGAATTCCTCGATCATCGGTCATTCTCATGACGTGACGGAAACTTGCATTGTCATGGTGATTAAGCGCCATCATCATCTACTCACCTGACCCATGGTGAGAACGTTGACGCCAACCTCGACATATTGCGCTGCAACCGCTGACCATCGATGGCGCAAAGCAATTTGGGACGCTAATTCCCGCATTCCCTTCACTTCTTCGTCATCTCGCGCCACTGTGCGTATTGCATGTGCCAAGGACACAGGGTCTGCGTGCGGCACTACTATCCCAGCACCATCTCTTAAGAGTTCTCGTGCGTGAGGGAATTCAGTCGCAATCACCGGACAACCAGCCGACACGGCATCAACCAAGACACCAGAAGTGATCTGATCATGTGAGTCATAGGGCAAAATCACACATGATGAGTTGGCTACCAACTCAAGCAACGACGGTAGTGGTCGATAACAATCATCAAAGGTCACCATGTCGGCAATACCTAGTAAGTCGGCGCGACGTTGCAACATTTCGCGATATGCCTCGCCGAATTGTTCGCGCACCTTTGGATGCGTTTGTCCGGCCACCGTGTAATGCACGGTATTGCGAAGCTCTGGCACCATCGCCAACGCATCAATCACCCACTCGATTCCTTTTCCCGGCCCCAAAAGACCCCATGTCAACAACGAAATAGTGCCATCTTTCTGAATAGGTGTGACCGTGGGAATGGTTGCACCATGCGGAATAGTGACAACGCGATGCGGATCAACATTAAAGTTCACAACACATCGATCATGTGCTACTTCAGTCATCGCCACTGCGGCATCTGCTCGCTCCATCAAAGCTTCAAATACGTATCGCTGATGGGCGGTTGGCGTTAGTGGCACGGTATGCAATGTCACCACCACTGGAATATGGACATCGTTAAGAAGTTCCAACACGTCAACCCCGTCCTGGCCACTAAATATTCCGAATTCGTGCTGCACAAGCAAAACGTCATATGAGTTAACAATCCGAGCAACATTTACTCGCGATTGAGAGGAAGGAGTGAGGTGAGCGACCACCTCCGGTTGAGAGAAGCCGCTCACCTCATTTCCTACTTGCACCACACCACAATGCGTTACCCCAACTTCCTGCAATCCACCAAAGAGCGCTGCAGCAAATGTTGCGAGTCCACATTGAGTCGGTGGATAGGTGCTGAGCACCACAAATGAAGGTTGCCGTCCAATAGATGGATGCAATGGAGAAACTGATGCCGACCTCGGCAATAACTCCGTCCGTTCAATGGTGCTATCCATTACTACTTACCTCCCTGGCTTGCGCGACGTGAGCGTCGGTTCGAAGCAACGGTGAATGAACCGAGGCCAAGAAGCAGCAACACGCCTGCCAAGATGGTGAATAGACCAACCCCTGAACCTGTTGTAGGCAGAACAGTTACTCCACCTTGGATACCTGCAGGTGCTGTGGTGGTCGGCGTCACCAACACACTGACCGGAACCGTAGTGGTAACTGCGGGAGCCAGAGTTGTGGTGGTGGGAGCCAATGTGGTTGTGGTTGTTGTGGCCACAAAAGGAACAGTCACTTGCTTACTTGAAGAAGTCACCGATCCTGCAATTGCAAATGCCGTGTTAGTGACTGAGTTGTTCACATCTCCGGCAACGGTGGTGTATACCGCTGTGCACTGCAACGTTGCATTAACTGCCAACGTGGAAGCTGCGGGTCCGCACGCAAATGGCAGTCCGCCGTTGATCTTGTCATCGTCAACACTGAATTGAACTGGCCCAATGGGGACATTTCCGGTGTTCTGAATGACATAGGTGTAGGTAATCAACTGACCAGCGCCTGAAAAGTTTGCAACATTTGCGGTCTTCGTAAGGGTCAAAGCTGGAGCAGGAATGATGTCGTTGTAGAAGGTGCATGTGACGTCTTCACCCTCTGACAACATGATTTCTGCCGACGAACCTTCAGTTCTCACCCAGCCCTTGTGTTGGTTTGCACCCACACACGAAACATCATCAAATATCCATCCACCTAATGAGTTTTCAGTAATGGTGTAGATACCGAATGATGTAATGCCACTGAAAACTTTCTTGTTTGCAGTGGTTCCATCGTCCACCAAGTTGAAGTTGGTCAATGGTGACGGTGAACCAACAAACGAGAAAGACGTATTGCCTTCCAGCGATGCTTGCTTGATGATGGTGATAGAAGCTGGTGCAATAACCGCACCGCTACTCAGTGACCGATCCATGCTTCCGCTATTGCAATCAGTTGTTGAACAGTCGAAGTCTTCAATCTTCATGTGATACGGAGATCCTTCAATTGTGGACGCAGACTTATTCACTCCCCAATCAATACGTGTCGCAAGATGGCCGCCCCATGCAAGAACAGCTTCTGAGCCAGAAGCGGTGAAGTACACGCGAATACGAGTTGAACTATCACCCGCATACATTCCAGAAGAGCTGTATGGAGAGGGATTCGCTGCAATTACACAAGTTGGACCAGCACACAAGTCTCCCGAGTTAGCAACAGAAGCACCAGTTGCGGGGAAAGTTCCCCCGAACAGCGTGAAATTCTGTGAGCCAATCTGCGTGACACCAGCACTGCTTACATTGCTATCCAAAGGAATAGCAAGTGTTGCAGTGCCACTTGCACACATAACACCGGCACACGGTGCAGCCGTCGTCTCGCTTCGGTTGTAGGTGGTCAGGTAGTCAATCGCATGATGACCAAATTTGGTGGTATCCCATTCAATTTCCACGCTGTATGTCTTGCCTGAAGTCAATCCAGAGAAGACAGCTCGATACGGAACAGATTGCCCTTCGACATATGTCGAATTACCTGAATTCAAATTGCCTGTGATCCAATTTCCCGGGTGGGTGCTATCGCACGTCGTCCCAAGATTGGCGCACTGCTCTAAGTCAATTGATGGCTTGGATATCGCTTTTGTTGGCGACGTCCACTTGCCCACCAAGGCGCTTGTCGCAATCAAAGCGACAAATAGGAACAAGCCAATCACGGCCTGTACTGAAGGTTTCTTGGGCTGCCACGCCAAAGAAACTGTGTGACTATTGTTCATTGATTCTTCCTGCTGTGTGAGGAAGCATCACCGAGTGTCTAGGGCTTTGCTTTTTGATGTGTGGGGATGACCAGAATCCAGGGCCATTAACGGATCACGGTGATCCATCTGCCAGCAACATAGATAAGGATTTGATATCAATCAATAAATGAATGTCCTCATAACCAAATAAGTGACGAACATTTTGCATAAAGCAAAGCAACGGTCATAGGTACTTTGGTTCGCAGAGAAAGTACGCAATCCGCTTCACATTCACATGTTTTTCTTGTGTGATGTGTGTCCACGACGGAGGCACACATGAAAATCAATACTGAAACTCAGACCATCGCCGAAATGTTTGTTGACATGGCCGACGTGTTGTGTGAAGACATTGATCATGATGGTCTCACAATGCTGATGCAGTATTGCGCTGATATCTCTGGCATCCGGAATGCAACCGTGGCTCTCGTACGCGATGACTTACAACCACAAATGATTGTTTCCTCAGATGTGGCATTGGATTCTCATAGTCAATTGCCGCCAGTAGCAATTAGGTCTCTCCATACGATGCGCACAGAAATGTCGGTTGCTGGCAACACTCATGGGCTTCACTACGAATACGCATTTCCACTTCGAGTGCGTGGCCATGCATTAGGAGTAATTCTGTTATCAACCAACGAATCACAGACTTTGTCAGAGCACATCATCGCGGTAATGCAGAGCATTGCCGACTTAGCTGCGACCACCATCGAGCAGACCAATCGAGTGCAACAAGCTCGCACTCTTGTTTCACAACTTCAGAATGCTCTCGATAGTCGAGTGATTATTGAACAAGCCAAGGGCATAGTTGCCGCAAAAAACCAGATTGATGTGTCCACTGCCTTCACCGAAATTCGCAGTATCGCCAGGCGGGAACAGCGGCCAGTACATTCGGTGGCTTCTGACATTGTGAATGACCTGAGAAACATTGCGTGTTAAACGCACAAAGTTCTCTTATGTAATCTCAGTCTGCTAGTTGACAAATTTCGCAAACTGATCAAATGGCATCCGTTCGGACACCAACGAGTTAACTGGTGCGGTGGTATCTGTGTAGCCGATGGCCATTCCGCAAAACAGCAATTCATTGTCTGGTGCACCACAAAATTCGCGAACAGCCTTGTGTTGTATGGACCAATACTCTTGCGCACACGTTCCAAGGCCTTGCTCTGTGGCCAGCAACATAAAGGTTTGAAGATACATGCCTAGGTCTGACCATTGAGGTGCACCCATCTGTCGGTCAATGAAACAAAACAGAGCTGCTGGCGCATCAAAAAACTGCATGTTCTTCGCCATCTGGCGCAAGCGACCAGGTTTGTCCTCACGTGGTATGCCCAACTTCTCATACATTTGCTCGCCGAGCGCAAAACGGTTTGTGCGGTATGGCTCTGTCAGCCCAGATGGATAGATGTCGTATTCAGGCTCTGCGACTTCAGGATTCGACGCAATGATTGCGCGTAAGCGGTCCACAGCATCCTTCTCAAGAACGTAGATTCTCCACGGCTGAACATTGCCGCCACTTGGCGCCCGGGCTGCATCTGTCACCAACTGCTGGAGCAACTCACGCTTCACTGGAGTCTGCGTGAATTGTCGGACTGAAATTCTTTTATTGACGGCATCAACAACGTTCATGGCCTCACGCTAGTGCCCGATTTCGACTCACAAGTCATTGAGATGACCCGTCTCACGTTCAGCGCTTGTCAGTCTGATTATTCTTGAGCCAATGCCCACACATGACGGTGATCGCGCAAAATACTTTCCGGCAATAGAGAAAAAGCACGGTGGACCCATTTCACTCTGGATGGACAGAATCCGCGATTTGGAGTCGAATAAGTATCCGGACCAAATTGCCTACCTACGTGAAGAACACGGCTTCAGTCAAGCCCATGCCAATGCGGTCGTTATGTACGTTCGCGGTTCTAAGTCGGCTAAGCGTCACGATTCGCCCGACGCTTACTTCTCAACGATTGACAAAGTCTCGGCTGCCACCATGAAAAACATCGTCACCGTCATTCAGAAGAAGTTTCCGAAGCTGGAACTCGTTATCGCTTGGAATCAACCAATCGTGCGCATGGGAAAACACAACGTCTTTGGCATGTCGGCATCTCGCAGCCATCTCACCATTAACCCATTCAGTGTTGAAGTCCTTAATGATCACGAAGAAAAACTAGGAAACTTCGTCATCAACAAGTACACATTCCAGATTCCCACCGACTGGAAACCAAATGCATCTCTCCTGAATTCCATGGTCAAGCAACGCCTGAACGAACTGCAGGATTAGCACCGCTACTTTGTGAAACGAACTGCCACCGAACCGCCGATGGCGAGCAGTAACACATAGACCACGACCAGGGATGTGAGATCTTCATTAAGCCCACTTGCCGCTCCAATACCAGCAAGAACAATGGAGAATTCACCACGCGGAATCAATGTGGCGGCACTGCGCTGCGCAGCTCTTTTCCCAAGGCCAGCAATTCGTGCGGCCCAGATTCCCGTTACGTATTTGGTACCTGCACTGATCACAGCCAATGCCATGGCCGCGGGCACAACAGGCAATAACTCAGATGGCGCAACATTCAAGGCGAAGTACACGAAGAACAGAGCAGCAAACGAATCTCGTAAGGGAAGAAGTAATTCTCGGGCTCGCTCGGCAACAGGACCTGAAATTGCAATTCCAAGCATGAACGCACCGATTGCATATGAGATGTGTAGACGTTCGGCAACGCCCGCCACAAGCGTTGCGAGACCCAACAACATAATGAGCGCTAGTTCATTTGATGATCGGCCCACGATGACTGAAATTCCAGTTCCGGCTCGGTCGGAGTAACGCAACACCAACACAACGAGCAATGCCGAAAGCCCTCCAGAGATTGCTCCGCCGATGAGGCTTCCGCCAGAAAGCGCAATCGCAATCACTGGCAAAAACACTGCCATGACAAGATCTTCAATCACCAGAATCGAGAGCACAACTGGTGTTTCTCTGTTACCTAATCTGCCCAAGTCGGTGAGAAGCTTGGCAATAATTCCCGATGATGAGATGTACGTGACCCCACCCAGAACTACTGCACCAAGTGCGCCCCATCCCAACACCAATCCACACACCACTCCCGGCAGAACATTGAGCACCAGGTCAATTCCTCCGGCACGCGCATTACTTCTCATGCTGTGACGCAGCTCTTGCGGTGTGTATTCAAGCCCAAGTAGAAACAGCAGGAATATCACGCCGAGGGATGAACCAACTTCTATGAATGGCTCTGCTTCTTCAATGGGAATTGCACCCCCATTTCCAAAAACAAGACCGGCGAGAAGAAAGAAAGGAATTGTTGGCAGACCAATACGCACTGCGAGGCGTCCGAGCACGGCAAGCGTCAACATGATGACGCCTAGTTCAATTAATGCGAGGTCAATGTCCATGAACGAGTGTCAGCCCGCAATGATTCGCGATGCGGCCTCGACACCCTCGTGTGTTCCCGTCAGTAACGCAATGTCGCCAGGCTGAAACACAAACTCTGGTCCAGGCCCAGGAATGGAGACGTCATCACGAAGTATTGCCACCACAGATGCAGATGTTCGCGTACGAATTTGTCCGTCACCAATTGAACGACCTGCAAGTGCCGATGTAGCGGGGACAGTGACCCACTCAATCGCTAAGCCCTGCACATCATGTTTCAGGTCACTCAGTCGCTCAGTGATCTTGGTTCCACCGAACAATTCAACAAGTGCTGCGGACTCGGCTTGGTCAAGGTCAAGCGATTCACTACAGGAGTCCTCATCGCCTTTGCAATAGATGAGAAGCTCACGCCGACCGTCTCGATGAACCAGTACCCCCACACGGCGTCCCGCCGAAGTATTGAATTCATAGCGGATTCCAATGCCTGGAAGAGCGACTTCGTAAATCTCCATGTCTCCATTGTGCCCCAGCCATCACAGGTACTCGACTATTAAAAGTTGTTCTCTAATACATGATTTATATATCATGTATTTATGCCCCTTCGGTCTGCCCCACCAAAGAACTCCTGGACATTTCTGTCCAACCACGCACATGTGCTTATCTGCATTGCACAACAGCCTGATGTACGACTCTCCGAAGTTGCGCAGCGTGTCGGAATTCAAGAGCGCACTGTGCACCGAATCATCCACGAACTTTCGGACGCTGGCTACATCTCCGTGACGAAAGTAGGCCGAACAAATGTGTATGACATCGACCTCAACAAACCTTTGCGACACCCGCTGGAATCACAACACAACATCAACGAAATAATCTTGCCCCTCCTCAAGAAAAGTAAGGCTGCATCATGATTGCTACAACACTGGCTGACAACTTGCTCACTGCACCAGTGATCGCGTTCCTCGTTGCGCTCATCGCAACACTTTTGCGGTTTGATGTTCGTCTACCTGAATCCCTCTATCCCATTCTTTCTACTTTCTTATTGCTGGCAATCGGAATCAAGGGCGGAAAAGCATTAGCTGCATCATCATTTTCAGAAATTTGGGCCCCACTCATCGCTGCACTCATCTTGGGAGTCATTACCCCCCTTGTTGCATTTTTCTTGCTGAGATCAATAGGTCAAGTCAATGTGATTAACTCCGCCGCACTCGCAGCGCACTACGGATCAGTGTCCGCGGTGACGTTCACAGTGCTGATCTCAACATTGGACAATCAGGGAATTAGCTACGAGGGCTTCGCTGCGGGCCTTCTCGCAGTTCTCGAAATTGTGGGCATCATTGTCGCTCTGTTCATGGCACGAGGTGCTGCCGGAGAGTCATCGTGGAAGGAAGCGCTCGCAGAAGTCGTGCGCGGTCGAAGCATCGCATTGCTTGTTGCAGGTCTCGTAATTGGTGGCGTTGTTGGCGGCGAGCGACTCTCCCCCACCGATCCTCTTTTCGTGGGACTGTTTGCTGGTGCACTCACCTTGTTCCTCATTGAACTTGGCGTCATTGCAGCCGAGCGTTTACGAGATATTGCCGAAGCAGGAATTCGTGTTGTTCTGCTTGCAATTGTCATCCCACTAATTAATGGCTTTCTTGGTGCGCTGGCAGGAACTGCCGCTGGGCTATCCACTGGTGGAGTCGCGGTCATGGCAACGCTCGCAGGAAGCGCCTCATATATCGCCGCGCCCGCTGCCGTTCGTATTGCTCTTCCATCTGCAAGCCCTGGCCTCTATGTCACAGCATCCCTCGGAGTGACATTTCCGTTTAATCTCACACTTGGAATTCCCGCATACATCGCCATGGCAAACGCATTGACCTAAGGACACGAATGAACACCACCGAACGTCAAGTAATCACCATCGTCGCCGAAGCTGTTGTTGAACAGAAACTGATTGACGACATCAAGCGATGTGGCGCAAAGGGCTATTCCGCCAGCCATGTTCGCGGCGAGGGAGTGACGGGTAAAGCAACTCTTGACCTCAACGGACCCAGTGTTCGTATTGAATCCGTTGTGACAGACAAAGTGGCCGACGCCATTCTGCACATGCTGGCAGAGAAATATTTTGAGAAGTACGCCGTGATTGCATGGCTTACTCCTGCACGCGTCGCGCGCCCCGACCGCTTCTAGTTAGTTGCTGTGGGCTCTCCACCACTCAATGGTGGTACTGAGCGCGTCACGTAATGGCGTTGCGTGATCACCGAATGTTGCGGCATAAGCAGAATGGTCGACTACAAAATCTTCTTCGAACTCATACAAGATTTCAGGAATCTCACGAGCCGGCGGGATAAACAAGCCGGCTAACTTCATTGCAAGTGCTCCACGTAGAACATATTTCGGTTGCACTCCAGCGAGTTCGGCGCTTAGCTCAAGGAACTGTTTGTTTGTGATAGCTGGCGCATTCGGCACATGCCACGCTCTACCCAAAGATCGATTGTCCAATGCAAGCCGTACGAGGGCTTCTCCAAAATCTTCAACGTACGTATACGAATGAAGAGCATCAAGGTTGCCAAACATCTCAGCTTTTTTGCCCTTCAGAAGGGGCACAAAGAATCGTTCCCCCACTTGCGAACCAGCAGCGAACGGCCCGAAGAAATCAGAAGCACGTCCTGCAGTGACTTGAAGTCGACCTGCATTGAAATCAGATTCAAGGACTTTCCATAGGTCAGCGCGTGTTTTACCTTTACGTCCTTGCGCTACAAGCGGCAAGTCTTCTGTCAACGCTCCATTGACCGGGCCATACCCATACAGATTTTCCACAACAACTAAAACCGCATCGGTCGAACGTGCGGCCGAAACAATCGCCCGTTGTAACGAAGGAAACTCTTGTGCCCATCGATGGTACTCAGGTTGTGATGCTTGATAAATCACATCAGCTCCCTGCACAATCTTTGAGAGTGCTGGTCCATTTCGTACATCACACTGAACCGCATCTGCACCAGGGATCTCACTCCCCGACCGCGTTACGACGGTGGCGTGTATCCCGCGTGTCTTGAGCGACGTCACGATCGCACGGCCAACAGGGCCTGCACCTAAAACAATATGTCGACTCATTTCTCTCTCTCCTACACAATCAATTAGTGAGCAGTGCTCACATTATTCTGGTTCAAACAAAAAAACAAGAGCAGTGCTCACTTCTCTTCCTGCTCCCTTCCTACACTGAAGAAATGACAGGTCGCCGGTCCGCTGCACGTGCGGAGAACATTGCAACCATTAAGACCCTTGCCCGACAGCAAATTTCAGAGAAGGGCGCCAATAATCTCTCCCTGAGGGAAATCGCCAGAGAGATGAATGTGGCTAGTTCCGCCCTTTATCGGTACTTCGAGAGTAGGGACCAGCTTCTCACCGAACTCATTGTTGACACGTACAACGAACTGGGCGACATAGTCGAACATGCCGATGCCTCAAGAAAGCGATCGGATCTCGTCGGGAGATTTTCAGCGTGTGCGCATGCCATGCGGACGTGGGCAATAAATCATCCGTCAGATTTCGCACTTATCTTTGGCACTCCTGTACCTCATTACGTTGCCCCAGATGACACCATCGCAGCAGGTACGCGTTATACGACCACGTTGTTGAGGATCTTGGCTGACAAACAAGAATCTCTACCTGCGCCGTTTTCCACTAAGCCCATCTCACGCAATCTACAACGGCAGTATGCATCTATCGCTAAGAAATCTGGTGCTGATGTCAATGAAGAGTTGATGAGGTCAGCGATGGCGGCATGGGCAATGTTGATTGGTGCCATCACTTTGGAAGTGTTTGGTCAGTTCAACAATTTCTTGACAACTCCACGAGACAACTTTGACGCAGTTATTACGCTTGCATCAGACACGGTGCTATTTCTTTCGTAATTCGTGTTCAGTCGCAGTGGTGCCACATTCCCCACATGTGCGGACCACCTGCAGCAACATCCCACTCTGTGCGCACACGAAATCCAAGGTGTTGGTAGTAGGCAACATTTTCTGCAGTTTCTGTCTCCAAGTAGACACCGAGACCATCTTTTCGAGCCCACTCGATGCCTTCTGCAATGAGACGCGACCCCAGACCTTTTCGTTGCCAATCAGGATGAGTTCCCACCATCTGCAAATACCAATGCTCTTCGTGTGGAGTGTTTTCCTCCAACGCACCACGAAGTGCGATGAACTTTTCCAACATGGCTTCCGACGGAGGCTCTGTAGACGTTGGTTCAACCTCTACCTCGGGTCGGCCAGGCGGAATCCACATTGCAAATGCAACGACATCACTAGTTACGGTGCTTCGTTGGTGTGCCAACAAACGTCGAAAGAAATCCTTCATTACCGTGCCATCTGCAAAGACATCGTCCTCTGGGAAAAGCCAGCGCATCACTGGGTCATCCCAGAACGAACGCGCAAATGTCATACAAATAGACGAGAGATCTGTGGACTGTGCAGGACGAAGAGTTGGCTCCATATCCCTCATTCTCTCACGCCTCATTGTCCCGCTCTCGATTCGATCCGACCTAGTTTCGCGATCGAAACTCCATCACGAGACAGTCGTCCTCTCCAAAACAGCGAGGGCCTATTTCTGTGAACCCGATTCGCTTGTAGAACGAAATTGCTCGCGTGTTTGACTGAAGGGGATCTATCAAAACAAGGCTTGCTTGGTGCGTGTTAAAGCAGCGTTCAATTGCCAGCCGCATCATCTCAGTTCCAAAACCCTTGGACCGATTCCGTTCTTCACCAATCCATATGTCGATAGCCCAAGCACGTGGTGGAACGTCATCTCCCCAATAGTGACTTTCCTCTTCCTTCGCATCGATGAGAACAACCATTCCAATCGGCTGTTCGTCTACCTCCGCAATCAAGAATTCGCGCCATGAAACTGAGCGTGGAAGCTCATACTCCCAGTCGTAATTGTCGTCCTCGCCACCCGAAGCTCCGACAGCGTCGTCGTCATCCCATTGACGCAAGAGATCAATATCTCCTACGTGTGCGTGTCGAAACTTCACGAACACAGTTTTGATTTCTCGTCTCGCCAGATCACCAATAATCCGCCATGAGTTCCGTCGCCCATGTTGGTTGTCGGGTATGTCCACGTGGACCAAACTCATTCATCCATGGCTTGATATCAACTACGGGCGTTCCGTCAATCGCATCGAGACCTTCTACACGAAGTATTTGACCTTCAACGCCAATGACGCGACACACCGTCACGCCAAGTCGATTCGGTCTATCTTTTGCGCGTTGCGCAAAGATTCCAACTTCAGGCCAGTCTTTGTTTCCACGAGGGTGTCGCGACATTCTCGACTCATCCCATTGAGCCTTGTCAAAGACGTAGACCACAATGCAATGACTAAATGACGTAAGTCCCATGAGTGCACGTTCACCGAACGGTGATACCAGTTCAATCGTGCTCGTCTCAGAGTCCCAATTGTCATCCTCCGCGAGTTCGCGAGTTGAGCGCACGATTCCCACTGGTTGAATATCAAATGCCATTGGCGAAGTTTAGAACCTGCAGAAAATTCTTCGAGCGAAAATGGGCAACGATTTGCGTTGACACGACCATGACCTATCCCGTGATCCTCCATTTTCAGTCCAAAATGACGCCTCTGATTCACATCAGTCGTTCCCCAGATGCGATGCTTAGAGAACGAAGCGCAGAAGGGGAAATGCCAATGGCTACAAAATCAATCACTCCGGACGGAATTGCCTTTCTGACTACCCCGCCAGAAAACTTTGCTGGAATATCCGATTTCCCTTACGAGACCCACTACTTAGACATCAATGGTTTACAACTTGCTTACATCGATGAGGGGCCTCGTAATGCACCAGTGATGTTGATGGTGCACGGAATGCCTACATGGAGCTATCTCTATCGCCACATGATCAAGACTTTTCTCGCCAACGGATTCCGGTGCGTGGCGCCCGACCACATTGGATTTGGAAAGAGTTCAAAGGTTGTCGACGCTGAGTGGTACTCCATCACGAGACACGCCAACAATTTGACTCACCTCATTGACTCTCTCAACCTCACTGACATCACGTTGATTGTCCAGGACTGGGGCGGCCCTATCGGTTTGACGCAGTACCAGAACAGTCCGCAGCGATTCAATCGTTTAGTCATCATGAACACATGGCTTCACCATGAGGCGTATGAGTACTCACCAGGAATTCAGAGTTGGATAAGTCAAAACACACCTGGTGGGATTTTCCGAGACAATGTGCCTGCGAAGTTCAACTGGGGAACATTGATGGCCATGTCCACTCAACGCGTGTCACCACAAGACAGCCTGTTTGCAATTATGAGTGGCGAAGAGCCACGCCTCAGCGAAGACGCTTTGGCCGTCAAGACCGCATACGACGCGCCATTCAGTGGATTGGGAGAAGAGGGTGTGTCGGGCCCGCGGAGATTTCCATTGTCAATTCCGGCTAACGGAACAAACGCGGACAATGCCGCTAAACACCAACAAGTGTTTGAAACCGTCAATCGGACAACGTTGCCAGTTCATTTCGTGTGGGGCATCACAGACAATGTCTTCACAAAAGAATGGGGTCTGAAGTGGCACTCAATGCTTCCCAATTCAACTTGGTTCGAAGTTGAAGGTGGTCATTTTCTTCAAGACACTCATGGAAACGAAATTGCAGAACATCTACTTGCCCTCATCGCGTGACATCAATTAATCAGCGCTTGATTTAACTCGTTTTACCAAGAATTCGAATGGATGGGAACGCGTCCAGTCCGTCATGGAGACTTCTTATTGTCATCCTCCACCAATCGCACCTTTCCGCGAACGACAACTGAGTGGTAATTCATTGAATTGTTGAGTTGCTACTCAATAGTTACGGGACCACAGACAACCCACAGAAGGCTGATTAGGCGCCGAGGACTGCGAACCAGCGACCTTCGTTATCGGGGAACGCAAAAGACTCAATGCCCGAATGTTGACCAACCTCAGTTGCTTGCACACCCTTGGCGACTAGTGCAGCGCGGGTAGCAGCAAGGTCATCAACGCGGAATGCGATTGACGGCGCTGCAAGATCGAGTCCATCGGGATTGTCTTTCATCAATGCAAGTGGAACCAGTTCAAAGGCGAAATCTTGATCCGCAAAACCAACCTGAACGACGGGAAAAGAACCCGCCTGTTGACGACCCTTCTCAATCATTCCAACCTGCTCGGTCCAGAATCGCAAACACGCAGCCTCGTCGGTCACGTACAAGACCACATAGCCAACCTTCATCAGTGCCCTCCAAAGTAGAGACGAAAGTTTATACATCTCCAACTCATCACAAATTTGTGCGATGCCTCATGTCGTGCCGAGGGAGACAGCTAGTGATCGCCGCGTATGACTGTTTCGCTATCCGCGCACTTCAGCCAAAACGCACTCAACCGTTCAGCGTTTCAGGTCGGTGACCACGGCGCCAGCAACACACACGATGTCCGAAGGAAGTGCGCCAAAGTTGTCGTTGCACGTTCCCGAGTTGAGATTCAGACACCTGATCTGAGCTGAGCACGTAGCGATTCGATGTCACCTAACACCCAGATGTCGCGCAGTTTGTTCTCATCGCCGACGAAAAATGCAGCACCAACCCATTCAACACGACGACCAGTTGGTGGAAAGCCAAGAAACTCCCCCACGTGAACTCCAGAGAAACGAACTTTTGCAGCCGCGCGGTCTCCATCGATAAGTAGCGAATCGATATCGCATCGATAATCGGAAAGCGCCGACGTAATCGCACACCTCGTGGGGTCCAGTTGCGCCAACCCCCACCGAACCTCGAAACGTCACATTGGGATGAAGAATCTCATTTGCCACATCAAGATTGATTTCGTTCCACAACTTTTCATAGAAAAGCTGCACAAGCTCGCCAACTGCCATGACCAAAGCATCGCACGCCGCATTTGGTTCGCGACACCCTTTTATTTATCTCCGAAGACGTGAGATTTCGTGGAGGTTCTGACCAACAAGGTTTCGCACCGACTCTGGAATCGCGTTCCCGGAATCCTCATTCGTCACCGGCTCTCCAAGCCGTGTCGTTACCGGAACATATCCCGACCAGTATTGAGCCGATTCATCTTCTTCCACATTCACAGCGGCGCCTGACCGGATCTTCCCTGACATCTCCTGAAGCGACACAGCCACAACTTTGGTCGCACGGATTTCGCTCTGGGTGGGCGGCCTGGTCACATCCCAAGTCGGAACAATGTGATCTGTCATCAGTTGCAGTGCATGAAGAACCTCGCTGGCATCAACCACAGGTCTGGCTTGTCCACGGACAACCACCGATCGATAATTCATTGAGTGATTGAATGGTGTTTTTGCAAACACAAGTCCATCAACAATGGTCACAGTGACACAGATGTCTCGATTGACAGACGAACTGAGTAGTGAGTTCGCCAGTGCTCCGTGCAAATACATCGTGTCATCAGTAATGCCATACACCATCGGCAGAACAAGAGGCCCGGAATCGGTAAGGACTCCAACATGGGCGACGGTTCCTATGCGAAGGATTTCGAACAAAGTCTCGCGATCGTACTCAGCGCGCTTGGTGCCCCGCCTGACAGTTGTTCGGGTACTCGCAGGCTGCACAGTTGAATTGTTATCAGACATGACACGAATGTAGGTCAGCAATCATCGACCGCAATGGATGATTTACAGCCTGTCCGACTTAACTTCAGAGCGTCCGTTTGGGCCTTCGAACTAACTCGCCCCCGCAGTTGGGACAGATGCACTCCATTGTCTCTCCACAGGGCACACAGAATGTGCACTCAAAACTGCAAATAAGTGCGTCTCCCTCATTAGCTAATGGATTGGAGCACTTTTCGCATGTTGCACGCATCTCTAACATTTGTCTATTCCTCCTTCGACCACATTGTGTCAATAAAGCGCTGGTCTTCATCAAAGAGCCAGCATTCACGCAGTCTCTCATCTTGCACTCTGTACAACAGAACACGACGCACTCGTGTGGCAGGTTCACCGAGGTCTTCAACAGCAATCAACGCACCCATCGACTCGCCAACAAGAACGTCTTCAACATCAATCAATGTGCGATTAGTGCGTGTTGTTGCCTGAGCCAGAACTGCAAATGCGGCATCACGCCCGCGATGTGTTCCAGCAAGCGGGCTCTCGCCCATGTAGTGCAATTCAATGTCTTCGTGGTAGGAAGCCAACACCTTTTCAAGATCTGACGCAAGCCACGCCTTCGCATAGGCACGAAGAACCCGACCTGTTTCTTCACTTGTCGTCATATGGCTACCTTATTTCTTACAACGGCCCTCTTTCATGTTGCACTTAAGGTCGGCGACCACGCCACTAGCAACACGAACAATTTCAATTAGTGCCGCAGCAAAGTTGTTGTCGACGCACCCCAGACGGAACTAGACCGCGGTACCTGCGATCACCCCGATAACGCCATATCCACTAGCGAATGCAACCCCGTAGGAAATTCCACTGATCACACTCATTTTGGCCATGTTCCCCACGGGACGTCCTGCCTCGAGCGATGCGACGATGATTGGGGCTACGGAACCAAAGACAGCAGCACCAACTGCCGTTGTAATCATCCGATCAGGATGTGGCACGAGATAGCGACCAAATCTCTTTGTCGTAAGAGAGGTCACTCGCTCGCGACTGCGAGGAGACAACACCAATGGCTCTCGAATGAGGGACCAAGAAGTTGCAGAAGCAATCGCCATGGAGAATGCGATGAATGTCATGGCAGCGAAGAGCAATCCCGGAACTCCAAAAGCTAAATGTGCTCCCACCATCAAACTCCCGAATACAACGTCGTCAACAAAAGTAAGAAGCAACAAGGCGCCGGGCGCACTTCGCAAGAACCAGCGCCGCATTCCCCGAATCATCTCAGTAAATCTCATGCAGTTAGCTCCTTTCGGAAGAATAATAAGCCAGTAGCCACGTTTCAGGTCGATGACCACACCCCAGCAACGCGCACATCGCTTTTGATGTAGACCCTCTGCTACCGCTAGAGCTCAATCTCTAACTGTTTGGCAATTTTCTTACAACGGTTTGATACCGACTTTGCTCCGCGGGCGTTCAATTTTCGTAGTCTCGGAATTAAATCCTCAAGCAATGCATCGTCCACTTCTGCAAAGTTCGCTGCCGCTTGCAACCCGTAGTAAGCCACGATCTTGCTTGCATCAGTTTCGGACCACTCCATGATGGCCACATAAGCCTTGCGCCGCTCTGATTGAGTGAGTTTCATATGTACCAACAACTGCGGCACATGCCACCGAACCTCTTGTTGTGTGTAGTTGGAGAGGTTCTTGAGTATCAACTTCTTGAACTCATTTGTAGTGGCAGGATCAGATTGCGCCATCTTCATCGCCACGTAACTCGCCCTCATCGCGACAACTGGGTCGTCATCGAGGAATAGTTGGTAAATCTCTCTCCTTTGCGGAACCGAGGCAAGAGCGTTCTTCGCGACAGACTCAGCATTTCCGATGGATGTTCTTGTTCCACCAGACAACTGGTCTCTGATTGACTTCGCCATGATGAAATTGTAAAGGGCTCGAAACGTTGACCGCAAAAGTCAGTTGCGCTTTAGGTCGGTGACCACGCCACCGGAAACGCGGACAATGTCATTCGGGTTCGCACCGAAGTTGTCGTTCCACGTTCCCGCAACAGCCCACACTTCGTCGTACTGCAACAAGTCCGGGTCAACGAAGACACGTAATTGAGTGCTGTGACCAAACGGTGGCACGCCACCGATTGTTTATGAAACTTGAAGTGGCAAGAACATGCGTCCGTAGGCTGAGCGCATGTCAATCGGCGGCCTCACTACTGTTCTTTGGTTCGACACCCAAGCCCTTGAAGTGGCACAGTTCTATGTTGAACTCTTTCCTGGTTCCAAAATGGGAAATGTGACCTACTACCCATCGGGTGCACAACAACCGGAGGGTTCGGTCTTGACAGTCGAATTCGAACTTTTTGGTAGACCTTTTGCAGCGCTGAATGGTGGGCCACGCTTTCCCCATTCAGAGGCAGTAAGTTTTCAGATCTCTTGTGATTCTCAAGAGGATGTGGACCGCGTGTGGGACTCTATAGTCCGCAATGGCGGCACTGAAAGTATGTGTGGTTGGTGCAAGGATCGCTGGGGTGTGAGTTGGCAAGTCATTCCGACGGCCCTGACTCGAGCACTTCAGGGTCTTGACGGCTACGACAGCAAATTCGCAGTTGAGGCAATGATGAGAATGTCAAAAATCATCATCAAAGATCTTTCTCCCACTACCAAAACGAACTAGTCGCGTTTCGGGTCGGCGACAACGCCACCGACCACGCGCACGATGTCACTCGGGTTCGCACCAAAGTTGTCGTTCCACGTTCCCGCAGCTACCCACACTTCGTCCTATTGCCACAAGTTCGGATCAACTAATACACGCAGTTGAGTGCTGAGACCAAACGGGGGCACGCCAAGTTTGGGTTTGGAAACCTATTCCCAGACTTCAATACCGAGGCACCTCTGCACCCACATCCCACAGATGATGAACGGGATCGTGCATCAGATACTTCGCAATCGAGTCGACCGTGAATACCGTGCCATCACTGCGGAACCCGCGACGCCTCCATTGGTCCCGGTTCACTGACTCGAAACGAGTAGCGAGCGACAAGCCCGCTTCGCTTAATTCTTGAGCCACCGTTTCGGGATTCTGCACGTCGTATCGATCCTCGATTGCGGTTGCATCCTGATCCCAATTCTCGAAAGCCGGTTCCACGGTCTCAAGCATCAGTTTCAATCTTTCATCGAACTTGCGAAATACATCGCGCACATGACATCCGTATTCGAGTGGCGACCACACACCATGCTGCGGTCTTGTTGTCACGTTGTCCCCAGCAAGAACTGTGGTCCAGCGCACCACTTGGTCCCGCAATGAATGCGCGGTAAGTGTTGAGTCAAAAACTGAAGCATCAAATCCACAGTCATCGCACTTGCGTTCGAGGACCCACGTCCAGTTCTTGTCATCAGGAGTGATGCCGTCTTTCACGTTGGTCAAACTAGGCGAAAGGGTCCGAACCATCACTGCGAATTATTCGTTCCTCATTTATGCCAGCGCATTAATGAACTCGTCTGCATCAATTTCTGCTTGACGCAGGAGTCCTCTTAGCGTTCCTCGCTTCAACTCGCGATGCAGTGGCACCACACACGCGTTCGCTCCTTTGCGCATCATCACATGACTTCCACGCTAACGAACCATACGAAAACCAAGACGTTCGAGGGCATGGATCACCTCAGCGCCGGAGACGACGGGAAGTTCAGGCAACGTCAGCGACGCGAATAGTCGTAATGACTGGCCTCTGACGTGATGGCAAAGGGAACTCTTCGAGATAGAGCTCAGTTGCCTCGGTCAGATTCGCGAGAGCTTCCGCTTCAGTTTCACCCTGTGACACGGTTCCGGTTTCAGTGTTCAACGCAGAATAGCCACCTTCTGGCGCAGCCCAGAGCACGGCTGTCAGTTCAATCTGATGCGGTGCGTCTGCGGACATAACTTCATTCAACCCGAAGGGTGTGTCGAATGCAAGTGATCAAATCACCCGCGTTTCAGGTCGGTGACCACACCACCGGCGACGCGAACAATGTCGGCAGGTGCTGCACCGAAGTTGTCGTTCCACGTTCCCGCAACAGCCCACACTTCGTCGTACTGCAACAAGTCCGGGTCAACGAAGACACGTAATTGAGTGCCGTGACCAAAGGACAGCACCCCGCTGTGGGCTTTAGAAACGCATAAGACAAATGTTGCATTATTGCTACATA
>CAZCZM010000014.1:0-15850 GCA_964503445.1 uncultured Bifidobacterium sp.
GGAGACAAAGTTGCTCTTCACTTGCACAAGCGGTTGAACATGTGGTTGCAACCGGGTGGTCACATTGATGCAGGTGAATCTCCTGCAGAGGCGGCACTACGTGAAGCAAGAGAAGAAACGGGTCTTCCTGTTCGTCATCAACATGACGGTGGTCTGTTCTTTCATGTAGATGTGCACCCTGGCCCAAAGGGACACACACATCACGATCTTCGTTTTCTGGTGCGATCACCTGAGGTGCCATTACGTCCAGCAGAGGGCGAAAGCCCTGATGCTGCATGGTTCGCATGGGCGGAAGCTTTCTCCATTGCCGACGCTGGTTTAGTGGGTGCACTTCGGGCAGCACAGGCCCTCGTGGGGTAGGGCAATCTCTTCTCCAGCAAGGGCCTCCCATTCCAAAGCGAACATATGTTCGGTAGTGTGGCCGTGTGGGGTTCAGCAGTTCCAACATGTCGTGGGCCGAAATCGAGGCTCGATTATCGAACGGACGCGCTCCGTCTTCGGTGGCATGGAACGGCGGAGGTGATGGCCCGGCGTTAAGCGCACGGAGACAGCCCTTTCAGCCGGTGGTACAGCGCACGGTTGGTTCTGTGCCGTATGCAGAACTGCATTGCCGGTCAAATTTTTCTTTTCTTGAAGGTGCGGCACACCCAGAAGAACTTGCAGAGGTAGCAGCTTCGTTGGGTCTTACTGCATTGGCGCTCACCGATCGCAATGGGGTGTATGGCATCGTCCGTTTTGCAGAAGCGGCGCGCGCTGTTCAGTTGCCCACTGTCTTTGGTGTTGAACTGCAATGTGGCACTGCAGGAGACATTGTCCTTCTTGCGCAAGGCCCAGATGGATATGCGCGTATGGCGCGCACAATTAGTGAGGGTCAGTTAGCCGGAACCAAAGGCGCTCCTGTTTTCACAATTCCCTCTGTTGGTGACACAGTGCGTGACCACTGCATCGTTTTAACGGGTGGGGAAAATGGCGCTGTTGTGCAAGCGTTGAAGAACCATGGGCCACGCGCCGCGGAAAACATGTTGCGTCACATGGTCGAGTGTTTTGGTGTCCACAACGTTTTTGTTGAATTGTGGGATCACGGAGACCCTATTGATGCTGTGCGCAATGATCAGCTTGTCCATATCGCCTCGCGGGTCAATGTGGAATGTGTCGCCACTAACAATGTGTTGTACGCAGTTCCACAGCAGCATCGCGTGGCCTCTGCCATCGCAGCTGTTCGCCATCGCTGTGGGTTAGATGACATCGATCATCAATTGCCGCCAGCGGCAACGGCATACATCCGCAACGGTGCTGAAATGCACAAGCGGTTTGCTCGTTATCCCGGAGTAGTGGAGAGGGCTGCATGGTTAGGACAGCAACTGGCGTTCGATTTATCTCTGGTGGCGCCGCAGCTACCGCCGTTTCCGTGTCCTGACGGCTTTACAGAAATGTCGTACTTGCGTCACTTGGTCACACAAGGTGCGCATCGTCGCTACGGAGAAAAACCAACGAATCCTGACGAAGATTTATCTTTACGTGCTCGTGCGTGGCGCACTATTGAACATGAACTCGACATCATTCAAACACTCGGCTTTGCCGGATATTTCTTGGTGGTGTGGGACATTGTTCGCTTTTGTGAAGAGCGCAACATTTTGTGCCAAGGCCGGGGAAGTGCGGCCAACAGTGCAGTGTGTTACTCGCTGGGCATTACAAAAGCCGACGCTGTGTCGTTGGGCTTGTTGTTTGAGCGTTTCTTGTCGCCCGAACGCGATGGGCCACCCGATATTGATATCGACATCGAAAGCGGTCGTCGCGAAGAAGTGATTCAGTACGTGTATCAGCGACATGGGCGGCATCACGCGGCACAGGTTGCCAATGTCATCACGTACCGGTCACGATCCGCAGTGCGTGACATGGCTCGTGCATTGGGGTATTCGCCAGCAGAGCAAGATGCGTGGAGCAAACAGGTTGATGCTTGGGGAACTATTGCGGTTACCACTGCTCAAGGCGATAACACCATCCCGCCATTGGTGCTCAACATGGCAGCACAGGTCGAAAATATGCCTCGACACTTGGGTATTCATTCCGGCGGAATGGTGATGTGTGATCGACCAATTATTGAAGTGTGTCCCGTGGAATGGGCACGCATGGAGAATCGAAGTGTGTTGCAGTGGGACAAAGATGACTGCGCATCTATTGGCCTGGTCAAGTTTGACTTGTTGGGTCTGGGCATGTTGTCTGCATTGTCACATGCGGTCAAATACATCTCTCAGCATCGTGGGTGCCATTTAGATCTTGCAACACTTCCTCAAGAAGACGAGGTGTATGCCATGTTGAGCCGTGCTGACACGGTGGGCGTCTTTCAAGTTGAATCACGCGCCCAAATGTCTACCTTGCCACGCTTGCGGCCCAGAAAGTTTTATGACCTTGTTGTAGAAGTGGCATTGATTCGCCCCGGCCCTATTCAAGGCGGGTCTGTTCATCCATACATCCGACGACGCAATGGTGAAGAACCCATCACGTATTTGCATCCTTTGTTGGAAAACTCACTCAGTAAAACGTTAGGTGTTCCACTTTTTCAAGAACAGCTCATGCAAATGGCAATTGATGTCGCTGGCTTCACTCCGTCTGAGGCAGACCAATTACGTCAGGCCATGGGATCTAAACGTTCTGCGCATCGAATGAACCGATTGCGACAACGGTTGTACGACGGCATGGCAGAACGCGGAATACATGGCCATATTGCCGATGAAATTTTCAACAAAATGGCTGCGTTTGCCAATTATGGATTTCCCGAAAGCCACTCGGTCAGCTTTGCGTACTTGGTGTATTCGTCGGCGTACATCAAACTTCACGAGCCTGCAATTTTTTGTGCTGCGTTATTGAATGCTCAACCCATGGGGTTTTGGTCTCCACATACGTTGGTGCAAGATGCGCGGCGTCATGGTGTTGTTGTGCAGACACCAGATATCAATGCGTCATCGCATGAAGCCACATTAGAAACACATCACGATTCCTTCGGTGGTCTTGCAGTCAGACTGGGTATTGGGTCAGTGCGGGGAATTGGCGCAGATGTCGCCCGCATCATTGCCGAACGCCGTCCGTATGAATCTGTGGAACATCTTGCTCATACTGTTCCCGAACTCACCAGAGCCAATATGGAGGCACTGGCAACCGCCGGTGCATTTACTCAGAGTTTCGGAGATGACCGACGCCATGCATTGTGGTCCGCAGGTGCATACGGACACGGATCACATCGCCTGCAAGGAATTCTTGGCCTGACATCTCGCCCCACACTTCCTGGCATGGAGCCCGTGGAAGAAGCCATCGCAGATTTGTGGGCAACGGGTATCTCACCAGAGGGTCACCCCACGGTGTTCTTGCGGCAACAGTTACGTGACAAAGGGGTTGTCGCCGCAGAGGATTTGCCCACTGTTCCGCATCAGACACGAGTACTGGTTGCTGGCATCGTGACGCATCGTCAGCGCCCTATGAGTGCGCGCGGAGCAACATTTATCAGTCTGGAAGACGAGACAGGCCTCATCAATGTTGTGTGTTCAAAAGGATGTTGGGCACGCCATCGCACTATTGCCCGTGATGCATCGGCATTGTTGGTGCGTGGGCGAGTGGAGTGTGCCAACGGTGTGGTGAATGTGGTGGCGGAGTCACTTCAGCCACTTTTTGTTCCTGCCACTTTGGCAAGTAGAGATTTTCGTTAACTGGAGTGAACAATCTCAAACGGTGTTTGCGGAACTCCATCATGAATAATCACGTGAAGATACGACGCAATATCTGGAGGTGACACATTGTCTGGCCCGTTGTATGCCAATAGTTCAGGCAATGTCCACCATCGGTGCTCGTGAAGATTTTCTTGCAGCAATTCCGACTGCGACATCGTTGGCGACGGCACAAAACGTTCCGTTCGAATGAGGTACACAGACTCTGATTGACCGTCCCATTCCACTCCGCTGGTGTCACGCATGTGGAAGTAATGAAGACGAGTCCATGTCAATGGACCGAGGTTGTCAATCACCAAACCAGTCTCTTCGCGTAGTTCACGCTGAAGTGCAGTGTGATGGTCTTCGCCAGGGTCAATGCCACCGCCTGGCAATACCCACCACGCCCCATGTGGAAACACCAGCCGTACCATCAGCACATGGTTGTTGGTGTCAATCACTAAGCCGCGCACTGCTGGACGTAAACGTGGTGTGTTCATTCGCTAGGCGTCTCGCCAAGACCATCGTTGAAGACGCGATACATCTCGTAAATTTCTTTGCACTTCTGGCACATGGGAAGTTGTTTCGGGTCGCGCGATGGAACCCACACATGGCCACACAATGCTTCGAGCGGTGTTCCGTTGATGCGAGCCTCGAGAACTTTCGCAGCGGCGTTTTCTCCTGGCAGTGTTTTGACAATGTGGGCGACAATTGGCTCGCCAGTTTCAGGAACCTGTTCTGTTTCGGGAAGAACTTCGGCTGGTCGCGTCTTGAGGGGAGTTGCCATGTGTTCTAGTCAATCACGAAGTGCCAGCTGCTTACACCACAGTGCTTCCATGGGGCCAAGGGTTGTCTTCGTCTGAAAGAGTTCGTGGGCAATACAACCCGCCATTGCCGACAACAATCCAGTCATGCAGAAGAAGACCAGCGTGCTGCAACACCTTTTTGCAATGTGACCACAGCTGAGAGTCGTGGGGGTGAATAGGAGTAGCCATGCGAATGCTGCACACAACAAGTGAAGATGTGGCAGTGATGGTTGATGCATGGCAGACGATCTGATGGATTGTTGCAACTGACAGTTCAGGCGCTTCAAACATGTGAACGCCACGTGATTGCGAATCTAAACACAGAACCAGTGACTGGTTGCAACGAGGTCTGTGTACCGCAAGCGAGAACAGCCCCACTGCTTGAACGAGGGAAGTGATGGGGTCAATAAATGGACGGGGGATGTCAAGCAGTGATGATGTGAACACATTCCTCCTTGCGTGGCGAGCCACATGCTGATGTTGAGGAGGAAGTGTGGAGAACAGTAGAGAAGGGGTGCGTCTCTACAGCATTGATGAAATGGCGCCAATGCAGGCAAGCATTGCTGCGATGGGTGCAATCCACGACAGCTGTGGCGATGTGCGTGACCAGCGTGGTTCCAGCATGACAAAGCCCACGGCAGCACCCATTAGTGCTCCACCCAGATGACCACCAATGGAGATTCCTGGAATAGTGAATGTGATCAGCAAATTCAGAATCAACGTGGCGCCAATTCCTGTACGCATTGGGTTCACACCACGTTGTTGAAAACCAACAGATGCCGCAGCCATCAAACCAAAAACAGCGCCCGATGCGCCTCCGGTCAGTCCGTTTGGTGTCAGTGCCAATGCGCCAACGGCACCTCCGAACATTGATGCGAAATACAAAAGTGCAAACTTCGCTTGACCTAGTGCGGGTTCAAGAATTTGGCCCAATTGCCACAGAAGCAACATGTTCATCGCGATGTGAAGAATGCCGAAATGCAGAAATCCCGATGTCACAATTCGATACCACTCGCCATTTTGAATAAACGACAGCGACAATCCAAGATCGAATTGGTTCTTATCTAGCGAGCCCCCATTTGTCAATGTCCAAATAAATGCAAACGCATTCAACGCGATAAGGATGCGTGTGGTCAGAATGTTCTGTGTCGCATTCCATCGACGCACTCGCTCCCGAGCAGGTGGTCGAGCCGCTCGCACGCAGTCCGCACAGTGCGAACCCACGGGAGCTGGAGTCAGGCAGTCGTTGCACGCAGGTCGATCGCATCGAGTGCAATGTCGGCCAGTGGGTACATGCGGATGACGCACGCAATATTCAAGAGACGGTGGGGGAAGCGTCACGCTCAGAAGTGTACGAGCGCGAATCACAAGCGCATTGTCAGCGCGGAGGAGCCTCTGCTTCGTCACGATGACCGAGGTACCACTCCACGGTACGGCGCACTCCCTCGGCAAAATCCATTTTTGCTCGCCACCCGAGTGTGTCGTTTGCACGTGTGGGGTCGATTCGGCGACGGGGCTGGCCGTCGGGCTTTGTGGCATCCCATCTCAATTCGCCAGCGAATCCGGTGACACGAGCAATTGTTTCGGCTGTTTCGCGAATGGTGATTTCTCGGTCGGAACCTAAGTTGATGGGCTCAACACCGTCATGATTGTGCGCTGCCAGAACAATTGCCGCCGCTGCATCTTCAACGTAAAGGTATTCACGGCTTGCAGATCCTGTACCCCACACATCGATGTAGTCGGCACCACTTTCTTTTGCCTCAATACATTTCTTGATGAGTGCAGGAATGACGTGCGAGACAGCTGGGTGGAATTTGTCGCCCGGTCCGTACAGGTTTGTTGGAATGAGATAGGCAAATTTTTGACCATATTGCGCGTGATTCACTTGCGCATGCACAAGGTGTGCTTTCTTAGCTATTCCATATGGAGCATTTGTTTCTTCTGGATAGCCATCCCAGAAAGATTCTTCTTTGAACGGAACTGGTGTGAACTTTGGGTATGAACACACAGTGCCCAGCAAAACGGTTTTCTCAACACCAGTTGTGCGCGCTGCTTCAATGATGTGAGTTCCCATCATGAGGTTGTCGAAATACAGGCGTGCGGGGTCGACAAGGTTGTATCCAATTCCACCCACGCGTGCAGCAAGGTGAATGACATGGCTAGGGGAGTACGTGGCCAGCATTGATTCGGCCACTCCAGGAACAACGAGGTCGAAGTCGTCATGGGTGGGGGCCACAACCGTGGCGCCCTTTTCCGACAGAAGGCGAACCACCACACGGCCCAAGAAGCCATTTCCGCCTGTGACGAGGACTGTGCGACCTGACCAGAATTCCGACATAGATGCCATCGTAGGACGCGAGCAGACAGAATGAGTGTGTGCGTATCGCCTACACCCTCGAACAATGCTGGCACCGAGTGCCTGGGGGGACCGCAATTGCAGCACTCGAAGTGGCTCGAGAGCTTGCAACGCGCCACGACATTGAGTTGCGAGGAATTGCTGGCCGGCACGCGGGGCCACCAACCGAAGGGTTTCTGCCACCGATCCGCGTCGCGGCTCTGCCTGTGGGTGGTGCGCTGTTGTACGAGTTGTGGACACGTCTGCGGTGGCCGAAAGTGGAATCAGTTGTGCACGCAGACCTTGTGCATGCCACCACCATCATTCCGCCGGCCACTGCTTTGCCGTTGGTGACCACGTTGCACGACATTGCGTTCTTGCGACACCCAGAGTTTTTTACATCACATGGCAATGCAATCTTCCGGCGAAGCATGAAAATTTTGCAGAAGGAACGCGCACATATTTTGTGTTCATCGCACGCAACGATGACCGATTGCGTTGATGCCGGTTTTGATCAATCGTTATTGCATCATGTCCCGTTGGGTGTACGACCAATTTCGGTATCCGACGACGATCTAGACCGTGTGCGACGCACGTATCGCTTGCCGTCCGAATTCGTGTTGTTTGTGGGCACTCAAGAGCCACGGAAGAATCTCGCGCGCCTCGTTGAAGCAATGTCCATGGTTCACGATGCTCCACCGCTTGTGGTGGTGGGAATGGATGGCTGGGGAGACACAGGTATCCAACCAACACATGATGTTCGACTCACGGGCTTTGTTCCGTCCGAAGATTTGCCTGCGTTGTATTCGCTCTGCTCGGTCTTTGTGTTTCCGTCTCTGCTCGAAGGGTACGGATTGCCCGTGATTGAGGCCATGGCGCAGGGGGCGGCAGTAGTGACCTCACGTGGGACATCTACTGAAGAAGTTGCAGGCGGAGCAGCAGTTCTCGTTGATCCGCTCGACATTTCTTCTATTACACATGGAATCTTCGAGGCGTTGCAATCGCCCCGTGAATGGCGTGAACGTGCACGTGCGCGCGCCGCAGAAGTTCCATGGTCGCTTACAGCAGACAAGACAGTTGAGGTGTATCGCCAAGTGCTTCAGGAACGGAATTTCTGATGCGCATTGCAATCAACTTGTTGTGGTGTGTGCCTGGTGTTGGCGGTAGCGAAGAATATTTAGTTCGCCAACTCATGGGTACGCACGCACATCAGCATTCGCATCAGGTTGAAGTGTTTGCCCCCAAAGGTTTCTCCGCGCGTCAGCCAGAACTTGCACAACACTTCATAGTGCACGAAGCACCTTCGTCATGTGAGAAACGAGCCATACGAATTTTTCTGGAACACACATGGCTTGCCGCTCGCACTGCGGGCTTTGATCTTGTGCACCATGGTGGAGGCACAATTCCCCGAATCGGGAACAGGCGCACAGTCCTCACCATCCATGATGTGCAGTGGACCCAGTATCCGCACTATGTGCGACCCATCAAGTTGCGGTATTTGCGGCGCGTTGTTCCATCATCTGTGAAACGAGCAACTCGAATTGTTGTTCCGTCTCACTTTGTGGCAACCACGCTGCGTAGCGAATTCTCAACAGATGCGTCCCGCATCGGCGTGGTGCGGCACGGCGTTGAGGCTGAGTTATCCGACGATGCCACGCCAGAGCATGAATTACGTGAGCGTTTCGGTATAGGGGATGGACCAGTTCTTGTCTTTCCCGCAATTACTCACCCGCACAAGAACCATCAATTTCTTTTGCATCAAATGGCAGAGGGAAGTGAAGAGTGGCGGGATCCATCACTGCGTTTGGTGTGTGCTGGTTCGGCTGGTTCTCACGATTCCACAGTGCGTGCTGTGGTCGATCAACTGGGTCTTGGACATCGTGTCGTTCTTCCGGGCCGAGTATCTGCACGTGATCGCAATGGACTACTCAAGATGGCAGATGCCATGGTGTTTCCCAGCCAATATGAAGGTTTTGGTGCACCGTTGATTGAAGCAATGATTCTTGGTGCTCCCGTGCTTGCAAGTACCTGCGGAAGCATTCCTGAAGTTGTGGGTGACGCTGGTGTCACCGCAGAACTCACAATTTCTGCATGGAATGACGGGCTACGTACTCTGCGCGCTCGTCGTGCAGAACTGGTACGTGCTGGACAACAACGAGTAAGTCATTTCAGCCTCGCAGAATCTGGCGCAGACCTTTTACACGAATACGCCATCGCAATCTCGGAGGGGCAGTGAGTCGACCGCTAGTTGTTCTTGTGCCGCACTTTGCTCCCGATACGGCACCCACGGGAGAAGTCATCACGCGAATCGTTCAAGAATTCGTCGCTGCTGGTGAGCGGGTTCATGTTGTCACGGCGTTGCCGTGGTATCGCACGCATTCAATTGAGGCGGGATGGTCGGGTCGTTTAGTGCGCCGAGAGAAAACTGAATGGGGATCCATCATTCGGGTGCACCCTTTTCCCGGCAAAAGCAAGACCAACCTCCTTCGTCGCGCAGTGGGATTCTTGGCGTTCAGTGTCATTGCTGGGGTGTGCACGTTGTTTGCCGGTGGAATACATCGTCGACCAGCGGCCATTATTTCAATGTCACCCCCGCTCACATTGGGTCTCACGGGTTGGTTGGCTGCTCGCCTTCGGTTCACACACGCAATTTTCAACATTCAAGATGTTTTTCCAGATGCAGCTATTGAAACTGGCGCAATAACTAATACACGCATTATTTCCATTGCACGATGGCTTGAGCGAGTCAGTTATCACCGATCTGATGCAGTCGTGGTTCTGTCAGATGATTTGCGTATCAATGTTGAAGCAAAGGTTGCATCGCGACATCAATCCAAGGTTCACGTCATTCCAAACTTTGTTGACGCGCAACGCATTACTCCACTTGGTCGTAATACTGACTACAGACGTGAACTTGGCTTAGACGACAATATTGTTGTGATGTATGCCGGCAATGTCGGATACTCACAATCGCTCAACTTGGTATTGGATGCGGCTCGTGCAATGCCAGACGTTTCGTTTGTGATTAATGGTGATGGCGCTGCACGACAAGAGTTGCAGCGTGACGCCGCGGATCTATCAAATGTCACCTTTGCGGATTATCAACCACGTGAACGTGTTCCAGAAGTTCTTGCCACGGGTGACATTCACGTGGTTCCACTGCGTGCCGGACTTGGCGCAGTCAGCGTTCCATCCAAGACATACAGCATTCTGGCTGCGGCTCGCCCCGTGGTAGCTGCAATTGATCCCGGCACTGAAGTGACTCGAATTCTTCACGCCAGTGGTGGAGGACTGAGTGTGGCTCCTGATTCTCCAGATGAATTCATCGCGGCTCTGCGCGAATTGGTGGCAGACAGCGAGCGATGTCGTCGAATGGGGTCCCATGCTCGTTCGTGGGTAGAAACCCATGTTTCGCCCGCTGCGGTGGCCAATTCATACCTTCAGTTAGTGCGTTCACTCGACAACTGAGCCTTCTCGGGGCTCTTTGCAGGTAGCCTCTCTTCTTCGTGGCTAGTGGTTCATCAGCAAAAAAAGTCGCCCGACTCGCTCAGAAGGGCAAGGGGCAAAAAGTGCGCTTTCAGGGTGGCACCTTGTTTCCTACCGTCATGACCGTTGTGGTGGTCTTGGGCACAGGCCTTGTCGCTTATGCGCGCCAGTCAGAACCCAATAGCGGTACCGCTGCTGCAGCCACCGAAATTTCGTATGCCGCTTACGGCTTCTACAAGTGTGATGGCTACCTCGGAAACTTGGAAGCGTCCAACACTGATCAGGCGCCCGACAACACGAAGTATCAACTCAGTGACACTCCAGGCGTTCTCGAGTGGCGCCCTGCTGGGTTGCCTCGTTACCGTGCCAAGTTGGGTGTATTCCTCGACGCTTTCGAGATTGACGTCAACACCGATGGCATCACATTCCCCAAGAATCAACTTGGTGGCGAGTCGCTCAAGGTCGACGATCTGAAGTGCAAAGACGACAAAGGTAAAGAAGTAGATGCACAGGTTCAGGTCATTGTGTGGGACAGCACCGATGACTCGCGTGAAAGTAAGAAGTTCATCACCGACTTCAGCAATGTGAGGTTGGACAAAGACGGTATGTCTGTTGCAATCGCAATTGCTGCTCCCGGCAAAACCATTCCGCTTCCCACTGCATCGTCCGAATTGCAGGCTCTTTCAGACGCGAACAAGCAGGCAAATGCGTCATCCACAACTGTTGCTGGTGGTGCCACCACAACCACGGTTGCTGCGGGCGCCACAACAACTGTTCCTGACTAATGCACGCTGTTGTTTTGGTGGGCGGGTTTGGAACCCGTCTTCGACCACTCACCTTCAGCACGCCTAAACCGTTGTTGCCCATCGCAAATGTGCGACAGTTAGAGCACCTCATTGCCAATCTTGCGACGGCTGGCGTTACTCACGTGGCGCTTGCCCTTGGGTTTAAGCCTGAACCGTTTTTTGAAGCTTTTCCCGATGGTGTCTGCGCGGGGGTCACATTGCACTATGCGGTCGAGCCTGAACCGCTCGACACCGCCGGCGCAATTGCATTCGCTGCACGTGATGCCGGAATCTCCGACACTTTCATTGTGATGAACGGTGACATCATTAGCGACCTGAATGTGGCGCAACTTGTGGACTTCCATCGTGAACATGGTGCGGAAGGAACCCTTCATCTGACGCCAGTTGATGATCCGTCGCAGTTTGGTGTGGTGGAGACTGACGATCAGGGATGGGTGAAGCGTTTTGTCGAGAAGCCTGCCCCCGGCGAAACAACTAGTTCGGTGATTAACGCTGGCACATATGTGCTCGAGCCATCCGTCCTCGACCGAATGCCGCATCTGCAGAAACTGTCGATTGAACGCGTTGTGTTTCCGCAGATGGTGGTAGAGGGTCGTCTTGCAGCCATGGCAACTCACGACTACTGGATCGATACGGGTCGGCCAGACACATATTTGCAAGCCAACTTGGACCTTATAGACGGAACGCGTTCGCACATTCTGTCATCGGTGGCGGCGCACAGCTCTATCGATGCATCGGCGTCTGTAGTTCACAGCGTCATCGGAGAACGTTGCACCATTGGCGCTCAATGTGTCATCAACGATTCCGTCTTGCTTCCCGGCGCCCACATCGGGAACCGTGTTCGACTTGAGCGTTCGCTTGTCATGGGCCATGTGGGAGACGACGCAGTTCTGGTTGACTGCGTGGTGGGTGCGGACGGAGTCATTGCCGCGGGCCAACAGATGAGTGGCGCAAAAATTCCGTCGCCTGAATTAGCGTCTTAGGAATGGCTCCCCGAAAAATCTTGGTCTGTGGTGGAGCAGGCTTCGTTGGTTCACATGTTGTTGATCGGTTGATGGCCGAAGGACATGAAATTGACGTTGTGGACGACCTGTCGTCTGGTTCACTGGCAAATCTTGCGGAATCACGCAATGCATCTGGACGATTCAAATTTCAGAACATCTCTGTTCATTCATCTGAATTCGCTGAATTGGTGTCATTGCGTCGACCAGACGTCATTATCAACCTTGTTCTGTTCACGCCTTCCCATGCACATCTGACTGGTGCACTGGGAAGCATGACATCGTGTGTGGCAGTTCTCGAGGCTGCGCGGCTCGCTGGCGTCTCAAAAGTTGTCACCACAATTCCTGCAACGTTGTTGTACGGCGAGTGTGCTGCGAGAGACCTGCCCATTAAGGAAGGTCATCTCAACGACGCGCGCACCAGCGAAGAAGTGCTGGCGCGTGCCGCATCAGATCTTCATTCGGTGTATCGCGACCGACACGGAGTTGAGTTCACCGTGCTTGCAACGGGAAATGTTTATGGTCGCCGTCAGCGTGCCTCGGACGGTGTCGTTGCTTCATTCATTGAAGCGTTAGAGACAGGCAAAGCCCCCATCGTTCACGGCAATGGAAAGCAGACACGAGATTTCGTGCATGTGGACGACACTGTTGATGCCGTGGTGCGGTCCCTTGATCGTGCCGGTGGGTTGGTAATCAACGTGGGTACAGGCGTCGCCACTTCAATTATTGATTTGTGGTCGGTGATGGGAGGAGCCTCATCACCACTGCCACGTACTGCTACGTCTCGCCCAAACGACATTGTTCGTATGTCGCTGTCACCTGTACGCGCACGAATCCAGTTGGGGTGGTCGCCGTTCACTTCGCTCACCGAAGGATTATCGACCCTTCGTTAATGCTCAGCGGAAGAGGTCCTCGCTAGGTGGCCGCACAATCTCGCTCATCGACGAGTCTCGAAACCAAGCAGGGTCTGCTCCTCGCACAACTGCCACAGGAACGCCAGTGGATTTGCCCATCACCAATTCTGCTGCCGAAGCAAGTTCATCGGCCACGGCAACTTCGGTCACCTGCATCACGCGGCCTAGTGCATCTTCTGTTCCGCGAAGGTCAACAACACCTGCAATACCAGCAACACCGATGGCAACATCGGTGAGGCCTTTGCGCCATGGCCGCCCGAATGTGTCGCTAATGATGACGCCCACGTTGACGCCAAGTTTTGCTTTGATGATGTCGCGAATCCTTCGTGCAGACCGATCACTATCGATAGGCAAGAGGGCGGCGTAACCACGTTCAACATTTGAGAGGTCGATGCCACTATTGGCACAGACAAATCCGTGTGAGGTCTCTGTGATGATGAGATCACCGCGGCGACGCACAATTCGCACAGCCTCTTGTTCAACAAGTGCTTTATGCGAGAGGGGGTCGTTGGCGTCAATCGGTACCAAGCGGTTTTCTGCCTTCGACACAATCTTTTGAGTAACAACAAGCACATCGTTGTCACGTAACGGGCCATTGGGTTCGTCCGCACACGCCTGCGCAATGACATCGCCCAATTGCATGCCTGGTGTGATTTCACCAATGCCCTCCACACTCCATGCCATTAATCGGGCCATGACAGACCTCCTTGTTGTGGTGTGGCGCGCACGGTGGTGCGAGCCAACGTTGCTGCAATTGCAGGTGACGACATCACTGTGTTGGTGACAACGCAGCGAACACCTTCACGCTCTACTGCAGGTGCCAAATGTTCGTCTTGTTGATCAATGACCAGTGTGGCGCAGATAGGTGCGTATAAACGTGCCACTCCGACCACGCTCGGTTCATGTCCAAGCTCTCTCAACATGCGATCTGCTGGTCCTTTCAATGCGCCGCCCGCAACAATGGGCGATACTGCAACTACATCGTTTCGCCGACGAGAAAGAGCATTGTCTACTTCTGGTAGGGCACGCATTGGCCCAATAGACACGATGGGGTTCGACGGTGCAATCACAATGCTGTGTGCAGATTCAATCTGCGCGTGGCCCAGAAACTGAGCGGAATCTGCGCCAATAAAAGACACCTTCGTAACAGGAACTGAATGACGAAGTTTGACGAAGTATTCCTGAAAAGGAACAACCCCGTTGTCAAGATGAACCATGGTGCGCACCGTGTCGTTGCTCATGGGGAGAAGAGTGATGTCGACGTTGAATGCGCGACGGATTTCGTCGGTGACGTCACTTAACGGTGCGCCTTCATGTAGTCGTGCCGTGCGATAAAAGTGAGTTGCTAAATCTGTATCGCCCAGGTTGAACCATTGAGGTGCAGCCTGCGATGTTTCAGGTTTCACGCTCTGAAAGCGTTCTAACGCCTCCATTGCACGCCACGTTTCATCACGCAAGCCCCAGCCGCGTGTTGGGTCGATTGCCGACGCCAATGTGTATGTGACAGTGTCGATGTCTGGCGAAATTGAGAGCCCATGTAGTTCGGTGTCATCGCCAGTATTGACGATGGTCACAATGTTTTCAGGTGGTGCTATCTGCACGAGGCCAGAAAGAAACCGAGCAGCGCCCACTCCGCCTGCCAGCACCACAATCATGAGGCAAGCGTAGGGGGTAGGGCTGTCCAGAGTTCACCTCGTTTGGTGGGGTTGCGGTGATACCGTCATGAGGTCCCATTTTCCGACACAAAAGGTCGACACCATGCCCCGCGCTTTCATCACAGGTATCACAGGTCAAGACGGACAGCATCTCGCCGAGTTCCTCCACTCCAAAGGGTATGAGGTGTTTGGCATGTTGAAAGGCCAGAACAACCCTAAGGCCCTACAGATTCGCGACGAGTTTCCCTATGTAGAACTGGTTCCTGGTGATCTTGCAGACCTCACCAGTTTGGTGTCCGCACTTGAGCACGTACAGCCCGACGAGGTGTACAACTTGGGTGCCATCTCTTTCGTAGCTATCTCATTTGGCCAGGCTGAGTTGACATCAAACATCACGGGTCTAGGCGTGTTGCGCATGTTGGAAGCCATTCGCATGGTGGGCGGAACGCAAAACAATCCCATCCGTTTTTACCAAGCGTCGTCATCAGAGATGTTCGGCAAAGTGCGCGAAGTGCCACAGTCAGAGTTGACCCCGTTCCATCCACGGTCGCCGTACGGCTGTGCAAAGGTATTCGGCCACGACATCACGGTGAACTACCGCGAGAGCTACGGCATTTATGCATGTTCTGGAATTCTGTTCAATCACGAAGGTCCACGTCGTGGCTTGGAATTCGTGACACGGAAAATTTCTAACACCGCTGCGCGTATCAAGTTGGGTGTGGAAAAAGAATTGGTGATGGGCAACTTGGACGCGAAGCGTGACTGGGGATACGCCGGTGACTATGTGCGCGCAATGTGGATGATGTTGCAGCAAGACCAACCAGATGACTATGTGGTGGCCACAGGTGAAACCCATTCCATCGAAGAATTTTTGACTCTTGCATTTAAAGAAGTAGGTCTAGACGATTGGCGCAACTATGTGCGTCAAGATCCGCGCTTTTTCCGCCCAGCCGAGGTTGATCTGCTGATTGGTGACCCCACCAAAGCGCGCGAGAAATTGGGATGGGTTCCCGAAGTTGATTTCCCATCATTGGTCAGCATGATGGTGCAGAACGACCTTGCTCTTGAATCTGCGCGATTGAAGTAGTAGCCGTTACTCAAATGGCGTGTCCATCACGCCATCAAGCATGGTGTCAGCATCTGGGCTAA
>CAZCZM010000014.1:15950-29991 GCA_964503445.1 uncultured Bifidobacterium sp.
TCTAATCCGCCGTCGTACATGAGGTCAAGAGCCCATGGGCCAAGAATGTATGAACCCAGTGTTCCGATAATTGCAACACCAATCACAATTTTCAGCAACAGTCTCATTCCTTGTACAAATTCGTCCAAGTCGCCCTTGGCAGCAAGTCGTGCAAGACGCGGAAGAAGCGATGCTTGAACTGCCTGAAACAGAAAGAGTGGAATACGTGACAGCAGCACGCCGTTACCAAATGCAGTGACTTTTTCTGCTTCGCCAGATGTAGCCAAGATGTCCACGCCAATGGGTCCAGCGTTAACAAGCGCAGCAGCCATGACCGAGCCGAGTAACAACCATGTCAAGTTGGGCGTGAGTTCAGCAAAATCGGCAGGTGGACCGTCGTGTGATTTCAGATCGCCTCGTGATGCCACAAAGAGGACGGCAACAAGGGGAGACAGCGCAACAGCCATTGCATACGCACCTACGGACGTGACATTCAATTGCCACAGGACAACACAGGCAATGATGCGTGTTGCACCATCAATTCCGAGAATCATTCCGTAGGCACTGAATCGGCCAGAGCCCGAGGCAATTCCGCGCGCCAAGTGCATCGGTGCAAATGCGAACACAGTGGTGAGCAGTGCGGCGGTGACAATCCAATACCCCTCGAACATGTCGCGCGTGAGCCATGGTGATGCAACTGCTGTCGCAATGAGGAGAACTGACGTCAGCCCGCCAGCGAGGGGGAGCATTTTCTGAATGACTTGCTTGCCACCTTGACTCAATGCTCGTCGGTGCGCCAGTGCTCGGCCAAGTTCTTGCTCAACGGGAAGTAAGAACCCGGGAATTAAAGCAAATGTGGTGAACCACAACGCAACGATGGGTTTGAAGTCTTCTTTTCCAAGGGCTAACTGGCCAACTTTGAAAAATGCATACGCAGTGATTCCTGCGATGAACAGGCCAATGCCAACAGGGATTGTTCCTTCGGGAAGGGGAGCCTTCGTAGATGTTTCGTTTTCGACGGCGTCCGACACGAAGAGTCAGGCTAGTTCTAAACTGACATAGGTACTCGGTACCAATGTCTTTGCTCCGTTGCTTATTGAGCGGTGTTGTAGCGCGCCTTCAGAGAATCAATCAATTCACGACGACGCACTTGTGCCTTCTGAAAGCCAAGAACTGCGAAGCCAACGGCGGTGTATCCCACCTCGGTGGCCTGCTTGACCACTGGGTTGTTGAGGACGGCCGCAGGATTTACGCGACGAAAATCGACTGCAGTGAGGTCAATGGAGTGCAATTGGGGGAGAGAGATTTTGGGAAGATCGACGCGGGGCAACTTGTCAAGGCCGGGAATGGACACGTTGGGAAGTGGAAACGAGGGAAATGAGAAGCGTGGAAGTGATGCCATGCGAAAAATGGTAGAGGCAGATGCTTACTTTTGCAAGCACTTCGTGTAGGGCCCCATGTCACATGGGGGATGGGGTGCGCCCGCATGGCTTCTGGCCCTGCCACTAGCCTCGCGGGGGCGTGACTGAGACAACGGAACTCCCTCCCCAGCCCCCTGTGGTCGCCGTCATGGTGGTCCATGAGCCCGGCGACTGGTTACAGGAATCCCTTCGGGGTCTTGCCGCACAGGACTACGCCTCATTACAGATTCTTGTTCTGCTGAGTGGCACCAGTGAGAGTGCAGGATCACGGGCAGTACTCGACACTGTTGAGTCCGTTGTGCCACACGCAGTTGTTCGTTTTCTGGGAAGCAATCCTGGATTTGGGGCGGCCTGTAACACCGTGCTGAATCTGGTGCAGGGCGACAGTGGGTTTTTCTGTTTCTTGCATGACGACGTTGAGCTAATGCCAACAGCAATCAGCGCAATGGTTGAAGAGTTGTACCGCTCAAATGCTGGAGTTGTGGGTCCGAAATTGGTTCATTGGGACAATCCCAAAATGATCCAGTCGGTGGGCCACGCATGCGACCGATTCGGTGTGGAGTTGCCCTATGCCGATGTGGGTGAACTAGATCAAGAGCAGCACGACTTTGTTCAGGATGTCTTTGTTCTCCCTAGTTCTTGCATGCTGATTCGTGCGGATCTCTTTCGCGCGCTTGGAGGATTTGAATCTGAGATTCACTCGTCGGGACTTGATCTTGATATCTGTTGGCGTGCTCACACCACTGGTGCGCGTGTAGTGATCGTGCCATCAGCTGTTGCGCGACATCGGGAGGCGATGGCTGAACGGTCTGAAGTATCAGACGGTGGTGATAGCGCAGACGTGGACGTTGAAAGTGCGCGTGTTCATACGGTGATGTCGTTGTCGACACGCGGTCAACTGTTGACCCTCATTCCGCAATTGACGGTATTCACGCTGGCGCGCGCACTGTTTTTGTTGGTCACTGGCCGTGCGTCGCGTGCCCTTGCAGAATTTCGTGCGTTGTTGTCTGTGCCGCTTGTGTTGGGAGACATTCGCCGTCGACGCGATTCTGTTTCTCAGATTCGCACTGTTGACGGCGATGAGGTGCGCGCGCTTCAGATTTTGGGTTCCTCGCACACAACTGCATACTTCCGAGCACGTGCTCGGCGAGTTGGTTTAGAACAGTCACACGAGGGTGACGATGTTCGTCCCACTGCGCCACGCGGCGCATACATCATGTGGTCGATTCTGGTTCTCTTGTTGTTGATTGGATCGCGCTCAATTTTTCTTGATGGCTCTTCGATGGTGGGACAATTTGTTCCATTCTCAGACTCTGCAAGAGACCTGTGGTCGTCATACATCTCGGGATGGTGGAGTGCGGGGTTTGGCCAGGTGTCGGCGTTGCCTTCGGGTGTCGCATTAGTGGGAACTGGTATTGCTGCGTTTCTCGGAAACGCAGGTCTGGCGCACACGATGTCCATCGTTGGACTGCCATTCTTGGGCTGGCTGGGTGCATGGCGATTCGCTTCGGTGATGGGAACCCGCGGAAGTCGCATTGCTGCAGTTCTTGCATATGCGGCAGCTCCACTTCCGTATGCAGCCATCGCGTCGGGGCGCTGGGGTGTTGTCATGTTCTACGCATTTTTCCCGTGGATGATGCATCTGTTGCGCATGTTGGTGGGGCATGCAGACATCAATTCGCGAATGACACACGAGGCCATGGTGGTGGTTGCTCCATTTACGTGGAGACGTTGGTTTGCCGGCGTGTCTTTGCTGGCAGCAATCTCGTTTGCGTTTGAACCAGGTGTTGTCATTGTGTTGCCCATCATGGGTGCTGTTGTCGCATTCGCTTCTGTGACGCAGGGTCTGAAAGTGACATGGGCAATTCGCTGGATTGTCATCACGTCGCTTGTGTCGTTAACGGCTGTGATGCTGAATGTTCCATGGACGGCGACGTTCGTGCGAAGCGGATGGTGGGAGGCGCTGACGGGGGCACCTGTTGAGGGTGGACGCAATCTTGGTTTGTGGGGACTTGTTCGCTATTCAGTGGGTGACTTTTGGGGTGGCGCATTGTCACTTGGACTCTTTGCGGCAGTGATTGGATCTTTGCTGCTTGTACGAGGTGTGCGCGCAACATGGGCGTTGCGTGGAGCATCGCTTGTTGCTACCGGTTTGCTGTTGGCAATTTTGGACGATGCTGCACTGATTCCTGCACATTTGCCCGAACCTGGATTGCTTCTCGTACCTGTTGCGTTTGGTGTGGCGATGTGTGCAGCAACAATGGGTGCAGCACTCACCATCGACCTTGGTCGTGGTCGATTCAGTTGGCGCCAACCAATTGGTGCGCTTGTTGGGGTTGCATTTGCAATTGGCCTGGTACCGACGTCATTGAATGCGGTTGATGGTTCATGGAATCAACCGTCAATTGCATTGCCACAGTTGCTCGAACAACTTCCCACCGACGTTGAATCTGGTGATTACCGAACCTTGTTTATCGGAGACTCACGAGTTTTGCCTGGCGCACCTTTGAACTTTGGATGGGGAATCGCGTACTCGGTCATTAACGGTGCGCAGCCACAGTTGGTCGATAGTTGGGAAACGCCCCCCACTCGCGCACGAGATAATGCCGTTGCAGCAATGTATGGAATCGTTCGTGGTCAAACATCTCGCGCGGGCCGATTGTTGGCTCCGCTCTCGGTCAGGTTCATCGTTGTTCCCATTGTTGATGGCGGTCAATCCACGCGGGATGAACCATTGGCAGAACCAAGAGGTCTCGTCGAGGCATTGTCGCGTCAACTTGATTTGCGTCGACGGTTTACTTCGCCAGACCTTGTGGTGTTTGAGAACACTGCGTGGATTCCCATTCGATCGCAGCTCACTGCAGCCGGAGCTTCAAGTAGTGCTTCGGCTGGCGCGACTTCAATGATTGCTAGCGATATTTCTGGCGCTACACCGCTACCAGCGGTTCCAACTGGGCACTCACGTTCAATCACAGAAGTTCAGCCGGGAACATTGCACCTTGCCGTGCCGTTTACTTCTCGGTGGACGGTCACTGTTGACGGTGTTCCTGTTCCAGTTCGGCCAGCATTTGGCCTTACGAATGCGTACGACATAACGGCTGCTGGTACCGCAACGGTGTCATACCAACCATCGGCGCTTCATCGTTTGTTGGTTGTCGCTCAAATTGCGGCATGGTGTGTGGTTGTTGTTCTGGCACTGTCGCGCCGTCGACGCAGACGCCGCACGCACAATGAGTCACCCGTTGTGCAGGAACCCGTGTTGTCGTTCACGGCTGGGGCATCATCATGAATGTTGTTCGCAGGCTCTTCGCAACGTGTGTTGTTGCTGCAGTGATTTCCGTTGTCTTTTATGTCGACCAACAAGGCGGGAAAGTGTCCGATGGTGCGTCGTCTGCGCTCATTGAATTGGGTGGATTTCCGCAATCCCCATCGGGATCTCGAATCAGTACGTCATGGTTCTGTCCTGGCGCAGCAGCAGGGGATGGCCTTGATGCGGCATCAGTAGTGCTGTCGAACCCGAGTGATACTGACTACACCGCGTCTGTGAGTTTTCTCAGTGCTGATCCTGTTGAATCGCGAACCGTCGTTGTGCCCGCGCGTTCGCAGTTAGATGTCGATATTCTTCGCGGACGTTCTGTTGGTGTGGTGTCGGCGGTGGTGGAAATCATTGGGTCGTCCGGTTCGGTTGAACAAGAACTCATTTACGGTGCAGGCGATGTCACCTCTCAATGTGTGACTCAGACAGCAGACACGTGGTACTTCGCAGACGGATTCACGGCCGAAGGCTCGTCTCAGCGTTTGGTGTTGATGAATCCATATCCAGAATCAGCTGTTGTCAATGTGGCGTTCACCACTCAGGCAGGACGTCGAGCGCCCACAGCGTTGCAGGGTGTGGTTTTAGCTCCGCGGTCATTGCGCAGTATCTCGCTTGCCGAGGCGGGCGCAGCGAATGAACCACGTATCGCCCTTGAGGTCGAGGCAACGTCTGGCCAAATTGTGGCGTCGCGCATGCAGCACTATCTCGGTGCGGGGCGTCTTGGGTATTCCACCACTGTCGGTGTACCAGAAGCATTGACCGAATGGTGGTTCACATCGGGCCGAACTGGTCCGCAGGTCACTGAACAGATCATCGTGTTCAACCCATCGCGCCGAACAGCACAGGTCAATGTTGCATTCTTTGGTAACGGAATTACGAACGGGATTCCCGCAGACCAAACAACAGGTGCGGCTCTCCCGTCTCAAGCAGTTGATATTCCTGCGGGTGGAATTGTTTCCATCAACACCGACTCCATTGCCGATCTTCCCAAAGGTGATCACGCAATGGTGGTGTCATCGCTGAATTCAATTGGTCTTGTGGTGGAGCATGTGCTGAGTCAACAGACCAACACGAGTGCGTTCACCGCTGTTGTGAACGGAATTCCCGCACGCTTGTTGGGTACCAAGTGGAGAATTCCGTCCGGACTCGGTAAGGGTGCGCGCAACGCAATTTCAATTCTGAACACCACATCTGTGGACGGCACGTTTACTGTTTCAGCCGTTGGGCCCGGCGGAGTAGTACAGGTTCCTGGTCTTGTAGATGTTCCGCTTGGTGCCGCATCATTAATCAGCCTTGACGTTCCAGACGGTGTTGCCGATGGAGAAGTCATCATTTCCTCTTCGGTTGCAGTTGCAGTTCAGCGCCGAACCACACGAGGACACGGTCTCATTGGTTTTGGCATGGTGGGTGCATTGCCTGTGAGAATGAAGTAATGGAGCAAGTTCTCTTTATTGTTCTGGCGATAGTGGTGGCACTTGTGGTGTCTGCCGTCTTACGGCGTCGTCGAGGAGATGCTCCCACTCAAGGTGGATTTGAGATTCCCACGCAACTTGATCGTGGAGATTTCGATTCCCCCAACACTCCATGGCTGGTGGCCATCTTCACGTCAGCAACGTGCAACACATGTGCCGATGTATCGGAGAAAGCGTTTGTTCTGGCATCACGCAACGTTGCGGTGCAACGTATTGACTACACCGAAAACCCCAGCCTTCACAAGCGCTATCGAATTGACGCTGTCCCGTTGTTGGTCATTGCTGACGAACATGGTGTGGTGCGTAATGGATTTATTGGACCAGTGAAAGCACAGGACCTATGGGCCGCCGTTGCCGAATGTAGAGAACCTGGTTCTACGCCTGACCCTTGCGAGAGCCGGCAAGAACATTCACATCCCGATTAAGCGTCGGTGGGTGTTGGTGCTTCAAGAGCCTCTTGCACCAAGCGTCCAACTGTTGCACCGTCGATGGTTTCCTCTTCAAGCAGGCGCTCAGCAACAAGTTCTAAGCCCTTGCGATGCTTGGTGAGAAGGTCGTGGGCACGTTGTTCTTGCTCGTGCAGGATGCGTGAAATTTCATCGTCCAGCATCTTTGCGGTGGAGTCGCTGTACTCGCGGCCACTTGTCATGAGGTCTTCACCAAGAAATACCTGTTGTTGACCAGTCCATGCCATGGGGCCAACTTTGTCGGACATTCCCCACTCGCGCACCATACGGCGCGCGATGGATGTGGCCTGCTCGAGGTCGTTTGCTGCGCCCGAGTTGAGGTGTCCGTAGACAATCTTCTCGGCAACTCTGCCACCCATGGCTTTACAGATGAGATCTTCAAAGAACTCGCGTGAGTATGTGTGGCGTTCTTCGGGAAGGGTCCACGTCACACCCAACGCCATGCCACGAGGAAGGATGGTGACCTTGTGGAGTGGATCGGAGTGGGGAAGCACCGTCGCCAAGATGGCGTGGCCACCTTCGTGAATTGCTGTTGCGCGCTTTTCTTCTGCGGTGAGAACCAAGCTCTCGCGTCGTGCACCCATGACAACTCGGTCGCGTGCATTCTCGAAGTCGATGCGCTCGATGTGTGCAGAGCCGCGGCGAACCGCAAACAATGCAGCTTCGTTCACCAAGTTTGCAAGGTCTGCGCCACTCATGCCTGGTGTTGCCTTGGCCATTGTGTCGAGGTCAACATCGGTACCCATGCGCTTGTCGCGTGAGTGCACTTTCAGAATTGCGAGACGCTCGTCAAACTCGGGAAGCGGAACGATGATTTGGCGGTCAAAACGACCTGGTCGCAACAGGGCTGGGTCGAGAATGTCGGGACGGTTGGTGGCCGCAAGAATCACAATTCCCTCTGTGGTTTCAAAGCCGTCCATTTCTGCGAGCATCTGGTTGAGAGTTTGTTCACGCTCGTCGTGACCGCCACCAAGACCCGCACCGCGCTTTCGTCCGATGGAGTCAATCTCGTCAATGAAAATGATGGCCTTACCCATTTTGCGTGCTTGTTGGAACAAATCGCGCACACGACTTGCGCCAACGCCGACGAACATCTCCATAAAGTCGGAGCCCGTCACTGAAAGGAATCCCACTCCGGCTTCACCTGCAACGGCACGAGCAAACAGTGTCTTGCCGGTACCAGGAGGGCCGACGAGCAAGATTCCCTTTGGAACGCGCGCGCCGATTTCTTTAAAGCGTTCTGGCATGCGCAAGAAGTCGACTACTTCTTTAATCTCAAGTTTGACTCCGTCATAACCAGCAACGTCGGCAAACGTGGTGGACGGTTTGTCGGCTTGATACGCCTTTGCCTTGCTGCGTCCGACCGACATGATGTTGCCTGCTTGACCCATGGCGCGCCGCTGCATCCACACAAAGAATGCAATAACGAAGAGGAACGGCAAGATGATGGGTAACAAGCTGGTGATCCAGTTGGGCTGAGGTGTCTTGAAGTCGTAATCGACGCCTCGTTGCTTCAGTAATTGCTCATCCGCTTCACTCATGTTCATGGCACCAGTGGTGGTGAACTTTCCACCGTTTTTGAATTCACCCGAGATGGTGTTGGTGGCATTGTTGATGGTGATGGACGCGACGTCTCCGTTATTCACCTGTTCGAGGAACTCGGTGTACGAGATTTTTTCGCCGGTAGGAGCGGAGAAAAGTTGGCTACCAAATGCAAGAACAACAATGGCTGCCACAATTGCCCAAATTGCCCACTTCGGCATGGGGGGCTTACCGTCTTGCGGTTGCTTGTTGTCCTGTCGTAGGCCCTTGAAAGGATTGCGCGGGGGCTGCTGACGTGGGGGTGGGGGTGGCGGTGGCATGTCGCTCATGGCCTCATGTTACGGCTGGCATGCGCCAGTCATCCGTCGGCATCGCCGATTTTGGTCACGATGGTGACTACCGTTTTCATATATGGCTAGGCAGTGCACACGTCAGGGGTGCGTTCACAAAGCGACTGTCACCTTGACCTATCAATATGCGAGGTCTTTGGTGTGGCTCGATGACCTCAGTGCCGAGCGCGACCCGCACTCATATGACCTGTGCGACCAGCACGCTGGCCGTCTCACGCCACCGACTGGCTGGCACCTTGAAGATCGTCGTCAGCGAGTACATGTGTACGACACTGGTCGCCTTGCTGGCTAGCGCCAATGTCTGAGCAGTCCACTCATTCCGCCCGCGGCGTGTTTCGCATTTTCTTGTTGTGGGCCGTGGTGTATGTGGCATCCCAAATGGCCGGCATCGTCGCTCTTCTGCTGACAGGTGCAGACATCAACGATGGCGACACTTTTCCCACGTGGGTGTTGGCAGTGAGCGTCTCTGGAATGTGGGCGATGTATCTCGTCGTTGCGCCACGTCTTTTGCCATTTGAGGACACCCCGATTCAGCGTGCGTGGCCACAATGGTTTCAATGGCGTGATGTCATCATCGGTATTCCTGCCGGTATAGGCGGTCAGTTAGTTCTGGTCAATCTCGTTAACTGGCCGTTATCCAAGTTCTTTCCCGACACGTTCTCTTTTGACGAGGTATCTCAACGCGCTGAAGATCTTGTGGCGGCTTCTCCCGGTGCATGGATCATCTTGTTAGCGGTGATTGTTGTACTTGGTGCGCCAATAGTGGAAGAGATTGTGTACCGGGGATCGGTGCAAACAGGATTTGTGCAGAACGGTGGTGTTGTTGTGGGTGTGTTGCTCACCGCCGCACTCTTCGCCGCCATCCATCAGTCGCCCGTTGAGTTTCCCGGTTTGTTCGTTTTTGCCCTGTTGCTCGGCATATTGCGTCAACGTAGTGGCACACTAGGGGCGCCCATAATTGCTCACATGGCGTTTAACGCAACGGGTCTCGCGCTCGTCTCACTTTTCTAGGACCACACACATGCGTACTGATGACGATCAAGTCTTGACAGACGAGAACGGTACTGAGTCCACTTCATTAGAGCGAACGGGCGACTCGGAATGGGTGGCCACATTCAAATCAATGAGCACGACTGCAATTGTTCTTGGCGCCACATTGATTGTTCTGTCAATCTTGCATCCAGATCTCATCATTAAGAACAACACACCCACTGGTGGCGACATGGGTGCACACGTCTGGGGCCCCGCGTACTTGCGTGATGTGTTGTTGCCACATTGGCGACTCACTGGGTGGAGTATGGACTGGTATTCGGGGCTTCCTGCGTACCGCTTTTACATGGTGATTCCTGCGCTAGCAATCGTGTTGCTCGATGTTTTCCTTCCGTATGGAGTGGCATTCAAACTCATCGTCGTGCTTGGTTTGGTTGCGTTCCCATCGTGCGTTTACTTCATGGGTCGCGTTGCGCGCTTGCCGTATCCACTTCCCGAACTCATGGTTGTTGGCGCAACGATGTTCTTGCTGGACGAAAGCTTCACCATTTACGGGGGCAACATCGCATCCACCATGGCCGGAGAGTTTTCTCATTCCATCGCTCTTGCATTGTCCATGGTTGCATTCGGACTTTTTTCGCGCGGTTTAGACGACGGTAAGTATCGAGGCTGGGCAGCAATCTTTATTGCATTGTCGGCACTAAGTCACGGAATTGTTCTCATGTTCGTCTTTGGTGGCGTCGCCGTCATGATGTTGTTGCGCGTGGATAAACAACGTCTGCGATTCGGACTTGTCACCATTGGATGTGCCATTTTGCTGTCAGCGTTTTGGGTAGTTCCGTTTCTGGGTGGTCATGCATTCATGACCGATATGAAGTACGGCTCAGAACCAGGCGGCGGGTCATTCACGTCAATGTGGGATATGTACTTCCCGTTGTCCACAACCTGGGACATCATCTTGATGGCGCTCGCCGTCGCAGGTTTTGCAGGTTCATGGATTCGTCGACGTCATTTCGGAATCTGGATGGGTGTCTACATCGTCATCTTGATGATTGGTGTCAAACTCGCACAAGGCGGTCTTCCAGTGATCGGCTTGTTGTGGAATCCACGAGTACTCCCATTCCTTTACATTTTGCGATACATGCTGGCCGCAGTCGGTGCGTATGAAGTTGTTGTATACGTTCGTCGATTGATTGTTCTTGAACGTACAAAAGGCGAGTTTCCTGCCGAGCCAACGACGAAGACAGGAACGTCAGTGCTGTGGGCATTTGCTGTGGTGTGCTTGGTTGTTATTGGAGTGCGATACCAGTCTCTGCCATTTGCCAAACTCACATCAGATGCGACTGGGTCTCATTACTCGTGGGGGCCTGTGAAGTTCCCCGCAACACGAGCATTTTCTGACGGGTGGGCGCGATGGAATTTTGAAGGGTACGAAGGCAAAGCGTCGTACGGTGAATATCACGATCTTGTTCAAACCATGCAAACGCTCGGCAACAATCCGGATCACGGATGTGGGCGTGCGTTATGGGAAAACAATTCCGAATTGAACAAATACGGCACCACCATGGCGTTGATGTTGTTGCCATTCTGGACCAAGGGATGTATCGGTTCAATGGAGGGCCTGTATTTCGAAGCAGCCGGCACAACGCCGTATCACTTCATCACTGCAGCAGCCTTGTCAAAACAAAGCAGTAATCCCGTTCGAGAACTTCGTTACGACAACAATGACCCTGTGAAGGGTGTTGAGTACATGAAAATGCTTGGCATCAAGTACTACATGGCGTTCACGCCAGAAGCAGTGCAAAAGGCAGACACCGTCACCGACTTAGTGAAGGTGGGAACCACTGGCCCGTGGAATGTTTACGAATTGAAAGACGTTCCTATGGTTGTGGCGTTGCAGACACAGCCAGTTGTGGTGAATGAACGCGACGGCGATCGTCGCGAGCGTTGGTTGGAGATCGGAACGTCATATTTTCAGAACACATCTGAGTGGGGAGCCCTGCCTGTTTCTGATGGTCCGAAGGAATGGCAGCGCATTGATGTGGTGGTCGATGAGAAGCGTCGTGTAGGGACCGAGGATGACCCGGCTCGTCAAGTGGATGTAGTTGTTCCGAAGCAACCCATCATGTCAACACCCATCGATGCTGCAACCGTCAGCGATGTGGTCATTAATGAGGAGTCGGTGTCGTTTACTGTTGACAAAGTTGGTACGCCTGTACTTGTCAATGTGAGTTATTTCCCCAACTGGACAGTGAAGGGTGCACAAGAGGTGTATCGAGCCGCGCCGAACATGATGTTGGTTGTGCCCACAGAGAAAAACGTGAAGTTGTCGTACGAGCCGTCGTCATTGGATCAATTCTCGTATCTCCTTACATTTGGGGGAATCATCCTTGTGGCCTACATGTTCCGGCGTCGCTTCATGTACGGAGTGGCGTTGGCGCCTCGAAATATGGACGAGACTGAAGTATCTGCCAGCGAGCCGACAGAGACAGATAGCCTGAAATCTTGATGAAGACAGACCCCGCGGTTCTTGACGGAATCGTCAAGGCCTATGACGTGCGGGGAACCACACCCGACCAAATGAATGATGACGTGGCGCATGCCCTCGGAGTCGCATTTGCAGAATTCGTGAAGGCTCCCACAGTGTTGATTGCGCGCGACATGCGTGTAACAGGCGAGTCCTTGGCGATGGCCTTTGCAGACGGTGCAATGTCGTGTGGGGTCAATGTAGTGAATCTTGGATTGGCAAGCACTGACTTGGTCTACTTCGCGGCCGGTGTGCTGAATGCTCCGGGTGCAATGTTTACCGCATCGCATAATCCTGCTGAATACAACGGCATTAAATTCTGTTTGTCGGGAGCTCGTCCCGTGGGGATTGATACAGGGCTTGCAACAATTCGCGATCGCGCGAAGGAAATTCTTGCGGGGGCATCTGTATCGGCAGCATCGCGTGGCTCCCTTGAAGATCGCGACATGTTGGATGAGTTTGCCGATCATGTTGTGTCTTTTATTGATGTTGAATCATTGTCGCCAATGAAAGTGGTGGCAGACACTGCCAACGGAATGGGCGGTCTCATCGTTCCTGTGGTGTTTGAACGTTTGCCCATGATGCAACTTGAAGTGATGTATCCAGAATTGGATGGGTCTTTTCCTAACCATCCGGCAGATCCCATTCAGCCAGCAAATCAGCGTGACCTTCAAGCGCGCGTCGTCAGTGGTGGTTTCGATATTGGGCTTGCATTTGATGGCGATGCAGACCGTGTTTTTGTTGTCGATGAACTAGGTCGCGGCCTGTCGGGTTCAACCACCACTGCAATTCTTGCCGCTGGAGTGCTGCGAATGAACCCAGGTGCAACGGTATTGCACAATCTCATTTGTTCCCGCAGTGTCCCTGAAGTCATTCGTGAACATGGCGGAGTCCCTGTGCGAACAAAAGTGGGGCACAGCAATATCAAGCAAGTCATGGCAGAAACTGGAGCCGTGTTTGGTGGCGAGCACAGTGCGCACTATTACTTCCTCAACAACTTTCGCGCTGACTCTGGAATCATTGCCACCATGTTCATGTTGCAAGAGTTGTCACGCGCAAACATGTCGCTATCAGAGTTTCGGCGACCATTCGAGCGTTATGAGGCCAGTGGTGAAATCAACACCAGTGTCGACGACGCTCACGCTGTGATGACAGCTGTTTCTGAGGCGTATGGCCAATTTCCGCAGGACTGGATCGATGGTCTCACCGTTGATTGCGGCCCGTGGTGGTTCAACCTTCGCCCATCCAATACCGAGCCACTCTTGCGCCTGAATCTGGAAGCCCCAACTCGCGATGAATGCGATGACCATGTGGCAGAGGTTCTGGCGCTCGTAACATCTGTGTAGTCAGTTAGGACCGTTATGAATTTGTTGAATGTTTCTCCGTCACTGTTGGCAATTCTCGCGTGCCCTGAAGACAAGGGTCCGTTGTGGTTCATTGAGTCTGAAGCAATTCTGTACAACCCCCGGTCGCATCGGTCATTTCCCGTCATTGACGGAATTCCGGTCATGCTGTTGGAAGAGTCCACCGTTGTGGGTGACCAAGAGCACCTCAGACTGCAGGGGATTATTGATGCGAATGGCATCAAACCCACATTCGGTCAATAGCGCTTAGGTACACTTGGGTGATATTGGGCTGAATTGAGCGGAGCCAGCAGGCCCCAGCCCCGTGTTACGTCAATGCTCGCATTGTTGCGAGCGAATGTGAAGGAGCCCACATGTCCACTCTTGCTGCACGCCGTGATTACCGCGTCGCCGACCTAGACCTTGCACCATTTGGTCGCAAAGAAATTCACCTCGCTGAACACGAGATGCCTGGCCTGCGCTGGTTGCGCAAGGAGTTTGGTCCGTCGAAGCCATTGGCTGGTGCACGAATCTCTGGTTCGTTGCACATGACTATTCAGACCGCTGTCCTGATTGAAACATTGGTTGAGCTTGGTGCAGAAGTGCGATGGGCAAGCTGCAATATCTTCTCCAC
>CAZCZM010000014.1:30091-40235 GCA_964503445.1 uncultured Bifidobacterium sp.
GATGGCGAGTTGCTGTTTCCTGCCATCAATGTGAACGACTCTGTCACCAAGAGCAAGTTCGACAACTTGTATGGCTGTCGCCATTCATTGATCGACGCAATTAACCGTGCCACCGACGTCATGATTGCTGGAAAGTTGGCAGTTGTTTGTGGCTACGGAGATGTTGGTAAAGGTTGTGCGCAATCGTTGCGCGGACAAGGCGCTCGCGTCATTGTGACAGAGATTGACCCCATCAACGCATTGCAGGCGGCAATGGAGGGCTACGAAGTCAACACATTGGAATCAGCATTGGGTGAAGCAGACATCTTCGTGACCGCAACTGGTAACGAAGCCATCATCACTGCAGAACACATGGCTGGAATGAAGCACAATGCAATTGTGTGCAACATTGGCCACTTCGACAACGAAATTGATATGGCCGGTCTTAGTCGCAGTAGCGCCACTCGTGATGAGTTGAAGCCAGGAACCGACTTGTGGACATTCCCCGATGGCCACTCAGTCATTGTTTTGGCAGAAGGCCGTCTCGTGAACTTAGGTTGTGCCACCGGACATCCATCGTTTGTGATGAGTTGTTCATTCAGCAACCAGGTCATTGCACAAATTGAATTGTTCAACAATCTTGAGAACTATCCCACCGGTGTCTATGTGCTTCCCAAGCATCTTGACGAGAAAGTGGCCCGCGCGCACCTCGAAGCGCTTGGTGTGAAATTGACAATGCTCACCGACGAACAAGCCGAGTATCTCGATATGGATCCATCTGGACCATTCAAGCCAGATCACTATCGCTACTAAAAGCACATCAACTGAAATGGCCGTCGGGGAAACCCGGCGGCCATTTTTTATTGTTCTAGCGCTTCACTTTCTGCTTCTCGAATTTGTGAGGGCGACATCTTGAAGAGAGACAGCGTGATTTGTACAAGCGGACCAATGCCAAAGGCAAACACAAACGTTCCCAGTCCTAATGAACCGCCGAGAAAGATGCCCACAATCATGACGGTGACTTCCACCACGGTGCGCGCAACTCGAACACTTATGCCAAAACGTGCATTGAGTCCAAGCATGAGGCCGTCACGTGGTCCAGAACCAAGCTCGGCACCGATATAGAGACCCGATCCCGCGGCGATGCACAACATGCCTATTCCCATAAATGCAATCCGCAGTGCCATGTTGTTTGGTGTGGGAAGAAGCTCCTGAACCACGTTCTCCACCAGACCAATTTCCACCGCATTCAAGATTGTTCCAATTCCCGGGACAAGTCGCAGGGGAATCCAGAGCAGCAAAACAAAGAACGACACAACAATCAAAATTGTTCCAAGACCAAATCCGGTCTTTTCCGAGATGCCTTGATGAAAGACGTCCCACGGCGGCACGCCAATGTTTGCTTCAACGAAAAACGCGATGCCGCTGCCGAAACCTGCCAAGCCAAGAACACATCGCGCGACACGTTCTGGAAATCTCTCGCGCAACGGGCGAGGGCGCGTGTGTTGCGGGGGAGAGACCATGGGGTTATACCGTACTGAGTCTTTTTGTCAGAAGAGTGGTCAATTAACAATCAGCACAATTTGCTCAGCACGTCTCTTCTTAGGAGAGACACGAGAACTCATCGTGAATTTGAAGTACGGCGGAGACAAGAGGTGTGCACGAATCATGGCGCGAAAGATGTGGGCCGACTTTCCTGATATCGGTGATGCAGACCTCTTGACGTGGATTCCCACTCTTCACCAGCGTCGCGAGCGGCGTGGTTTTGACCACGCTGAATTGATTGCACGTCATGTCTCGGTCATGTCGGGAGTACGTGCATGCTCACTGCTGAGACGAACAAGCTCTGGTTATCAAACTGGTAGAACTCGAGAAGAACGCCACAGCGGAGTGGGATTTCTGGGGAATCCGCGTTGTGCCGGACGAAATGTGTATGTGCTTGACGATGTCTGTACGACGGGGTCAACGTTTCGTGCCGCATCACAGGCCTTAGCAGAGGTGGGCGCTTTAGAAATTAACTGCATTTCTTTTGCGTATGTGTTGTAGGGAATTTTCCAAAAGTGGCACACTATGTGAAGTATGACGCAGCCATCCGAAGCAAGAGATAGTCAATTGTCGTCATCTCAGCGAATCCTTGAACGAGCAATCTCTGTCATTGAGGCGTCTGGAGAGGTTGCAATCCGAACAAATCCCATTGCATTCGAATGTGGAGTCACCCCGCCAATTCTGTATCGCGCATTTGGAAGCCGTGAAGGGCTCGTTATTGCTGCGCAAGCTGAGCGATATCGACGTTCATCGGCTGAAGCAGCTGACTATTTGTTTCAATACATTTCGCAGTCAACGTCTCAAGAATCACTTCGCGAAAATGTGGCGCGCACCCTGGATTTCATTTTCAGCAATGATCGTGCTGCCAGCCGTCGGCTTCGTGCAGAAGTGATTGGTTCTTCAATCTCGCGACCAGCACTTCGTGACGAAGTACGCAAAATTGACAATGAGTATTCTGTGAAAATTGCTGAGGCGTATCAATTGGCAGTTAATAATGGGTGGATTCCATCCGATAAAGATCTTGTTCCAGTCATTCGATGGGCACAAGGGCTTATCAATGCAAGAGTTCTCATTGATGACACCGACGACCCTGTAATTTCTGCGGAGTGGAATCGCCTATCTAAAGACGCAATCCTCCGAGCAGTTTTTGACTAAAAAATCTGTGTGAGGTGTCGTGCAGTTGCAATAGCTGCTCGTGAGTCTTCTTCAACCAATACGCCGTGCATCCCAATCTGGCGTGCGGCATCGATGTTGGCGTGTAGGTCATCAAGAAACACAGTGCGAGATGGGGTGGCGCCAATACGTTCCATCGTGAGGTGATAGATGGCGGGATTCGGTTTTCTCATTCCGACCTCATGACTATCGACCACTGTGTCGAAAATGGCGTTGAAGTCCATCAGCGGCCACCACCAATCCCGAAACTCTTTTACGTTGTTTGTAAGAATGCCGATAGGAACCGAGGCCGCTTTCAAATCATGGATGAATCTCACCATGTCATCATTAAGTTGAAACTGAAATGTGCGAGATGCAGTAGCCGAAGAATTTTCTGCGGGCGGTGTCGCGACAATCCCTGCTTCATCCATCTTCCCCTTCGTGAGGGCACGACACTCTGCTAGGGAAATCTCGCCACGCTCGACTCGATGCCATGGATGATCGGTGTCAAGGTGATGTGGACCCATCATGATTTCGGCAATGAGGTGCGGGTCATGATTGGGGTACCGCTTGGTGAAGTCACGAGGACTTCCGTTCTTCATAATGACCCCACCAAGGTCAAAAATGACTGCATCTGCCTGGCGTTCACTCATGATGTGATTCTTGCCAGAGCAGCTCTCCATTGGCGAACTGGCTCTCAGGGGCCTGACGGGTAGGCTCTGTGACTGCATGAAAGTTCTCGATCGCGTCCTGCGGGCTGGCGATGGCAAGCGGGTCAAAGCCCTGCAGAGCCTCGTCCCCGAAATCAATGCCCTTGGGCCCGCCATGGAGGCATTGTCCGACGAGCAATTAAAGGCAAAGACCCCTGAATTTCGTCAGCGTCTCGCAGATGGTGAGACCTTGGACGACATCTTGGTGGAAGCGTTTGCTGTTGTTCGAGAAGCTGCACGTCGCGTCATTGGTCAGTATCACTTCGATGTGCAGTTGATGGGTGGTGCAGCCCTTCACTTTGGCTGGGTTGCAGAAATGAAGACCGGAGAAGGAAAAACTTTGGTGTCCACCTTGCCGGCATATCTCAATGGCTTGTCGGGCAAGGGTGTGCATGTCATCACGGTGAACGACTATCTCGCGCGCTTTCATGCCGAATGGATGGGCCGTATTCATCAGTGGCTCGGCCTGAGTGTTGGTCTTGTCATCCCGGGTTTTCGCGATACGGCCGAGCAGAAGCGTGACGACTACGCCTGCGACATCACATACGGAACAAATAACGAATTCGGCTTCGATTATCTGCGCGACAACATGGCGGGTTCGTTAAACGAAAAAGTGCAACGTGGACACAACTTTGCCATTGTTGACGAAGTTGACAGCATCCTTATTGACGAAGCCCGAACCCCTTTAATCATTTCAGGCCGCTTAGCCGACGCGGCCGCTACCTATTACAAATTTGCATCTATTGCGCGCATGCTGACACGCGATGTCGACTACGAAGTCGACGAGGCGAAGCGCATCGTGTTCCCTACGGAATCAGGTGTCGAAAAAGTAGAAAAAGAATTAGGGCTCGACAACCTGTATGACGCAGTCCAGCAAAACCTTGTGCATCAGCTTTCTGCTGCTTTGAAAGCAAAAGAGTTATATCGCCGCGACAAGGACTACATCGTTGATAGCGGAGAAGTAAAGATTGTCGACGAATTCACTGGTCGAATCCTTGAGGGGCGTCGCTGGAGCGAGGGTCTCCACCAGGCTGTGGAAGCCAAAGAAGGCGTTCGTATTAACGAAGAAAACCAGACACTCGCCACCATTACATTGCAGAACTACTTCCGCATGTACGACAAATTGGCGGGTATGACCGGTACTGCGCAAACCGAAGCTGCAGAACTAGTGAATACCTATGAACTTCAGGTTGTTCCCATTCCTACGAATCGTCCCAACATTCGTGAAGATCACCCCGACCTCATCTACAAGACCGAGATTGCGAAATATCGTGCAGTGGTCGAGGACATTGCCGAACGAAATGCCATAGGTCAACCGGTTCTCGTGGGCACCATCAGTGTTGAGAAGAGTGAATATCTGTCGCGCGAATTGACGAAGCGCGGAATTCGTCACGAAGTATTGAACGCCAAGCAGCACACCCGTGAAGCGCAAATTGTTGCTCAAGCGGGCCGATTAGGAGCTGTCACCGTGGCTACCAACATGGCAGGTCGTGGAGTTGACATCTTGTTGGGCGGCAACCCAGAACTGTTGGCACGTCAACAAGTACTCGCAGAAGGTGTTGACCCTTCGTTGTTGGTTGACGATTTTGCGTTACCCGCACCACTCGAACAGTTACACCCCGATTTTCAAGAAGCACGACGCGCTGCACTTGCCCGCTTCAACGAACTCTTACCTATTTTCAAAAAGCAATGCTCAGACGAGGGTGAAAAAGTGCGAGCGCTTGGTGGGTTGTATGTACTTGGTACCGAGCGCCACGACAGTCGACGAATCGACAATCAGTTGCGCGGTCGTTCTGGCCGACAAGGTGATCCTGGTGCAAGTCGTTTCTACTTGTCTCTCGATGATGAACTCATGCGTTTGTTCGCCACCGGTGCATTGTCATGGGTGATGGGTCGGGCACTTCCTGAAGACGAGGCCATCGAAGCCAAGATGGTCACAAAGGCAATTGAGCGTGCGCAAACCACGGTCGAGCAGCGAAACGGTGAGATTCGCAAGAATGTCTTGAAGTACGACGAAGTCATGAATGAGCAACGCAAAGTCATCTATATGCGTCGCGACCAAATTCTCTCTGGTGCAGATCTCAAGTCTGCGGCCATGGAGTACCTCGCAGAGGCTGTTGATTCATTGATTTCGACTCATTGCGTTTCAGAAGCCACTGATGAATGGGATGTAGATGGGCTTGCAAGCGAACTGCGTACCTATTGGCCTGCAACAGTGACCGAAGCCGACATTGATCAGTGTGTTGACACCGATGCGGTGTATGACCTTGTCATGGCCGATGCTGGTGCTCACTATCGGCGTCGCGAAGACGAACTAGGTCATGACGTGATGCGTCAGATCGAACGTCAAGTAATGCTCAGCATTATCGACCAACGTTGGCGTGAACACCTTGAAGAAATGGACTACCTGCAAGAGGGAATCAACCTTCGTGCGATGGGGCAAAAAGATCCTCTCACCGAATGGCAACGCGAGGGCTATGAAATGTTCGGCCAAATGATGGTCGGAATTGCCCAGGATTTCGTGCGTTACGTCATGCACGTACAGGTTGTTCAGGAAGAGCAGCCTGGTGCACGAGTGCAGAACATCATCGAAACCAGCAATGAAGATGTGGAAGCCGATGGCTTCCTCACAGCTGCTCTTGCAAGTGATGACATTGATCCTGAATTACTTGCTAACGCCGATGAACCCGTAAATCGTCCCATCGTCAAAGACGCCAATGATTGGTCAAACACGCCACGAAATGCGCCATGCCCATGCGGTTCAGGCAAAAAGTACAAGGTGTGTCACGGCGCAGTCTCGTAAGACTTCTCTAACCATTTCTTTATGCGTGACTTCTCATCAGATCTTCGCGAACTTGCTCGCCGTTTAGATGAGGCAAAGGGGTATCTCAAGATTGATCAGTCGCGCGCGCGGTTATCTGAATTAGAAATTGAAATTTCGCGACCTGATCTTTGGGATGATCAAGATCTTGCGAAGCGCATTAATACTGAATATTCCAATGTGAAGGGCGATGTCGATGAGTACTCGTCGTTGTCTGCCCAGGTTGAAGATTTAGAGGTTCTTCACGAGCTCGCTCGCGAAGTTGATGACGAATCGCAAGAAGGGGACATTGAGGCGGGGATCTCCCAGGTATCTGCGGCTCTTAACGGTCTCGAAATGCGGAGCTTGTTTACTGGAAAACACGACGAAGTCGATGCAATTGTGCAAATCAACGCAAAGGACGGCGGTGTTGATGCACAAGATTGGGCCGACATTCTCTTGCGGATGTTTTCGCGATGGGCTGAACGTCGCGGCTTCACTGTTGAAATTGACGATGTCAGTCCCGGAACGGAAGCTGGCATCTTGTCGGCTGAGTTCACAATTAAGGGGCGATACGCATATGGCCTAATGACGTCTGAGCGCGGCACACATCGCTTGGTGAGAATTAGTCCATTTGACAACCAAGGTCGTCGCCAAACGAGTTTTGCGACGGTTCAGGTGTGGCCGGTGATGGATGCTCCCGATATTGACATCAACGAATCCGATGTGCGCATGGAAGTGTTCCGTGCATCGGGTGCTGGTGGTCAGCATGTCAACAAAACATCCTCTGCTGTTCGACTTATTCATGAACCCACAGGTGCCGTCGCAAGTAGCCAAGAAGAACGTAGTCAATTGCAAAACCGAGAGAAGGCGATGACCCGATTGAAGGCCATGATTGCGGCAAAAATTGAAGACGAACACGAAGCTGAAAAAGCCCGAATTGCGGGAAAGACCGCCATGGTGGGGTGGGGAAGTCAGATTCGGTCATACGTGCTTCAGCCGTACCAAATGGTGAAAGACCATCGCACCGACGTGGAATCGGGGAATGTCGCCAGTGTTCTCGACGGAGATCTCGACCAATTCATGGAAGGTTTCCTCCGCTGGAGAAGAGAGTCAGAGCAAGCCCAGTAAGGGTTTGGCGGCCGCCCGCATCGATGGGTGTGGCGTTGCTAGGTTGTGTGTCTTCATGATTCGTCTTGAGAATGTTTCCAAGATGTACGGCACCGAGATATTGGCCGTACGCGACGCCTCCTTCGATATCGCGAAGGGTGACTTTGTGTTCCTTGTTGGACCATCGGGCTCTGGCAAAAGTACCTTGCTGCGGCTCATGAACCGTCAGGAACGCCCTGAACGAGGCAATGTGTGGGTAGCGGGCCGCAATATCAACGAGATGGCAAGTAATCAAGTGCCCCATTTGCGCCGCACGATGGGCAACGTGTTTCAGGACTACAAATTGCTTCCCAACAAAACTGTGTTTGAAAATGTTGCGTTTGCGTTGGAGGTAATTGGCAAGCCAAAGCATGTCATCGGTCATCAGGTTCCACAGGTGTTAGACCTAGTCGGTCTGTCGGGGAAAGAGGATCGATTCCCGCATCAGTTGTCAGGTGGAGAACAGCAGCGCGTGTCAATTGCGCGTGCATTCGTAAATCGCCCACTCATTTTGTTGGCTGACGAACCCACTGGCAACCTCGACCCTGCCACAGGAGAAGGCATCATGCAGCTTCTCGACGCCATTAATAAAACAGGGACCACCGTGGTGATGGCAACACACGACCATCGTGTGGTGAACGCCATGCGTCGACGAGTTATCCAACTAGATCGAGGCGTCATCGTTCGAGACCAAGAGCGTGGTGTGTACGAATGATTCAACGTTTTTCTTATGCAATCCGCGAGACCATCGCTAGTTTCCGGCGCAACATCACATTGTCAGCAGCCGCTGTTGTGACGTCCGCGGTGTCGTTGCTGTTGGTTGGTGCCACATTCCTGATCCAACGTTCGTTCGACAATTTGCTTGTGCAATGGCGTGGCGACGTGGGAATGATTGTTTTCGTGCGACCCGACGTTGCCCCTGAAGCCTTGACCTTCATTGAACAGAACCTCAAGTCCCAGCCCACTGTTATTGACGTGGGCAAGTTGGAGTATCTCGACAAGACAGCAAGTTTTGAAGAGGCAAAGAGGGTGTTTGTGGGGGACCCCACCACGCTCAGTTTGTTATCTATTGACACGATTCCGTCTCAATTCAAAGTGGTGCCGAAGACCACTGACCCTGAGCTGGTTCGAAGTCTGGCGAATCAATACAGAACATTGCCAGGAGTTGCTGGGGTGTCGCTAGCCGAAGATGAATTCGATGTCATTTCCACTTTGTCGGGATTTGTACGCACAGTCACAATCGGCATGTCTTTGGTTCTGTTGGCCGTGGCCGTCATCTTGATTTGGAACACCATTCGCACGGCAATATTTGCGCGTCGACGCGAAATAGAAGTGATGAAGCTGGTGGGTGCAACTGACTGGTTTATTCGCATTCCCTTCATTCTTGAAGGACTGATTCAGGGCTTGATGGGTGCAATCGTGTCGTGCGGTGGACTGTGGGCTCTCAATCAAGCATGGACTTCAGGAGTGGCGGGATTTCGACCCGGAACTGGCGTGAGTTCGCTCATTGTTCCTGACTCGTATGTCAACGGAGTCATGTTGATGCTTCTCTTCATAGGCGCCGTTGCCGGTGGTGTTGGTTCCGGTGTTGCTTCCAGCAAGTTCCTCGACGTCTAACCACTAGGCGCGCTTGGCCGCATCGCTAGGGTCAAGTTATGGATTTTCAAGACATCACCTATGACGTCAGTGAGGGAATAGCTACCATCACGTTGAATCGACCCGAGAAGATGAATGCATTCACAGGGCGAATGATGCACGAAATTATTTCTGCTCTCGACAAAACAGATGCCGATGATGCCGTCAAGGTCGTCATCTTCACAGGGTCAGGCCGTGCGTATTGCGCTGGTGCCGACCTTTCCTCTGGGGGTGAAACATTTGCCAAGGGCGGAAGCGATGTCCAAACTCGCCAAGGTGTTCCACGCGACGGTGGAGGGTTGGTGTCGTTGCGAATCTTTGAAAGTCTGAAACCGGTCATCGGTGTGATCAATGGTGCGGCAGTCGGTGTGGGGGTCACCATGACACTGCCCATGGATTTCCGACTTGCCAGCGACAATGCAAAATTCGGTTTTGTCTTCGCAAAGCGCGGAATTGTTCCAGAAGCGTGTTCGTCCTATTTCTTGCCGCGCCTAGTTGGAATTCAACAAGCCACTGAGTGGGTCTATACGGGGCGCGTGTTTGGTGCACAAGAGGCGCTTGACGGGGGACTTGTGCGAAGTGTGCATGCGCCCGATGAACTGATGCCCGCTGCTGTCGCGTTGGCGAGAGAAATTGCTGACAACACTGCTCCTGTCTCGGTGGCAATGTCGCGCCAGATGTTGTGGAGAATGCTGGGCGCGTCACATCCGATGGAAGCGCATCGTGCCGACTCTCGTGGAATTATGGAGCGCGGGCGCAGTGCCGATTCGAAAGAGGGCGTTACGAGTTTTCTTGAAAAGCGTGATGCTGTGTATCCCGACTTGGTGAGCGATGGATTACCAAATATCTTTCCGCACTGGGTGCAACCAGAATTTGAATAGATGACAACCGAGCCAACTTCACTCTCTTTATATGAGATCTGCGGTGCTGATTATTTTGCGGCACTTGTTGATGCTTTTTACGACGGTGTGGAGACGGACATTGTGCTGATGTCGATGTACCCAGAGGGAAGCGACACAGCGCAGGCTCGACATCGTCTGTCGTTGTTCTTTATTCAATATTGGGGTGGGCCACATGACTACATGGAAGAACGTGGTCATCCCATGTTGCGGATGAGGCACAATGCTTTCCCCATCGATGCATCGGCTCGCGACAGGTGGTTAACGCACATGGC
>CAZCZM010000015.1:0-39688 GCA_964503445.1 uncultured Bifidobacterium sp.
CTACTTGCTGGAGTGGCGTTCGTATGCGGCAAGTACGGCGCGGAACGAGGCCGTGATGATGTTTGGATCAGTGCCAACACCCCAGCGAACGTTTCCTTTGCCGTCAGTGGTTTCCACATACGCCACCGCGGTGGCTTCAGAACCTTGCCCCATGGCGTGTTCGGCGTAATCCACAACATCAATTGACGTGGACAATCCGTCGTGTACGGCATGGACGAATGCGTCAATCGGCCCATTGCCATCTCCGGTCACTGTGATGTGTTCACCATTGACAATCAATTGAGCTGTCACGCTTGTGGTGCCAGTGTGCGAATCACTCTTCAGTTCGTGGCTGTGCAGCACGATGCGCGGTTCTTTAGGCAGATACTCGGTATTGAACGCATCCCAGATTGCTGTGGGACTTACTTCAGTTCCGGTGTCTTCAGTGATGGACTGAATTGTTTTCGAGAACTCAATCTGCAGACGGCGAGGCAAGTCGAATCCATGCTCTTCCTTCATGATGTACGCAACTCCACCTTTTCCTGATTGGCTGTTAACGCGAATCACTGCTTCGTAGTTGCGGCCAACATGCTTTGGGTCAATTGGGAGGTAGGGGATACCCCATGTGTCATAGTCGGCTGGGAGTGCTTCAAAACCCTTTTTGATTGCGTCTTGATGGCTTCCCGAGAATGAGGTGTAGACCAAGTCGCCGACGTAGGGGTGACGTTCTGGGACTGGCAAACGGTTGCAATATTCGGCAACCCGACGCAGTTTGTCGATGTCAGAAATATCCAACTCTGGATCAACGCCATTCATGAATAAGTTCATCGCAACATTGACAACATCCAAGTTGCCCGTGCGTTCACCGTTGCCAAACAATGTTCCTTCAACGCGGTCAGCGCCCGCCATAATTCCGAATTCTGCAGCAGCAGTTCCGGTTCCTCGGTCATTGTGTGGGTGCAGTGAAATGATGATGGTGTCGCGATTCTTGATTGTGCGAATAAACCATTCAATGACGTCGCCATAAACGTTCGGCGTATAGCACTCGACTGTTGCGGGAAGATTCAAAATCAATGGGTTGTCAACTGTTGGTTGAATGATGTCCATCACGGCTTCACATACTTCTACTGCGTAATCAGGTTCAGTGAGTGAGAAGCTTTCGGGAGAGTATTCGTATCGCAGATGTGTGCCCGCCAACATGGGTTCAAACTCGCGACACAACTTTGCGGCTTCAACCGCGATGTTCTTGATTCCGTCTTTGTCCAACCCGAACACCACGCGTCGCTGCAGTGGATTGACTGAGTTATAGAAGTGAACGATTGCGTTCTTCGCGCCCTTCAAACATTCGTATGTGCGTTCAATCAATTCGGGCCGGCACTGCACCAGAACCTGAATGGTGACATCGTCTGGAATCAGGTCTTCTTCAATGATCTGACGAACAAAGTCGTAGTCGGGCTGACTTGCTGATGGAAACCCAACTTCGATTTCTTTAAAGCCCATATTGACCAGCGCCTTGAACATGCGAAGCTTTCGTTCTGGGTCCATGGGGTCAATCAAGGCTTGATTGCCATCGCGTAAGTCAACGCTGCACCACATTGGTGCTTTCGTGATGCGTGTGTTCGGCCACGTGCGATCTTCGAGGACAAGGGGAATCCACGGTGTGTATTTCTCGAAGGGCATTTTCTTCGGTGTCACATTTGCTGGTGGCATTTTCTTTTCCTTTTACGAAGTGAACAGTTGGGGTTGGTGGGCGGTTTCGGACAAACAAAAAACCCCCTGCCAGGGCAGAGGGTTTCGACAGCAACGATATGCGGCTGCTGCCGTCACATAAGAAGAAGGAGTGTTGCCGAAGTTGTCATTGGGCCTAAGACTATCCGCAGCCTGCCAAACTCCCACGAATCGCATCAACGAGGTCTCTGGGCCCCTGCTAGACCTTCAGTATCATGGGAAAATCATGAAAAAAATCTCCCCATGGGTGGGGCTTGCTGGTCTCGTCTCTGTTTTTATTGTTCTTCAGCCCTCGTTGTCTCGTGCAGATTCAGGCGCAGCGTTCGGTTCAAGCGCTGAAGCAGCCGCCGCGGTCATCGCATCGGGTAGCGGATTCAACTGCTGGGTGGATAACGGGGCAGTGAAGTGCATCGGCAATAACTCTGTGGGGCAGTTGGGGGATGCGTCAACAACGACTCGTACTAGCCCTGTTCAAGTCTCCGGCTTATCCACTGGGGTAGTGGCAGTAACAGCGGGTGATTCTCATGCGTGTGCACTGACGCAAGCTGGCGCAGTGCGTTGTTGGGGATCCAACAATAGAGGTCAGCTTGGAAACGGATCTCAAGTTGACTCGAGTGTTCCCGTCCAAGTCACTGGGTTGTCATCTGGAGTTGTTCGCATTGATGCAGGTTCTGAGAACACATGTGCGGTCACTCATGCTGGTCGCGCAATGTGCTGGGGGAACAACAAGACGTATGGGGCGGGCTCACTCACGGCAGACGCCAACTCAGATGGTGAGGCCGATCCGTTGTTGGTTCCCACAGAAGTCACTGGACTCAGCAGTGGGGTTGTTGCCATCAGTGTCGGTGGCCTGGGATCTGGTGGGTCGGCCAACTCCCATGGGTGTGCTGTCTTGGAGTACGGAGACATCAAGTGTTGGGGCTCAAATAGCAATGGTCAATTAGGGACATCTGTGTCGGGTCTAATTTCAACACCAGTTCTGATTCCACTTGGAACTCGCGCCGTTGCCATGTCACTTGGAGCAGTTCATTCATGTGCGTTGACCGAAGCTGGTGGCGTGGTGTGCTGGGGCGACAACAGCTATGGACAATTAGCGAATGGAACGACAACGTCTGTCGCAATCGGAACATTGGTGGCGATCACAGGTCTTCAAAGCGGAGTCATCCAAGTGTCATCGGGCAGATACACAACATGTGTTGTTGTGCAATCTGGTGGACTCACGTGTTGGGGCGACAACATTCATGGAACTCTTGCCGCAACTCCAACGAGATCATATGTAACTGCTCCTATGGTTCCTTACTCCCTGTCATCAGGAATCGCTGGCATTTCATTGGGTGATTACGAAGTCTGTGCATTGTTTGCAACGGGAAATCTTCGTTGTTGGGGTGATAACGAAACAGGGCAGACAGGCGATGGATATCAAGAACGCACAATTTCGCCCACTGCAGTTCATTCAGGTGTTGGTAACTCAACACCGCTCACTGGTGTCCAGTCGGTGGCATCAAGCCAATGGAGCACATGCGGCATCAACGCTTCAAATGGAGTGTTGTGTTGGGGTACAAACTTAGATGGCAATCTTGGTGACGGGTCAAATATGACTTCTCCTCAGCCTGTCCCGCATGCGACTCTCACATCAAATGTGGCCAAAGTGGAGGGTGGGTCGCACTCAATGTGTGCAATCTTGTCAAACACTGAAGCTCGATGTTGGGGAAGCAACGGAGATGGGCAACTCGGTGTTGGCAGCACCACAAACACATTGACGACCCGTCCGATGTTGACGGCATTGCCATCAACCGCAGTCACCGGAGTCACTGACATCAGTGTTGGTCAGATGCATTCGTGCGTCGTGGCCAGCGGCGCAGCACGTTGCTCAGGTGCCAACTGGAGTGGATCACTTGGGAACGGAACAAATACTCCTTCGTCACTTCTTGTGCAGGTGTCGGGTCTCACAAGTGGTGTTTCCAAAGTGTCAACCGGCGCCTACAACTTCTCTTGTGCTGTTCTTACAAACGGCAATGCTCGTTGCTGGGGCGAAGGCTCAAACGGTCAGTTGGGTGACGGATCCGGTAACTCAAGTTCAACTCCTGTCGCGGTATCGAACGTGACGAACGCAATTGACATCGTGTCGGGTGAAGATTTCACCTGCGCGTTGATTTCAAATGGAACTGTCAAATGTTGGGGTCAGAACTATCTCGGTCAATTGGGCGACGGCACCACGAACGGTGCGATGACTCCCGTCACTGTGAGTGGGTTATCAGGAGCCACAGCAATTGCTGCAGGACCACGCTCGGCGTGTGTGATTGTGACGGGTGGGGGAATCAAGTGTTGGGGTTGGAACGCCCATGGCATCTTTGCCGACGGCACGACGACTAACTCATCCACCCCGGTCTCTGCTGTTGGAATCACAGGTGTCACGTCATTATCAATGGGTGCCACCAGCAACTGTGCTGTGTTTGCCGCAGGAGCTGTGAAGTGTTGGGGGTCTGAACAGGTTGGTCAGTTGGGCAACGATCGCATGTGGAATCGTCCATATACAGCTCATGTTGTTCTCGCAACTGGATTGGTGTCATCGTCCGGGTTGCCACAGCGCTCATTGCTTGCGCCAACGACCACGACTACAACCACAACTACGACTACAACCACAACAACTCCACAACAGACAACAACGACTGTGCCGGCGTCATCGTCACAGAATGTTCTCCCCTCGAGAGTTGACCCACGCATCTACGCAATTGCACCGGCTCAGGTGGGAGTTCTCTCAATGTTGAATGTTGTTCGCAGTTCATCGCTTTCCTCGGTGACGGTGCGTTCAATAACTCGAAACACTTGCATCGCTGCAGGTCAATCAGTCGTTACCGTGAATGTCGGTGAATGCGTTGTCCTTGTGAGGTCACTGGCTTCCCGCGAGGTGCTGAAGCGATGGACAACAACCGTTGTTGCGGCCGATAAAGGATTCGGCTCGTTAGTGAGAGTTGCGCCGGCTGTTCAGTTTGGCAAGACGGCCCAACGCCCCACGATGTCTTCTTTGAACGCAACTGTAAAGGCGGCATCGGAAGCGCGGGCAGCACTCGTTGTGGGTCACGCGGCGATACTCACGGGCAACACAATGCAAAACCGAATTCTCAGCAAAAAGCGCGCTCTTCGTGTTGCCGAAATGCTGCGAAAGCAAGCGAAAATTGAAATCGTTGAAGCAATTGGTGTTGGCGGTGATGTTCCGGTCTCACGACTGTTAACCGAAACACAGCAGCGAGAGAATCGTCGAGTAGTCGTCTATTACGTTCCGTAAGAACTAAGCGTTACCAACGAGGAAGTTGCCAAATTGCCACGGGTCATTGGGGTCCAACAGGTCGCCATGATCGGCCCACTGGTCGAAGATGTCCTTACGGTTCTTCAATGGGGTCCAATCCGTAGCGCCCGAGAATTGAGTTCCTAGGTATGGGCGAGCCTTTTCCAAGATGTACTCGTATGGCAGGTCGTCGGGAACGCACAGACCCTTGTTGGGTTCGTCAATCATCCACTGAATCGCAGACACGATAGATGCGGCAACTTGCAGCGTGGTTGCGCTTTGATGTGGCAGCACTGCGCGGGCTTCGTCAATTGAGAGCAATGATCCCGTCCACCAACTGGTGAAGTCGTGTCCCATCAACAGCACTCCCAATTCGTCGCGTCCGCTGATGATTTCATCGTTCAGCAAACGTTGCTTGGGTTGCATTTCCCAATTACGCATCTGCAGTTCATGCACTGATGCGATGGCATCGTTTGATGGGCAATATGCGTAATGAACTGTGGGGCGATAGATATCGACACCCTGATCATCGCGAACCGTGAGGTGATGACACATTGTGTAGGCCTCGCCGTGACGAATCACCATTCCATGTGTTTCCCCACATGGCACCCATGAACGAACCAACGTGTTCATTCCAGGTTGCGCGATGCAGATCTGGTTGCTGGGGCCATCGTCGTCGTGTTTGAAGCCTCGCGGTGGAAGACGCTTTTCGTGTGTTCCCCAACCCAATTCGGCTGGTGCAATGCCTTCTTCGTAGAAGCCATCAACTGACCATGTGTTCACAAATTCGTTGACTTCTTTTGGCTTGTTCGAAATTTGTGTGTCGCGTTCTGCAATATGAATGACTTTTGTGCCAGTCAACATGGCGAGTTTGTTGAATTCGCCATTAGCCAACGCATTTTCCAATGCAGTTCGTCGATCACCTGCAAGACCATCGGTGAGAATCTTCGTGGAGATTTCAGCCAACGCCTGCTTGACGAAATGGCTGACCAACCCTGGGTTTGCACCGTGTTCAAGAACAGCGGTTGCTCCACTGTTGCCGCCCCATTCGTCGACCATCTTGCGCAAGGATTGATGGCGTACATACAAAGTTCGGTCGAGTGGGTGAGTGGCGGCCATGTCCTCGTATGGGTCCCACAATTCAACTGATGTGTTCAAGTACCGAACGCCGTTGTTGTGGCACCACGTGAGAATTGTTGGCGCATCGATGTTCCATGCGAGGTCCAGCAACATGTCGCCATCGGAGACTCGAGCTGACAAGAACTCGTCAATGTTCTCCGGAGTCACGCGACCAATCTCGTACTGCACGCCTTGAGCGATGAGATCGGCAATACGTTCCCGATTGTCGACGAAGTCAACAACGGTGATGGACGATGGGTTGATTTTCACATCGCGTACAAGCAATGGAAGTGTGCACTGAGCAACACCGCCGCAACCTAGAACAAGAATGCGACGGGGGATGAGGGATGAAGTTGTCGCGTTAATGGGTATCAGTTCCCACGCTCCGCAACGACTTCGTCGTCGATGAGTTCATTCAGCGATTCGCTGAATTCCGGTTCTGCTGGCACGAGCAATGCTTGCCAGTCGTATGAAATCCCTTTTCGGCCACTTGTTTGTGTTCCGTCCAGTTGTGCGTCCATGAGAACTCCTCCCTGTTGGGTAGAGGGTTCGCCCGTGGCGGGTGGCGCACGCCGTTGTCTAGTGACCCGGTCCGTACGACGTTTGCTCGGTGCTGATCCGTGAGTGGTTATTCCTTTCTGCGCGAGGCTTTCTCGCGTCAGGCTTGATGAAACTAACTGATGAGAAAGCCCATCACACGGTTTTTTCCAAAAAGTTCAACTTCCTGACTGACACGTTGAGGTCGCGTTCATCTGTTGGTCACGACGACGGCGCCCCTGCACAGATACGGTAGGAACCTGTCATGACATCGCCTCTCTCCACCCCCACAGGTTTCGCAGCACTCGGAGTGCCGCCCGAGGTGGACAAAGGTCTCGCAGCTGCTGGATTTTCCGCACCATTTGCCATTCAGACTGAAGCCATTCCAGTAGCGATGCGCGGAGTTGACGTCTGTGGTCGTGCACGAACTGGGTCGGGCAAAACACTGGCATTCGGTGTTCCGATGTTGGCTCGTACGTCAAAGTTTTCTCGCGTTCGCGCTCCTCGGGGTTTGGTGCTGGTGCCTACCCGTGAGCTGGCACTTCAGGTCGCCGAGGTTCTGCAACCAATTGGTGCCGAATGCAACCGAGTCATCCTCCCGGTGTACGGCGGAGCATCGCGAGACGATCAAATTGATGCTTTAGAAAAGGGTGTCGACATCGTCGTTGCTACTCCTCTTCGACTCATTGACCTCATGAAGGAAGACGAGGTGTCGTTGGCCGATGTGGAAGTGGTGGTGCTAGACGAAGCAGACCGCATGGCCGATGAAGGCTTTACGCCACAAGTTGAGTGGGTCTTGCGCCATGTCACTGGTGAACATCAGACCATGTTGTTCTCCGCCACTCTCGATGGCCAAGTTGGCAACCTCGTACGTCGTTACATGAAGTCGCCCGAAGAAGTGTCAATTGATGCACCGACCGACACGGTGGGAACCATGCATCACCTGTTTTTGGCAATTCACAAAATGGACAAAGACAAAGTGATTGCTTCCATTGTTGCATCCACAGGGAAAACGGTTGTTTTCTGCGACACGAAGCGTTTGTGCGATCGCGTCACAGAAAATTTGCAAGACCTAGGTGTGAACGCGGCGGCAATTCATGGCGACTTGTCGCAGGCGGCGCGCGAGAAAGCAATTGAACGATTCACCGATAACAAGTTGAAAGTTCTCGTCGCCACCGATGTGGCGGCACGAGGTATTGATATTGATGATGTCGCTTGCGTGATTCATTACGTTCCACCCATCGACACAAAGGCATACCTGCACCGGTCTGGCCGAACCGCACGAGCTGGACGCGACGGGTGGGCAGTCACCTTGGCTGAGTACAACCAACACACCACGTGCCGCATCATCCAAAGAGCCCTTCGCCTGCCCTTGTCGGCCCCCATCGAGGTGTTTTCGAACGACAAGAGGCTTCAGGACCTTTCCCTGTTTCTGTAGTCGCCATTTGGGTAAACGGTGTGCCACACCCTTTGCGTACCATGCTCGTGTTGGTTTGCCAGTTCCCTAGGCAGTCCGGCGGAGGTTCCCCATGGCGTTAACTGTCTCGTTTGTTGATCAACTCCAGGGCATCGTTGAACCCGTTCAGCAATACCTCCAGCGAGATCTTCATGTTCGAGACGAGTTTGCGCCTCAGGTACTTGTTGTGCCCACCATTGGTGTGCGTTCGTGGCTGACGCCACTTCTTGCTTCCACCCTCGGATCTACCGATGGCCGCCGCGATGGAATTTTTGCCAATGTCAATGTTCAATACGTTGGCTACCTCCATCGCATGCTTCGGGAAGCTGCCGGGCTTTCCACCGACCCATGGGAACGTAATCGCGTCAACTTGGCCACTCTCCAAGCATTGAATGGATTTTCAAAAACTCCACAGCTAGAGAAGAAGTACAACGGTCGACTGAACGCCGCACGAATTCTTGCTGAGCGTTTTGACCGCTATGCGACGCGTCGACCAGAACTGATTCGTTCGTGGCATCGTGGTATGTCTGCATTAGGTGACTTGTCAGAAGAAAAGTTTCACTGGCAATTCCAATTGTGGCAACGGGTTCGCGACATTGTTGGTGCTACGCCATGGCCCGTCATTAATGCGGAACTGTGCGACAGAATGCGCAAGGGGGAGCGCATTCCAGGCATTCCAGATCGCCTCATGATTGCGGGTTTCGAAACAATCTCTCCGTCAAACATGGAAATCATCTCGGCTCTCAGCGTTGTGATTGACGTTGAAGTTGTCTTTGTGCATCAGTCGCCGTACTTGCGCGAACAATGGAACAACATGGCAAGTGGTGTTGTTCCTAATGCGGATGAACTTCCACTTCCGTCGCAATTTGAACCTCTGACTGCATCGTCACTTCGACTGCCGCCGGCATGGATGCAGTCGTCATTCGATCTTGAACTGCTACTTGCTGCGTACGGTATCTCTGCCGAATTTATTCAGCGTGATGGACGTTCCAGTTCCACCATTCTTCGTGCTTTGCAGCGTGGAATTTCAGATGCACCATCGGTCGTTAATGAACACCTGAAAACTGATTCGTCTGTTCAGATACATCGCGCTCACAACTTGGCGCGGCAGGTTGAGGTCCTTCACGACGCACTTCTGCATGCCTTTGATGAAGACGAGAATCTGCAACCACACGATGTTGTAGTTCTGTGTGCCGATATTCAAAACGCAGCACCAATTTTGGAAGCTGTTTTCGATAAGACAGTTGTTACTTCGAGTGGGCGTGAATTTCGACTACCTCTTGTTGTGGCCGACCGCACACTGAAAGACATCAATAATGGGGCAGATCTTGCAACAAATGTTTTGAAGTTGGTGGCGTCGCGATTTGATCTGGAATCGTTCATAATGGTCGCTACATCTCCGCTAGTCATGAAAAACTTCGGAATTAGCGCCTCGGATGTGGCCGTTTGGGGTCGTCACTTAGGAAACACCCGTCTTCGATGGGGTCTTGATGCCGAACACCGCGAGCAACACGGATTAGTAGCGCCAACTCTTAATGCGCACGGTTGGATTGAATCATTAGAGCGTTCAATTATGGGTGCCATGATGGCAGTCGCTGCCGACGCGCCGGTGATGGCTGGCGGAATTCGCCCCGTGCCATTTGTTGAGTCGTCAGATATTGGCGCGCTCACCACGCTCATCGGTGTTCTCTCTGTTGTCGCACATTTCGAGCAACAATCTCGACAGCAGCGTTCAATTGATGAATGGTGTCTCGAAACAGAAATTGCGCTGCAAGGTTTGTGTGGAGAGTCAAGCGCAGACCTTGACGATGTGTACAACGTATTGAATTCATTCCAACGCGCAAGTAACAGTTTGGGCAGCGCTAGTAATTCTGATGCTCAGTTGGTGCCGTTCTCGGAATTTGCTGACTATGTCACAGGCGAACTCACCGCTGTCTCGGGTCGTCTGCCACTGCGAAGTGGCTCAATCACTGCAACGTCGTTTGTTCCACTCCGAACGGTTCCTTTCAAAGTGGTGTGCATTGTTGGCTTCGACGACGGCACTCTGCCAATGGGGGAACCCGAGGGTGACGACTTGGTTGCTGCGACGCCGATGTTGGGGGACGGCGATGCAAAGGTTGAATCACGTCGCATTTTCTTAGACGCATTAATGGCGGCAGAAGACACATTCATCGTCACGTGCACAGGTCGCAGTATCAAGAACAACAAATTGGTTCCACTCATTACTCCTCTCAGTGAATTCTTAGATTTCTGTAAGGAATGCGGGGTGGATGTATCTGATGAAGATGAGAACCTCTGCACGATTGAATATTCACACCCCCGACATCTGGGAAGCCCACAGAACTTTCAGATGGAAAAGGGCCCCGTTGCAGGAAAAATCTGGTCCCATGACACAGCTGGATTGTTGGCTGCAATTGAACGTGTGACAGTGCGCGCATCATCAGAGGGCGTCACCAACGGTGCTGTAAACACAATTGTTCTGCCTGAAGCGTTGAAGGAAATCACATTGTCTCAACTGGAGACATTGGTCATTGATCCACTTCGTCATTTCCTGGAGACTGGTCTCAAGATTCGAAAACAATGGGACAAAGAAGACGTCAGTAACGTCTTGCCATTGTTCGTAGAGGGAAACTCGGTATCACGAATGTGCCGCGAAGCCTTCTATCAAAACCTTTCTGATGATCAGTTGCAGTCTTTGCTGTATTCGTCCGATGTGTTGCCTATTGCGCCATTTGATGAGAAAGAAGTAACTGCAGCTATTGACCTGGTCAATGCCTACCGTACGGCGTATCAGCAAGACCTTCCGTCACCTGCGCAGTCAGTCAACATTGACCTTCGTGCTGAAGGGTTGCCTACATTGACGGGCAGCGTCGAGGGTTATCACAGCGAAGAAGCAACTCTCGGTTACGTGACTTTCAGTAAAGGCTCGCCCTCAGATTTTTCACGAATAGTGGTACGTGTTCTTGCGGTCATCGCCAGCGGGTTACCGCTAGAGAAGGCATTCCTCTATGAGTTGTCCACTGGTAAGTCGTCAACCCTTCGTCGAACGATTGAGATTGATGAAGCAATTACCCCTGACATTGCTTTGGACAAACTCATGCAACTGCTTGCTGTTGAGCCAATTGGGCGTTCGTATGCGTGCCCATTGTTTGGTTCCGCAGCGGAAATCCTGTTTGCAGCCGGTACGCCCACGGATGATGTGCGTGACGATGCCGAGGACGCCTTTGATTCATTTGTGGGAGACGAACGTGGATACCCGCGGTCGTATGAATTGATGGTGTACGGAGCTTCACCTGAGTGCGATGAGGTGTACGCGGATGCAAGCGGCGTTTTGGGAACGTTTTTTACTGCCTACTTCCACCTCAGAAAATCAGTTGATGTGAAACACAAAGGGAAGAATGGATGGAGGTTGGTGAAATGAAACACTCAACCCATACGCCCCCCGAATTTTCCCTTGTTGATTCTCATTTACAAAACGGTCTGACAGTTGAGGCCAGTGCAGGAAGCGGAAAGACTTTTTCCGTTGCAGGTGCGGTTGCGTTGCTGTTGGCAACTCAACAGGACCTGCGTATTTCGGAAATTTTGGTGACAACCTTTACCAGAAATGCTGCTGCAGAACTTCGAGATCGCATACGACGTCAGTTGATGTCATTAGAAAAGGCGTTACGTGAAAACACCATTGCTGAAGGCGATGTTGTTGGCATCTCTCTGCAAGGCAAGGACCAGTTGATCTACGCCGACCGTCTTGATCGAGCGATTCGTGAATTTGATAGCGCCACAATCTCCACGATTCATTCCGTGTGTTCGCGAGTAATGGCAATGGCAGGTCTGCCGGTTGTGGGTGAGGGCCGCACTGATGCAGACATCAAGGGCATTGTTGAAAATGTTGTGAATTCAACCGTCGTCTCTTATGTGATGACACACGGCGCAACCAATATCGGAAATGTCAAGCAATTTACCGAGCGGCTTGTCAAAGTGGTTTCAGAATCTTTGTCCTCTCCGCGCTCTGTTCTTCTGGTGAACAACAACATCGATGAATCTGGCGATGAGCACTCCAATGATTTCGGGGAGCAGGTTCGCTTTATGGTGCGTACGTGCGTTAATCGCATCACGGACATCACGCGCGGTGACCCTACGTTCAATGATTTGTTGCTACGGACTGCTGACATTCTTGGACCGAAAGGTGATGTCGCAGTTGCCGATGCATTTCGGTCGCGATTCAAAATTGCAATCATTGACGAGGCTCAAGACACTGATCAGTTGCAGTGGGACATTTTTCGGTCTGCTTTTGCAGTCAACGAGACTGAGCGAAAACTCATTGCAGTTGGTGACCCGAAGCAGGCCATTTATCGATTCCGTGGTGCTGATGTGGAGGCGTATCTCTCTCACCGTGATGAAGCGAAGGTGCAAACTCTTACACGTAACTGGCGAAGTGATGCGCGTCTCATCGACGCGTTAAACGCGGTCTTTAATGGCGAAGAGTTTGGCGACGGAATTGAATATCTAAAGGTGTCAGCGCGAGACGGCGCTCCCGTTACAAGCATTGGGACATTTCCCTCCCTCTCAGTTCTCAACATTGGGGAACACGGTCGAGCTCCATCTGTTGTGTATCCCGCTGCAGTGCGAGTTCTCGAGTTGTTGCAGAGCGTGAAGATTGGCGATGCAAAAGATCCGCTTCGCCCTCAAGACATTTGTGTCTTGGTCACCAGCAAGGCAAACGGTCGAAAGATTGAGGCCGCTCTACGCCACTTCAACGTGCCTGCTGTTAGTTCTGGAACCGAAAGCGTGATGTCTGGTGTGATGGCGTCAGACATTCGTCGGCTATTGCAGGCTATGGCCTCTCCTGGCGATGAGTCGGCTGTGCGCTTGGCTGCGGCCACCATCTTCATCGGTGCTCAGCTGGTTGATGTTGGTTCCATCACTGACGAGGCCTTAAGCGTGTACGCACAGCGAATCTTCGACTGGTCTGCAATTTTGCGAAGAAGGGGAGTTAATGCGTTGGCTCACGCCATGCGTCGCAACAACGATGTCTTGAAAAGACTTGTTGAAGGCCGAGATGGTGAACGCAGAGAAACAGACTTTGCTCACGTCATTGAGTTGTTGCATGCGGAGACTCACGGAAAGGGATGTTCTCCCGATGCTGTACTTGATGCCTTTGATCGCTTGGTAGATCTTGAGGCCACCGCAGAGACAGTGAGCCGACGAGTGGAAAGCGACCGAGATGCGGTGCAAATCATGACCGTGCACGCTTCAAAGGGTTTGGAGTTTCCCGTCGTTGTGGTGGCTGATTTGTGGAAGGTAAAGCCAGGCGGTGGCAAACAGCCCGCCCCGGTGTTTCATGGCACTGTTAATGAAGACTCAGGCATTCGTCGGCGAACAATCGACATCGGTTGGGTGTTCGATGATCCGAACACTTCAGGAAAGTCTCTTCGGGAGAAAGAAGAGAAAGGCGAGAAGCAGCGCCTGTTTTATGTGGCAATGACCAGAGCGAAACACCACGTCAGTGTTGTGTATGCAACAGGAACAGGAGAGCGTCTCACCGATGGTCTCCTGGAGCGAGTTGATGAAGTTGCAGATGGAACATGTGTTGAAATTCTCAACTACGAGAACCCGCCGCGATTGCCGAATTTTTCCGCGGAGGAAAAGGCCAAGGGCACGTTGAAAATTGCAGAGATGAAGCGCCGTGTCAGTACCACATACAGTCGGCTCTCCTTTAGCGGACTCACCAAAAACAACAGAGGAGAATCTTCAAGTCCGGTTGCGCTTGTTGAGTCTGCAGGTGGCGGCTCCGGCGATGATGACGAAATCATCACAATTCGCTCTGGATATGCCGACGACGTCGAGTTTGGTGTGCCGGCCATGCCCATGGCTCAAGTCCCCGGAGGAACGTATTTCGGCACAGTGATGCACAAGGTGTACGAGTTGATTGACTTCGCTGCGCAAGACCTTCGCGAAGAGGTAGAGCGCGTTGTTTCTCAGATAGTGGTGGGGTCGTTGTCTCCGCATCGAGACAGCATTATCGAAGGGGTGTTGTTGTCGCTCGACACACCATTCGGTGGACTCTTGCCGGCTACTCGATTACGAGACATCACTCGCAGTCATCGTCTTGACGAACTTGGTTTTGAAATGGGTCTTGCGGAGGTTGCGGCGAATGTGACCGTTGCAGAGATTGGAACCGTGGTCAAACAATCGTTGATTGCTGCAGGACGTCACGACGACATACTCATGGGTTATCTCACGGGCCTAGAGCAATCATTTTCTGCTCAATTAGTGGGGCTAATGAATGGTTCTATCGATGCACTGTTGCGCGTGAATATGGACGGTCAACAGAAATTTTTCATCACCGACTACAAGACAAATCGTCTCGATCGTGACGGCGTCACCACCAGAATTGATGGTTACTCGCGCTCGTCAATGCTCGAGGAGATGGAGCACCATGACTATCCGCTTCAGGCGTTGATCTATGGGGTCAGTGTGTATCGATATTTGCGCTGGGTCAGACCCGAGCTAGACGCCAATTCTGCAATCGCTGGTTTCGCCTATTTCTTTGTGCGCGGCATGGTGGGTCAGGACACCCCCGAGATGGATGGTCATCGCCATGGCATATTCACATGGCAAGCACCTGCTGGTATGTGGTCGCAGTTGTCCGAACTGTTTTCGAGGGTGGCATCATGAGAACTGTCGCTACATCTCTGAGTGTGCCTAGCGCATTGTCTTCATACGTAGCCGCTGGATACGTATCACAAGAGGCGGTCCTTAGTGCACGATTGATTATGGAAGCGCACGACGTGCCAGCTGAACAGAATCCGTGGGTGTGTTTTGCGTTGGCGATTGTGATGGAGAATCCTGCAACGGGAAATTCATGTGTTCGACTTGAGGATCTAGCGAAATGGAACGAGAAGAAGTCATCGTCGCTTTCGTGGCCCACAACGGTGAGTGAATGGCGAGATGTTCTGCACCAGCACCCAGACCTTGTTAGCGCTTCATCTGATGCGTTGACCGCTCCATTTGTTCTAGATGGAAACGCGCTGTATTCGCAAAAGGCATTTGTTGAAGAATCAAACGTCGCTAATCGTTTATGCAACATGTTGCTTGCTGGAAAGCTCCGCGTGGTCACAGGCGGACCAGGTTCTGGAAAAACAACTTCTATCGCTCAGCAGCTCATTGATTATTTCGGCGAATCAAACAACAGTGACCACACGGTTGCACTTGCGGCGCCCACCGGATTAGCGGCGAAGCGAATGAAGTTTGCACTTGCCAATGCCTTGGATACCCCAGAAATTTCAGCGCAGATTTCTGACGAAATGCGGGCACGAATTCTTGACCTTCCAAAGAGCACCATTCACAAACTGTTGAAGTACAACCCATCAAGTCGACGCCAGTATCGGAAGAATGCGGAAGACCAATTGGATTTTGATGTTGTGATTATTGACGAAGTATCAATGATGCCGCTATCGATGATCGCACATGTTCTTGATGCGTTACCACCAAAAACAACATTGGTTCTCGTAGGGGACAAAGACCAGTTGGCAAGTGTTGAATCGGGAAGCGTTCTCGCTGACATTTGTCTTGCATCAGACATGGGACCATCGTTCGTGACTCAGATGACCGGAAGGTATCGGTTCGGCGAAGGTTCACCTGTCGCCATGATTAGCGACGCAATTAATGGCAATGAACCTCAGCAACTCATGGAGTCCCTGACGCGGGAGTATCCAGTTGGTGTTGATGCAGATGGGAAAGAGTTACCGCGCTTTACGTGGGTGAATCCAACAGACGACTCCACAGGACTCAATGATGTAGCGAAGCAAGTTCTGCGTCATGCTCGAACTGTTTGTGAGGCTGCATCTGTTGCTCGATCAGATGAAGACATGGAACGTCTGCTGAACCTTCGGGGGCAACTTCAACTCATCTGTGCGCACAGACGTGGAAAGTTTGGAGTGAGTGGATGGAATTCCACCATTGACCGCAAGTTGGGAAATAGTGCAAAAGGTCAGTGGTACATAGGCCGACCCATCATGGTGGTGGTGAACGATTACGTGAACGATTTGTCTAATGGTGACATCGGAATCATCTGCGAAGACGAACATCGCCAGCGCGTTGCTGTCTTCTCCGGCAACGGCGGGATTAGACGCATACCGGTCACGAAGTTGCCACCTGTTGAAACTGTGCACGCACTCACAATTCACAAGAGCCAGGGAAGTGAGTATGCGCATACCATCTTGATGTTGCCCACTCAGGCGACGCAAATTGTTACCCGTGAATTGGTCTACACGGGAATTACTCGCGCCAAACCACATCTCACCCTGGTGTCAACGCCAGACGTTCTTTCGCACGCAGCAACAACAAACATTCGTCGTGCTACTGGTCTGGCAGATCGCTTATATGACCTACTCGAAGCGCACCAAGACCGCTGGCCATTCGTACCGAAGAAATAAGAACTGCTATTTGCTTAGCCACGCTGGACGTGACTTCTCGAATTCACTGATCTTGTCGGCATGGGTCAACGTGATGCCAATGTCATCAAGTCCGTTCAAGAAACGGTGTTGTGTTGGTGCATCCATTGGGAACGATTCGCTGAATCCGGCGGATGGAACTTCCACCAGTAAGCGCTCCATGTCCACAACAATCTCGGTGCTTGAGTTTGATTCCACCAAGTCCCACAATTTTTCTACTGATGACAGCGGAAGCACAACGGGAACAAGACCGTTCTTTGTGCAGTTATTGCGGAAAATGTCACTGAAGCTTGGTGCAATAACTGCATCAAATCCGTATTGCTGAATAGCCCACACTGCATGTTCGCGTGATGAACCAACTCCGAAGCTTGGCCCCGCAATCAAGATGCTGGCCCCTGCGTACTTCTCATCATTCAAAACAAAGTTGCGGTCATCGCGCCAGGTGCTGAATAGTCCAGCTTCAAAGCCGGTTCGTTCAACACGCTTCAGCCAATCGGCGGGAATGATTTGGTCGGTGTCGACGTCGCTTCGCTTTAAAGGAACGCCACGACCAGTGATGACTTGTACAGCTTTCATTTCAGATCTCCTGGGCTCGCGAAGTGTCCGGCAACAGCGGTTGCTGCTGCAACAGCGGGGGAGACAAGGTGGGTGCGTCCGCCTCGCCCTTGACGTCCTTCGAAGTTTCTGTTGCTCGTACTTGCAGCGCGTTCGCCAGGTGCAAGTTTGTCTGGGTTCATTGCAAGACACATGCTGCAACCAGGTTCACGGAAGTCGACTCCGGCGTCAATGAGAATCTTGTCGAGTCCCTCGGCAATTGCTTGCGCACGCACCGCATGGCTGCCAGGCACCACCATGGCTCGTTTTACAGTGACTTTGCGTCCCTTCAAAACTGCAGCAGCAGCGCGAATGTCTTCGATGCGTCCGTTGGTGCAAGAACCAATGAATACTGTGTCCACTGGAACATCGCGCATGTTGGTTCCTGGCGTGAGTCCCATGTAGTCAAGTGCTCGCTGAATAGTGTCCGCCGCGGTGTCGTCTGCAGCATCTGATGGCGAAGGAATCACTCCATCAATGGGGAGAACCTGAGCGGGGTTTGTTCCCCAGCTGACATACGGTGTCAATGTTGATGCGTCAATAAAGACTTCTTTGTCCCACTTTGCACCATCATCTGTCTTCAGTTCTTTCCATGCTGTGACTGCAGCGTCCCAATCTGCACCTTTGGGTGCGTGCTCGCGACCCTTCAAGTACTCGAATGTTGTTTCGTCCGGTGCAATCAAGCCTGCTTTTGCGCCAGCTTCGATGCTCATGTTGCACACTGTCATGCGGCCTTCCATCGACAAGGCGCGGATTGCTGAACCTCGATACTCGATGACGTGACCAATTCCGCCACCAGTTCCAATTTTTCCGATGATGGCAAGGATGATGTCTTTTGCAGTCACGCCCTCTGGAACATCGCCATCAACAGTGACAGACATCCACTTTGGACGTGATTGCGGAAGTGTCTGTGTTGCAAGAACGTGCTCTACTTCGCTGGTTCCGATTCCAAATGCAAGTGCACCAAAAGCACCGTGCGTTGCAGTGTGGCTGTCGCCGCACACAATGGTCATCCCCGGAAGTGTTCGCCCTTGTTCTGGCCCAATAACGTGAACAATTCCTTGACGGTCATTTCCCATGGGGAAGTGTGTGAAACCAAATTCTTTCGCGTTGTCGCGCAGCACCTGCACCTGACGTGCGGAAATGGGATCTGCAATGGGCAGGTGAATGTCTGCGGTGGGAACGTTGTGGTCTTCTGTAGCAACGGTGAGGTCTGGGCGACGAAGTGGTCGGCCGGTCATTCGTAAACCGTCAAAGGCTTGTGGACTGGTGACTTCATGCACGAGGTGCAGGTCGATGTACAAAAGATCTGCTTCGCCAGCAGCTTGGTGCACAACGTGTTGGTCCCACACCTTCTGGGGAAGTGTTAACGGTGTCGACATATGAATCCTTCCGCACACGCAGCATGCGTTGTCTCAATATATGGGATATGATTCCCACACAATGGACAGCGTATCAGGGGTCGGAGTTTTAGACAAGGCGTTTCTTGTGATGAACGCCCTTGTCACACGTCCACTGTCATTGAATGAAACGATTGATGCCACCGGACTTCCGCGTGCCACGTGCCATCGCTTGCTTGCGGCACTTGAACATCACGGAGCCGTGCGTCGAAATGATGCAGGGTTGTATTGCGTTGGCCCAACACTTGCTGGCTTGGGCCGCGCGGCTTCTCATCAGTTTCCATTCTTGGAACGTGCGCGCGAAGTGGCCGCAGAGGTTCGCGACAAAACTGGTGAGAGCGTTCAGGTCTTTGTTCCCGAGACCGATGGCCGACGCTGTGTTGTGTCGCTTGAGTCGCCAAATGGTTTGCGATGGATTGTGGCCGAAGGTTCTTTGTTTCCCCTGACGCGTGGTTCTGCAGGGAAAGTACTCAGCGGAACAAAGACATCTACGGGCTGGATCGAATCAGTTGAAGAGCGAGTAAAAGGCGTGGCTTCGGTGAGCGCACCCGTGTTTGATTCGCACGGAGATGTTGTTGCAGCATTCTCGGTGTCGGGGCCACTCGAACGAATGACTCGATCACCCGGTACGAAATATGGCTCAGCTGTAGCGCGTGCGGCAAAGACCCTGTCGGAATTTCTTCAACAATAGGTTCCGTCTGTTCGTGCTGTGGCTCCACATGGCGGCATGAATGACGACCGACCCTCTCTTCCTGTTTCACTCGCAGACATCACCGACATCGCAATCGGCGTTGAAGCGAAACTGCATTCGCTTCTCGATTCGTTCGAGTTAGCTGGTGCGCGACTCTACGGAGTGAATTGTGCAGACAGGCCAACGACCGAACCCAATTTGTGTTCATTGTCGCAACATCCCGATGTGTATGAACTTCTTGATACGCCGTCAAGTGCATTGGCGCGCATGTTTGATGCCGCAGCAATTGTCACTACAGGTTGGGCGGCGCCACTTGGGCCTGACGGATCAATTGACGGAGCACCAAGCGAACATGCTCTTCGTCGCAGAGTGCGATTGGTGGTGGTTGTTGCAGACCACGGTGTTGCCAGCGTTTTGCGTTTTGCTGACGCGCCCGATGACATCGTTACCGACCCCGGCTCAGCCACAGGTTCATTGGCCGATGCCATCACTCGCTTCTGGTTTGACCCACCGGTGAATCTGCCGAGTTCATCAGGGTAAACGTGCGACTTTTCACAATCTCGATGTCACATCACCGTGCTGTTCACAAATGCGCAAAAAGGGCAAAACGGCGCTTAGCCTTATTGGCGTGACTTCAACAGTTGATCCACAGTGGGCCGCGCGTGTTCGAGCGCTCGCTGAAGAAAAAGATGCCGTCATCTTGGCGCACAACTACCAAGTGCCCGAGATTCAAGATGTGGCACATCACGTTGGAGACTCACTCGCACTGTCGCGAATTGCAGCCACTGTCCCTCAGTCAACCATTGTGTTCTGCGGCGTGCACTTCATGGCAGAGACCGCAAAGATTTTGTCGTATGACAAGACCATCATCATTCCGGATGAGCGTGCAGGCTGTTCGCTGGCCGACACAATTACCGCAGATCAATTGCGTGCATGGAAAGCAGAACACCCAGGCGCAGTTGTAGTGAGCTATGTCAACACCACTGCTGCTGTAAAAGCAGAGACTGATATTTGTTGCACCAGCTCCAATGCAGTGGAAGTGGTGCAGTCCATTCCTGCCGACAAAGAGATTCTGTTTCTTCCCGACCAATTCTTGGGCGCTCACGTTCAGCGCATGACCAAGCGAAACAACATGCACATCTGGATGGGCGAGTGCCACGTTCACGCTGGCATTAACGGCTCAGACTTGAAACACATGGTGGAAGCTGAGCCTGAGGCCGAATTGTTTGTTCACCCAGAATGCGGATGTGCAACAAGTGCTTTGTATTTGGCATCAGAGGGAGTTGTGCCAGCCGAACGCACACACATTCTGTCCACTGGTGGAATGTTGGATGCGGCTCGCACAACAAAGTCCAAAAAAGTTTTGGTTGCTACCGAGACAGGAATGTTGCACCAGTTGCGCAAAGTCAATGTCACCACAGACTTCCAACCAGTGAATCGTGCCGCAGTGTGTAAGTACATGAAGATGATTACTCCCGAAAAGTTGGAGCACGCACTACTTCACGGAACTGATGTGGTCGATGTTCCACGTGACGTAGCAGATCGCGCTCGTCAATCCGTCGAACGCATGATTGCGATCGGCACGCCATCTCGTGTCGGCGAATAACTGCGTTCCTCGCGCGTTGGCCGCGCCAGAACCCACATGGACTGTCACCACCGATGTGGTCATCCTTGGCTCTGGTGCAGCAGGTCTCTCAGCAGCGCTTGCATTACGACCAGTACGTGACGTTGTTTTGGTCACGAAAGACACGCTTGATGCGGGAAGTACAAACTGGGCCCAAGGTGGACTTGCGGCAGTACTAGACCCCAACGATTCATTAGCTAATCACGTCTCCGACACATTGGAAGCGGGCGCTGGACTGTGCGATGAAGATGCGGTGCACACCTTGGTATCTGAGGCGCCCACAGCTATTCGTTACCTCATGGAATTGGGTGCAGCATTCGACCCAGGCGAACAAACGGGTGAAATAGCTCTCACGCGCGAAGGTGGACATTCGCATCGGCGCATTGTGCATGCTGGCGGAGATCAATCAGGGGCTGAAGTGCAACGCACTCTTGATGAGTCGGTACGTCTTGCCGGTGTTCAAGTGGTGGAACGTGCTTTTGCGCTTGATGTAGTGGTTGGAACAACTGCCAGAGGCGAACGCGCTGTTGCCGGTGTGAAGGTGGCCATGTTAGATCGTAGTGGCGGAGTAGAAAGTGTGGGCATTGTTAATGCACGCGCTGTGGTTGTTGCAACTGGTGGTTATGGCCAGGTGTATGCATCAACATCGAACCCTCCTGCGGTGACCGGCGACGGAATTGCGCTTGCGTTGCGCGCTGGAGTTGAAGCGCGTGATCTTGAGTTCATTCAATTTCATCCCACGGTGTTGTGGCGTGGCCCTGATGCAACAGGTCAACAAGCGTTGATTAGCGAAGCAGTTCGAGGGGAAGGGGCAATTCTTCTGGACGCGGCGGGTCAACGCGTAATGAAAGATGTGCATCCGCTGGAAGATCTTGCACCACGCGATGTTGTTGCATCGGCAATTAGTGCTCGTATGGCGCAAGCACCAGCCGGGGTAAACGACCATGTGTATTTAGATGCTCGCAAGATTGACAACTTTGATGAACGGTTTCCTTCCATTACTGCATCGTGTCGCGCTGCCGGAATTGAGCCACAACGTGAACTCATACCCGTTGCGCCCGCAGCCCATTACGTGTGTGGCGGAGTTAGGGCATCACTGAACGGCGAAACATCTCTCCGTGGATTTTTTGTTGTTGGAGAAGCCGCCTGTACGGGCGTGCATGGCGCAAACAGATTGGCATCAAACAGTCTGACCGAGGGGGTAGTTGCAGGAACCCGAGTAGGTCGTGCACTCAGTTGGGAATTGCCAGACAAAGTTGTCTCCGTTGATGACGACAATGATGGATCACTCATTGATTCGTATCACCGAGCGGCACTACGTTCCGCGATGTCTCGGTATGTGGGAGTGGTGCGCACACCAGAAGGTCTTGCATCCGCGGCTCGAATCTTGAACACTCTGGCAGAGAATGCTTCTCCAGATGTGGTGCCAACGCGGAAGGCCTTTGAAGCCACCAACATGCTCACCATTGCATTGGCTGTTGTTGAAGCTGCGCGCACACGCGAGGAAAGTAGAGGCTGTCACCGTCGTTCCGATTTTGTAGTTCCGTCTGACCAGTGGCAGCGCCATCTATCGTGTCGCATTGTGGACGGACAGATTCAGGTGTCATAAATGAACATTCACCCTCTTTCTTCAGACATTGAACAACGGCTTCAGAACGCGGGTCTTGATGCTGAATATGTTCAGCGAGTTATTCGTGACACCATTTCGGAAGACTTAGCGGGTGGTGTCGACATCACATCTGTTGCAACGGTTCCTCGTCAGCAGCGAAGCATCGTCAGTTTTGGCGCGCGTGCCAACGGATGTATAGCTGGCCTCGACGTGGCGCTTGCAGTGGTGGACATGGTCTGCGGAGCCAATGAAGTCTCGGTGGAGATGTTGGTTCGTGATGGTGACAGAGTGGGGCCCGGCGATGTTTTGGCCAGAGTTGAAGCACCCACTCAGTTGATGTTGACTGCCGAACGAACTGCATTGAATTTGTTGTGTCATTTGTCTGGCGTTGCGACAGCGACCGCGCGATGGGTTGACGAGGTTGCGGGGACTGGCGCCATCATCCGAGATACACGCAAGACCACACCAGGGTTGCGTCAGTTGGAAAAGTACGCGGTTCGGTGCGGTGGTGGACAGAACCATCGAATGAGTCTGAGTGATGCTGCACTTGTGAAGGACAATCACATCGCGGCAGCTGGGGGAGTAGTGGAAGCGTTTGCCAAGGTTCGTGAGATGGCAAGTGAACTTCCCATTGAAATTGAAGTCGACACACTTGATCAATTGCGCGTGGCGTTAGATGCAGGAGCAGATGTTGTTCTGTTAGACAACATGCCGCCGGCCGTCATGAAAGAAGCAGTTGCCATCAGTGCTGCGCATCAGGAATCAACTGGACGTGCGGTGTTGTTAGAGGCAAGTGGTGGTCTCACTTTGGCTACTGCTCGCGCAGTCGCAGAGACCGGAGTTCATTTCATCAGCGTGGGCGGTCTCACGCACTCATCGCCGATTCTCGATATCGGTCTCGATTTTGAATCAGTTCTTTCATGACATCGGTAGATCTCGCCGCACTGTGGCTGACATTTTCAGAGAATGAATGTCGCGGATATTCACCGCTGTACGAGAAAATCACTAGAGCAGTCGCGAACAGTACAGAAGTTCTTGAGTTTCTGAAGATCTCGCCCTCCGACAAACTTCACCCAAACCTTTTGCTGGCCGCCGTGCACGAACGGGTTTTGCGTGGGCTAGAGCCCGAGTTATTTGACATCTATTACAACAATGCGACATTGGATGTTGGTAACGCATTCATCAGTTGCGTGTTGAATTCGATGGATGAACTGGCTCCAGTGATTCAGACTCGGTTCGTGCAAACCAATGAAATCGGACGCGTGTCGGCATTGGTTCCCGCTTTGGCGTCATTAGAGCTTGACCACGAAGCCACACTTGTCGATGTTGGCACGAGTGCAGGACTCACATTGACTCGTGATAGCTGTTTCATTGACTACGGCGCACACGGAACATATGGTCCGCATAATTCACCTGTGCGAATCGGTTGCGATGTCTTGCATGGCGAACCACCTCTTGTTCGTGCTCCCATCAAGAAACAGATCGGTTTTGACAGAAATCCCATCGACACACGCAACCCTGACGACTATCGATGGATGCAGGCTTGTGTTTGGCCAGATACAGGTCGTACTGAAAGAACTAATGCGGCACTTGATTCGGCATCTCAATTAGACGTGCAATTCGTTACAGGTGACGCAATTGCTGACCTGCCATCCCTTCTGGAACAGATTGATGGCCCACTTGTTGTCACCACAACGTGGGCTCTCGTTTATGCCCCTAAGGACACATGGGAACTTTTCGGACAGCACCTCGCTGAAGCGAGTCGTCAGCGTCCGGTGTATTGGATTAGCGCAGAAGCAGAGGGAGTTGTCGTCTCATTGCCTCATGTTCCAATGCCATCGGTGGAAGGACCTCCTGGCACAGTCATCGGTTCAGTGACATACGAAAATGGTTCCATGTCATCGGCTCGGGTTCTGGCCCATGCGCACTCGCATGGCAAATGGTTGTGGTGGTACGACTAGTCGCGCGTAGCGAGCCATTCGGCTTCGCGTTCGCCCATGGGAGTGGACGGAGCAGCGCTCGTCATCGGCCACAACTCCTCACTAATGCGACGGAAGTTTCCACTGGCACCAAGCTGGCCAAGCAGTGCATACAGTCCCAAGTTAATGCGCTGAATGAACACAAAACTTCGAGGCACGGTTGCGTATTGAGCAATGGCTGATGTGCGGTCGAATGTGTGTCGAACAATTGACGTTGCGTAACCCGTGGTCCACATCATGTCTTTTGATTCGCGTACCGGTTCGTAGAAGTGGGCAAAGTAGTCGCCCGCTTCTTCGGTGGTGAATGGTGCATCTGGTTGCAACATGCCGGCTTCTTCGATGATTCGTCGGTATGTCTCCATATCGTGATCAAGCACTGCAGCCTTCACCATTGATTGGAACATCAACATTTCTTCTTCTGTGAAATGTTTGATGAGACCAAAATCGAGAAATGTCACTTTTCCGTCTTTGTGGAAGATGTAGTTGCCGGGGTGTGGATCACCATTGAATGCGCGAAATCTATAAAGACTGCGGAACACGAAGCGGAAGATTGCTTCGCCTGCCATGTTGCGTTCATTTTGTGGCCACGTGAGAACGTCGGCAAATGAATGTCCTGTAACTAACTCTGACACCAAGATTCGCGACGTGGAGTATTCGTGCAGAACTTCTGGCACATGAATAAATGGGTGGTCTCGGTAGAAGTCTGCGAAGAGTTGTTGGTTCTGTGCTTCTTTTGTGTAATCCAACTCTTCGCGCAGCCGGTCTTTAATCTCGGCCACCATGTCTTCGGGGTTCAGGCTCTTAAAACCAAATGCCAACAAAGTGCCAAGAAGATCTGCGGTGCGCAGGTCTGCATCAATTGCTTCGGCAACACCCGGGTATTGCACTTTCACTGCAACGGCGCGTTCTCCGGTGGGTGTGCGCAGAATGGCTCGATGAACTTGTCCGATAGAGGCAGCCGCAATGGGTTCGTCGTCAAACTCGACAAACAAATCAGACACAGGTGTGCCCAGTTCGTTTTCGATTGCTTCATGAACGAGCGCAATGCTCATCGGCGGAGCATTGGACTGCAGTTGTGACAACGCAAGGCGTAGTGGTTCTGGGAGCCCGTCATCGAGGTAGCTGGCCATTTGGCCCAACTTCATGAGGGCGCCTTTCATGTTGCCTAATTCATCAGCAACTTGTTGCGCGGTTTTCATTTCTCGTGCGCGTGAAAGTTCCTCTTTACGTGCGGCATTCGCAAAGATTTTGCGAGCCGAAGTTCCGGCGTGAGCTAAGCCAATGCGAGCACCCAAGCTGGCCAAACGACTATTGCGTCGCCACCGTGACCGTCGAGCAACAGCGTGTTTCATGACGGATTTTTCACACGCGACTGTGCGCGCTGATGCACGGTTGTGCACGCTGACACAAGCAATGGCACAAACCGATCGGCATGCGCATACACCGCATCATGATCTGCATCAATTTCAAGAACATGAGCATCAGGAATAAGCGACGCCAATGTCTGTTGCCGCTCTGGGTGAACAACACGATCGTTGGTGGTGACAATGACTGAGGTGGGGACATCAACTGTTGGAAGCCAATGCCGTGAGTCGTATCGTCCGAGCGCTGCGCCGGCCTCAAGAATTTGTCGCCATTCGTGGCTTGCTACTTGTTGTGCGGCCCATGGTTCCCACGTCATTGTTTTTCGTGAGAGATACAACCGATCGCTGAGTGTCTCGCGCACAGATGGTGGAGCAACACGTGCCAAAGCGCCCACTCCGGCTAGCGCTGTGAATGCCAGACGTTCTTGGCGCGTGGTAACAAAGTGCCCGGCGGTTGCAGCAAGCACTAGACCAAGAACACGATGTTCGTGTCGCTTCCACATCAACTGGGCAACCGTGCCGCCCATGGAATATCCCACTGGAATGAACGTGGAGATACCGAGTTGATCGGCAAGAGCCGCTACATCGTCTGCACAGTCAGACAGCTTGAACGACGACGATGTGCGAATGCCGCGGCCATGCCCACGATGGTCAATGGCAATGACTCGGAAGTGTTTTCCAAGTTCTTCGTAACACATAAACCAATTGAGGTCTGCCGTTGCCGTCCAACCATGCAACAGCATGAGAACTGGCGCGCCCGGCGGGCCTTCAATTTCGCGATAGAACGTGGTTCCTCGACCTGGAAGTTCTATGGCGCGACCCGTCGGCAGATGGGGAATGCGTTGGTCGTTCAGTTGTCCACCTTCACAACAGTGACAGACACCTTTGCGCCGTTTTCTAATGTGATGGCAACCTTGCTGCCCTCAGTGTTTCCGAGCAGTGCCGAACCAATAGGGGAGACCGGGCTCATGATTTCTGTGCCCTCGAGGGAACCACGTTCCTCGATGTGGCCAATCAGATAGGTCTCGGCATCGTCTTCGCTGTCGCCATCGAACAGAATGGTGACAGTGGAGAGAACTCCAATCACGCCAGGGGCGGGAGCAGGCGCAATTTCTGCGTTCTCCAAAATGTTGAGGACCAAGTTCTTTCGGTCGTTGAACATTCCGTATTCGTCTTTGGCGGCGTGATAGTCGCCATTTTCTGACAGGTCACCCATTTCGCGCGCACGACCAATCTTGTCGGCGACTTCGGGCAGAACTGTGTGCTCAAGGTGGGCGACTTCGGCTTCAAGGCGTTTGTAGGTTGCTTCAGACAGCAGATGCTTTGCCATGCGGTGAAGGCTATCTGCGCGTTCTAGATTGGTCTCCCTATGGCACATCGCATTGCACTCATTGGCGGAGACGGAATCGGACCGGAAGTGACGGCCGAAGCAGTGAAAGTGGTGCGGGCTGCCGGGGTCGACATTGACGCCACCGAGTTCGACCTTGGGGGCACTCGCTATCTGCGCGATGGCGAGATTTTGTCTGACGCAACTCTTAATGAACTACGCGCATATGACGCGATTCTGTTGGGTGCCGTGGGAACGCCCGATGTGCCGCCAGGAATCATCGAGCGTGGACTTCTGCTGAAGATGCGTTTTGATCTTGACTTGTACGTCAACCAACGCCCATTTGCTGGAACGGCACCAGGCCATGTCACTCCGCATGATTTTGTCGTCATTCGCGAAAACACCGAAGGGCCATATGTTGGCGAAGGTGGAGTGTTACGTAAGGGGACACCACATGAAATTGCGACTCAAGGAAGTGTGAATTCTCGTCACGGTGTCGAGCGCTGCATTCGGTACGCATTTGAGTTAGCAGCCAAACGTGAGCGCAAGCATGTCACGCTTGTACACAAGACAAACGTTCTGACATTTGCAGGTGACCTGTGGCAACGCGCGTTCAATGAAGTGGCCGCCGAGTTCCCTCACGTGGGAACTGCCTACAACCATGTTGATGCCGCATGTATCTACTTTGTTGAAGATCCACATCGCTACGACGTGATTGTCACCGACAACCTGTTTGGCGACATCCTCACCGATCTCGGCGGTGCAGTGAGCGGAGGAATCGGTTTGGCGTCATCGGCGAACTTGAACCCATCACGAACCGGTCCGTCAATGTTCGAGCCATCACACGGATCTGCTCCTGACATTGTTGGTACCGGCAAGGCCAACCCCACTGCTGCCATTTTGTCTGCGGCGCTCATGCTTGAGTTCCTTGGCGAAAATGATGCGGCAGCGCGAATTCGTACCGCTTGCGACACTGTTCCCACGGGTACAACTGTCGAAATTGGAAACGCCATCGCTGCGCTCGTTGCCAGCAAGTAATCTCTGACCACGCCTTACTGAGGAGCTCATATGCCCACCCTTATCCCAACACCGAAAATCTGGATGAACGGAACGCTCGTCGACTGGGACAAGGCTCAGGTCCATGTGTTGACTCACACATTGCATTACGGAACAGGTGTGTTCGAAGGCATTCGTGCATACGAAACAGCCGATGGCCCCGCTGTGTTTCGACTGACCGAACACATTGAACGTCTTTTCAAGAGCGCGAAGATTTTGGGGATGGAAATTCCATACTCGGTCGAAGAACTTATTCAGGCAACTAAAGACACCGTTCGCTCTACCGGACTTCCTGGTTGCTACATCCGTCCTATTGCGTACTACGGCTATGGCGAAATGGGATTGAACACGTTGCCGTGCTCGGTTGATGTCGCTATCGCTTGCTGGCCATGGGGCGCGTACTTGGGCGACGAAGCGCTCACTAAAGGCGTGCGCATGAAGATTTCGTCGTGGAAGCGTCTTGACCACAACATGTTGCCTCCCGCAGCAAAAACGGTTGCCAACTACGCCAACTCATCGCTTGCCAAAGTGGAAGCATTGCGCGCCGGATATGACGAAGCCATCTTGTTGAACCAGGAAGGTCTGGTCAGTGAGTGCACGGGCGAGAACCTCTTTGTTGTTCGCAACGGAACAGTTATTACGCCGCCACTGTCGGCTGGTGCCTTAGAAGGAATCACCCAGTGGAGCGTCATCAAGATTCTGCAAGACCTCGGATACACCGTCGAGAAGGGCAACATCGCTCGTTCCGACCTGTACATCGCCGATGAAATCTTCTGTGTAGGCACTGCCGCGGAGGTCAGTGCAATCAATTCAGTTGATGATCGCTCGGTTCCGTGCCCAGGCCCCATCACCACCAAGGTTGCAGAGGTATACGGTCAGGCAGTGAGAGGTCAGATTCCTCAGTACAAGCACTGGTGTGAATTGGCCTAGACCAATTGTCTGAAGCGCTTCCTGCCGCTGGTGTGATTGTGCGCCCTCCACAGGTGAAATACAGCATGGGGTGGGGAAACAGGGTTTTCCACAGATTTCCCCACAGGGGTTGACGAATGCTGTGTATGAAGCGATACTGACGTCATGTTGACCGCTCGCACCTCCCGCCGCCTTGTCGGCTCTGCCGCGGCCATCATCATTATTCGCTAGCGCATGTCGGACCCCGACATGCGCGTACCTGCCGCCCTCGGGGCGGCTTTTTCATATCCCAGACGCAAGAATTACCCCTGACAGGACAAACGGAGAACACGATGAGCACCACAGGCAGAGAGACAGTCGAAGCATTCGACACCACACTGCGCGATGGCATGCAGGTGGAGGGCGTATCTGCAACTGTCGAAGACAAGTTGCGTATTGCCGAACAACTCGATTATCTCGGCGTTCATTTCATTGAAGGTGGTTGGCCCGGTGCAAACCCCAAAGACATCGAATTCTTTGCGCGTGCAACGACTGAGCTTCAGTTGAAGAATTCAACACTGGTTGCATTCGGATCCACTCGTCGCCCTGCAGGAAAAGTGGACGAGGATGCCACACTGCGCAATTTGCTCGATGCCAACACATCGGCAGTGTGCATTGTTGCGAAGTCATGGGACTACCACGTCACCAATGCGCTGCAAACAACTCTTGATGAGGGTGTCCTGATGGTTGCCGACTCCGTTGACTTTTTACAGAGCAACGGTCGCCGAGTAATGGTCGACCTTGAACACTTCTTCGACGGTTACAAGAACAACCCCGAGTTCGCGATGCGCGTTGTTGAAGCGGCCATGATGAAAGGTGCGACTCATTTGGTGTTGTGTGACACCAATGGCGGATCATTGCCTCACGATGTTTCGGAAGTTGTCACCGCGGTGAAGGCATTTGTCGGGAACGACGCCACGATTGGTATTCACTGTCACGATGACACCGGCTGTGCCGTTGCAAACTCAATGGCAGCAGTTTTGGCCGGAGCGCGTCAAGTGCAAGGAACGTTGAATGGATTGGGTGAACGAACAGGCAACACCAATCTCACCACAGTTATTCCAAACCTTGAATTGAAAATGGGCTTTGCATGTCTGCCAGACGGCCACTTAAGCCGACTCACTGCAGTCAGCAACCATGTGGCAGAAGTATTGAACCGTCCATTGAATCCGCAAGCGCCATACGTGGGTGCATCTGCATTCGCGCACAAAGCTGGTTTACATGTGTCGGCAATTAAGCGCGCAAAAGATGCGTACGAGCACATCAACCCCGACGTCGTTGGAAATGGAACTCGCTTCGTTGTGAGTGAAATGGCAGGTCGCGCAACCATCGAAGTGAAAGCTGAAGAGCTTGGTCTCGCAATGGATGGTCCCGCAGTTAATCAAGTCATTGATGATTTGAAGCGTCTCGAACACGAGGGTTACCACTTCGAGGCAGCAGATGCATCGTTGGAACTGTTGATGCGCCGTGCCACCGGATGGGAGCAGGATCAGTTTCGTGTTGAGTCCATGCGTGTCATTACGGATGAAGGCACGAACGGCCGTTTTACTACCGAGGCCACAGTCAAGGTGTGGGTGGGCGATCAGCGCTTTGTGCAGACCGCAGAAGGTAATGGTCCAGTGAACGCGATCGACGCTGCATTGCGAGCATGTTTACGCGAAAGCTTCCCCCAGATTGACCGCATTCATCTCACTGACTACAAGGTCAGAATCTTGGACGGGGCAACTGCTACTGGAGCAGTCACTCGTGTACTGATTGACGCCACGAACGGTGACCGTTCATGGACCACAATCGGTGTGTCCACCAACATCATTGAAGCCTCATGGCAAGCGCTTGAAGAGTCGCTCGTCTATGGCTTGCTTCATCACCAGTAACCCAGTTCTTCCTTATCCGTGACGCTCAGGGCGTAGAGTTTGGGTCTATGGCTGCACCCCGATTTGCCCCTGTACCGCCTACCGAGCCCGCACGGTATTACGAGTCGCCCGATTTTGTTCCTGCCGCGTGGGAACCAGGCCGCCCCGGCGAGATTGAAGGGCGTCAACCTGCTGGCGAGCGACTGGGATATCAAGGTCCAGACCAGGGATACATCATTACGTTGGCAAATCGCGCACGCAGTCGGGTGCGGTTGCAAGCAGGCGAAGACATCGATGATGCCTTGCGAGGGTGCTCACTCATTGCGCTTCGCCGTGCGTCCCTGTTTGGTCGCGCACCATCTGTCTACGACCTCAACCTCGCATTGTCGTTGTGGGGTTTTCTGTCGGATTCTCCACCAGTGGATCAAGTCGCTGTGCGACGTGAATTGTTTGTGGGTGTCGGCAATGTTCATCACTACAAGGAAGGTCGCGCCTTGGCGGACTTGGTTCCTGAATCAACACTTCGTATGACACCAGAACAAGTAGCAACTCAAGCGCCATCATCGTGGCGAGCATTGACGGGGTACGCACAATGACCACATATTCAGCACCGCTTGCAGACATGGAATTTGTTCTGCGTCGTTTTTGTGACCTGGACTCCGTGATGGCTTTGCCAAAGTTTGCCGAGCTTGATTCATCAATGGTCAGCGATGTGCTGTCAGAAGCTGCACGTTTTTTTGAAGAAACTTTTGCACCACTCAACAAAGTGGGTGATGTCGTTGGTTCTCACCGTAACGACGATGGAACCGTCACTACTCCCGAGGGATTCAAGGAGGCGTACCGCGCTTATGTTGACGCTGGCTGGGGTGCATTAGGTTTCGATCCCGGATTTGGCGGCGGTGGATTTCCATGGGTTGTCAATATTGCACTGCAAGAAATCATGAACTCGGCGAACATGGCATTGACCATGGCGCCACTTCTTACTCAAGGCGCAATTGACGCCATCATGCACCATGGTGATGAGATTCAGAAGATGACCTATTTGCCCAAAATGATTTCTGGACAATGGACGGGAACCATGAACCTCACCGAACCAGATGCCGGATCTGACGTCGGTGCGGTTAGAACCAAAGCCGTAAAACAGGCAGATGGCACATACCGAATCTCTGGTACGAAGATTTACATCACCTTCGGTGAGCATGATTTAGCTGAGAACATCATTCACTTGGTTCTTGCCCGCACTCCTGATGCGCCAGCTGGAACAAAAGGAATCTCTTGTTTCATCGTTCCAAAGTATTTGTTGAATGACGATGGGTCATTAGGTCCGCGCAACGATGTCACCTGCGTCAGTATTGAACACAAAACGGGCATCAAGGCCAGCCCCACCTGTGTTCTGTCTTTTGGTGACAACGACGGGGCAGTCGGCTATCTCATTGGTGAAGAGAATCATGGAATGTCATACATGTTCACCATGATGAATCAAGCACGACTTGGCGTCGGGCTTGAAGGCCTTGCATTGATCGAGCGCGCGTATCAGCAAGCGCTTGAGTACTCCATTGTGCGAAAGCAAGGACGAGCACCAGGTGCACCCGCGGGCGAAAGCTCGCCCATTATTCAGCATCCTGATGTCAAGCGAATGCTGGTCACCATGAAGAGCACCATCGAGGCCTTGCGTCGCATCATTTATTGGAATGCGGCATGCCTTGATATTGCGGCGCATCACCCCGATGCGGCAGAGCGCGAGAAAGCTTCCGATATGGCTGCGTTGCTCACTCCCATTTCAAAGGGATGGGGAACAGACATGGCCGTTGATCTCACAGGAATGGCTGTGCAGATTCATGGCGGAATGGGTTTCATTGAAGAAACTGGCGTTGCGCAGCACTACCGCGATGCACGAATCACCACCATCTACGAAGGTACCAACGGTATTCAGGCGATGGATCTGGTGGGTCGTAAGTTGGGAATGAAGGGCGGTGCCGTGGTGATGTCGTTGTTTGACGACATTGATGCACTTGATGCAAAGCTCATCAAACATCCAGAACTTGAGAAGACTGCTAATGAACTTCGGTGTGCTGTAGCTGCAGTTCGCGAGACAACGCAATGGTTCTTCCAGAACGCAACAAATCAAGTAGCGGTGTTGTCCGGTGCAACTCCGTATTTGCGTCAGCTATCAACATTGGTGGGTGGCTATGTGATGGCGAAGTCTGCTCATATTGCGCTTCATGCCGACATTGACCAGACCGAGCAAGTTTCACGCATCAACACTGCACGTTTCTTCTGCGAACAACTATTGCCAGGTGTCCACGGACTGAGCGGTGCAGTGATGGGTGATGATTCCTTGTTGATGTCGTTCAACGAAGAGTTACTCGCGCAGTAACTACAGATCTATCGCGTGGGCGCGCAATGCATCCATGTCGCAGAACTCTGCAGCGGCAATGTGTGTGCTGCGTAACTTCACCTGGGGCGCTCGGCCTGCTTCGTATGCCTCTTGCCAGCGCGGTGCACACAGACACCATTGATCTCCGGCCTTCAAGCCCGGAAATCCGAAATGGGGCATGGGAGTGGAGAGGTCATTTCCCGCAGCTTTGGAGAACTCGAGAAAATCGTCGGTCATGATGGCGCATACTGCGTGAACTCCGGTGTCGTCACCGCCAACTTCGCAACACCCTGTTCGATAAAACCCTGTCATTGGTGACGTGCAGCACGTTTGTAGTGGCTCGCCCAACACATTGACTTGATCGGTGCTTGTGAATCCACTCATGAGGTCACGCTATCTGTCGTGTCATGAGTGCCCACAAGTAGCCTGAGTGTGCATGTCTGAGACCCCCCGCTACCGCTTTGCTCCATCACCTACTGGGTTCTTTCATGTTGGGGGAGCGCGTACCGCGTTGTACAACTGGGCTCTCACATTGCGAACGGGTGGAACCTTCGTTTTGCGTATTGAAGACACCGATGAATCTCGCAACAGTCCCGAGTGGACACAGGGAATCATTGATGCGCTGTCGTGGTTGGGGATTGATTCATCACATCCGCAATTTGAGGGTCCGTATTTTCAAAGCCAGAATGCAGCACTGCATGTGGCGGCGGCGCATCGTTTGTATGAATCCGGACACGCGTATTGGTGTGATCTCACTGGTGAACAGATTCAAGAACGCTCCAAGCAGACAGGGAAACAAGGGTATGACGGATACTCACGCGACCGCGGGTTAGAGCCTGGTCCTGGCAGAGTTCTGCGTTTTCGTGTACCTGAGGGCGTCACAGTTGTTGACGATCTTGTTCGCGGCCGAGTGGAGTTCTCGAACGACACCATTGAAGATTTTGTGTTGCTGCGTGGAAACGGAACCCCCATGTTCTTGTTGGCCAATGTGGTCGACGACATGGAAATGAACATCACCACTGTGGTGCGTGCTGAAGAACACTTACCAAATACGCCAAAACAACAATTGATTTGGAACGCCTTGGGGAAAACCCCACCTATTTGGGCGCATGTACCAGTGCTTGTCAACGAGCAACGCAAGAAATTGTCGAAGCGTCGAGACAAGGTTGCGTTGGAGCAGTATCGAGCCGAAGGAATCTTGCCCGATGCAATGGTGAATTATTTGATGACCTTGGGATGGGCTCCTGCGGGAGACCAAGAGATAGTTCCTTGGCAGAGAATTGTTGATGAGTTTCGTCTAGAAGATGTCAATCATTCACCGGCATTTTTTGACATTAAGAAACTCAATGCGTTCAATGGTGACTACATCCGTTCATTGCCGCTCAATGATTTCATTGCACAATGTCAACCATTTCTTGCCGATGCGCCATGGCCACCGAGTCGATTTAACTCCGATGTTTTTGCAGCCTTAGCACCCCTGGTGCAGACACGTGTTGTGACACTGTCGGAAGTAGCCCCCATGATTGACTTCATTTTCTTGAATGATCCGGTGATTGATGAAGCAGCATGGTCAAAAACCATGTCAGCAGAGTTCGCTACAGATGTGTTGCGTGACTATGCAGATGTACTTCGGTCGTGCGAGTGGAATCACGATGCATTGAAAGCTGGTCTTGAGACATGGACCGAATCACGACAGTTGAAGTTGGGGAAAACCCAGGCTCCAATCCGTGTGGCGCTGACAGGTCGAACTGTTGGCCCGCCGTTGTTTGAGAGCATTGAGATTCTTGGCCGTGACGAGTCGATACGGCGATTAACTGCGGCGGTTGAGCGCATCGGATGATGTGCGCATGAGAACGTACTTTGTCTCTGCAACTCGTATTGCAGTGACAACTGCAATCGCAGTGTTGGTGTACATCTTCTTGTGCGGATTTTTGCTGTTCTGGCATGCGTCTCACACCGACACTCGTTCCGCCGATGCAATTGTGGTTATGGGAGCTGCTCAATACGACGGAGTGCCATCGCCATTATTGGCTTCCCGACTTCAACAAGCGCTCACAGATTGGAAGAGTGGTCGCGCTCCGTTAATTGCTCTCACTGGCGGAAAGCGGGACGGAGATCGTTTTTCAGAAGCTGAAGCATCGCAAAATTGGTTACGTGAACGCGGTGTTCCACGGTCTGCAATGGTGTCAGAAAACATCGGATCATCCACATGGGAATCTTTAGAAGAGCTCTCACCGGTGTTGAAACAGAGAGGCATTACGTCGGTTGTTGTGGTGAGTAGTCCCTGGCATGTTGAACGCGTGATGCTGTCTCTGCAGCAGTTGGGATTCACTACGGTCCCGTCGCCTGCGCACACATCGGCCGATGGATTCGCAGGCCTTTCATGGATGAATAATGGCGCATCCCTGACGAAGGCACTACGCGAAACTGTTGGCGTGAGTATCGGGCGCATCATTGGATTTGATCGTCTTCTGTCCATCACTGGATAACAACATCGTCGGTGTGGCGATGCCGTGTTGCTCGCTAACATGGCAGGCGCACTGGGGAATGGTGTAATTGGCAACACAGCAGTTTCTGGTACTGTTATTCAGGGTTCGAGTCCTTGTTCCCCAACCATTACAACGGTTTCCCGCGGATTGCCGCGTGGAAGCCGTTTTTGTATTTGGGTCTCAGACAGACATGTGTTAGACATTTGTTCTATGGCGGAGTTGGCCCCTTCTTTTCGTGTGCCTGAAAACAGGCACCACACTTCTCGTGCACGGGTTTCATTACTTCTCGTTGTTGCACTGATTGCAGTTGTCGCGTCTCCTGTTGGGAAGCCACACCTCGCGTCCGTGCGTGCTGCAATCACTGATGGTGAAACGTCAAAGTTCAAGATTGAGTCGTTGACTGCCTCAACAACGAACCGTACGGCAATTGAAGTTGCCTCGTTTACCGGTGATGACCGCGGTGGAATTGGTCTGTCTGCAACAAAAGTTGCGCTTCGGGGAGATTCTTCGTTGGGTGTCTTTAACAAATCAGATTTTTCGTCACCCGTCGCAACGCCGTCTAACTCAGCCTTTGATGCGATTGTCTCAGACTTGAAGACCATGACGATGTACGCGTTCGACTTTTCTGGGTCATCAGGAACTTTCACCAAGTTGTTCCAATTGGACCAAACGACTGGCGCCGTTCCAGCATCGCCGACTGTCATCACATTGTCATCGTCAATTCCATACAGCAATGGCGAGCTGTATTCCGGATATGGCCGTGTGGTGTATCGCCACGGTAACGGAACCGTGTATGACGTTGACCTGCCGTCTGGCACCGTCTACAACCGCGGAACAGTGACGGTTTCTGCAATGGGAACGGAGAACAGCATTCGGGGCTGGGGAATCGCCGAATTTTTTGACGGTGATTTATGGCTGGCGATCTCATCTGGAGCAGCGATTAACCGCTACAAGGTTGGTACCTCAACGCAACAAACAATCTTGAGTACCAACGGAATGTCAGACCTTGCGAGTTTTATTGTTGACCCAATCTCTCAGCGCTGGTACTTCCATTATGAGGGATATGCACAAGCGTTCAATTTTGGCTCTGACGAAACATTGGGTTTTGCGCCTGCAGTCATCACAACGACACCATCAATCACATTCACTCCCTCGTCTAATGCCACGAATCAGAGCTCTCTCTCTGTTGGGGTGACGTTTAGCGAAGCGGTTACTGGTGTTGCTGCATCCGATTTTTCACTGCACGGCACATCAACTGGTTGGTCCATTTCATCTCTCGTTGCAAACTCGGCAACGTCGTACACATTGAACTTGACTCAGGCCAGTCAAGTAGATGGCACGCTGTCGGTCAGGTTGGCTGCGAACTCTGTGAGTTGGACCGCGGGTAGCACCACTATTCCAGATAGCAATACCAATTCAGATTCCATCACTGTTGACTACACGGCGCCGACAGCAACAATTGCATCTGCTCCCAGTTCGCCTGCATCGGGGATGACTCAAACATTTGGGGTGACGTTCTCTGAGTCAGTCTCTGGGATCAGCAGTGCCGATTTTTCAAATACTGGCACCGCACAAGGTTGCGTGTTTACTCCGTCAGCAACATCGGGTACCTCTATCAACGTTGTGGTGACGCAATGTCAAGAGGGCACTCTTCAGTTCCGTATTGCGCAAAATGCCGTGACTGACGTTGCAAGCAACACGGGGCCCGCGTCGCCGGTTCAAAGTTCTGTGATTACTCTCCAAGCATCTGCGTTAACCATCACTGCAGGGGCCAAGTCAATTAACTATGGCGGATCATGGGTCGACTCATACACGCAAAGCGGTCTGATTGGCGGCGATTCCATCTCATCCGTTATCTACTCATATTCAGGAACCACAACACTCGGTTCAACGTATGGACCGTCTACTACGAAGCCAACTATGGGTGGGTCGTACACCATTACGCCGACAGTGGTTCTTAATGTCGGGAATACGAATCGCTATGCAGTGTCTTATGTCTCGGCACCATTGACAATTTCGAGAATCGCACAAAGTGCATTGTCCATCACAACAACTTCTGCGACATTTGGAGTCGTTCTCACTTTGGGAACAAGTGGTGGGTCAGGATCAGGTGCCGTCACATATTCGGTGAATTCTGGGACATGCATTGTGTCGAGCAATTTGCTCACTCTTGGTGACGCTGGATCATCGTGTTCGTTGACGGCTACGAAAGCCGCTGACGATAACTACACAGCTGTGTCGTCCGTTTCCACGTCGATCTCCACAGCAAAGGCCACCCAGGCATCGTTGTCACTCACCACAACTACGGCAACGTATGGCCAAGGTTTACCTCTTGGTGTCACTGGAGGGTCAGGAACTGGTGCGGTGTCGTATTCGGTGGTGTCTGGCACGTGCACCATTGTCGGAGCATTGTTGACGCCGGGGAATGCTGGCTCTTCGTGTGTGATCAAAGCCACCAAGGCAACTGACACGAACTATCTGGAGCGTTCTTCATCCAATACGACCATTACCGTGAACAAGGCGTCACAGACTGGTCTCAACATCACCAGCGCATCAAACTTCACGACTGGTAACTCGTTGACATTGACTGCGACTGGTGGTCAATCAACAGGATCATTGTCATGGTCGGTGAATTCCGGCATCTGTTCACTAACGGGAACAACATTGACAGCCGCTCGTGGTGGTGTGTCATGCGTGGTCGAGGTAACTCGTGCTGGCGACTCCAACTATCTGTCCAGTAGCAGCACTGAGACAATTGTGGTCGACAAAATTGTTCAAGTTCTGACGTTCCGCTCAACACCTCCGTCATCAGCTGTGGTTGGTGGAACGTACACAGTGAGTGTTGATAGCGATGCATCGTTGGCACCAACTGTTTCCATTGCTAACTCGTCGTCATCTGTGTGTTCAATTAGTGCTGGAGTTGTCACGTTTTCCGCAGTTGGAACGTGTGTCATCTCTGCATCACAAGCAGGCAACGATCAGATTGCTGCGGCGGCTGCATCGCAGTCCATCACTGTGGGGTCGGTACCGACCACAACTGTGGCACCAGTTGCGAACAACGTAGGCGCCGCGCCTGTGGTGACATCAACCATTCCGCAACGTGCAGTTGCGGCACCTGCAAGCACGTCATCGACAACTTCCACAACAACAACGACAACCACCACAATTCCAGCCGATCCTGGTGTGCCGAATCTGGGGTCGAATGGCGAAGTTCTTGAACTAGAAGTTGGAGAACTGACAGCAACGGTGCGTGGCCAAAAGGTCAACGTCGTCACCGAAACACGCGATGGTCAAATCACTATGACTCTGCCAGGAAAAGTTGTTCTCAAGATCGGAACAACAGACACAGCCTCTGGTGGAGTGCAAGTGAGTGATGATGGCGTCTTGCGTACATACGGCAACTCCCAATTGGGTGTGTCGGCAGAAGGATTCATCCCTGGTACTACCTATACCGTGTTTATGTTTTCTGATCCTGTGGAACTGGGTCGCGGCGAAGCAAGTGCAGACGGCACAATGACGCGCACCGTTGTGATTCCCGAGGATGCTGAGACGGGCGAGCACACATTGCAGATCAACGGTGTCGGTAACGGCTCAGAAGTCGTTTCGGTATCAATGGGCTTTGAGGTCATTGAGCGTGACGACAACACACGCGTGGCAGTCATTGTGATTCTGTTAGCTGTGGCGCTCGCGTTATTGGGTGGACGTCCCATTTTCAGGCGTCGCCGTCGCGCCTAACCGCTGTGGTTCGCCTGTAACCTTTTCATTCGCTACAGGCTCCCATCGTCTAGTGGCCTAGGACACCACCCTCTCAAGGTGGCG
>CAZCZM010000016.1:0-38992 GCA_964503445.1 uncultured Bifidobacterium sp.
CCGAGTCGGGGTCGCAGTTTTGATCGTGATGATCGTCGTCCGCGTCGTTTTGAGGATCGCGAAGACACACGGACCGCTGCACAACGAAAGTCAGATGAAGTGGGTCGTCGAACGGGTGGCCGTCGCACGACTGGCGAAATGTCAGGTCCTCCAGAACGTGCACGCGAACAGTGGATTGATGAAGGTTCAACACGGCCCATTCGTCGCCCCGCTGGTGTGCGAGCCAAAGGCACCGGACGCGCACAAAAAGGTGGACGCAAGGAAGTTCGTGCATTGGACAGCGTGGTCGAGGAGTTTGAACGCGCAATCGGTCAGCGCGCCTCTGTTCGCGCATTAAAGCGATACGAAGCAGCACTGCAAGCCTTTGAAGCGCATCGTTACGACGATGCACGCAAGATTCTGAATCCCATGGCCAAGGAATACGCAGATGTTGCCGCAGTACACGAGATGCTCGGATTGTGTCTGTATCGAGGCGGCCAATGGAAGCGCGCGCTCGCCGAGTTGGAAATTTCTGTCCGATTGAATCCTGATTGGATCTTCAACCACGCAGTCATTGCTGATTGTCATCGTGCGTTGGGGAACCACCAGATGGTCGAGAAGTATTGGCGAGAGTTGGCAGAAGCTTCGCCGCATCCCGAATTGTTGGCTGAAGGGCGCATCGTCATGGCCGGATCTCTGGCTGACCGTGGATTGTTGCAAGAAGGACTTGATTTGCTGTCAAAAGCTGCAGGCGATTTGAAACGTCCGTCTGAATACCACTTGCGCCAATGGTTTGTGATTGCTGATTTGTACGACCGTCAGGGAAACATCATCAAAGCGCGGCAGTTCTTTGAGCGAATTGCGTCGTTTGATCCGCAGTTTGTCGATGTTGCAGAGCGGCTTTCCACGCTGGGCGCTTAATCGCACACACGCATTCCTCGGAAAGGAATGCAGTGGTTACGGAAGCAGAAGAATATGGGTGCAATAAAGTTGTACTCATTGGTGAAGTCACATCACCTGTTGTGTCGCGTGAGTTGGCAGACGGATCGGTGGTGTCAACGTTCGATGTCATGACTGAAACGGAGTGGGGAAGATCATCTGTCCCTGTGTCCATTGAGGGTGTGCCGGCTGTGGTGGTGGTTGGTGCGTCGGTGTGTGTTGTGGGTTATGTCCGCCGGCGGTTCTTTCGCTCGGGACAATCGGTGACCAGCCGCACAGAAGTTGTGGCACATGTCATTAGCCCGTCGCGCCGGAAGGCCACGGTGAAAAAGATGCTGTCGTCAGTTGTTGATGATCTCTCGGAGTTTCTGTAGCCCTGACTAGTGTTGGCTTCGTCGAAAGAACGAGGTTTGCATGAACAACGAACAGCTCACACAGATGCGTGAAGGTAAAGGCTTCATTGCTGCTCTAGACCAAAGTGGTGGCAGTACTCCAAAGGCGTTGAAGCTGTATGGCATCGAAGAGTCTGAATACTCCGGCGACGATGAGATGTTCAATCTCATTCACGGCATGCGTTCGCGGATGATGACGAACTCTGCATTCAATGGCAACAGAGTTCTGGGTGCGATCTTGTTTGAAGGAACTATGGATCGCGATGTCGAGGGGATTGGCGCAGCAGAGTATCTGTGGACCAAAAAGAAGGTTGTTCCTTTCTTGAAGATTGATAAAGGTCTTGCTGATGAGGTCAACGACGTTCAAGTCATGAAGCCGAATCCTGATCTTGATGCTTTGCTTGCAAAGGCAAAGGCAAAGGGAATCTTTGGAACAAAGATGCGCTCTGTGATCAAGGCTGCCAACGAAGCAGGCATTAAAGCTGTGGTTGCGCAGCAGTTTGAAGTGGGTCGCCAGATTTTGGCCGCAGGTCTTGTGCCTATCATTGAGCCTGAAGTCGACATCAACAGCCCCACAAAAGGTGAAGCCGAAGTCATCTTGAAAAAGGCTTTGCTAGAGGAATTAGATCGTCAGCCACACGATCAGCCGGTGATGTTGAAGTTGACTCTTCCGAACATTGACGGTTTCTTTGACGAGTTGGTTGCTCACAAGAGCGTGTTGCGAGTAGTTGCGTTGTCGGGTGGATATTCACGCGATGACGCCAATGCAAAGTTGTCCCGCAATAAAGGAATGATTGCAAGTTTTTCGCGTGCACTCACCGAAGGTTTGTCGGCGAAGCAGAGCGATGCTGAATTTACAGCCGCAATCGACGCTTCGATCGAAAGCATCTACCAGGCGTCTCTGACCTAGTTCGGTGTTAATCCGCAGTTAGTTCAGCGGGCGCATCACCATTCCCGTACGGAGTTTTGGCGTAAAGAAAGTCGATTTTGGCGGCATCAGTTCGCCAGTGTCTGCAGTACGACGAATCTCTTCAAGGGAGACTGGGCGAATCAAGATGGCTGAGCGGTACATGCCACTGCCGACTTTGCGTAATACTTCATGTACGCCGTGCTGATACGCAACGGTGTGTGGGGTGTTCGAAAGGGCATGTTCGAGACGTGCACTATCAAGTGCTCTTACGCCGGTAAACGTGTTCTCTTGCGGTGTGAGGTAGACGCCTGTTCCATCTGGGCGCACGAGGCACAGGCAGTCGCGTTCATCCAATTCTGCAATGGTGCGTGGACCCACTTGTCCTGCGTCTGAGGCGGTGTAGTGGGAAGCAAGTGCGTGAAGCAGTGTGTCGGCATCGCAATCGTACAAACGATGAATTGCTGCAACACTGAGCTGTTCTTGAATGAGTTCTCCCACATATGTCATCGTGAGTTCGGCATCGCGAGGTCCACCATGAATTCGTGATTCATCGCGATACGTGCGACTAATGGCATAACGATGATGTCCGTCAGCGATCAACACCGGATGAGATGAGACGAGATCTTGGATGTGTTGAATACGTGCTGAATCGCTCACGCGTTCGAGCACATGATGAACTCCGTCTTCGTCCACGCATTCAGCAACGATGTCGGCTGGCTCACGGAGCGCCTCGGTTAATCCAGGGGTGAGTGACAGACCCCATACTGGGCTCAGGTTTGTGCGTGTCGCACGCGTGAGGTCTAAGCGGTCTGTTTTTGCCTTTGGGGTGGTGCGCTCGTGTGGAAGAACTCCGCCGGCTCCTTCGTCCACCACTTCGAGGGCGCCCACAACTCCGATTGTTGTGCGTGTACGCCCGGCCTCATCGGTGAAGGTCATTCGGTAAATGGAGAATGTGGGCTGTGCGTCAATGGTGAGAACACCTGCGTCACGCCATTGTTGAAGAACTGTTGCAGCGTCGTCATATCGGCCGCTTCCCGATGACTCAACGGGATAGTCCACATGAACGATGTTTGTGGAGTTCTGCTGGGCATATTCTTCGCGAGTGTCTTCGTCAAACACGTCATATGGTGGCGACGTCTGTGACGTGATGTCGGCTGAAGTGGTTGTTGCGTAGCGAAGGGCGGGGAAGGGTTCGAATCGTGGCACGCCATAAAGGGTGGCAGGATTGAGGGTCATGAGCAAAACCCCAGAGACGTCAGTGGTTCTATGTGACTTGGATGGTGTCATTTGGTTGGCTCATCAACCAATTGCGGGCTCCGTGGAAGCGGTGGCCCAGCTCCGTGACAGGGGTTCGCGGGTTCTTTTCGTGACGAACAACTCCTTTTCCACGATGGAGCAACAATTGGATGCATTGGGTGCCATCGGCATTGATGCAGCGGGAGATGTGGTCACTTCCGCGATGGCTGCCGCATCTGTTGTGGAGCCAGGTTGGCGTGTGATGGTCTGCGGAGGCGAAGGGTTGATCAGTGAAGTCAGCGCCGCTGGAGCAGAAGTTGTGGTGCCATATCGGGACCGCGGTGCAGTGGGTGACTTCGATGCTGTTGTCGTGGGGTTTCACCGAGAATTTGATTTCGGTGTTCTGTCGGACGCGTTGACTGCAGTGAGAGGTGGTGCTCGATTGATTGGATCAAATTCGGATCCGAACTATCCCACCCCTAATGGTCCGATTCCTGGCGGCGGATCAATTCTTGCGGCTATCGAAAAAGCAACGGGAGTAACTGCAGTGGTAACAGGGAAGCCCCATGAGCCAATGGCGCATCTTGTGCGATCTCTGTGTGATGGTGTGTCCGTTGAATCAATGGTGATGGTGGGTGACCTGCCGGAGACAGATGGTCGCTTTGCTCGAACCTTGGGTTGTAAGTACGCGCTGGTACTCAGTGGAATGACCGAATCAGGTGAGGGAGTAGATGCTGATTTTGTGCTTCCGTCATTGGGTGACCTTGTGCATGTCTTGACATAGTTGCCACGAATAGTCGCAATGAGTCGTCACCCATGACAAGTACGCTACGAACGTGAGGATTCGTCTCGATGCTGCGTTGGTGAAACGTGGACTCGCCACTACTCGATCTGAGGCATCTCGCATGATTGAAGCGGGTCATGTCACTGTGAGCGGAGCTTTCGCCGACAAAGCGTCCCGTCTCGTTGGTGCAGATGAGCCAATTGCTGTGGTCGTAGAAAAGCGGTACGTCAGTCGAGGTGGCGAGAAGTTAGAGAAAGCACTTGATGTATTCGGTGTGTCTGTGGCAGGTCGATCAGTGATGGACGTGGGCGTGTCAACCGGTGGATTCACCGATTGTCTATTGCAGCGCGGAGCTGAACGAGTGTTTGCGTTTGACGTCGGTACAAATCAGTTGCACGAAAAGATCAAAAGTGACTCTCGAGTGACATGGCGAGACGGTGTCAATGTTCGACACCTCACCCCAGAGGACATGCCCTTTCCCTGTTCGCTCGCAGTTGCTGACGTGTCATTCATCTCGCTCACGAAAGTGCTGCCCGTGGTGTTTTCATTGCTGACACCTGAGCGTTCGGATGATTCAGTTGAGTTGCTCTTGTTGGTGAAACCACAGTTTGAGGCAGGTCGAAAAGAGGTGTCAAAAGGAAAAGGTGTCATCACCGACCCCATGATCCATGCTCAAACGGTCAGCGATATTGAGGCCTGTGTGGTCGGCCTCGGGGGAGAAGTTGTTGGTGTGATTGAGTCGCCCATCAAGGGGGCTGAAGGGAACACTGAATTCCTGATGTTCGCCAAATGCCACTCCTCATCCGTAGGTTGTAGTTCATGACAGTTGTGGGTTTGGCGGTACATCGGTTTCGGCCAGATGCACTTACTGCCGCACGTCATGTCGCTGACTGGGCTGCGGCGTGTGGGTATTCAGTCGTCACCGACGAGTCAGACGTTGCTTCCATCGATTCACCTCACGTCCACGCTGGCGATGTGTGTGATTCAGACGTGCTGGTGTCAGTCGGCGGTGACGGAACCATGTTGCGTGCTGTTCGTGCATTGAATGGTGCCAGCGTGCCCATTCTCGGAGTGAATCTTGGAATGTTGGGTTATCTGGCAACGGTTGAACAAGACGATGTTCTTTCTGCGTTGAACACCTGGCGTGATGGGGTGGAGGGAACACATTTCCATTACGACGATCGCATGCTGCTTGAAGTTGCTATTTGGACAGATGGTGCCCGTCGGGCAAATCTCCTCGCGTTGAATGAAGTCGTTATTGAAAAGAAGGAAGCAGGGCACACCGTTCGATTAGGTGTCGACATTGATCGCGTTGAATTCACCACGTATGCCGCAGATGGTCTTATCGTCGCAACACCTACAGGCTCAACCGCATATTCCATGTCCGCTCGTGGACCCATTCTCTCGCCACGGCTTCGCGCGTTGCTGGTGACCCCTGTGTCCCCGCATATGTTGTTCGACCGCTCCATGGTTCTCGACCCCGCGGAGCCTGTTCGAATAGAGGTTCTGGGGCATCGCGACGTCAATGTGGCCACCGACGGCGGTCTTGTGTACTCATTGTCGCCAGGCGATGTGGTGGAAGTCCGCGCGGCTCACGAAGTTGCCCGTTTCCTCCGTTTTGAAGAACAACGCTTCCATCAAGTGCTCAAGACAAAGTTTGGGTTGAACGATCGATAATGCTTGTTGAACTATCTATCGAGAATTTGGGCATTATTCAGTCCACGCGTCTTAACTTCTCATCGGGCTTTACGGTGTTCACTGGCGAGACTGGTGCAGGCAAGACCATGCTTGTCGAGGCAATCAATCTTGTGTGCGGGCGCCGTGCAGAATCGTCGGTCATTCGCGACGGAGCCGATGAAGCAATTGTGGAAGCGCGCTTTGTGCGAAGCACTCCCGAGGGCGAAGAAGAAATCATTCTTTCTCGTACGGTGCATCGAGAAGGTCGCAGCCGTGCGTACGTCAACGGGCGAATGGCCACAGTGTCGGCATTGGCTGAACTGGGTGACGAGTTGGTAGACATCCACGGTCAGCATGCGCACCAGCGGTTGTTATCAGCAGCGGCGCAACGTGACGCGCTCGATCAATTCGGTGGAATAGACCTCTCACCATTGGTGCAAGCACGAGAGGCAGTTACTCATGTCGATGCCCTGTTGGGTGCTCTTGGGGGTGATGAAAAGTCCCGTGCACGAGAGATCGATCTTTTGTCGTTTCAGTGTGAGGAAATTGAAAATGCGCACCTTGTGGGCGCAGACGAAGATGCCGCCTTGTCTCGCGAAGAAGATGTGCTCGCCGACGTCGTGAAGCATCAGGAAATGTTGGCGCGAGCAAGTGATGCGTTGTCAGGCGATAGTGGCGCCATTGATGCTCTCGGAACCGCGCTTCGTTCTCTCAACTCTGTGCCATCACTTGCAGCTCTTGGTGAACAGTTGGCGGCAACCATTGCCGACGCCACCGATATTGCACATGCTGTTCGTTCGGCCGCCGAGGGAATTGAAGAAAATCCTGAGCGCCTTGAAGAAATTCGTCTTCGCCGTCAGTTGTTGAAAGATCTCACTCGAAAGTACGGAGACACAATCGCAGACGTCATGTCGTTTGGTGCAGAGGCACGTTCTCGTTTAGATGAGTTATTGGGATACGCCGACCGAGTCGCCGAACTGGAACGTGAGAGGCAGCAGGCTCTCACGGCACTTCATCAGGCTCAACTTGTGGTGGGTAATGCACGTCGTGCGGTTGCCGAGGCATTGGCACAGCAGGTGCAGGAAAAAGTTCAATGGTTGGCCATGCCGCACGCCCAGGTGCGCGTTTCAGTGGGCGATGCGGCGTCCGACCCGGCAGGTGATTCTGTGGTGTTCATGTTGTCAGCTAATCCAGGGTCTGCACCGCAACCGCTGTCAAAGGTGGCTAGTGGTGGAGAACTTGCGCGTGTGATGTTGGCCCTTCGATTGGTATTGAGTGAAGATCCAGCAACCATGGTGTTCGACGAGGTCGATGCTGGAATTGGTGGCGCTGCAGCGGTTGCGGTTGCGGGAGCACTGCGTGAGTTAGGGGAGCGACATCAAGTCTTTGCTGTGACTCATCTCGCCCAGGTTGCGGCATCAGCACATCAGCACGTGACCGTCGCCAAAACGGTCAAGGGCGGTCACACGTTCGGTTCGGCAACAATGGTGTCTGCTGACAACCGACCTCTCGAGATTGCTCGAATGCTGTCTGGTGGGGTAGCAGACGATTCTGCGTTGGCGCATGCACGAGACATTCTGGCGCAATTGGGAGCATCGGCGTCCCGGCCCGCGTCGAAAAAGCGTGCTTCGAAATAGCCGTTGCAAGCCGAACCCTCTCGGTCGGTTATGATGAAATCCCGTTAGCAGTTCGAGTTGGCGGGAGACACAATGCCAAAGCACATTTTCGTGACAGGTGGCGTTGCAAGTTCCCTCGGCAAAGGCCTCACCGCTTCATCGCTTGGTCGTTTGTTGAAAATGCGTGGTCTCCGCGTAACCATGCAAAAGTTGGATCCGTACATCAACGTTGATCCTGGAACCATGAACCCCTTTGAACATGGTGAAGTATTCGTCACCGACGATGGTGGAGAAACTGACCTCGACCTCGGACATTACGAGCGATTCATTGACGAGAATCTCACGCGTTCATCAAATGCCACCACAGGATCCATCTATCAAGCTGTTCTGGCCGCTGAGAGGCGTGGTGACTACCTCGGCAAGACGGTGCAGGTTATTCCTCACATCACCGATGAAATCAAGCGCCGAATTCGTCGAATCGCCACGGAAGACACCGATGTCGTCATCACAGAAGTAGGTGGCACGGTCGGAGACATCGAAATCTTGCCGTTCCTTGAGGCTATTCGTCAGTTCCGTAATGAGGCTGGTCGTGACAATGTCTGTTATCTGCATGTCACTTTGGTGCCGTTCATTGGACCGAGCGGTGAACAAAAGACAAAGCCCACACAGCACAGCGTGACAGAGTTGCGTTCTCGCGGTATTCAGCCCGATGTCATTGTGTGTCGTAGTGAAGAACCGCTGAGCACAGGACTGAAGCGCAAGATCTCCCATATGTGTGACGTCGACGCCAATGCGGTGATCAACGCTGCTGATGCGCGCAACATTTACGAACTTCCTCTCATTCTTCATGAAGAAGGCCTAGACACCGTTGTGTGTGATGTGTTGCGCATTGACGGAGAGGCGGACCTCTCTACGTGGGAAGCGTTAGTTAATCGCGTGGACGAATCTGTCAAGCCCGTTCGAATCGGACTCATCGGAAAATATGTAGAACTTCAAGACGCTTACTTGTCCGTGGTGGAAAGCCTCAAGCACGCCGGATTCCATTACGGGGCAAAGGTGGAAATTGATTGGATTCAAGCAGAAGACGTTGAAGGCTTACTTGCCGGTGGTCGTCTCGACGGCCTTGACGGAATGGTGATTCCAGGTGGTTTCGGTCAACGTGGCATTGAAGGAAAAATCGCCGCCGCAGCGTATTCGCGAGAAAACCTTGTGCCGTGTTTGGGCTTGTGCTTGGGAATGCAAGTGATGACCATTGAGTATGCGCGTCATGTTCTGGGGCTAGCTGATGCAAACAGCACCGAATTTGATCCAGCGTCTACTCATCCCGTTATTGACATTATGAACGACCAGCGCGATGTCACCGACAAGGGCGGAACAATGCGCCTCGGTGCATACATGGCCGTACTAGAGCCAGGCACAAAGGTGTCAGACGCTTACGGCGAATCAGTAGTCAGCGAGCGACATCGTCACCGTTGGGAATTCAATAACAACTACCGCGCTCGATTTGAAGAGTCCGGTTTCGTCATCAGCGGCACGTCTCCTGACAAGCGACTTGTGGAGTTCATTGAATTGCGTGACCATCCTTACTGGGTGGCAACTCAGGCACATCCTGAATTCAAGAGTCGTCCGGATCGTCCGCATCCGTTATTCCGCGAACTGATTGGTGCTGCATTGCAGCATCGTGAATTGCGTCTTTCTGCCTCGCGCGAAGCCGTATCGCGACCCGCCTAACGCATGGCTGATTCGCCAAAATTCGTTGTTGCCAACGAGCAGGACATCCACACGTGGGCCATGTTCTCGTTAGTGGAGAGAACGGTTGTCTCGCCGCAGGGAGAGTCTTTTGTCCGCAAGTTTGTTCACACTCCGGGTGCTGTAGCAACAGTGGCAATCACGGACGATGCTGAAGTTCTCTTTGTATCCCAATACAGGGCAACGTTCGATGACTTCATCCTTGAAATTCCTGCCGGCATGCGTGATGTTGATGGAGAAGACCCTGCGGAAACTGCGCGCAGAGAACTGAAAGAAGAGACGGGTTACTCCGCATCAACAATTGAATTCATGGGAACATGTTTGTCTTCTCCTGGGGTCACAGACTCCGTGGTTGATGTGTATCTAGCGACTGGATTGGTGGTGGGCGATTCTGAGCCTCACGGCCCCGAAGAAGATTCCATGACACTGACGCGGATTCCTTTTGCTGACGCATTGGCGATGGTAGAGAACGGTCAACTCACTGATGCCAAGTCGGCGTATGGGCTCATGTTGGCAGCTCGCCGGTTTCCTCATCTCGTACGCTGAGGCACATCATGAAGACGCATGTCGTGTCTGGGGAAGCCGAATCATTTCTGCTGTGGCTTACTGTGGAACGCGGCCGCGCGTCGAACACAGTCAATTCATACCGTCGCGACATCGCTCGGTACGAGCTCTTCTTGGCAGATAAAGGTTGCACGGTCTTGACGTGCACAGAAGAGCATGTTGAGGAGTTCGTTCGCTCCTTGCAGTCGCAGGGCGAAGCAGTTGCGTCTGTGGCGCGTCGATTGGCGGCTGTCCGCATGTTTCATTCGTATTTGTCGGCAGAGAATGTGCGGTCAAACAACCCCGCCGCGCGAATTGAAGGTGTTCGTGTTCCTGTTGGTGTACCCAAGCCGTTATCTCTTGACGAAGTGGAAGCATTGCTGAATTCTGTGACAGGGGTTGAATCGGTCAATATTCGAGACCGAGCACTTCTTGAGTTCCTGTATGCCACTGGTGCACGAATTTCTGAAGCGTGTGATGTCAATGTGAATGACCTTGATATGTCGGCACGAGTTGTTCGACTCTTTGGCAAAGGTTCAAAGGAGCGTGTTGTTCCATTTGGTCGTACCGCAGAGAAGCACTTGCGCGAGTATTTGTCTGTTGGAGGTCGCGACATGTTGGTGCCTTCGTCGTGGTCAAAGGCGTCCGATCGAGATGCTGTATTTCTCACAAATCGGGGACGCCGACTGAATCGGCAGAAGGCATGGGCAATTGTTCGAGATGCCGGTGTTGCGGCAGGAATCGAGTGGGAGTTATCTCCGCACGTTCTTCGTCACTCGTGTGCCACTCACATGCTGGAGCATGGTGCAGACCTGCGTATTGTCCAGGAAATGTTGGGTCATGCAACTATCTCCACCACGCAGATCTACACCAAGGTGTCGCCTGAGCGTCTCTTTTCCGTGTATCGACAGTTTCATCCGCGAGCACAGGGGTAAGCGTGGCTGAAATGTTTCATCTTGTGAAGCGGGCTCTTACGTCTTTTCGGAACAATCCTTTGCCGGAGCGTGTGATTGTCAACATACGTGGCGTGTTGCTGCCAGGGGAGTTTTCGTTGTGGTCTCAGATGCAACATCGAGATCAACGTCACTCAGTGCATGTATTGGCACGTTTTGACGCCCTGTATCAGGATGCGACGCGTGATGAACGGGCGGCGGCTCTTTTGCACGATGTCGGAAAGGTCTCTTCAACGCTGGGCTGGTGGGGCAGAGTGATGGCCACCCTTATGGGGCCACGCAATGAACGATTTCGCATTTATCTCGATCACGAAGCTCTAGGGCTTGAGTTGCTCGCGAGTGTCTCGTCGCCTCGGACACAAGAAGTGTTGCGTGGCGATGTTTCAGATCCGTGTGTCGTGGCGCTTCGTCACGCTGACGACATCTAGAAGTAATGAGTTAGATGCGGGGGAGCAAACCGATTGCCCGATGTGCGCGGTCAAGCGTGCGCGCTGCAACTTCGCGGGCACGTTGATTGCCAATCATGAGAAGTCGTGTGAGTTCGGCCGGGTCGTTCATGAGTTCCACGTATCGAGAACGAATTGGTTCCACCAAGGCAATCACTGCTTCGCCAGTGTCTTTCTTCAGAGGGCCATATTGGGTGTACTGATTCACCAATGTGTCGACAGGAGTTCGTGTTGCGGCCGAAAGAATATCGAGGAGGTTGCTGACGCCGGGTTTGTTCTCTCGGTCGTATGCGACAGTTCCCTCTGAGTCGGTCACTGCGCGCTTGAACTTCTTTTCAATTGCTGCGTTGTCGTCAAGCAAGTACACAATCCCGCTGTCGGATGCTGCGGACTTGGACATTTTTGAAGTTGGGTCCTGTAAGTCCATAACACGAGCACCAGCTTTGGGATGGGTGGCCTTTGGTAGGACGAATGTGTCGCCAAATCGATGATTAAACCTGATTGCGATGTCGCGTGTGATCTCAATGTGTTGTCGCTGATCTTCGCCTACGGGCACTTCATCCGCGTCGTACAGCAAAATATCTGCGGCTTGAAGGGCGGGATATGTGAACAATCCCGCAGAGATGAAATCACCCTCGCGTTTCGCAGACTTGTCTTTGAACTGAGTCATGCGGCTGAGTTCACCGAACGAGACCGTGCATTCCATGATCCAAGACAATTCTGAGTGTTCATGAATATGGCTCTGGACAAAGATGGTGGCAACGTTTGGATCGAGTCCGACCGCAAAAAGCATTGCTGCGAGGTCAAGGGTTTGTTTGCCAAGGATCCCTGGGGTGTCAGTGATGGTGAGAGCGTGAAGATCAACGATTCCATGGAACACATCGCCGTCGTGCTGGCCCGATACCCAATTGACCAGCGCCCCTAGATGGTTTCCCAAATGGACCGAACCGGTGGGTTGAATGCAAGATAAGACGCGAGGCACGCTAAAACGCTACTTGTTGAGGAGCAATTTGACAGGATTGATTGCCTGCTTGCGCCAGTCTGAGAACTACCATTGACGTCGTGGCAATTGAGGTGGCAACTCCTATTTTTGAAGGACCGTTTGACCTTCTTTTGCACCTCATCATGCGTGAGGAAGTAGACATCCACGAGATTTCACTGTCCACAATCGTCGACGCCTACTTGGCTGAACTGGCAAAAATGCAAGAACTCGATCTTGAGATTGCCACGGAGTTCCTGCTCATCGCGGCCACTCTTATTGAGATTAAGGCGCGACGGCTGTTACCAGGGAAAGAGAATATTGACCTCGACGAAGAACTTGCGCTGTGGGAAGAACGTGACTTGTTGCTTGCCCGCCTTCTCGAGTGCAAAACATTCAAAGATGTCGCGAAGATCCTTGCGACCTTCGTCGATGACGCAGATCGTGTGTACGCGCGGACAGTGGGAACTGACGAGAGGTTCGCCGAGGTCACTCCCGATTTGTTGGAGGGGATGACTCTCGACAAATTGCAGAATGGTTTCATCAAGGCCATCACGCCACGACCACGTCTTGAAGTGAATCTGTTTCATGTTTCTCCCATTCGATTCACAGTGGCCGAAGCTGTCGAAGAGTTGATGGATGAACTTCCACGAATGGTGAAGACATCGTTCCGTTCACTTACAAGTGGTCTTGTTGAGCGACTTGAAGTAGTCGTTCGATTTCTCGCGTTGTTAGAGATGTACAAACAGGGATACATCGAAATTGATCAGGCCGATCGATTTGGAGACATCAGCGTGCAGTGGACCGGAATTGGACCTGGTCATTCTGGTCCAATGGAAATTGATTCATACGAGGGTTAGGCAATGAGTGTTGAAGTAACGACCGAAATCGTTCGAGCGGTGGAAGCAATCTTGCTCGTTGCGCAAGAACCCGTCCCCACAGATCTCATGGCTCAATTGTTAGAGATGCCAAGCGCAAGTATTGAAGAAGTGTGCACCCGTTTGGCGGAGACATATGAGTCGGCTGGGCACGGATTCCAGATTGCAAAAGTTGCTGGTGGATGGCGGTTTCAGACCCATCCTGACTTGGCACCGTATGTCGAACGCTTCATTCTTGATGGTCAACGCGCGCGATTGTCAGGTGCTGCGTTAGAGACACTTGCGATTATCGCGTACAAACAACCCATTTCGCGTCTTCAGATTGCATCAATTCGCGGCGTTGACCCGGACGCAGTATTACGCACACTGCATGGTCGTGGATACATCGCACCAGTTGCGCGTGACAATGGTCCTGGTCAAGCAGTGATGTGGGGAACCACTCAATTGTTTTTGGAGAAACTTGGTCTTGCGTCCTTGGCTGATATGCCGCCAATTGCAAGTTTTGTGCCGGATGCCTCTTTGGTGGAGGCACTCGAAAAGACTCTGCGCATCGAAGCCGATTCTGCTGAGGTAGTCGAAACGCCGGAAGCGAACGAGGCGAGCTAGTGACTCGATCCACCCCGCCGGGAGGCGCGGTTCCAGAACCACCGTTGTGGGAACAGCTGGCAGAACGTGCTCGAGATGCCGCCGCTGAGGGCGAGCGATTGCAGAAGGTGCTGGCACGCGTGGGTTATGGCTCGCGCCGCGTGTGTGAGGACCTGATTAGTGAGGGTCGCGTCACGGTGAATGGTGACGTTGCAATCTTGGGTCGTCGGGTCAACATCGAGAACGATGTGATCTGTGTTGACGGATCACCAGTCAGTGTGTTGCCAGGGCTCGTGTACTACCTGTTGAACAAACCTGAAGGAATCATCACGACCGCATCAGATGAACATCATCGCGAAACGGTTCTTGATTACGTTCCAGAAGAGCCACGCGTCTTTCCCGTCGGGCGGCTGGACAAGGACACAACGGGGTTGTTGATACTCACCAATGATGGCCAATTAGCTCAACATCTCACGCATCCCAGTCACGGAGTTGAAAAGGAATACATTGCAGAGGTTGAGTGTGGTCCAAGCGGCGTGAGCTCGGGAGCATTACGCGCATTGCGCGACGGTGTCGAATTGGAAGATGGAATCACGGCTCCTGCGCAGGTCGGTCAGCCAGAGTTGGGAGTTCTGCGGATTGTCATTCATGAAGGTCGAAATCGCCAAGTGCGGCGAATGTGCGATGCGGTGGGGTATCCAGTTATTCGATTAGTGCGCACTCGTATTGGCCCTATTCGAGACGGAAAGCTTCCGCCAGGAAGATGGCGTTCACTCACTGCAGATGAAGTGCGTCAGCTTTCAGAGTCGACTGAAGTAATCAATGATGTCAACGACAACATGAAACAAAGTGGCCCTGCATGAAAGTTGTCGTCACTGCTCAACCTTTTGTTGATGAAGTATCAATCACGGTTCCGGGGTCAAAGAGTGTTGCAAACCGCGCATTGGTATGTGCCATGCTCGCCGATGGCGTATCGCGCATACATGGTGTCCCAGATGGTGATGACACTGCGGTCATTGTTTCTGTATTGCAGGACATGGGGCGTATTACCCAGCACGACACTGTGTGGGAGGTCTCGGGTTCGTCGCAGGCACGCTTGCCAGGCATTATCGATGCGCGACTTGCGGGAACATCATCAAGATTTCTTACGGCCGTTGCCGCACTAGGCACGACCACAACAATCATTGACGGAGCCGAGCCCTTGCGCGCGCGTCCCATGAACGATCTGCATGTGGCTCTTCAGAAATTGGGAGCAGATATTCAACAACTGGGTGAGGCCGGCCATCTTCCTGTGGGAGTTTCTGGAGGGGCAATTGAAGGTGGTTCGCTCTCAATTCGGGGAGATGTTTCCAGCCAATTCATCTCGGCCCTCATGCTCGTTGGACCTTTGTTGACGAATGGTCTTCACCTCGCCATTGAAGGTGAATTGGTGTCTCGTTCGTATGTAGAGATGACGGCTGCAGTGATGCGCGACTTCGGCGCTCAGGTCGAAATTTCTCACGACACTGTATTGGTGACAAATGGTGCCTATCGGGCATGTGAGTATCACGTTGAGCCTGACTACTCGTCAGCTGCGTTCGCACTAGTGGTTCCCGCCATACGGGGTGGAGCGGTGCGTGTCCCCGGTCTCGCGCGTGGACATCTGCAAGGGGATGCCGAGATTCTCGCCATTTTGCGTTCCTTGGGTTGTGACGTGATCATCGACAATGACGATGTGGTGGTGTCTTGTGAAGCGCGCTCAGACCTGCGCTCGCTCGAAGTTGCAATGACAGATTGTTCCGATTTGGTTCCTGCCGTGGCCGTTGCAATGAGCCTGGTGCCAGGGCATCATCGCATTTCTGGGGTGGGCTTTATCAAGAAAAAAGAAAGCGACAGATTGAACGATCTCGCTGCTGAAATGAATCGATGCGGTGTGAACGTCACCGCAGATGACGATGGTCTCTCTATTGACGGTGTAGCGATTGCGCGATCATCTGTTGTGGACACGCATCACGATCATCGACTGGCAATGGCGTTGTCGCTTCTGTCTCTTGCGTCAGACGGAATCACTGTCAACGATGCGCACGTTGTTTCTAAGAGTTGGCCAACATTCTTTACAGACATGTCACCCATCCTGTCTGCCGTGGAAATTCACAACTAATCTCGCAGCATGGATGTTGTTGTTGCCGCTTTCGACGTGGACCACACCCTGACCGTGCGTGATTGTGTTGTTCCCTTCATGAAAAGAGTGGCCGGACCAACGCGGTTTCTAAGCGGGCTTGTTTCATCTCCCATTCAGGTGTTCAAATTGGTCATCGGCCGCGATCGAGACGCATTGAAAAAACATTTTGTGAACCAGTACTTCGCAGGTGCATCTTGCGATGAGGTCAACGACATGGGAGTCCGTTTTGCCGCACGAGTTGCCGATGGGTGGATGAGAGAAGATGTGGTGCACAGAATGCGCTGGCATCAAGAGCAGGGTCATGTGGTGCTTTTTGTGTCTGCATCCTTGAGTCCGTATCTTCAGCCCCTCGGTGATCTGTGCGAAGTTGATGCTGTTCTCTGCACCGAACTAGAGCACGACAACGGCGTCTTCACTGGCCAGTTGGTGGGCGAAAATTGTCGAGGTCCTGAGAAAGTGCACCGCCTGCACCAATGGCTCGACGATGCTGGAATTTCCCGAGATGCGGTCACATATGCATATGGCGACTCGTCGGGCGATGATGCGCTTCTCGCCTGTGCCGTGCATGGAATTCGCGTGACCTCAGAGCTGTTGGAAAGGACTCCATAAATGTTTGCTGCGCTAGTAAAGGAAGCACGTCCAAACCAATGGATGAAGAACGTACTTGTGTTTGCAGCCCCTGGTGCGCTTGGTGTTCTCAATGAGTGGGAACCTTTGTGGAAAGCCACGGTTATCTTCGTTGCTTTCTGTATGACGGCAAGCGGAACGTACTACTGGAACGACATCAAAGATGTCGCTCAAGACCGTCTGCATCCGAAAAAGAAGTTTCGACCCATTGCTTCGGGTGCGATTCCACTTTCCGTTGCAAAATTGGTGGGCACGACGCTTTTGGTGGGTGGACCCGTTGTGGCGCTCTCGGTGCGATGGGAAGCAGGTGTCATTGTCGGGCTATACGCAGTGCTGACAATTCTGTACAGCACGAGGCTCAAACATGTTGCGCTGTTGGATCTTGCAATTGTTGCAAGTGGATTTGTTTTGCGGGCGATGTCTGGTGCTGCTGGTACGGAAACGCCCATGTCGAACTGGTTTGTTCTCTGCACCACGTTTGGGTCATTTTTCATCGTGACCGGCAAGAGATTTGCTGAATTGGTGGAAATGGGGGAAGACGCTGGTTCAACGCGAGCTTCTCTTCGTTCGTACACCGTTCCGTATCTTCGGCAGTTGCTTGTTGTTTCGTGTACGGCAACTGTCGTGACGTACTGCATGTGGGCATTTGAAAACGCCACCAAAGTCGATGAAATCATTCCGCTGCACGGTCTCTCAATTGTTCCCATGGTGCTTGCGCTTTTTCGCTATTTAATGGTTCTAGAAAACGGCGGTGGTGGGGCGCCAGAAGACGTTTTCTTGCGGGATCGAATGATTCAGATGTACGGCGCTGCATGGGTCGTTGTGTATGCGATCGCGGTATATACATCCTGACGTGAATTCACTTGACGAGGGAGTGGCCTACTTGGGCGTAGTCATTCCGTCTAGAATTGCGAAATGACACGTGAACGGCTTTCTGGTTGGGGTCGAACTGCTTGGACCGTTGCCGATGTCGTGCGTTCAACAGATCCCGACACCATTCGGTCAGTTGTCTCTACTTCTGGCGAACGAGGAGTCATTGCTCGTGGGCTTGGGCGCTCGTACGGAGCGGCCGCGCAGAACGCAGGTGGGCATGTTGTTGAACTCACCAGTGAGCATGACCCTTTGGGGGTAGACGCCGTACTTGATCCCGTGACTGGACTTCTTGATGTTGCTTCCAGCGTCAGTATCGATGCCATCTTGCGCCTCTGTGTGCCACGGGGGTGGTTCATTCCTGTGACCCCTGGTACACGTTTTGTCACAGTCGGTGGTGCCATTGCATCTGATGTCCACGGCAAAAATCATCATTTCGATGGAAGCTTTGGTCAACACGTTCGTTCTATGACTGTCTTGTTGTCAAGCGGTGAGATTGTCGAGTTGTCCCCAGAGACTCAACCTGAGTGGTTCTGGGCAACTGTCGGCGGCATGGGTCTTACTGGGGTCATCCTCAGGGCAACAGTGGCAATGTTGCCCATCGCGTCGTCTCGTGTACGCGTAGAGACCGAACGTCTTCCTCATTTCGATGCGGTCTGCGAAGCGATGTCGAGTGATGGAGAAGACAGCACCTATCGATACTCGGTCTGTTGGGTCGACCTTCTTGCGACTGGTTCTTCAATGGGTCGTGGAGTGTTGACTCGCGGAGACCATGCACGTGCAGAAGAGGTAAAAGGCGATGACCCGTTGGCGTACGACCCACGCTTAAAAGTGTCGGCGCCGGGATGGGTGCCAAACGGGTTGTTGAACAAATGGACGATCAAGGCCTTTAACGAGGCGTGGTATCGAAAAGCTCCAGCACAGCGTCACGTCGGGCTTGAGTCGATTCCTGCATTTTTTCATCCGCTCGATGGCGTATCACGCTGGAATCGCTTGTATGGGACGCAAGGGTTTTTGCAGTATCAGTTCATTGTGCCGCTCGACCGAACCGATGTTCTGCGTTCTGTCATTGAACACTTTTCGCAGGCAGGTGTTGCATCGTTCTTGGCGGTGCTGAAACGAATGGGGCCACAAAACCTCGCGCCGCTGTCTTTCCCCACGGAAGGATGGACTCTCACGTTGGATATGGCAGCTGGTATCGCTGGACTTCCTGAACTGTTGGCGCGAGTTGACGACATGGTGCTCGACGCAGGCGGTCGCCACTATCTCGCCAAAGATTCCCATGTTGCACCAATTGCGGTGCGGCGTGGTTATCCACGTTTTGATGAGTGGATGGCCACTCGGGATGCCATGGATCCAAGCGGTGTGTGGCGTAGTGACTTGGCACGACGACTAGGTCTTGTTCAAACAAGGAGAACAGTGTGAAAAACGGTGTGGGCGTGCCACAGACAATTGTGTTGTTTGGCGGAACAAGTGAAATTGGTCAGGCCATTGTTGAAAAGATTCTTCAACCTGGTGTGGCACGTGTGGTGTTGGTCAGTCGTCATCTCGAGGCCGCAGAACAGTCCTCTGCAGTATGGGCAAGCAAGCATCCAGATGTTGACATTCATCATGTGCGCTTTGATGCTGCCGACGCTTCATCAATGGCTGACGTAGTTCGGTCAATCGTTGACGAGGTGGGCGATATCGACATTGCAGTGATTGCAACCGGTCTCTTGAATGAAGGTCGTGATTACTTTGCAGAACCTGCTGATCTCGTTGAGATGGCCAATGTCAATTTCACAGGAACGATGACATTGATGTACTCACTTTCGTCCCTAATGCGCGCACAGGGGTACGGGAAGATAGTTCTCTTGTCGTCGGTTGCTGGAGAGCGTGTTCGTCGCGGTAATCCTGCCTACGGCGCAACAAAGGCAGGTATTGACGGATTTGCGTTGGCACTCGACCACGAATTGGAAGGTACTGGTGCATCAATTCTTGTGGTGCGTCCTGGTTTCGTTACAACAAAAATGACTGCAGGAATGAAGAAGGCGCCATTTTCGACCGACGCTCACACAGTTGCGTCGATCACTGCGCGCGCAATTTCTGGAAACAAGAAAGTTGTATGGGCCCCACCGCTATTGAAGTGGATGTTCCTCGTATTGAAGAACCTTCCCTTAATGGTGTGGCGTAAGTTGCCTCTGTAGAGGTCGTACTGAATTACGGAATGGCGGCACGTACGCCGTACATTCCGGTCACAGTGACAAGTCCTGTTGCAAAGAGTCCCAGCACAATGGGCCACCATTTGTCGTCGTCATCTCGAAGTGCTCGTGCCACAGGAAAGATGAGTGGGAACGCTGTGAATAAAAATCGCGGGCGTGCTGTCACTGTTGCGGGGAGCAACATCAGAACAAGAATCACAGTGGTATACGCCGTGTACATAGCGGGCAGTCGGTACTTCCACAATGCCCACAACGAAAGAATCATTGCCGCCATTGATGCAGCCGTGAGCACACTTGTTGGAGATCCAGTTGGATTCAAAATGAAGTCAAATGTTCGGCTGACTGCCGTGGCTCCAAAGCTGGTGCCTTCTTTCCATGCTTCGCTCTGAACACGGAACCATGCAAAGTTTTCATCGGTGTGATGCATGAGGAAAAGCATGAATCCGATGAATCCAAGAGGCGATAGTGCCGGAGCGATGAGGCTCTTCCAGTCGCGGTCTTTTTTGATAGCAATCAATGACGCGACTGCACAGGCAGCCACAAGCGCAATGCCATTTGGGCGACTTGCAGTTCCGAGAGCAGCGAGGATGCCCGCCCATAGCCACATTTTTTGTGAGAGTGCAAGAAAGCAGAGTGCAGCGAGCGTCAGCAACATGGCCTCGGAATATGCCCAGCTCAGAACAAAACTTCCAGGGAACAGTGCCGCAATGATCATTGCTTTCTCGGCGGTCTTCACGTCGAACAATGTGCGGGCAATCTTGCCAACAAGAAGGACGAACACTCCACCGAGTATGAGATTGACAAGTAATGCAACGGTGACAGGACCGCCAGGAATGACGTTGTCAAGATAATGCACCACTCGCGGATACAGAGGAAAGAACGCAGCTCGTGCGTCTGACACGAAATAGGTAACGTTCGGCATGATGTGGTGCGGGTAGCCATCGCGTACGACATCTAGGTACCAGTGACCATCCCAGCTGTCAAAAACCTGAACGAGGCCAGTGAGGCCGTCAACGGGCTCCTCTTCGTTCCATCGCGCCCACACAGCCTGTGCAGCAACCGCAATTGCGGCTCCCATGACGCAGAAAATGCGAGACAGTACGTATGCGACGATTCCACGCCGTACCGCTCGACCCCACGGGTCTGAAGCGGGAGGCAGGGAAATGGAGAAGGGAAGTGACTGTGCCAGTTTCATAAGGGCCTATAAACGGGTGATGGAAACAATACGCTGACGAGGTCCTCTGGCAGGTGCTCTTGCGCCGCTCAGCTCTAGCCATCGCACAACCCGATGTCGCTGGCCTGCATATGGGGCCAGTGTGTTCACCATCTCTTCATCGGTGCCTCGAGTGCGTCCTGTGAGTACATAGGCAACCGTGTTTTTGACATGAAAATCTCCGACCAGCAGGGCGTCAGGGTCTCCGAAAGCGAGTCCACCCGCAACTGCAGCTGTCCATTGACCAACGCCGGGGATCAACTGAAGTTGGGCAGTCTTATGGTGAGGCTCTCGGTCTGATGAGTCGAGGCGTTGCAGGAATGCAAGATGGCGTGCCACTTGGACAATTGTGTCCGCCCGTTTGCGTTCGATTCCAAATGTGTGAAATTCGGTGTATGGCAATGACGCCACAACATCTGGCACTGGGGGAGTCCACAGGTCGTCTCGGGGGCCTGGAGCACGTTGGCCAAATCGTCGAACGAGGGCAGTCCATTGTCGTTGTGCCTCAAGGCCGGTCACGCGCTGGCCCAGGACCGCGGGAATTAGTTCGGTGTATGAGCTATGACTCCGTCCTAGCCGCAGGCCGCCCCATCGGCGCTGGGCGACCTCAACAGCACGATGATGGGGTGTTATTGGGGGAATGACATCGGCGATACCGCTGAGATCGAGAGCGCGTGGGGCAAGCCATGCTGCTCCTTCGCCGAATGTATCCACGCGTGGTTCAGGCGTGTCCAGTCGGCTGATGTGGAGCGTGGCCATTCCCTCGGGGGTAGTGACGGCTCGCCACACCTCATGAGTGCCCACGGAAATGGTGGGATCATGTCGGCCTTGTCGATACGCCAACAGCGTGGCCGACATGTGGACATACGGTGCGGTGTCGATAACGCAAGAGTAGTCGTGGCACCATGGAGCATGACTGAAGTTCTGACATCTCACCCTCGTCCTGGTGTCTGCGTGGTGACACTGAATCGGCCAGACAAGTTGAATGCGATGACATCGGAGATGGTTGAACAGCTCCATCACACGTTTCGCGCTCTGGCGCAAGATCGCGATGTTCGTGTCATAGTTCTCACGGGAGCGGGACGCGGTTTTTGTGCGGGGCTAGATCTTGGTGGATACGGCAACGCCCCGGGCTTCGCATGGAATGGTGCAGTCGAAAAGGGCTTGGCAATTCAAAAGCACATCGCCTCTCTCATTCCGCTCATGCGATCATTGCCTCAGCCCATCATTTCTGCGGTCAACGGACCAGCATCGGGTGGCGGCTTCGCTTTGGTGTTGGGGTCAGACATTCGTTTGTGTGCCCAGTCGGCAAAATTCAATGCTGCTTTTATTCGAATCGGGCTGTCAGCATGTGACATTGGCACAAGTTGGCTTCTACCGAGACTTATTGGAGCGGTACGAGCACAGGAATTGATGCTCACAGGGCGATTGATCGATGCATCCGAAGCTGCACGAATTGGACTGGTGGTGGAAAGTCTCCCAGATGACCTATTGATGGACGCAGCTCTTGAGAAGGCCGAGATCATCATGCAGAACACCCCACTTGGTGTCGCCCTCACCAAGGAAGGTATGTGGTCGGCGTTAGAGATACCTGGAATGCAGGCTGCTATCGACTTAGAGAATCGACAGCAGATCATGGCAAGTTTCTCCGACGATGCACGAGAGATGCGCCGAGCCAAGGCGGAAGGCCGGCCTCCTCACTTCACTGCATAATCGCGAAACTTGACAAATCGTTCACGGCGTCAAATGGGAGCATCACCCTCGATGCGACTAGTTTGTAGTTGTGAGCGAACGCGAAATCATGACATGGGACAGTTTCGGAGTTGCAAGTCGTGAACTTGCCACACGTGTTGCGGAGTCTGGTTATGAACCCGACATCATCCTTGCAATTGCCCGTGGTGGCCTGCTTGCTGCTGGCGCTTTGGGGTACGCGCTTGCCGTCAAGAACTTGTACACAATGAACGTTGAGTTCTATACGGGTGTTGACGAGCGTTTGCCTGTGCCCATGATTCTCCCGCCAGTTCCCGATCTTGTTGAACTGCGATTTGCACGCGTGTTGGTTGTGGACGATGTTGCAGATACCGGACACACACTCAAAATCGTTCAGGACTTCTTCAAGGGTCGAGTCAAGGAAGTTCGTTCGGCTGTTCTGTACGAAAAGCCACACTCGGTGGTTCGTTGCGATTATGTGTGGAAGCACACTGACCTGTGGATCAATTTTCCATGGAGCGACAAAGATCCTGTGGTCAAGCGTGACAATGTGGTCAAGGACGCCTAACTAGGCCATCTCCTTCATAATGGTGAGCGCTGCATTGCGCCCACTTGAGCCCCACACTCCTGCGCCGGGAAATGTGGCTGCGCCCGTGAGGTACAAACCCTTGATTGGTGTTCGATATCTCGTGAGCTCTGGTTGAGTTCCTAAGAAAGCTGCCAACGGTCCTCCAGCAAAACTGGTGGCGTGTCCCTTCTGAAGATGGAAGCTTTGCTCGTAATCAATTGGTGTCATGACTCGCCAATCAATAATGCTGTCCATGAAGCCTGGTTGAGCAACAGTGGCAAATTGGCGTAGCCATCTTTCGGGTTCGTCGCGTGTTGACCAACCAGATGTGAAACTGTAAGGCGTAAAGAGCGCTTCCAAACTGAAGACGTGCGAGCCTGAGGGTGCGAGCGACGCATCGGCAACAGATGGTGAATTGGCCAATATCGCCATGCGGGGCATGGTTCGGCCTTCGTGCATGAGTTGTGTGCCTCGATGCAGCTCCGCAAGCGAAGGACTGACAACGATTGTGGATGCAGTTGGTGTTGCACCCAGTAACGAGACGGGTTCCGAAGTGATTGCGTCAATTTTGGACTCGTATCCCTCAGACGCTGGCATTGATTTCCATCGGCTCACCAGCGAGGTCGCACGCTGTGGCGGATTTTTTAACCACGACACAAATGTTCGTTGGGGATCACATGCAGACACCACAATGCGTGCGGTCATGGTGGCCCCGTCGCTTGTTTGAACTCCGCGAACGGAATTGCCTTCGCACACAATTCCCACTACTCGCGTTCCTGTACGAAGTAGTCCACCTGCATTCAAGAATGACTGTTTGATGGACTCGGGCAGTGCACCACTTCCTCCGACGGGGCGCCCCACATGTGCAACATGCCGCAATGCGAATGCTGCGGCAGCGAGGCCGGTACCAGGAGTTTCAGGAGAAACGCCCCAAACAACGGGTCCTTCCACCATTGCAGGGCCAATAACGGCTTCGTTCGAAAAAAATTGCCGCATCACATCTGCGGCGGACATCTTGCTCATGCGGAGCATGTTTGTTAAGCCAGAGCCTCCACGTTTGATGACTGTGCTGACAAGAGAGCGTCGAGAGGGTGGCTGAGACGCTGCTTCAAGCAAGAGTCGTGCAACGGGAATCATGGTGCGCGCGTAGTTTCTGTAACCGCTCACCGAATCGGGATGAGTGTGTGCCAGGGACTCCACTGTTTGTTCAACGTCGTGCCATAGTTCCCATGGTTCCTGCGTCGACCAATCCACGTTGACTTGTGGAGGCTCTACGTTGATATAACGCAGTCCATACGCTCCCAAATTCAATTCATCCATGATGGGGGTTGTTCGAATGGTGAGGTGGTCACAGTTGCAGATGTTGACTCGTGCTCCCGCGAAGTAGTCGCTTGCCGCGGTGCCACCAACTTCTGATCGTGCTTCTATGAGCAGAGTGGAAAGACCATGTCGCGCAAGATATGCCGCAGTGATTAAACCATTGTGGCCAGCGCCGATAACAATTGCATCAAAGTCCGCGGCTGGCTTCTTCGTCATGTTCTCATTCTTTCATTGGAGTAAGTTGAAATCATGGTTTCTTCTCGTCAGTTAGCAGATCTACGCGCTCCAGAATTGGCGTCGTCTTTAACTAAAGATTCCATCATCGTTTTGCCTCTCGGTGCTATTGAACAACATGGACCGCATTTGCCACTGAGCACAGATTTCGTTGTTGCCGATGAGGTGTCTCGTGCTGCCGTAACAGCTGTGGGTGAGGAAACACATGCGTGGCTTCTGCCTGCATTGCCATTTACGAAGTCAAATGAACATGCATGGTCGTCGGGAACGATGTGGTTGTCCGCCTCTACCTTGATGTCTGTGTTGGATGACATTGGGCGAAGTGTTGCATCAACCCCTGCACGGAAGTTGCTCTTCATCAATGGACATGGAGGAAATAGTGCTTTGACAGCCATGATGAATCGAGAAATTCGATTGAAATGGGGATTACAAACATTCTTGGCACATCCACACATGCCGGCAGATCAGGGCGGGTCGTCTGGTGCATCGGAACTTGGAATGGGAGTTCATGGTGGAATGGATGAAACATCGGTGATGTTGCATTTGCGTCCTGAACTGGTCGATATGACAAAGGCGGTGCGGAGAGTTCCGGAAAAGCTTGCAGACAACGAGGCTGTGAAATTTGGTGGGCGAGTGTCATTCGGTTGGCTCTCAAATGATTTTTTTGCCGATGGTCACATCGGAGATCCCACGGGCGCAACCGCAGAGATTGGCGCACGCATGTTCTCAACGGCAGTGGACTCTGTCTGCACCGCTCTTCGTGAAATCAGCGTTTTTGATTTCGGTCGTTAAGGCCCCCGGTGGTTGACAGGCCATCATGAACTGAAAAAGGGGAGGAACCTTGTGGTTCCTCCCCTTCATCTCAGTGTTTGCTAGTCAAGCGCGACGCTGGGGTCGATGTACTTGTTGGTGACAATGTCCTCGGCGACGAGGCCTTCCTTCACCTTGGCACCTGTGGAAGTGAACACGGGTGCAGCAACCTCGATGAACTGTGTGACGCGATCGATGTCAAACGAACCGAGTGTTCCGTCGGGGCTGTTGGCAATCAATTTGTCCGCACGCATTTGTTCCACTGCGGCCGCAGCTTGTCCTGCGTCGTAGACCCAACCGTTGTTGTACTGCTTCACTGTTTCCAGAATGAGTGCATTGGTGTCGTTGGGGTCTGCCAGGTAGTCAATCACGGCTTTCTGGATGACGGGAACAAGTTCCTTCAAGCAAGAGTCATACTTCTCGATGGTTGCAGGAATTCCACCGAGGGATTGTGCGTATGCGGTCCAGCCAGCATCGTGCACATACTGATAGGCAACTGGCTTCTTCCATTCAGCGAGAACCTTTTCATAGAAATATGGCTCAGCTGTTCCAAAGCCCTGTTGAGCATCTTTTCCACCTGACGCAAGGAATGATGCAGGCGCTCCGTCATATGTGCCGTCTGTCTGTGCCTTGTCGAGAATTCCCGTGGCAGTGAAGAAGTCCATGTAGGCGGCACCGTTGAAGTAGCGAACCTTTACCTTCTTGTCTTTCAAGTCGGCGATGGTCTTGACGTCTGGGTATGTCTCAGGATCCCACATGATGATCTGTGGATTGATATTGAATGGGGCGACAACTGCGATGGTGGGCAGGTCTCCTCCTGATTGCGAAACAGATTCATCGGTGCTCGTGAAACCAAGCATGATTTCTGGATCCTTGTAGAGCTCTGATGTGACTTGGCTGTATCCAATTGCTGGACCACCGGCACGAATTTCTACACGAACACCAGTTGTCTTGCCCTCTGAGACCAAACTTCCCGAGACGCGAAGTTTCGCCGCGTCGATTGTGTAGTCGTCTCCAATGAGGTGATACAGGTTGCCGTGTTCTGCTTCCGGGTTCCAGTCGGTCTGGATAACGACGGTGTCGGGGCATCCAGCAGCTTTGAGGTCGACGCCTTCAGCCGTTGTGGGGACAGTTGTGTCGGAAGTGGAGTCTCCGCCACCACACGCTGCGAGCGTGAGTGACGCAGCGATTGCCGCTCCGAGTAGTGGTTTGATTTTCATGAGTGGTGAATCTCCTGATGTGTGGTGGTGGGTGTGGGGTCAATGACCCCGAGTGGTGATGTGCCACTTTCCAATGGCTGCACGAGACAGCCATCCGAAGAAGAGGAACACCACCAGACCTAAAACGCTCGCCATGATGATGGAAGCAATGAGTTCTGCTCCCCATAAGCGGTTGCGATAGACGTCGATTTGCGCGCCAATACCGACAACTCCTCCTTGTCGGAAATAAAAGTCGCCAACAACTGCTCCAATGACGGCAAGTCCTGCTGAAATTCGTAGTCCCACAAAAATGTTTGGTAACGCCGCGGGAAATTGAAGCTTTGTTAGTCGTGTCCAGCGAGATGCGCCCTGCAGTGTGAAGAGTTCATGCTGGCTCTTCTCCGCGGACAGCAGTCCAAACAACGTGTTGCTCACAATGGGGAAGATGGCAATGAGGGTCACAACCAAAACGCGTTGCTTTTGTGGGCCATCGATGAGGGCGCGAATCAGAGGTGTCAGCGCAAGAATGGGCGCACTTTGGATGGCGACGAGGTACGGCCAGGTGGCTCGCTCTAACCATCTACTGGTGCTCATTGCGACTGCAAGGGAGATGCCCACCACGATCGTGATGGCGAGACCCATGAGTGCAACCTTTGCTGAGTCCCATAGAGACAGCAAGATGGGCTGTAGACCGCGACTCTCTCCGGTTCTCCAGACGAGAAAGCCTTCATTGATGACTTTATGTGGGGTCGGTAACAAGAATCGTTTTTGCGGTGGCAAGAGAACTGTCGACAGCAAATACCAAAGACCGATAAACAAAAAGAAGACGATGATTGGCCCGAAGTAGTCGGAAATTCTGACTCGGTCTTTCTGCTCGTGAATGATTTCATCTGCAAGTGACGGATTGTCGACGGTACTCATTGATGAGCTCCTCTCAGCGCGTGAGAGATTTCGCCACATAGTTCGGCAAAAGCTGGCTCGTATCTCAAGTCGTGACTACGTGGATATTCAAACGGGACATCAAATGACGCCACGATGCGTCCCGGGCGAGCAGACATGACAAGCACGCGAGTGGACATATAGACAGCCTCGGTGATGGAGTGCGTGATAAACATTCCGGCAAATCCCTCGCGCTGAAACAGAGCAAGGACTTCATCGTTAAGTCGTTCGCGTGTGATCTCGTCAAGCGCTCCAAAGGGCTCGTCAAAGAGAAACACTTTCGGCTTCATGACAAGAGATCGTGCTAGCGACGCACGCATTTTCATGCCACCAGAAAGTTGACGTGGATATTTATCTTCAAATCCGCCGAGTCCGACCAATTTGATTGCTTCATTGGCGAGTTCTGCTCGTTGAGATTTGTCGATCTTGTGTAGTTCTGCGATGAGTTCCACGTTTTTGCGCACTGTGCGCCAAGGCATCAGCGTGGCATCTTGGAACACATAACCGATGCTGTCACGGTCGACGGTACATGTGCCGCCAGTATTGGATTCAAGATTTGAAGCGATGCGAAGAAGCGTGGATTTGCCGCATCCAGACGGACCAACAACAGTGACGAATTCTCCCGCCTTGACAGAGAGGGATACGTTCTCAAGCGCGCGTGTGCCGTCGGGAAATGTCATTGAGACATGAGAGAAGTCCAGCAATGTTGAGCTGGTGTCGTTAGTCATGTGGCTACCTGTCTGCATCTCAAACAAAGCCGCACTCCGCATAACAGTCACCATAAATGATGGACTCGTCACGGTTGTAACGGAAATGTTTACTTTATGTTTCGTTTTGATTCGTCAATCACGACGCCGCCATATACGACATTTCTGTCGGGGGGCCCCATCGCGATTACCTCACGAACACTACTCGCTCTGACGGCTATGAAATCTGCTCTTTCGCCTACCGAAATGCTATGAGGGCGTTGATGAATTGTGGAATACGCAGATGATGTCACCATGTCCATTGCTTGTTCTGGTGAGCAATGTGCAGCCATCACCATCAGGCTTGCAGTCTCTAGTGGGTCACCTCGTCCCATGGGGTTGAAAGGGTCTTGCAGATTGTCGCCGCCAGCAGCGACCGTTACGCCGTGTGACAGCAGATGATGAACTGGGGTGATGGCGCGCGGAACGTTGGTGTGTGTGTCGCGTCCCTGTAAGAACAAATTTGTTTGTGGCAGTGCAATGATTGATATGCCTGCTTGTGCCACTTTGTCGGCGATTCGAGAGATGTCGTCAGATGTCATCGCCGACAGTGACACACAATGGCTTGCAGTGACTGGATGGGAGATCCCGCGGTCAATCATGAGATCGGCGATGAGTTCTAAATCTCGCGAAGTGGGACGAAGGTTCTCGTCCGCGTGAAGATCAAGGGGCACGTTGTATTCAAGGGCCAGTTCGAGAAGAAATTCAATTGACTGTTCTGGGTCGTGGTCCAAATGAGGGCATCCACCAATGACATCTGCACCGGAGTCAAGTGCCCTACGTGCGAGATTGCGTCGTTCTGGTGAGCCTGGCCCAGTGAGTGGCCATTCCACCAGAGCGGCGACCTGGATGTTGATGAAGTCACGACATCGATCACGAGTTTCTAGTAGCGCATGAAGGGGTGTGAGGGCGCCATCAACTGTTGTGTCAACGTGCGTGCGTACATGGGTCACGCCGTTGCGTGACAGAAGAATCGCTGCTGTGGTTGCTCTGTGAACAATGTCTTCGTGTGTGATGGTGTGTCGAATTGCTTCAAGTCCTCGTACGGCACCCATGAGATCGCCCGTTGAATTGACTACTCGGTCTGCCAAAAATGCCTTGTCGAGATGTGCATGAGGTTCAACGAGAGAAGGAAGGAGAAGCCACCCAGACAGGTCGTATCTTTTCTGGCCGGTCAGATTCTCAAGTTCGTGCTGATGTGACGCAACTTCAACGATTGTGCCGTTGTTGTCCACGTGAATGTCGACGGCGCGACCATTGAGAATTCCGCCTGAAAAAATCTGCACTGTTAGACAAGAGGAGACAAGGAAGGAAGCGGACGACGGTCCATGGTTTCACCAAGTTTCGGCATGACTTCCTCGGCGAAAAGATGAAGTTGCTCGTTCATCTCTGCCCGTTCAATGCCGGGAAAATCAAAGAAGATGCAGAGATGTTTCATATCCAAAAGGTCACGCCAGAATCCGACAGTGTCGACAACGTCATCAACAGAGCCAATCGCCATGATCTTTTGTGAGTTTGAGTCCTCGAGTGTGGGGCAGAAGTCAAACGGCACTTTTGAACCATCTGGATTGCGGTAACTAGAGAATCGACCGTATGGCGACAAAAACCTGCAGAACTCGTCATGGCCGGGTCGTCCTCGGCGCAATGCTTCCTCGTATGTGCGTCCGATGTGGATGTTCAATACGAGACAACGGTCTTCACCAGGTGCAACTGGTTGACCCATTTCTTCGCGAATTGCTGCGTACCGCTCCCACTTGTCCTTTTGACTGTCTGCGTTTTGTAACCAATACACAGCCTTGTGGCCTGCACGGGGTACGTATTCGATGGTCTCAGGCGATGTAACTGGTTGGTATACATCCACGGGTCGCTCTGGCCGCGGAATCAATGTGAGGTCGTCAACATATTTGCCACGATCTGGAATTTCATCTGGTGGGAAAACGAATTGCTTGCCACGGTAACTAAAGCGTTCGTTTGTCCATGCTGCCTTAATCACTTCCATTGACTCTTCAAACGTCTGTCGATTGATGCGGTCATGTTCGGCCGACATTGAGTTATCGCCTGATGCAACGACTGTTCCTAGACTCCATGCCTCGCGCGGAACTGTTCCTCGACCGACGCCAAACTCCATGCGTCCTCCCGTGATGATGTCTGCAAGTGCAAAATCCTCGGCAAGACGAAGTGGGTGCCATTGCGGAACAACATTGAACATCTGTCCAAGTCGCAAGTTTTGCGTCTGCATTGCGAGGTGTTGGCCAAACATGATGAGGTTTGGCAACACTTCGTAGCCTTCAAATTGGAAATGGTGTTCGGTGAGCCACATGGTGTCGTATCCCAATGTGTCTGCGGTTCGTGCCCATTCAACAAGATTGCGGTAACACTCAATGACGGCGTCGTTGCCGTATCGGCGATCCGTTGGTGCAATTCTCGGGTCGCCGGCGTCGGGCATGGGTACCGTGCAGAAAAAGTTAGTGTCAACGCGCATGTTGTGACGGTAGCCCAACAAGGCAGGGGAGTGCTTGTTCGAATCGTGAACAAGTTGTAAAGAAAATATTGCGCGTGATTACCAAATTCCGCGGACACTAAACACATCGCGAAGTGCGCGCGTGTCGTCGCTCATGATGCCGTCCACACCAAGATCAAGTAGTCGGGCAATTTCGGTTGGTTCATCTACGGTCCAGACGTGAACATGAATACCGAGAGCATGTGCAGTAGACACGAGTCGTTGTGTGGTGACGGGAATTGGTCCTTGTTTCACTGGAATTTGCGCGGCTAAGGCGTGGTTAGTGGCGCGAATTGGAATGCGAGTGTTGGAGCGGAGAAAAAGTTTCGCAACTTCTTTTGGCCCCATGGAAGTGCATATTTTGTCCCCGAATTCGCTTCGAATGCGGGTGAGCCTCGCGTCGCTAAAACTTCCGATGCAGACTCGGTCGAAAACGTTGCGTCGACGAAGCGTGTCAATGAGTGGCTCAAGTGCAGAGTCGGCTTTGCAGTCGATGTTCAGCTTTACGTCTGGCCATTCGTCGAGAAGGTCGTCGAGCAACGGAATGGGATCAGTTCCGTCTACACGAGCAGATGACAAGCTAGACCACGTGCTTCCCGCGATGGTTCGGTCTTCGCCGCATGTTCGCTTGAGGTCGTTGTCATGGAACGCAACAAGTACCCCATCTGAAGTGGCGTGAACATCTGTTTCTAAGTACCGATATCCCAAGGACACCGCATCGGCGAACGAGCGAAGAGTGTTCTCTGGCGCTGCAGATGTGCCGCCCCGATGTGCAAACGCAATAGGGGTGTCGGAATCCAGATAAGGGTGATGTGCGGGCATTAGATCGAACGACCCGCGGCCTTCCAGTACTCATCTTTCAGAAGTCGCTTGTACAGCTTTCCTGTTGGGTGTCGTGGAAGTTCCGGACGGAAATCAATACTGCGTGGACACTTCACGTCCGCCAAGTGGCTACGGCAGAAAGCAATCAATTCTTTCTCCAATGCAGTTGCCTCATCGGCATTTGCCGGCATTGTGACTGGCTGGACAACACCTTTCACTTCTTCGCCAAAGTCCTCATTGGGAATTCCAAAGACCGCAACGTCAACAACGCTTGGGTGGTTGATCAGGATGTTCTCGGATTCCTGTGGGTAGATGTTGACGCCACCGGAAATAATCATGAACGCTTTGCGGTCGGTGAGGTACAAGAAGTTATCTGCATCGAGATAGCCGACGTCTCCCAGTGTTGTCCACCCGCGTCCTTTCGGGTCGCGAGATGACTTCGTCTTCTCGGGGTCATTGTGGTACTCGAACTGGCCAGTACCTTCAAAGAACACAGTGCCTGATTCTCCTGTAGGAACTTCATTTCCCTCGTCATCACAAATGTGCACAACGCCTTGGATCGCTGTGCCGACTGTGCCTGGATGTGCAAGCCACATTTCGCTGTTGCAGTAGACAAAGCCATTGCCTTCGGTACCGGCGTAGTACTCATGAATGATGGGTCCCCACCATTCGATCATTGCCTTCTTAGTTTCGGCCGGGCAAGGTGCTGCGGCGTGAATAGCAATCTCTAGCGACGATACGTCGTAGGCCCGCCGAATTGATTCATCAAGTTTCAGCATGCGGATGAACATTGTTGGTACGAGCTGGGTATGCGTTGCCTTGTACTTGTCGACAAACTTGATGTAGTTCTCAGCATCGAAATGTTCCATGATGACGGTGGTGCCACCCTTGACGTGCACGGACATGTTGAAGCGCAATGGGGCAGCGTGGTATAGCGGCGCGGGTGACAGATACACCATTCCTTCTCTGAACTTGAAGAGCAGGTCGGTGACTGCAGCTCCTAGTCCTGCTGCCGTGCCAAGTGGGGTGCCTGGGAATGGACGAGACACACCCTTGGGCATTCCTGTGGTGCCACTTGAATACAACATGTCGGTACCGTCAATCATGTTCTCAAGTGGTGTGGTGGACGCTTGAGACACCACGGTTTCGTATGAGTCGTATCCGTCCACTGTGCCGCTCAACATGAGCCGCAACGTGACATTCGGAATGTCATTTGCAATTTCTAATGCTTGATCTGCCTTGTACTTCGATGTGATGTAGGCCTTCGCGGCGCAGTCATTGATGATGTATGTGAGTTCTGCGCGTGTGAGACGGCTTGAACATGCGGTGTAGACGACACCTGCGTAATGACATCCCCAGATGACTTCCATGTATCGAGGGTGATTCTCCATGCAGAGTGCTACGTGATCACCAGGTTGCAGACCAGCTGCACGCAGCACGTTTGATAGACGCACTGCCCCTTCGTGAAGTTCTGCATAAGTGATGACTTCTCCCGTCTCGGCCAGGATGATGGCGGGGAGTGTGGGATTGGATTCTGCGTAGACGCCTGGGTACATGGCTACAAACTAGTGAATGACGCAGGTCACAATCGTTTCGGGCGGCGGGGGACTCGCCACGGGGCGGGGGTTCGTTCTAATATCTCGGCAATCTCACATGAACAGGGGTATGTCATGAGTGTTGCAACGTCCGCCATCGATGAAGTCAAAGTTCTAGAAATGGCTCATGAGTTGTTGGCAGAGTTTCCGCCAAACAAAGTCACTGCGCAAGAGTTTCTGGGTGCTCAGTTTGACAAGGGTCTGGCATGGGTGCATTTCCCTGTGGGACATGGTGGTCTTGGGGCAAATGCCAAGTTGCAAAAGGTTGTGAACGAGGCTCTTTATGCCGCGGGTGCACCAAACCCAATGATGCGCAACCCCATTGGGCACGGTATGTGTGGTCCGACTGTTGTGGAGTGGGGAAGTGAGGAGCAAAAGAAGCGCTATCTACGTCCCTTGTTCACTGGTGAGGAAGTGTGGTGCCAGTTGTTTTCTGAGCCCGGTTCAGGGTCAGACTTTGCTGGTTTGTCAGCAAAGGGCGTGAAGGACGGCGAAGAGTGGATCTGCAATGGCCAGAAGGTGTGGACCACACTGGCTCACCTGTCTCGTTGGGGATTGCTGGTCGTTCGAACTGACTCCGATGCCGTCAAGCACGCTGGTCTCACCGCATTTGTTGTTGACATGCAGGCACCTGGTGTCGAGGTTCGGCCACTTCGTCAGATGACTGGCGAGGCCGAATTCAACGAGGTGTATTTCACCGATGTTCGTATTCCTGAAAAGGAAATGTTGGGTAAGCCAGGAGATGGTTGGCGCGTCAGTCTCACAACGTTGATGAACGAACGTGTGTCAATTGGCGGGTCCATTCCTCAAAAGGGCTCTGGTTCAATTGCACACGCCGTCAAGACATGGAAGTCCATGGACGAAGATCGGAAAGATCCTGCGTCGCGTGACGAATTGATGAAGTTGTGGATTCGCGCCGAGGTGCACCGCTTGACAAATATTCGTGCTAATGCTCAACGCCGAATGGGTGCGCCTGGTCCCGAAGGTTCCATCGGGAAAATGGAGAGCGCAAACCTCAACAAGGCGGTCTACGAATTCACTGTTGGTTTGATGGGCGCAGACGGAATGTTGTACGGCTCATACGAAATGGTGCGTCCAGAAACCGCTATGAGTTTTGATGGTATTCAGAAGGCGTTCTTGCGTTCGCGCGCCAACTCGATTGAGGGTGGCACCACCGAGGTCATGAAGAACATTCTTGGTGAGCGAATTCTTGGACTTCCCGGAGATGTGCGCGTCGACCGCGATGTTGCGTGGAGCAAAGTTCCGCGCAACTAAATCAGCCCACGTGGGCCATCAAAATTCCCAAGAACGTCGCTGCGAGTGCGGTGAGGAGGCTTGCTGCTCCTCCAATTCCCTTCGCGGCTTTGCTTGTGCCTTGGGAATGAATAAGGGTTGCGATAACGGTTCCACCAACTAAGAGCATCTTGATGCCGAAAGTGGCGAGGTATTGCGAACTCTCGTTTGCCATGTCGATGGAGGCGAGTCCCCACACCCCTGTGAACAGGATGACCACAAAAGCAGGCCATGCCACTCGAGCAAATCCTTGGGCAAGTGTGTGCATTGATTCGGGAGCAACCGCTCGCATTTTTGGAACAATTCCCGCAAGAACAATCTGGCCACCTACCCACACACCAACGGCGATGATGTGTAGGAAAATGCGGATGGAGTCAAGTGTGGGTGAAATCATGACTGAGAGAGTGCCTCAAGAACGGTGCCGGCTGCAAGTGATCTGTCGTCCATGCGTGGCGTGGACATGATTGAAGCACCAAGCATTGCCGTGATTGCTGCATCGATACTGGACTGAAGATCGCGGATGTTGCGCGGCGGCGGGAAGTATTCATCTTCGTCTGTCACGGATACTTCTTCAATCCCGTTCAACGGACTCAGCGCACGAAGAACTTCCACGACCAGTTCGTCGGGAGCCGATGCACCGGCTGTTACTCCAACAACTCCTTCAAGGTCGCTGGGTAACTCGCTGGCAGAGTTAACGCGAATGACGCGACTACATCCAGATTCTGTTGCGAGACGCTCTAGGGCGCGAGTGTTCGAGCTATTGGCGGAGCCAATAACTACGAAGACATCAACTCGCGGTGCAATTGTCACTAAGGCGCTTTGGCGGTTGGTGGTGGCGAAACATAAATCGCTACGTCCAGGTGTCCACACGTCTGGGAATCGCTTTTTCACCTCGACGGCAACCTCACTCCACTCACGGTGTGACAACGTCGTTTGTGCGAGCATCGCAACCGGTTGATCGAAGTTGGGCAGCGCCATGACCTCTTCAACTGATTCCACGCGAGTGATGGCGTGTGGAGCAACGGCCATTGTTCCCACTGCCTCTTCGTGTCCTTCATGGCCGACGTACACAATGTGAAAGCCTTTGCCGGCGCGTGTCTTTACTTCGTGATGAACCTTGGTGACGAGTGGACATACTGCATCAACCACATAACTGCCCCGTTGTCGAGCCGACGCAACTACTTCAGGCGCAGATCCGTGTGCGGACAACATGATGGGCGCACCTTCGGGAACTTCATCAATTGAGTCGACAAACACAACTCCCTGATTAATGAAACGATCAACGACAACTTTGTTGTGCACAATCTCGTGGTAGCAGTACACGGGTTCATCAAACGAACGAACCATCCATGCCAAGGCTTTGATAGCCATTTCGACTCCGGCGCAGAAACCTCGCGGGGAAGCAAGAATTACCTTGTCAACAGCCATAGAACGCTTTCAGACTAGCGAGACCATGCAGGGGTAGCCTGTGACAGGTGAGCGCAGTCATTGATTCTCTTCCCGAGATTTCTGGGGTGGAACCACAATCGGCGGCTCATCGCTCGGGTCTGATGCCTGGTGACCGAATTGCGTCGGTGAACGGCGTGAGCCCTCGGGACATCTTGGAGTGGTATCGGCTTGTCGACGAGGCTCATTTGGATTTGCAGGTCATTCGTGGTCGCGACTCGATTGACATTGTGGTGGAACGTCTGCCTGGCGAACCGTTTGGCGCGCAGGTGTCAAGTGCGGTCTTTGATCGAATCCACACATGCGACAACCACTGTGAGTTTTGCTTCATTTACCAGTTGCCGAAAGGGATGAGAAAGAGTCTGTATCTGAAAGACGATGATTATCGACTCAGTTTTCTCTTTGGAAATTTCACCACATTGACACGCTTCACGGAAGCGGACCTTGAACGCGTCATTGAAGAGAATCTTTCGCCGTTGTACGTGAGTATTCACGCAGTTCAGCCGCATACACGTGCCGACATGTTGCGAAATGTTCGCGGTGGATTCAGTCTTCGCTGGTTACGGCTGATGTTGGACAATGGAATACACGCTCGAGCTCAAATTGTGTTGTGTCCAGGGGTAAACGACGGCGACATTCTTGACGACACGTTGTGTTCATTACTGGAACAATTCCCAGAATTAGATTCCATTGCGGTCGTTCCATTGGGTTTGTCAAAGTACAACACCGAATCACGAATGCGTGTGCAGACATCAGAAGAAGCACGTCGCACGATTGATCAAATTTCGCGTTGGCAACAACGCTTTCAGGATGTGTTGGGTCGACAGCCGCTCCATGCGGCAGACGAGTTCTACATGTTGGCTAGATGCGAGGTTCCTTCGTCCCAGGCATATGGAGAATTTGAAATGCTGGAAGATGGGGTAGGTCTCGTTCGGGCGTTCATTGACAGTTTTGACACTGGTGCATCTATGTCGGGTCGTCACGATGGTTTCTTTGCGGCGGTCGATGTGGCTAACCCAACGTCTTATGTTGCGCCGAGTAATCCCGCAGCCGACACATCGTTGCGCTCTGTGACCACAACACCGGTCCAGCTCCGTTCCCGAGCGGTGTCATCACCATTGCCGATTGCGGTGGTCACGGGGGCCTATGGAGCCGTGATGTTTCGTGAACTCCTTCGCGATGGGGAATATGGCGACATTTCAATCGTTGAAGTGGATAATCAGCATTTCGGAGGCAATACCGGTGTGGCCGGTTTAATGACCTATTCCGACATAGTCCGTGTTTTGCGCTCTCGGGGCGGCGAGAATGTGTATCTGCTTCCTGACGTTTGCTTGAATAATGGGCTCTTTCTCGATGGTGTTCACATCAACGAATTAGCTGCTGAATTCTCCGTAGAGGTCATTCCCACTAGCGGTGCAGCGTTTAAAGCGCGCCTTCATCAACAACAGAAGAGACAGTCACGTGACTGATGTAGAAGACATCCAAGAAGAGTTTCCCACGGTCGTTATCGTTGGTCGCCCCAACGTGGGTAAGAGCACATGGTTTAACCGTGTGATTGGAGAGCGTGCAGCCATTGTGGAAGATCGCCCAGGCGTGACACGTGATCGCCATCGACGTTTGGCGCAATGGTTGGGAATTGAGTTTTGGATCGTTGACACCGGTGGCTGGATGCCTAGTGGAACTGAACTAGACGACAAAGTCAGTCGACAAGTTGAAGAGGCCGTGCGAGAGTCCCAGCTGGTCATCTTTATGGTCGATGCGTCCGTTGGTATCACAGACGAAGACGAACTCATTGCGGCATGGCTCCGTCGTACTGGGGTAGAGGTGTTGCTCGTTGCCAATAAAGCAGATAACGAACGACGCGAACAAGAGCGTTGGGAGTTCATGTCTCTAGGTTTGGGCGAGCCGTTCTCGGTGTCCGCATTGCACGGGCGTCGTTCAGGAGATTTCTTGGATGAAGTTGTTGCTCGAATCCCGCACATTGAGCGTGCGCCCGAACGGCCAGTTCCTGTGGGCGCGCATGATGTTCCGCGAGTGGCGTTGGTGGGTCGACCAAATGTTGGAAAAAGCACGTTGTTTAATCGACTCGTTGGTGAAGAACGTTCGGTTGTGCACGACATGCCTGGCACAACACGCGACGCAATCGACACTTTGGTGGAGACCGAAGACGGGCCATTGGTGTTCGTTGACACTGCAGGAATGCGCAAGCGCAGCAAAGTGGACGACTCCGCGGAGTATTACTCGCTGGTGCGTGCGCTGAAGGCAATTGACGAAGCAGACGTTGCCATGTTGGTGATTGATGCAACCGTGGGGGTAACAAGTCAAGATCAACGTTTGGCGGAACGAGTTGACGTGGCGGGGTGTCCCATCTTGATTGTGCTGAACAAGTGGGAACTTCTTGAGTCAGAACAGAGAAGGCAGGTAGAGGCAGATTTGTCTCGCATGTTGTATTTCATTGACGATGCACCAGTTTTGAAAATTTCCGCGCTGACTGGCAAGGGCGTGCACAAGCTTCGTCCAGTTCTTCAAGATGCCATCGATCAATACCATCGCAAAATTCCCACTCGTGATGTCAACAAAGTGATTGCAGAAGCACAACAAAAACAGCCTGCTGGTGGTGGAGCTCGAGTTCTCTTTGCAGTGCAGGGTGCTGCAGATCCACCAACTTTTACTTTGTTTGTGAATCGTGAGTTGCCTCAGCCATACATTCGGTATCTCGAGAGATCTATTCGAGAGGCGTTTCAGTTCGGTTCAACACCGTTGAAGTTGCGTGTGCGACGAAAGGGTGATTAAAGATGCCATGGTGCGAACCGTGTGCTCGCTATCTGGCGCCTACTGCAATGAACGAAGACGGAACCTGTCCCGAATGCGGTGAAGCTGTGGAGGCAGTGGCGGTCAGTGAACACATCACTGCAGACTCCTTGGATCTCAAGAAGTTGGCTGGTCTAGAAGACGAGAAGTTGCCGTGGCATTTCAAATTGCTGGTGGCGATGTTGTGCGCATATCTCGGTTGGCGACTGATCGACCTCTTTGTGTAAGGGGCGTCGGTCCTTTGTGCCGATAGCATCGATA
>CAZCZM010000017.1:0-19748 GCA_964503445.1 uncultured Bifidobacterium sp.
ACGGTGTGAATACACCGTGCTAGGTGAAGAGTAGCCCTCCATCACATATGGTTCTGACACATACCGACGTCGCGATTATCGCCAACAATTAACGCCAACAAAGGATGACCCATGAAGAGTGTTCGCACACCTGATGAACGATTCGCCAATATTACCGATTGGCCCTACGAGCCCGTGTATACAACTGTTTCTGCGGGCGACGGCACCAACGACACGTTGCGTGTTGCGCATTACGAAACTGGCCCAGTAGACGCCGCGAACACCATCTTGGTCATGCACGGTGAACCAAGTTGGTCGTACCTCTATCGCAAGATGATGAAACAATTCGTTGCTGCTGGTCATCGAGTAATCGCACCAGACCTCATCGGATTTGGTCGTAGCGACAAGCCACTTCACACATCGGACTACACATACGAACGTCATGTGGGGTGGATGAACGAATGGTTGCGCACGAACAACTTCACCAACCTCACATTGGTGTGCCAAGACTGGGGCGGGCTTGTGGGTCTGCGCCTTGCAACAGAAAACGAAGATCGATTCGCGCGCATCGTTGTTGCCAATACAGGACTGCCGCTTGCCGGGCGTGAACCGTCGGCCGCATTTCGTGCGTGGCAGAAGTATTCGCAAGAAGTTCCCAACTTTGACGTTGGCAAGTTGGTGAATAACGGATGCGCTACGCAATTGTCTGCTGAAGAGATCGCCGCATACGACGCACCATTCCCCGATGACTCCTTCAAGGCAGGCGCACGCATTTTCCCGGCGCTGTATCCAGATGGTGCCGACCACCCGTCGAACATTGCCAACAAAAAAGCCTGGGATGTTCTACGAGCGTGGACCAAACCATTTCTCACATCATTCAGCGATGGCGATCCAGTTACAGGTGGTGGCCACACAGTGTTTGAACGAGACATTCCGGGTGCACAAGGCAAGCCACACACCATCATTCACGGTGGTGGCCATTTTCTTCAGGAAGACAAAGGTGAGGAGTTCGCGGCAGTGGTCAACAACTTCATCGCGTCATTTCCCTCATAACCGGCCGAATTTGACTATTTCTGAGACGAATCAACCTCTGTTCACAGGGGAGGCGACCCGTGTCGCCTAGCGTGGTAGCCATGTCTGAAACTCGCTCCATTGCCCCCGCCGAAGGAAAGCTCGGTGTTCTCACCGTCGGACTCGGCGCTGTGGCCTCCACGTTGATCGCCGGTGTAGAACTCGCAAAGCGCGGCCAGGGACTCCTTATTGGCTCTATGACCCAGATGGGCACCATTCGTTTGGGCAAGCGCACCGATGGTCGCTCACCGCTCATCAAAGACTTTGTGCCCCTTGCTCGTATTGAAGACATTGAGTGGGGCGCATGGGACGTGTTCCCCGACGACGCATACGTTGCGGCATCACGCGCCGGAGTATTGGAACAGGGCAAGCACATTGAAGCCATCGCCGACACGCTTCGCGAAATTCGCCCCATGAAAGCTGCGTTCGAACGCAAGTACGCGCGCAACCTCACTGGTGAACACACCATGGGCAATGTGAGCAAGCGCGACATGCTGAACAACATTCGCGCCGACATCAATCGCTTCCGCGATGAGAAAAAGGTCGACCGTGTTGTGATGATCTGGTGTGCAAGCACCGAAATCTTCATTGAGCCAGGCCCTGATCATCAGACCATTGAGTCGTTTGAGAAAGCAATCGACGCCAACTCTGATCAAATCGCACCATCAATGCTGTACGCATACGCCGCATTGTTGGAAGGTGTTCCATTCGCAAACGGATCTCCCAACTTGGCTGTCGATATGCCCTGCTTGCGCGAATACGCAAACGAGCACAACATCCCTATCTCAGGCAAAGACTTCAAGACCGGTCAAACCTTGATGAAGACCACGTTGGCACCAATGTTGAAAGCTCGTCAGTTGGGTCTTGCTGGTTGGTACTCCACCAACATCTTGGGTAACCGTGACGGAGAAGTGTTGGACGCTCCAGAAAACTTCAAGACAAAAGAGGAATCAAAGCTTGGTGTGTTGGAAGACATTCTTCGCCCCGACCTCAACCCCGAGCTGTACGGCAACGTGTTCCACAAGGTGCAGATCAACTACTACCCACCGCGTGGCGACAACAAAGAGGGTTGGGACAACATCGACATCACTGGATGGCTTGGTTACCCCATGGAAATCAAGGTCAACTTCTTGTGCCGAGACTCGATCCTTGCTGCACCACTAGCGCTTGACCTCATTTTGTACTCAGACCTCGCGCAACGTGCGGGCTTGGGTGGCATTCAAGAGTGGCTGTCGTTCTATTACAAGAGCCCACAGGTGGCTCCTGGTCTGTACCCAGAGCATGACTTGTTCATTCAGTTGGCGAAACTGAAGAACACATTGCGTTGGATGATGGGCGAAGAACAGATCACACACCTCGGTCGCGAGTACTACGACGAGACCGACTAAGTCATATGTTTAGGCGCGACGCCGCACAGGCACTCGCATTCGACATTTTGTGTGTGATGGCGTTAGTCATCATTGGCACTCGTAACCACAACACCGACACAGGGGTTTCTGGCGTTTTGTATGTGGCCGCGCCATTCATCATCGCCGTCGCAGTTTTTCACGGTGTCTTCGCAGCACTGCGACGACCGCTCACCATGACGTGGGTGTGGATAGGAACCGTTGCGGTGGGCATGACATTGCGCAATGTTGTCTTTGATCGAGGAACAGCAGTGCCATTCATCATTGTTGCGACATTGTTCTTGGGAGCAACCATGTATGGCTGGCGAGCCGTTATGGCCCGCCGCCAACACACGGCGTAGATGAACCTCACGCGTTGTGCGGTGAATGAACACCGCAGCCATGAGACTACGACTGCGAGAACAGCGGAAGGAACGCGTCGAGACCACTGCACTGCGTGAGTGCATGACGAAAGACCGCCATGTGTGACGGGAATTCACTCATCGCCGATGCCGGGAATTCCGTGATGATGCGAACATCACCATTGCGTAGCACTACTCGAACACCGGTGAGAGTGTGGTTCAACGAATTCAACTGCTGAAGCAACTGACCCGTCTCTGCAACGTTGCGACTTGCAATGTGAGTGAGACGAACAAACTCGGTGTTGTTGTCTTCAGACACATGAATAGACACGAAACAGGGTTTGTTGTCCACTGTGATTGCAATACTCTGCGGAAGTCGCTCGCCATCCCAGTGCTCGTACTCAATTTCCATGCAATCGAGCTGTTCGTGCAGTGATGAATGCCAACGTGCCAATTCTTCACGGTCGCATACAACACGGATTCCCCAGTCGGGTCCGACGAAATACACATATTCAGAATCGTCGCCTTCAATGAAGACACGAGATGTCTGGATTGCATCGTGGACGCGAAGCAGTCTGGCCAAAGGATACGGATAGAACGTGAACGATGTGTTGCCTGTGGTGATTGCCTTCACTGCGCCAGTTGTTCGACCTAATCCGAAAGGACGCCAGTCGATGGTCCATGAAAACATTCCATCGCCGATTGCCACTTTCACAAATGGAAGGACACGGTTCATGTCATTGAATGCATGTCGTGGGATGTCGTGCGTGATGTCCGAGAACATGTGCAAATCCATAAATGACAGCTCTGCAACCGCGTGCTGCGAGTGATGCCCGTAGGGATGTGAAATGTACGGGAGATCGAGCTCGGTGAACTCGACATCTTTCGGGTGGTCAATCGCAATGTAGCGATCACCAGCGCGAGCGATAATGGTGCCTTCCACTTCATTGCAGTACAGGTCAAGACCCAATTCGCCGCGTGCCAAGTCACACATGAGCGAGACAAAGCGGTCGGGAATGGGAAGTGCGAACAACGGATCGCTCTTGGCTCCCTCCATGGAAAACCACGTGCACACCACGCCATCTCGGATGATCCACAAGCGTGGCCCATTTTCTACTTTGGTGAGCCACACGACGGATGAATCGGATTCGCGACGACCCAACAGTCCAACGGCTGAATTGACTTCAATCAATTCATTGGACGAAATGTGGATGACCCACGGGGATTTGTGTGATTCGAAGTCTGGATTCATTATTTGTGCACCACACGAACATGAGTGCTGGGGACGTAGTTGAGACGTGCTGCATCACCCACGATGGAAGGACCCAGATCTGACTGGTAGTTGCTACGTGAGTGCGTAAGTGTTTCGGAGTCATCGAGGATTGCGTTGACCTCTGCGAGACGTGCCACCAACTGCAGAGCCTTCTCTACCGGGATTGGTTCGAGCGCCACGAAGTACTGACCGCTGTCATCTTTTGTAATGAACGCCCAGCTGCCATCTTCAGATGTGCTGCAACGTCCGAACAGTGGGACAAGAACACGATTAACTTCGCGAACCTTTGGTTCCAGGTCAAGAACGAAGTGTTCTACTTCGCTGAATGCTTCGATGAGCGATTGGTCCGTGGGACCAAAGTCATCGGGGAAAGGGGAAGGTGATGCGGACATGCAGATGCTCCTTTATGAATAAAGACGGTGTGTTGTGTTGCGGATAGGACAATCCGAAGCTGACATTCGGACAAGATGAATGCCCGATGGGTCAGTTGGTGGTCTGGCCTATGAACCGTCTTTCGGTCATCTGCACTCCTTTCATGAGTAACGATCTGTGTCTGGGGGGATGGAGAGTATGGCAGGTATTTAGAGACGTTGCAACCTTATTAGAACAAATGTTCGTGAGTTCCATTACAAGACTGCCCCGATGAAATCGTCGACAATGGTCGCCTTTGCGACGAGATCCTCAAGCACATCGGCCACTGCCGTAAACGATGAATGGGAAACATCTGCCACTGCAGACAACGCATTATCTGCATGAACGAGCTTGACCGTTGTCCAGGAATCGTTCCATGCGTTGATTTCAGTTCCCAACTGCAGAGACCACTCGACATCTGCCGCAATGACGGTGCTCATGCGAACGTATGCGTCGGTACGAGAAGTTGCGGGGATGATGGTGACGGTGACGTCTCGATCTTGTGTACGCAACGCAATAACAGGGCTGGCCCCGCCGGTTGTGTCACGTTCAATATCGACCGAATACTGACCGAGCGTGAGCGCAACTTCTAACTGATTGCGATGTTGAAAAACATGTTCGCTCTGCAGAGAAAAACGAAAACCGAGGTTCTCCCCCACTAATTCACACATGTGAGGTTCCTCGTCACTAAATGTGAACTTCATCGTTGTGTTGTTGGGGAATGTGTCGAGAAAGAAGAAATCTTGCGATGCACACAAAGCGTGCATGGAGAATTCTCCGGTGTAAGTTCCGCGCGCTGGAACCGTTGTTGTAATGACGGGACCAGTGAACCGAGTCCAGTCACGAGCCATGACCAAGAGATGGCCCTGAAAACCGCATTGCACGAATGGTTCTACGCCTATTGCGTCAATGAATTCCTCTTCGTAGGGTCCTGGATTAACGGTAAGGAAAGACCCAGCTTTCACAAGTTCGTCGACAGCAACTGTGATGTGTGTGGTGTGCTGGCTGCGAGGTTCAAAAGAATCTTTGCGTTGGAATGGAAGCGAGAAAGTTGCGCGAGATTCACCATTGACATATGTGATGGTGCCCGCATCTAGATCGACGTTGAAGTGAATTTCTTCGGAAAGTTCGTCTTCGTCTTCATCCGCTACAGCCAGAGGAAGTTGGTGACGTACTGCAACCATGAACGCAAAAGACAGGGTGATTTGCCCGACTGGTGGTTGTGAATCTTCGTCAACATCGTGTTCATCTAACCAACGCAGCCCGTGTCGTCCGCGAAAGACCCAGCGTCGTGATGATTCAGATTCACACTGCACCACAAACGAATACGAACCGTGTGATTGGTCCGCCATGCGATCTGCAATGTGCATGACCCGATCGAACTCATCGCGTGTGAGAACTAATTGACACTGTTTCGGGGTGAGTGGTTGCTTGCTGTTCTCTGACGTCACCGCAGGATGGTCCAGCGATTCCTCTAGGGACGTGACTGTGAGAACTGGTTCATCTGAATGAACTGATGGGTCTGGCGATGATGAGGAAGAGGAATCTGGCATTGCTGTCGTAGTACACCAAATGGGTGGTGCACGGTTCTGATTCCCTTATTCCACAAGGGTTTTGTGGTCATCTCGGCCGCAAGGCGACGCCAAGAAACCTAGAGCGAGATGTTGGTGATGGCACCCTTGTCGGCACCCTGCACCAACTTTGCGAACTTCGCCAACACGCCACTGGTGTAGCGCGGTGGATTCGGCTGCCAGCCCACCTTTCGCTTCTCCATTTCTGCAGCGTCCACCAACACGTCAAGAGACTTGGTGGGAACATCAATACGAATACGGTCGCCTTCCTTGAGGAATGCGATCGGTCCGCCGTCTACGGCTTCTGGTGCAACGTGACCAATACAGAAGCCCCACGTACCACCTGAGAATCGGCCGTCGGTAATAAGAGCAACAGTGGAACCGAGACCAGCGCCTTTCAGTGCTCCGGTGATGGCGAGCATCTCACGCATGCCGGGGCCACCCTTCGGACCTTCATAACGAATCACGATGACATCACCGTGATTGATCTGGCCATTCAACAACGCGTCCATTGCGCCATCTTCGCCATCAAAGACTCGTGCAGGGCCTTCAAACTGCATTTGGTCTTTGGTGAGACCAGCGACCTTCACCACACTTCCACGTGGTGCAAGTGACCCCGTCAGAATGTTGATGCCACCCTCTGCGTTGATGGGATGAGACAACGGATGAACTACATCACCATCTGGTTGTGGCGGATTGATGTCAGCCAAATTCTCGGCCATTGTCTTTCCTGTGCACGTCAGAACGTCACCATGGAATAATCCCGCGTCAAGAAGATGCTTCATCACCACAGGGACACCACCAATTCGATGAATGTCTGTCATGTGGTACTTACCACCAGGCTTCGTATCGGCGATGTGAGGAACCTTTTCTGCAATTCGATTGAAATCATCAAGGCTCAATTCAACGCCAGCCTCATGCGCGATTGCCAACAAATGCAACACAGCATTTGTGCTGCCACCGAGTGCACTGAGAATTGCAATGGCATTTTCAAATGCCTTTTTCGTCATGATGTCTCGAGGACGAATACCAAGTCGCAGCAAATTCACCACAGCTTCGCCCGCGCGTCGCGCATCATCTTCGCGCGAACGATCAATTGCGGGCGCCGATGCCGACCCAGGCAAACTCATGCCCAATGCTTCGGCAATTGAAGACATGGTGTTGGCGGTAAACATGCCACCGCACGCACCCTCTCCGGGACACGCTGATTTTTCAATTTGTGTAAGTTCGTCTTGCGTCATTGTTCCGGCAGCACATGCGCCGATTGCTTCGAACACTGTGGTGATGTCGATGTTCTTTCCGTCATGCACACCAGGCATTGTTGAGCCGTTGTAAACAAACACACTTGACAGATTGAGTCGCGCTGCGGCCATCAACATGGCGGGAATGCTCTTGTCGCAGCCGGCAAAACCAATAAAACCGTCGAAGCGTTCGCCGTGCACAACAGTTTCGACAGAGTCAGTGATCACCTCGCGCGACACCAAGCTTGCCCGCATACCTTCGTGACCCATACTGATTCCGTCGGACACCGTGATAGTTCCGAACTCAAGGGCAATTCCGCCAGCCGCGCGGACACCTTGCTTGGCTTGATCTGCGAGACGACGCAATGTCATGTTGCACGGAGTGACCTCGTTCCATGCGTTCGCTAAACCGATTTGAGGCTTCTGCCAGTCATCGTCAGTCAGACCAACCGCCCGCAACATCGCGCGAGCCGCAGCCTTCTGGTTACCGTCGGTGACGTCCCGGCTACGGGGTTTGATATCGATGGAGGTGCCGTCGGCTGAAGTCATGGTGCTAACGGTAGTAGCCAGCCACATTTGCTCCCCTGCCACCTAGGCCATCACCCAAGCACCCGGATGTTGGAATCAGTATTAGGTACCCCTAACATCATTGGTGTTAGGTAGACCTAACCAGCAGTTCTCTCGGGAGGCACCCATGACATTGCGCAGACGCACCATTACATCGCTCTTCGTTGGAGCGGCCGTTCTTCTCGGGGCGTGTGGAGGCACCACTTCGTCGTCGGACTCATCGGTCGACCTTGAAGGCAGCACCATCACCATCTACAGCGGGCGTAGCGAAGAGCTGGTGGGTGAACTATTTACCGCATTTACTGATGCAACCGGCATCAAGGTTGAAGCTCGGTACGGCGACAGTGGCGAAATGGCGTCCACGATTTTGACCGAAGGATCTGCCAGCCCAGCCGATGTGTTCTTCTCGCAAGATGCCGGAGCACTCGGTGCAATTGAAAATCTCTTCGTTGAGTTACCCGATGACATTTTGTCCACTGTTGACGCAAAGTACTCGTCGGACAGCGGAAAGTGGGTGGGAACATCAGGCCGCGTTCGCGTTGTTGTCTACAACCCAGATCTTGTTACAACTGCACCCACCACAATTGATGAACTTCTTGATGCACAGTGGAAAGGCAAAATTGGTTTTGCACCAACAAATGCATCGTGGCAATCATTCGTGACCGCGTTGCGCGTTCTGCGAGGTGAAGACGGCGCCGAAAAATGGCTGAAGGGTTTTGCTGCCAACAATCCGAAGGCATACGAAAAGAATGGCGCAGTTCGCGATGCAGTCAATGCTGGTGAAGTCAGCCTTGGATTGGTGAACCACTATTACCTCCTCGAGAAGATTGCTGCCGAGGGTGCAGCCAACGTGAAAGCAAAGAATCAGTACATGGCACCCGGCGATCCGGGTGGACTCATCAATGTGGCCGGTGTGGGAATCTTGGCAAGTTCCAAAAATTCTGCAGCAGCTCAAGCATTTGTGAAGTTCCTGCAAGGCGAAATTGCTGGCGAATACTTCCGCACCAAGACGTGGGAATACGTGTTAACCACCGGCGCTATTCAAGCCGATGGTCAGCCATCGCTCGACGAGTTGAAGGCGCCTGCGCTAGATCTCTCTGACTTGAAGTCGCTAGACAAAACTCAAGAGCTGCTTCAAAAAGTGGGACTACTCACTAAATAGTGAGTATGTAATACCATGGTAAAGACTCGTGGAACAGCAGTAACGCTTGTCCTTGCGTTCTTTACGGCCATCATCACCGTGGTGCCGTTGTGGTATTTGGCAGTTCAATCGTTTTCCGCCGGAACACAATCAGTTGTTGACGAACTATTGCAATCACGCACGTTGTCACTAGTACTGCGCAGCCTCACCCTGACACTTTCAGTCACACTGGCAAGCATCGTGTTGGGAGTGTTTGCGGCATGGGTCGTTGCAATTGCTCATATTCGCGGACGAGTTGCTCTCACCATTGTGTTCTCACTTCCGCTGGCAATTCCTTCATATCTCGCGGGATTTGCTTGGATCTCCTGGCTCCCTGGTCTTGCAGGATTCTGGGGAGCATTCATCGTGCTCTCCCTCGCGTGTTATCCATATGTGATGTTGCCCGTCATGGCAGCAATGTCACGACTTGACCCAGTCCACGAAGATGTTGCACGCGCAATGGGACGAACACCACTTGCAATCATGTGGGAAGTAGTTCTTCCACAACTTCGCAGACCCATTGCGTCTGGTGGACTACTTGTCGCACTGTATGCATTAAGCGATTTTGGTGCAGTTGCCGTGATGCGACACGAAGTCTTCACATGGGTGATTTATGGTGCGTACCGCGCGGGATTTAACCCCACTCGCGCTGCAACATTGTCTCTGGTGCTGATAATTGCAGCTCTTGCTCTGACATATGTGGAATTCGTGGTGCGCGGCCGCCATGACATTTCACGCGCCGGTTCCGCAGCTCGCTTACGCAAGACACGTTTGTCACTTCCCATGCAATTTGGCACCCTACTTGGAATTGTGATGTTGGTTCTTCCCGCTGTTGGAGTTCCCATCATTTCAGTCGTGACTTGGATGCAACGCGAAACCACACGCGTAGTGGAATGGTCATCGGTCTGGCAGGCAAGTTCGCAGTCGCTCATCAACGGAAGTGTCACTGCTATTGCAACATTGCTGCTGTCATTCCCCGTTGCATGGGCAACAGTGCGCATTCGCACTCGATTCGCGCGCATACCTGAATTCATCACCTACATCACGCACTCACTACCCGGCATTGTTGTTGCCATCTCTGTTGTCTATGTGGGAATTCGTGCGGCACGTCCGTTGTACCAAGAATTCCCCATGCTCATCTTTGGACAGGTGATCATCTTTATTCCAGTGATGGTCGCCTCAATTCGATCTGCGTTAGAGAAGGCACCACCAGCACTTGAAGATGTCTCACGCAGTTTGGGCGTCACCAATATGGCAACCCTGTTTCGTGTCACATTGCCCATTGCCCTGCCTGGTGTTCTTGCCGGAACTGCGCTGACGATGCTGGCCGCAGTCAAAGAACTCCCCGTCACATTGCTGTTGCGACCCACAGGAATGGACACATTGTCAACACGTATTTGGGATTACTCAGCCGTGTCGGATTACGCAGCCATGGGCCCATACGCCTTAGCAATTTTGGTGTTAGCTGCGTTGCCCACGGCACTTCTTGGCACACTGTCGGTTGTGAAAGCGAGCGACTCATGAGCCGATCCGATGCAGCACTAGAGCTTCGTGGTATCTCGCACTTCTTCGGCGAAACCTGTGTTCTTGACGATGTAAATCTGGTGGTAAAACCAGGAAGCATCACAGCACTGCTGGGCCCATCTGGCGAGGGAAAGACCACCATCTTGCGCATCGCCGCAGGATTTGAACGACCCACTCGCGGCTCTGTTGTTATCGACGGCACAGTTGTAGCAGACACAGGAATTTGGGTTCCACCGCACGAGCGAGGAATTGCAATTGTCCCGCAAGAGGGCGCACTCTTTCCACACTTATCTGTCGGAGAAAACGTCGCCTTCGGCCTGAAGAAACGTCGCTCAAGTGAAGCACGTGATCGCGTCAATGAGATGTTGGAGTTTGTCGGGCTACCCAACTCGGCCGATAAACGCCCGTCGGAATTATCTGGCGGAATGCAACAACGAGTAGCACTTGCACGTGCGCTTGCCACAAAACCTGCAGTGGTTTTGTTGGACGAACCATTTTCAGCACTCGACGCTGGATTGCGTGAGTCATTGCGCGAACAGGTGGTCGACATTCTTCACAAAGCTGGTGCAACTGCTCTGTGGGTCACCCACGACCAAGACGAGGCACTTTCTACAGCCGACACTGTGGCCGTGTTGCTGCATCACAAAATTGCGCAAGTGGCAGACCCTGTCAGTGTGTACAGAATGCCTGTCACTACAGATGTTGCTGGATTCGTTGGCGATGCCGTGGAATTTTCTGGCGAAGTCATCGGAGATGGAGCGTCTGTCAATTGTGTCTTTGGAACATTACGCCTCTTGCGCCCCCAACCGCTTGGGCCCGCCACTGTGGTGATACGTCCGGAACAATTTGAAATTGCTTTGCCCACCGACCCATTTGCACGCTCTGTTGGAGAAGTGTTGAATACGCGCTACTTCGGACATGACGGCACCGTGGAAGTGCGCGTCGCCGATGGCACAATTGCCACCGTACGTCTACACGCACGCCTTCTTCCAGAAGTAGGAAGCACCGTTGGCGTTGTCGTAAACGGCCGCGTTCTTGCGTTCTAATTCACAGCATTTACTTGCGATCTGGCAATGAGCCAAAACCAAACAAGTTGCTCGCCACTTTGCGCATTTGAATTTCTTCGGAACCCTCAGTGATTCGATAGCGACGATGGTGACGATAAATGTGTTCAAACGGCATGTGTCGGCTGTACCCCACACCACCGCACGTTTGCATCGCCCGATCAGCTGCATCACACGCCAATCGATTCGCCCGATAGTTACACATAGCCACCAAATGGGTGACTTCCATGTGATGCTTATGGTCCAACATCCACGCGGTGTATCGAATCATCTGGCGCAACATGGCCGCTTCTGTATGTAATTCAACTAACGGAAACTGAATTCCCTGATTCACACTGAGTTTCTTCCCCCATGTGATTCGTTCATTTGAATAACGCACCGCTTCATTGATGCAGTACTGCGCCGCACCCAAAGAACTTGCTGCTTGGCGAATTCTGTTCTCGTGAACGAAATGCTGTGCTAGTGCAAGACCTTCCTCAGGTGGGCCAAACACTGCATCGGCACCAACACGAACATCTGTGAGGCTGACTTCCGCGTGGTCGGTGGGCATATTGAATGTCCACCAGAAAAATTCCACTGTGAAGCCCGGCGCATCAGTAGGAACCAAGAATGCAGTGATTCCTTTGGGGTCTCCGGGCTTGCCACTTGTTCGAGCAAAGATGATGTCGTGTGTGGCGTGGTGCAGGCCACTATTCCAACGTTTCATTCCGTTTAGCACCCACTCGTCGCCATCGCGATACGCAGTTGTCTCCAAGTAGGTGGCATCACTTCCATGACCTGGCTCTGTGAGACCAAAGGCGAGACGCTTGGTTCCGTCTAAGAAACCCGGCATCCACGTTTTCTTTTGTTCCTCCGTACCAAAATCACGCATCATCAACACAGTGGGGAAATTGCCCACGATGCTTGATTCATTCTGTAAATCATTGTGAAGACCAAGCCCTTTGGTAGCCAAATGTTCACGAATAATTGCCATCTCGAAATTGGTGGCGTCTTTGCCTCCAAATTCCTTGGGGAGAGCAAGCCGCAACCATCCTGCTGCATCTGCACGCCGTCGCATTTCACGCAGCAATGCTTCCCAATCAGCACGGGGAACGCCATCATTTTCAAAATCGGTGCGCGCCCATTCACGTCGGTGATCAAAGAACCGCTCATTATCGTCTTGGGCTTGAAGAGGCTTGATTTCTGCCTCTATGAACACATCAATATCGTGCAATGTGTTCTGAATATCTGCGGGAATCTCAAAGTCCATGAGCGAACAGTACGCCGTCCCGCACGCCTCTCGTGTACTGGGTACAACTCAGATGATTAACCGTGAGAATGACGAAGTGAGTCCGTGGAGAAATCAGGTCAACTAACGGGTCTCAGAAGATCCTGAACAACATCACTTGCCACGGTGACCCATCCGCTTTCAACAGACTTATCTTCAATGAAATCCACAACAATTCGACCCATCAACATACTGCTGATCACTGCGATAGTTCCTTCTAGTGGCTCCCGTGGATTCAATAGATTTCTCTCTCGCGTGTACACCAGCAATTCAATGAAATTGGCGAGGTTCTTCGCTTCAGTGTCGCCCAATGCTTGTGCAACCATCTCGGAGTGTCGACCTGCCGCAAATGTTCCTGCACGAGTCAATCGCTTCTGTCGACGTTCCTGGCTTGATGTCCCGAGAATTGCAGCCTTGATGTAATCAACGATGACTTGACCTGAATCAATGGACTCTGCGAACTTTCGAAGTTCAATAATTCCGGTATTGAGCTCTTCGTAAATTTCCTGAATTGTGGCGGCAACAATGAGACCTTCCCTGTTGCCAAAATGGTGATACAACGAACTGCGAGAGACATCAGCGGTTAATTGCACACGATCGACATTGAAATTTGCCGGTCCCACTGCACGCAACTCATCGCACGCGACCTTCAAGATGTGAGCTGCGGTTTGTAAACCGTTGACTCGTTTCTTGACGTCTTTTTGGCTCACAGGAAAACTTTACGACCCACGGCGTGATTGCATGATGGCTGAGACAACTTTGCCGTCAGCCTTTCCTTTGCTGGCTTTCATCACACGACCAACAATTGCACCCGCTGCTTTTTCTTCGCCTGCGCAGTACTTTGCCCATGCATCTGGGTCAGCGGCAATGGCCTCATCGACCATCGCTTCAACTGCGGAGGTATCCATTGCTTCGAAGCCTTTTGACGCCGCAATGGCGGCTGCATTGCCGCCACCATTGGCAACAATTTCAGCCAACACAGTCTTTGCCTGAGTCGCAGACAGTTTGTTGTCGCGTTCTAGCAGGGTGAGTGCAGCGACATCTGCAGGAGGGACACTGGGGTGCGGGCCCGCCTCTGCAAAAGCCTGGGTCACATAGATGAGCGCCTTCACTGGGTCTCCCCCAGCATCAGCGATGGCCTTTACATAATCGTGCTGTCCACGTTCAACCGCAACAATGACTGCTTCGCTTTGTGGGTCGTATCCCGTGAGTTCTTGCAACATTGCACGACGAGCAGCCGGTAATGCGGGCAACGATGCGCGCACAGAATCAATCCACTCTTGCGACGGATCGACTGTCACCAAGTCTGGTTCGGGGAAATATCTGTAATCGTCTGCGTCCTCTTTGGTACGCAATGTGTGAGTACGACCTTCAGCATCGTCCCAGTGACGTGTCTCTTGCTTGATGACGCCACCTGAATCCAAGATGTCAATTTGGCGGCGTGCTTCATAATCAATTGCTCGACCTAAAGCACGAATCGAGTTGACATTTTTAATTTCACATCGAGTGCCAAACGGCGTGCCTAGTTTGTGCACCGAAACATTGGCATCGCAACGCATGGAGCCTTCTTCCATCTTCGCGTCTGATGCACCAATGGCTTCAAGAATTGCTCGCAACTCCGCAACATATTCTTTGGCTTGCTCACTGGTGCGAATATCGGGCCGAGACACAATCTCTACTAACGGGACACCAGCGCGGTTGAAGTCGATAAGCGAATAATCGCTGCCATGAATTCGGCCAGTAGCGCCGCCAACATGTGTGCTCTTGCCTGTGTCTTCCTCTAGATGTGCACGCTCAACACCAATGACAGTTCCGCTAGGAAGGGCAAGAAAACCATCGGCATTTAAGGGCAAGTCGTACTGACTGATTTGATACGCCTTGGGCATGTCGGGATAGAAGTAATTCTTGCGATGGAAGATGCACTTTTGAATTCGGCAGTTCAACGCGAGACCAATTCGCATGGCCAGTTCTACTGCATGCTTATTCAGCACTGGCAACGCCCCTGGTAACCCAAGTGTGACCGGGTCAATGTTGACATTGGGTTCATCACCAAATCTGTTGGGCGAACCACTGAACAACTTTGTACGGGTCGCAAGTTCGACGTGAACTTCAAGACCCACCACCATTTCCCATCCACCTGGGAGGAGCTGTTCTTCTGTGGCAACAACAGAACTCAATGGACTGTCACTCATCGTGCGCCTCCTACAGCTTCCAGTGCTCCACCTACACGGAACATTGATGTCTCACCCAACGCTGGAGCCAACACTTGAATACCAACGGGCAAATTATGTGCACCAGTTCCGAACGGCACGCTCATTGCCGGGTGGCCAGCCAAGTTTGTAGGAATGGTGTAAATATCGCACAAGTACATTGCCATGGGATCGTCCACTTTTTCGCCGGCCGTAAACGCCACCAATGGCGAAGTTGGCATGATGATGGCGTCAACGCTCTTATACGCATTATTGAAATCATCAGCAATAATGCGACGCACTTTTAGTGCTTTTCCGTAATACGCGTCGTAATACCCTGCAGACAACGCGTAGGTTCCCAACATGATGCGGCGTTTTACTTCATCGCCAAATCCAGCCGCACGAGTTGCTCCATACATTGCATTGGTGTCGGCCGCATTCACTCGCAATCCGTAGCGAACGCCATCGAATCGAGCCAAGTTACTGCTGGCTTCAGCAGGAGCAATCAAGTAGTACGCGGTCAACGCATACGACAGACTGGGCAAAGTGACATCAACAATTGTTGCGCCAGCAGCTGCAAGAGCATCGAATGCTTCGTTCAGTCGCTGCATGACTTCTGGCTCCGCACCACCGGGCAAGTCTGTGACGCGACCAATACGCATGCCAGCTACGCCTTGATCTACAGACCCCACCAACGATGGTGAGGCCTGCGGAATAGAAGTGGAGTCCATTGGGTCGTGACCTGCGATGACTTCAGTAATCAACGCGGCATCGGCAACGGTTGTTGCAAACGGTCCGATTTGGTCGAGTGAACTTGCATACGCGACTAATCCGTAGCGGCTCACCAATCCGTATGTGGGCTTTACACCCACAACACCGCATAACGCAGCGGGTTGACGAATACTGCCACCTGTGTCCGAACCCAAGCTGACTGGTGCGAAACCTGCCGCTACAGCAGCGGCACTACCACCGCTTGAACCACCTGGAACTCGTGATACATCGAGCGGATTTCTCGTAGGACCAAATGCAGAGTTCTCTGTGCTTGAACCCATTGCAAACTCGTCAAGGTTTGTCTTGCCGACAGTAATTGCACCAGCTGCGCGCAAGCGCGACACAACAGTTGCGTCGTATGGCGGCTTCCAACCTTGGAGAATGCGCGATGAACACGTTGTCTCAACTCCGTGTGTGCACAAGTTGTCCTTCAGCGCGATAGGCACTCCAGCCAAACGCCCTACGGGTCGACCAGCTGCAATATCGGCATCGATTGCATCGGCTTCTGCCCGCGCTTGGTCTGCGGTGACCAAATTGAATGCATGAATATCTGATTCGCGTTCTGTGATGCGCTGCAAGTGTGCATCAACAACATTCCGGGCAGAAACATGACCACCGGAAACCTGTGCGGCAATCTCAGAAGCTGTCGAAGGAATAGTCGCCATGGTCAGCCGTCCAATCCGATGATGGGCGGAACTCGAAAGCGCTGTTCTTCTGCTGCAGGAGCTGCAGCGAGAACTTCTTCGGTGTTGAGCGTCGGCAGTTCAACATCGTCTCGCATGACATTGACCAAGGGATATGGCTGAGTCATTGGTTCGACATCGGACAAATTCAATGCGTCGATGTCGCTGAAGTGGCCCATCACTTTCACCAATTGCTCGGTGAATTGGGCGACTTGGGCGTCATCGATGTCGAGTCGCGCCAGACGAGCCACTTTGGCCACATCTGCCGCGGTAATGGGGCTACCGGACTGTGTCACGGTTCTTAAGCCTACGAGCACAGCTCGCGTGCGCCCCGCCTACGCGTTGGGATCAACAGGAGAAAAGTTGGCCTGACGCTTCTGAACGAAGCTTTGAACGCCTTCTTTGAAGTCTGGGCGACCAAAAGATTGAGCCATGAGCACCAAGGCATCAGAACTGGCAGTTGCAACGTCTTTTGCGTAATCGCCATATACCTGACGCTTCATTACTGACATCGATGATGGCGACACATTGGTGGCGAGGTCGGCTGCATATGCCATCACCACATCCATCAGTTGATCAGCAGGAACAACACGATTGACCATGCCCAGGGCCATAGCTTCATCAGCCATCACAATGCGGCTCGACATCAACAGATCAAGTGCATTCGCTTGTCCGACCAAACGTGGCAACACCCATGACATTCCATATTCAGCAACCAGACCGCGCTTTGAGAATGCACACGTGAACTTTGCAGTATCTGCAGCAAACCGAATGTCACACATTAACGCTTGCACCATTCCCAAACCAGCGGCAGCACCATTCACTGCCGCGATCACTGGCTTGGAAATTTGTGTGATTTCGTGCTGCATGCGGCCTTGCACAATGTTGTCGCTGCGATCATTGTTCTGCGATGCATCCGATGCACTGGGAATGCCTTGCAGTGTTCCCATGTCGGCGCCGGCGCAATATCCCTTACCAGCACCAGTCACAACAATGACTCGAACGTTCGGGTCAGCAACCGCTTTATCGATGGCGTCGAAATATTCGTGACCCATTCGCGCGGTCCACGCATTTAAGCGGTCCGGCCGATTAAAGGTAATGAGGCCGATACCTGGCTCACGAACTTCATACAAACATTCACTCATGGGTATTGACCGTAGACGCTTCGGCAGGCTCTGCTGAACGCCGAGCGTCCCAGACCAGCCACAACACTGATGCGGCGAACACACAAATTGACACCCACTGATTCAGGCGCAATCCCCCTGCACTGTGAGCATCGTCAATTCGCAGGCCTTCAATGAAAAAACGCATTGCTGTGTAGCCGGCTGCGTACCACGCAATCAGGCGCCCGCGTGCTGGCGAAAGTTTCTTCTCGACCTGTATGAGCAACCACGCCAAGATCAAACAACCCACCGATTCATACAGAAAAGTGGGATGAAACGTGGTGCCGGGCGCATATCCGGCGGCTCGTGCTGTCTCTGCAGAAACACTGAGGGCCCACGGCAATTCGGTGGGCCTGCCGAATAGTTCTTGATTCCACCAGTTGCCCCACCGACCAATCGCCTGTGCAACCGCAATTGCAGGTGCAGCGCAGGACACAATGGCCCACGCATCAAGCCCGCGCTTGTGAGCACGCCAGAATCCCACCACAACCCCGACAGTGATGCCGCCCCAAATACCGAGTCCGCCTTCCCAGACCTTGAAGGCATTACCCCAGTTGCCCTCAAAGCGCTGTGCATCGGTGATGACGTGGTACGCACGACCACCTACAACACCTGCTGGAACAGCCCACATCGCGATGGACGACAAGTCCTCAATATTTCCGACTCCGCGACGTTCGGCACGCTTACCAGCGATTCGTACTGCCACGATGACGCCTATTGCGATCATCAACCCGTATGCATTGAGCTTCAATGGGCCAAGTTCTAGCGTTCCCGAAGAAGGACTTGGGATGGACGCAAGCAACGTGAGCATCATCGTGTCACGCGATCAGCGAACGCAACTGCGTGTTCAAAAATGATTCCCTTGTCGAAATCTTGTGTTGCAACGTGGTAGCTACGTTCCAACATGATGCGCTGCACGTCTCCCCCATAGGACGCAGCAAGCGCATCACTATCGGTTGGATTCACGACGTGGTCTTGAACCGATGTGAAGAGGAGCAACGGCATTTTTAATTCACCGTATTTGTCTGATAGTGGAGTGAGGCCATCTGTTTGAAAGGACAGCAATGCAGCAAGGGGTGTCCCTGGGTAGGCAGTTTCAATAATGCCCGGTTCTGCGATGTCAGATCCGATGCCATCCATCACCTCGGTGCCGCCATCAATCATGCCTTTCAACATGCCCAGCACCTCGTCGGATTGTGGTTGGGTTGCTGGATTGACGCATACCAATCCGCGAATCTCTGGATGTTGTGTTCCCGTCCACAATGTGAGTGAGCCACCCATCGAAAGCCCCATCACCACAATGTTTCGTGTCCGCGATGCCAATGCTTGGAACGCCGCTTCAACATCGCGAGTCCAATCAGCCCAGCGGGTCGGAATCATGTCATCAATGACCGTTCCATGACCTGCCAACTGCGGCATCTCCACATGAAAACCAGCAGCAACGCATGCCTCGGCAAGCCCACGCATTGAACCTGGGTTGCCTGTAAAGCCATGGAGAACCAACACTCCTGCATCACGTGAGCCGTGATGGGACATCGGTTCTGCACCGGGGATAGTGGGTGATGCCATGACAATCTCCTCATGCGGTCTGTGGCGAACAATTCCGAGTGTATGTGAGTCCTTAGCTGCACGGAGAACAGGGTCATTGACCATACGGCGAGTTGCTGGTGGACTAGAGGCTCATGCCACGCGCCGATCGCTCCCAACACCAGCGCCGTTTCGACGGATATGCAATCGCCGCAATCGCTCCAGTTCTCGCGTTAATCCCTGCATGGCTGGTGGCCGTTGCAGTCTTTTGGTGGGTGGTGCAGTTTTTCTTCTCCATTCCATATGTGCTGTTCGCTGCAGTGTGGTTCCTCTGTGGTGGAATCCTCTTTCTACGACCCGTACAACGCTTAGTCCTCATGCGTCTTCTGGGTGCTCGTCGTCCAACTCGCACTGAAATGGATTCGCTACACCGTTCGTGGAGCGTCGTTGCACAAGCCAATCACATTCCTTCTGGGCGTTTTGTGCTGGCGGTTGTTGATAGCGATGACCTCAATGCATT
>CAZCZM010000017.1:19848-38115 GCA_964503445.1 uncultured Bifidobacterium sp.
TTCATTGGACGAACAATTGCAGGCGCACTCACCATCATCTCGTGGATATTTCTGGCAATGATTACCGTTTCCCAAGTAATTGGAAATGCGACGGGGAAAGGTGCCGAGTTCAAGGCAGACGAAACAGTTGTCAACATGGGCTTCGGCAAAGAACTGCGAAACGCCTTGCGTCTAGTTATTGCTTCTGGCAATGGTGAACGAGCCCACCATTGGCGTGATCGACTTGTGACCGCACACCCACCAGCGCGAACTCGAGTCGCTCGCATTGAAGCGCAACTTCGTAGAAATCCCCGCCAATACCCCCGATAGCGTTTTAGGAATGACCCACGCAATCACCGCGCATAATTTGGTGCGCGCATTTGGTGACAACGTTGCAGTCAACGGAGTCAACCTTGCTATCTCACGCGGCGAAATCTATGGATTCCTCGGCCCTAACGGTGCCGGTAAATCCACCACCGTTCGCATGTTGACAACGTTGTTGAACCCCACGTCCGGTAACGCCACCGTTGCTGGCTACGACATTGTGAACGACACAGAAAACGTGCGGCTTCGAATTGGTGTTGCCCTTCAAGAGGCCGCTCTTGACATGAAACAAACAGGCCGAGAGATTTTGGATATGCAAGGCCGTCTCTACGGCTTGAGTTCTGCACAGCGCGCAGAACGCATTAAGCACCTCACCGATTTGGTGAATATTGGCGATGCAATTGACAACTTAGTGTCTACATATTCGGGCGGAATGAAGCGACGACTTGACCTCGCCGCTGCACTTGTTCACCAGCCTGAGGTGTTATTTCTTGACGAACCCACCACAGGCCTAGACCCAGTCAGCCGCGCTGACGTGTGGGCAGAAGTTCGCAAACTCAACACCGACAACGGCATGACCATCTTTCTCACGACTCAATATCTTGAGGAAGCTGACGAGTTAGCGGACCGTGTTGGCATTATCGCTAAGGGCAAGATTGTGGCGGAAGGAACTCCGAACGAACTAAAGCGTTCCATTGGTGCCGACGTCATCATTGCAAAAGTTCCTGCAGCCGATGCACAGCGTGCAGCCGATGCTGTGCGTCATGTGCAAGGACTCGACCATGTTGAAGTCAAAGGTGAAAGCATTGTGATTGGCGTGAGCAACGGTGGCTCAGCACTTAGCCCAATTGCCGTTGCGTTGAGCAGTGCCGGAATCACCGTCAATGAACTCACAATGCGCACCCCCACATTGGATGACGTGTTCTTGGAAACCACGGGAACGCGTATGGAGGAAGACAACTCATGACCACCACAACTCTCGCGCGACGCGCCGGTTTCATTCACGACTTGTCATCTGTGGCTCGTCGTGCACTTCGACTCTCATTGCGCGACATGGAAGCAATCGGACCTGGTCTGATAGTTCCGCTGTTTTTCCTCATCGTCAACATTGGATCACTGCAAAGCTTTGTTGAAGGAAACTTGCCACCAGGTTTCGACTTCAAAGGCTTTCAATTGCCTGTGTCCATCATTTTTGCCGTGACAGGAATTTCTCGTGCTGGTTCATTAGTGATTGACATTCAAGATGGCTATCTCGACCGACTGTTGCTCACTCCTGTTAATCGAGCCACACTGCTTCTTGGATGCATGATCGCCGACCTGGCAGTGGTTGCACTCTTGGCAATTCCTGTCTTGATTCTTGGACTTGTCATCGGTATCTCGTTCCAAACTGGGGTGTTGGGGATGCTGATTTTCATACTTCTTGCAGTGTGCTGGGGAATCGCCTTCACGGGCTTTCCCTACGCCATCGCGTTAAAGACAGGTAACCCAATTGCCGTAAATAACGCGTTTTTGCTGTTTTTCCCATTTGCATTCCTCACAACGGCGTATGTTCCCCAAGCCCAAATGACGGGATGGTTGTCAACGGCGGCCGACTACAACCCCGTGACCTACCTGTTGTCGGGCATGCGAAGCCTTATCTTGGAGGGATGGAACGGAACCGAACTTCTGAAGGCATTCCTTGCGTGTGCAGCAGTGGGCGCGTTGTCGTTCACATTGGCATTCACCGCACTACGCGGAAGAGTTCACAAAAAGTAGTTGCGCCATGATGCGTCGTGTTGTGGTCGCAGTCATGGTCGTGTTGAGCGCCACTCCTCTCTACACCAGTGCGGCACACGCAACTGAAATTCCCGATACCCCAGCGAAACCGAAACAGGTACTTGTCGGAAAGATTCGTATTCCACGCCTCAATGTGTCCACCACCATTTATAAAGGCATCACAGATCTACAGTTTGATATCGGCGTTGGATATTGGCCCGGAACTGCGCTCCCCGGCCAAAAAGGGAACATGGTGATTGGCGGACATCGCACTGCCGCAAAACGTCCGTTCTACAACATTGAAAAGATGAAAGTTGGCGACATCATTACAGTCAGCCGACCAGGCAAGACCTACACATACAAAGTCACCAAGACATTCATTGTTCGTCCACGCGATGTGTGGATTGTGAAACCGACGAAAGCCACAAGCATCACGCTCTTTACGTGTCACCCGCGGGGCAGCACAAGCAAGCGGTATGTGGTTCGTGCAACACTTATTCGTTAATGCGCAAACTTGTTTCGCCCGCCTGTGCCGGGTTGTTGGTGGCGGCGTCAATGCCACCGTGGGGTTGGTGGCCCTTGGCATTTGTGGGCATTGCGCTCTATGGCCGCATCGCTCGTCAACGCCAATTTGATAACTCATTTCTTGCAGGGTTTGTTTTTGCAATCGCATGGTTCCTGCCATCAATGGCATGGATGTGGTTTCTTACCGCGCCGGGCTATCTCATCGCAGTCATCTTGTTTTCATCGCTGCACGGAATAGCGGCGCTTGCCGCATCGACGTGCCAGTCACGTCCACTTCACACTCAGGCACTCATTGCATTCCATGCACTTGTGGAGGCCGTCCGCTTGTCGTGGCCCTTTGGCGGTGTTCCACTCGCAACGTTGGCAATCGGACAAGCCAACGGTCCACTTGCTGCTCTAGCGCCTCTTGGTGGCGTCATTCTCATCAGCACAGTGGTGTTGTGGTGGGGCCTCACCCAGAGAAAATTCAGAGCAATCCTTCTCACCGTCATTGTTATTGGTGTCATGAACATGTGGAACGGCACATCTGAAACAGGACGCACCATGTCCATCACAATGATTCAAGGTGGAGGTGAACAAGGAACACGCGCTATCAACACAAATCCCCGTGAGGTTTTTGATCGCCATCTTCGCTTGACCAAATCCCTCACACGAAACAACATCCGAGATTTTGTGTTCTGGCCGGAGAACGTCATCAATGTGTCAAGCACCGGTTTGTTCTTTGATAGTCGCGAGTATGACGACATTGTGAGTGAAGCACAGCGACTGAACGTTCCGTTTGTTGTGGGTATCACCGAAGATGCAGGCGAAGCTCAATTCACGAATGCACAGATCGTGGTCGAGCCAGACGGCACTATGAGCTCTCGTTACGACAAAGTACGGCGTGTTCCATTTGGTGAGTACATGCCGTTGCGTTCGGTATTGCAAGCCGTCGGCGCGCCAACGCATCTTGTGCCTCGCGACGCTCGCGCCGGAGATGGACGTGCATGGCTCGACATCAACGATGAACGTGCTGCAGTCGCAATCTCGTGGGAAGTTTTCTTTGGTGGTCGCGTGAATGAAGGAGTCACCGACGGCGCAGGCTTTATTTTGAATCCCACGAATGGCTCTAGTTACACGTGGACCATCCTGCAAACACAACAAGTGGCATCGTCCCAATTGCGCGCACGGGAACAGGGTCGATGGCTCGCACAACTTGCCCCCACAGGATTTAGTGCATTCATCTCTCCAACGGGCGATGTTCTTGACCGAACCGGAGTTTCTGAATCAGCAATTACGGAGCGAACCATCACCATTCGTGAGGGGCGCACACCATATTCACGCCTTGGAAATAGGTTCTATATCGCTGCCCTTGTCCTGTGGGGCCTTGTGATCCTTCAGCGCCGTTACAGAGCCTTTTCATAGGGGGGCAGTTAGCCTGACTCGCCTATGTCAGGTGTTGCATACGACCCCAACGGCCCGTTGCGACTGGCCTATCTCACGTATCGTGGAAAGCCGCACGTTGGCGGCCAAGGCGTCTACACGCGGCACCTCACCAAAGCACTTGTTGATCTTGGACACTCTGTCGAAGTGTTCGGCGGACAGCCCTACCCCGTGCTTGATGACCGCATCACAATGCACAAGCTTCCCAGTCTCGATCTGTTCAACGATCAATACCCAGGACGACTACCGGGCTATTGGGAAATTAAATCGTGGCCCGACTTTGTAGAAACTGCTCGGTTAGTCCGAGGACAATTCGCAGAGCCCTTGGCATTTTCTAAGCGTGCATACAACGAACTGAAGAAGCGACCCACTGACTTTCATTTGGTGCATGACAATCAATGTCTTGGTTGGGACATCTTGAAGATTGAAAAAATTATTCCCACCATTGTCACGCTTCATCATCCCATCACAAAAGATCGCCAACTTGAAATGAGCCATGCACCCACGCGTCGTCGTCGTAAGTCATTGAAGCGTTGGTATTCATTTGTTGAGATGCAGGGCAAGGTTGCCAGCCAAATGCCACGCATTGTTGTGGTGAGCGAGAACAGCATTAACGACATTCACCATGACATGGGGGTATCGCTCGATCGCATGCGACTCGTCCCCGTTGGTGTTGATCCAGATTTGTTCAAACCATTGCCGAATGTTGCACGTCAACCTGGACGCCTCATCACCACCGCCTCGGCCGATGTGGCATTGAAAGGATTGTCGTATTTGTTGGAAGCAATGGCAAAGTTGCGCACAGAAAGAGACGTACGCCTCACCATCATCGGTAAGCCACGACCTGGTCACAGCATGGATCTCATTGAGTCGTTGGGTTTAATGCCCTATATCGACTTTGTCTCTGGCGTACCCGATGAACGAATTGTCGAGTTGTACGCGGAAGCAGAACTTGCTGTAGTTCCCAGCCTGTACGAGGGCTTCAGTCTCCCTGCTATCGAGGCAATGAGCACAGGCATTTGCTTGGTGGCCACAGACGGTGGCGCGCTACCCGAAGTCACGGGCATCGATGGAGACACCGTGTTGCAATGCCCTGCCGGCAACGCAGATGCACTTGCTGCACAACTACGCCGCGGACTCGACGACGCAGAGCTTCGTCGCCGTGTCGGACTCGCGGGTCGTGAACGTGTGGTATCGCGTTGGAGCTGGCGTCACTGTGCCGAATTAACCGTTGACCAATACCGCGAAGTTCTGGACATGCCACATAACAAGGCCAAGTTGGCGAAGCGAGGCTGACATGCTCACCATCAGATTCAATAAATTAGGACTACGCCCAGGCGACATGTTCCTTGACGCAGGAGCAGGTTTTGGCCGCCACGCATTCGAAGCCGCGCGTCATGGCGCCACGGTGTACGCACTTGACTGGGCTCAAGACGAAGTTGTGGGAACTCGTGCCACGTTTGGCGGAATGATCTATGAGAACGAGATTCCCCTCAATAATTTTGGTGGAGTTCTTCGCGGAGATGCCACCCGACTTCCATTTGCCGACAACACCTTTGATTGCGTTGTTACCTCTGAAGTACTTGAACACATTCAAGATGATGTCACCGCAATTTCTGAACTCCATCGCGTGCTGAAACCAGGCGGGTCGCTAGGCGTCACGGTGCCTACATGGTGGCCAGAGAAAATCAACTGGATGTTGTCAGATGAATACCACGCACCAAAAAGTGTTGGTGGACATGTTCGTATCTATTCGGCCACCGAACTAAAAGCCAAACTTCGTTCGGCCGGCTTCACTGTCACTGGCAGCCACCATGCGCATGCATTGCACTCGCCATATTGGTGGCTGAAGTGCGCTGTTGGACCCACCAACAATGATCATCCTCTCGTGGCGAAGTACCGCAAGTTCTTGGAGTGGGACATTATTGAAGGACCCACCTCTACACGCATTGCAGAGAAAGTTTTAAGTCCAGTTTTGGGCAAGAGTTTCATTGTCTATTCCACGAAGTCCAAATAACAATGGCTCGTTCACTTCCACACCTTCCAGGAATTCTCACCACGGCAGACCTGCAACGCACCGCAGATTCCATTCAAGCGTTACAACTATCTAACGGAATGATTCCGTGGTATCCCAACGGACATTGCGACCCATGGAATCACGTTGAAACGGCAATCGCGCTTGACATCATGGGACGACACGATGGTGCACTCGCTGCATATCGCTGGTTGGCAGACAACCAAGATGCCGACGGATGGTGGTTCAACTACTACATGCCAAACGGCACTATTGAAGATCCGAAGCTAGACACCAATGTCACTGCCTACATTGCAGCGGGCGTTTGGGCACACTGGCTGTGCACACGTGATACCGCTGCAGTCAGCGCTCTGTGGCCAACAGTTCGCAAAGCATTGGATTGGGTGCTCAACATGCGACGCTCAGATGGAACCATTCTGTGGGCTCGCGAACTCAATGACTCTCCGTGGGATTACGCATTGCTCACGGGTTGTTCATCAATTCGCCATGCTCTTCACTGTGGTGCTGCATTGGGTGACCTAGTTGGCGACCCACATCCGCAATACACAGAGGCAGCTGATGCAATCGACCGCATCATCCTGACCAATCTCGGTGCGTTTGAGCCAAAAGAGCGTTGGGCGATGGACTGGTACTACCCCGTCCTCACAGGTGCAATGACTGGCGTGCGAGCCAAAGCTCGCCTTGCCGAAAATTGGGACACGTTCGTCTTAGAAGACCGTGGTGTTCGATGTGTCAACGACGAACAATGGGTCACCGCTGCAGAAACAAGCGAGTGTGCGATCGCACATTGCGCGGCTGGAGATCGTGAAACAGCCCGAGAGTTACTGCTGTGGACCATGCCACATCGCCGTGACGACGGTGCCTACTGGACCGGAATTGTGTATCCCAGCGAACCCGACAAGACAATGGTGCATTTCCCAGCCGACGAATACAGTGCCTACACCGCAGCGGCCATCATCATGGCAGCCGATGCAATCAGCGGTGGTTCACCTGCAGCAACATTGTTCACGCAACCAATTCCACGACGCAATGCACACTTACATGTGCCCGCTCTGTAACTAACTGCAATTAACGAACTCGTCGCAGAACACGAAGTGAGCCAGTTGCGCTTACGTCTTCGAACAATCCACTCGCTAGCGCTGGAAGATAAATGTTTTCGTACGGAGGTCGGCCGCCATCGTTTGGATTTGGAAACACATCGTGAATCGCCAGTGTTCCACCAAGTGATACGTGCGGTGTCCATAATTCGTAATCACGAGTGGCCGGTTCAACTCCGTGTCCGCCATCAATAAACAAAAAAGCCAATGGCGTTGTCCACGCGCGCGCAACAACAGGAGAATCTCCCACCACTGTGATTACACAGTCAGTCAGACCAGCATCGATGATGGTGGACCGAAAATGCGGCAACGTATCCATACGCCCTGTGCGCGTATCTACCAAATCTGGTTCGTGCCATTCCCAACCTGGCTGATTCTCTTCACTTCCCATGTGATGATCAACTGCAAATATCACGCGGTGTGATTCACGTGCCGCAGCACCAAGCCACACTGTTGAACGTCCACAGTATGAACCCACTTCAAGAAATGGTCCATCTACGTGTTGAGCGGCCTTCATTGCTGCTTCGTACAAGGCATCGCCTTCATCCGGCGGCATAAACCCGCGCGCAGATAAAGCGTGCTGTCGTAACGATGCGTCCATCGTTACCAACCATCCCAATGAATGATGCTGTCTGCGGGTGGTCGCTTCGCTGGTGAAAAGTCAGTTCCCACGGTGTAGGCAAGAGGAGACAAACATGCTTGTTGCACCGACTCAAAAGGAATACCCAGCACATCGGCAACCTGCTGTTCCATCATGAGATGCACAGTTGTCCACGCTGTTCCCAAACCACGTGCGCGTGCCGCAAGCATGAAACTCCACATTGCCGGAAGAACATTGCCCATCATGGAGGCCGTCATCATTGCTGGCGCACCTTCCACTCGCGACCCCTTATTGCACGCCAGTACTAACACTGGTGCATCACCCATATGTTCTGCCAAATAGTCAGCTGATGCCGCCGACCGCTGTTGTTGTTGATTCTCGGCATCGCCTCCTTTGTCGATGGAACCGATATACACACCATCAAGCGACCGATAAATCTCGTAGCACTGACGATAAATCTCACCAATAGCTGCACGCTTCGCAGCATCTCTCACGATGACAAATTGCATGGTCATGTTGTTCGAACCCGATGGTGACTGCATGGCAACTTCCACGCATTCTCGGATGACTTGGTCATCAACGGGGCGAGAAAAATCGAGACGCTTTCGTACCGCTCGTGTGGTGGAGAGCAATTGATCAGCATCTAGGGGCAGAAGTGGCATATTTCGACCCTACTATGGAGCCATGACGGCTCCCCTCGACGACCTCATTGCCCTTCTTGACCTCGAGGTCATTGAAGTCAACATCTTTCGTGGCTATTCCCCAGAAGAAAATCGTGTTCGAGTTTTCGGTGGTCAAGTAGCGGGTCAATCACTCGTCGCTGCCTCACGAACCGTCGACGAATCAGCTCGGCATGTTCATTCGCTTCACGCATACTTCCTACGCCCTGGCGACCCTGCAGCTCCCATCTTGTACGAAGTTGATCGACTTCGCGACGGAAAAAGTTTCACCACGCGTCGCGTTGTAGCCATCCAACACGGCGAAGTCATCTTCAACTTGCAAGCAAGTTTTCATTCACCCGAAGCAGGTCTCGACTGGCAGATCGCGTCACCAGCAAACATGGCCGACCCCGCATCACTTCCCGACTTCAAGACGCGGATGGCACCGTATAAAGAGCAAATGGGTGATTGGTATCACCGACCACGCCCCATCGATTTGCGCTATGTCAATGGATCACCACTCGAACGCCAAGGCATTGAATCATCGGGCCAACAAGTGTGGTTGCGCGCAGATGGCCAGTTGCCCGATGACCCAGTTCTTCATGCATGCATTGTCACGTATGCAAGCGACATGACACTTCTCGACACCACGCTTCTTCCCCATGGTCTCGGATGGAACGAAGGTGGCGTGCAAATGGCCAGCCTCGACCATGCCATGTGGTTTCACCGGCCATTCCGCGCCGATGATTGGTTGCTCTATGACCAAGTTGCACTGTCAACCTCGAATGCACGTGGACTTGCTGGTGGGTCCATTTATACACACGATGGACAGTTAGCAGTCACCGTTGTTCAAGAAGGACTCATTCGAGTCAAGCCACAAGAATGAAACGCGTCGGTCTGCTCATCACTTTGCTGTTGGTCGCAGCCTGTGGCACCAATCAGTCCTCATCCACAACATCAATCGCCGTCAGCACCACCGAATCCCCTACGGCTTCTGTCACCTATTCCACTCGTGAGATTGGCACAGTCGACTCGCCCGTCGACCTCACAGAAAGATCACCCGATGACCCGTGGATGTACGTGGTGTCACAATCGGGAATCATTCAGAAATGGTCACGCGATGGGAAGACGCGAGAAACAATCCTCGATATCTCCGACGTCACGTCTGTGGGTGGTGAGCGCGGGCTACTCGGACTGGCATTCCGCAATGTTGACAATCAATGGCAAGCATTTCTGAACCGCACCAACACAAGTGGAGATACTGAAATCACCCTTCTCTTGGTGAACGCGGACGGCACATTTTCGTCCACGCAATCACCGGGCACACTCATTCTTCGGGTGCCACAGCCGTATTCGAATCACAACGGTGGCGCGGTACTAGTAGGTCCCGACAACATGTTGTACATCTTTATGGGCGACGGCGGCAGCGCAAACGATCCAGATCGATACGCCCAGAACATGGATTCACTCCTTGGAAAAATCTTGCGCATTGACCCTCTCGTCAAGGGCGGCTACGACATACCTGCAGACAATCCATTCCTCACTTCGCCACGACCAGAAATTTGGAGCATCGGGGTTCGAAATCCATGGCGGCCCACATTTGACTCGTACGGCGGTTTGTGGATCGCAGATGTCGGACAGAACGAATGGGAAGAAGTACATGCACTTCCTGCTAGCGAAACATCACTCGCTGGCCGTGGAGCAAATTTAGGGTGGAGTGCCTTTGAAGGAACTCGTCGCTTTAACGATGACGTCACTGCACCAAATGCGCTTACTCCCGTCTTCGAATATCCACACTCAGATGGACGCTGTTCTATTTCGGGTGGTGCTGTTGGAAACAACACATCTACGCCGAGCCGCGCCGGGTGGTATTTCTTTAGCGATTATTGCAGTGGAGATGTCCGCGCCATCTTGACCGATGGTGCAACCACAGTGGCAGAAGAAGAAGTGGTGAATGACATGGGAAATGTCACGGCAGTTCGTTCAACACGCGACAGCATCTACATATTGTCTGCCGATGGCAAAGTACGCGAACTTCGCGTCATGCGTTCGTAACGCTAGCGACGCGTACCCATGAACATGCCGCGCAACGCTTGGTAGTTCTCGATACAGTGACCCGCACCCAACACCACTGCTTCAAGCGGTTGTGGCGACATCTTCACCGGCACTTCTGTTTCGCGTTCAATTCGCTGCGCGAGACCACGCAACATGCCGCCACCGCCAACCAAGTACATTCCGCGAGCCAAAAAGTCTTGCGCCAGTTCTGGTGGAGCTTTCGCTAAACATCGCTTCACTGACTGCACCATTGCAGCAACTGGTTCGTCAATTGCAAAACGAACTTCTTCGGCAGTCAAGCGAACTGTTTTGGGAAGTCCTGTCACCAAGTCACGGCCACGAATGTCGGCGCTGCGATCTGCTGGTCCTGGTTCTGCTGAACCAATTTGAATTTTGATTTCCTCTGCAGTTCGCTCGCCAATTGCAACTCCGTGTTCGCGACGCACGTAGTTCTGAATAGCCGCGTCAATATCGAAACTTCCCACGCGAACAGCTTCTAATGCAACAATTCCACCCAAACTGATGACAGCAGTTTCCGTCGTTCCGCCACCAATGTCGATCACCATGTTGCCCACTGGCTCGTCAATAGGAAGATTGGCTCCGATGGCTGCTGCCATGGGCTGCTCAATCAGTTGTGCATCGGATGCACCAGCACGACGAGTGGCATCGGTAACGGCACGACGCTCTACTTCGGTAATTGCCGATGGCACGCAGATAACAACCTTTGGCCGAGTAAAGCGAGAAACGCCAACTCGTTGCAGCAATAACCGAATCATTCGTTCAGTGATATCGAAGTCGGTGATGGCTCCTCCGCGCAATGGCCGCACCGCAACGATGTAACTGGGTGTTCGCCCAATCATGTCCCACGCATCATGACCGGTGGCAAGCACTTCGCCTGACTGACGATTGACGGCAATCACAGATGGTTCATTAAGAACGATTCCTTTGCCCTTCATGTACACCAAGGTGTTCGCGGTACCAAGGTCAATCGCAAGGTCACGCGCCATTAGCGTCCCCATCTTTCGTCGTCGTTGCGATGAACTGAACTTCGTCGCGATTCTGGTGACAATGCATCGATGTGTCGACGGAATTGTGCGATTCCATCGTCAATTCGGCTCTTTCGATTGTCGAGATACACCAAGACCAAAAGAGCAGAGCCAGAGATTATTGCCATCACCCAAAAAAATCCGGTGATGAATGACATACCGATCATTGTTGTCTCCCCACCGATGTAGGTGACACAACTTCGTGAGCACCAGTTCCCCAATCAGAACCACCTGACCAATTTTCTTTTTTCCAAATAGGTGCACTTTCTTTCAGTGCATCAATTGCAAAACGAGCAGCGTCAAATGCAATAGGTCGGTGAGCCGATGACACTGCGACGACAACCGAAGATTCCTCGAGCATCAATGTTCCGATGCGATGCAATATTGCGATGCGTCGTGCGTCGGGAAAGCGTGCGCGAGTCTCGTTGACAATCTTTGAAAAAACAGGAAGGACGGCGTCTTCGTATGCTTCGTACTCCAGTGAAGTGACATCCGTTCGCCCGTCGGCATGATCTCGCACGGTGCCGGAGAACAGCACCACGGCTCCACAGTCTGGCCGAACAGCCCAGTCATAAATGGCCCCAACAGGGAGAGGGTCAGGGGTGATTGCGCACCACTCATCTCCTAGCCCTGCATTCACCATGTAGTCATCGTACTCCCCGACCATTGGCTCATGTCTGTGATGCCGACACCACTGAACGAAGTGAGGGGATTACTCTTTCCTGCTTGTGACCACGGACGATTTCGAGAACCCAGACTCGACCCCGGTTCCTCCGTATGACCGATCATGGCGACATCCAGCCGAGATGGCCGATGCACAACGGTCACTTCATCTTGGATCTGCTCCGCCGCTTGGCCGTCGACTCACCGCGCTCACAGTTATCGCGAGTACGTTCGCATCAATTGCGGTTCTCGCTGTTGCAATTCCGAAGGGAATTGAGAATGCAGCCCAAGCCAATGACGAACCAGATATCACCACTACGGTCCCACCCACCGCGAAGGGTGCAAGTAACTCGTCACTTGCAGTTGTACGAGGCGCGAAAGGTTCCACGACCGCCCTGTCTTTAGGAAACGGCCGGTGGCTGGTCTCATCAGAAGCACTGGCGGCAACTGGACCATCACAGACCAACCCTGCATTCTCGGTGGAGAAGTCAGATGATGTGGTCGGACTCAGTGTCATCCGAGTCACAAACAACACCCCCTCTGCTGCTGCCACAGATTTCACTCACCTCCATGAGCAACTTCCCGTGAATGAGCTGGCGAAGTACAAAATCTTTGATGCGTTCCAAGATCATGATGTTGCACCCGAACCCAGCCTCATTATGAGCAGTAAAGACCACGCACAACCCGTCAATATGAAGAACCCCATCAAAGGTGTAGCGGTGGTTGTAGATGACGACCAAAGGCTGGTGGGAATTCTTGTACGACATCATCATTCTGAATGGTCAGTGACGCGACGAGCGCTACTCTCTCTCACCGCTCCATAATGTGGAACTTTTTCTCCTAGCCTGACCACATGGCAGACGGCGACGACACTCCCCCACATCCATTTGGTGGGCTTCCTTTCTTCAATGACATGATGCGCGCCATGTCGCAACAAGGTCCATTGAATTGGGATCTTGCACAGCAGTTTGCCCAAATGAGTGCGGTGGGAGACACACCAGACCCAGAACCGGATTCTTCAACGCGACTTGCATATAACGCGCTTGCCGACATTGCCGACATGCACGTCCGTGAAATCACCATGTTGTCCACTGGCGCTCATGACACTCATTCAGAAATTCTCACCACCACACGAGCTCGCTGGGCACATCGCACATTGCTGGACTTGCGACCACTCTTCACTGACTTGGCAACCGCACTCAGCGCTCGACCAGCCGAACCCGACACACCTGATGACCCGATGGTTGCCATGCTGAACAGCATCTCGTCCATGATGGCGCCGGCAATGATGGGAATGTCCATCGGTTCCATGGTGGGAGCACTCGCAGGACACGCCCTTGGACAATACGAGTTGCCCCTCGCACGGCCACATGCGTCAGAAATCTTGGTGGTGTCATCGTCTGTTGATGGTTTTGCGGCCGAGTGGAGCCTTCCTACTGACGATGTACGCATGTGGGTTCTCGTGCATGAACTCACATCACATGCCTTGCTAGCGACTCCCGCTATTCGCGATGGGCTCATGGCCACCGTGCAGCAACATGTCTCTGCGTTTCGTCCAGATCCCGATGCCCTGATGGAGAAAATTGGCGAACTAGATCCCACCGATACCGATGCATTGTCGCGTATCCAATCGTTGTTCTCTGATCCCATGGTGTTGCTGGGGGCGGTGCGCACTCCAGAACAAGAAGCCCTGTCACCAGTGCTTGACGCATATGTTGCTGCTGTGGCTGGCTATATCGATTTTGTTGTTGACACGGTCAGTGCACGCCTCTTGGGAAGTGCCTCACCCATTGCCGAAGCAGCACGTCGTCGTCGCGTGGATTACGGCTCGGATGCTCAACTCATTGAACGCCTGTTGGGAATCTCGACCACGCGTACACAACAGCAACGAGGTCGCGCTTTTATTGATGGGGTTGTTGAACGATCTGATGTTGCGGCACTGCAGACAATGTTGACATCTGCTACACACCTGCCTACACCGAATGAGGTGGATGCTCCCGGTTTGTGGCTCGCGCGCCTCGAGACAATGTGACGCCACCTGGTCCACGGGCATACATCACCACACCAACAATTCCGATTGTTCCCAAACACGCAAAGCCAAACCATCCCGCTGGACTGAAGATGACGGGTAGTAATCCGCCAGTCACCCAAGCAATTTGATTGTGCGTTTCAAATTTCGAAAAAGCTCGGCCACGGTTTGCATCTGGTGCGCCACTTTGAACGATTGATTCAAATGCGAGACGACAGATTGCCGCCGCCGCATTGACAACTGCAGCCAAAACAATTCCCGCAACAATCCGCCCAGAAAACGCGGCACCGACACCAGTAATCGCAAGTAGCGATAATCCAGACACAATCATCCATTGCTCCCGCATGCGGCGGCGCAGATGCGGTCCAACGAAGTTCGCTGCCAAGGTTGCGATTCCTGAAATAGAAATTGCTAAACCAAACCACAACGTTCCTGCTGTTTCGTTGCGTAACCAGAACGCAAGATGGAAGAAGTTAAAGCCAACTGCACCACGAATCATGCGCATTGCATTTGCAGCATGGACAACTGACGGCGAGTGCAATTCTTCGATTTCCAATGCCTCGGCAGGTTTTTCTGCAATGACCGTCTTGGGCAGACGGTATGCATTCAATGACGCAAATAGGTATGCGAATACGCCTAACCCCAAACACAAACGCGCATCGATGAATTGCAATACACCTGCTGGAATTGCGACCACAAATCCAGTAAGTCCGGCAATAACACCCAACTTGCTATTCGACTTCACCAATGCTTCGTCATCTTTCACGATGGTGGGAACAATCGCGGACTTTGCAATGGCGTATGTCTTCGACAGAATGAGCGCCGAGAATGCCAACGGGAACAATGCAAAAGAGTCAAGTGTTTGCGACATTCCCACCAGAACTAGCGCTCGCAAAATACCCACCAAGATGACCACCATGCGCTGCCCACCACGCAAACGATCGATGAATGGACCAACGAATGGTGCCACCACGGCAAATGGCGCCATGCTGACCGCAAGGAACAACAGAACTTTGGTGCGCGCTGCGTCGGGCGACACCGATAGGAAAAACGAATCAGCAAGCGCAATAGTCATGCATGCTTCACCCGCCACCATGAGTGAGTGGGTTCTGCCTAGTCGCTGAATGGGCGTTGGAGGCGGCAAACCTGGCCGAGAATCAGATGTTGTTCGCCGTGTTGCCACGGGGCGATACTACGCCGAACGTGGCTTTTCGTACTTGTATCCCAGGCCACGAATGGTGACGATGCGCGATGGTTGCGCTGGGTCATCTTCTACTTTTGTGCGCAAGCGCTTGATGTGCACGTCGAGCGTTTTGGTGTCGCCTACGTAGTCACTACCCCACACACGATCAATCAGTACATCGCGTGGTAAAACTCGACCCGCATTGGCCAAGAGAATGTGAAGAAGTTCAAACTCTTTCAGCGGCAACTTATGTGTTTCGCCACGAATGACAACATTGTGTTCGTCGGGATCCAGTCCCACATCACCAACCTGCAGTGAGCCAGACGACAATTCACCACCACGATCACTGGGAACACGACGCAACACTGCCCGAATGCGCGCGGTGAGTTCACGCAATCGATAGGGCTTGGTCACATAGTCATCGGCGCCCACCTCTAGACCAACAACAGTGTCGATCTCTGCACCCTTTGCAGTCACCATGATGATGGGAGTCAAAGTCTTCTTGCGTAATTGGCGGCACACGTCAATTCCGGACATGCGAGGCAACATCACATCAAGCAAGATCACATCTGGCTTCACGATGTCAAACATCTCAAGGGCTTGAATACCGTCACGTGCAATTTCAACGCGGAAACCTTCGCGCTTGAGGCCCACTTTCAAAGCCTCAATAAAAGACTCTTCGTCTTCCACCACAAGAATTGTTGGACTAGCCACGGCGAGGTTCTCGTTCATCATCACTTATCATCGTGGCGTTGGAAGTGCCTTGTTGACGCGGCAAAGAGAGCGAAAACGTTGATCCTTCACCTTCTCGTGACTTCACGTTCACTTCGCCGCAATGATTTGTTACGACGTGCCTCACAATTGATAGACCGAGTCCAGAACCTCCGGTGTCGCGACTGCGTGCTCGGTCAACACGATAGAAACGTTCAAATATTCGGTCGAGGCTTGCCGCAGGAATTCCAACGCCTTGGTCAGTGACTTTCACCTCGATAATGGAAGGTGACGCGTCGACTGCGACGGTGACCACCGCGTTATCGTCGCTGTACTTGATGGCGTTGTCCACCAAGTTTCTGACTGCCGACAAAATCTGAAAACGATCACCCATCATGGTTGCATCGGTCTTTGATGTTTTGGTGTCAAGAACAACGTGTCGCTTCTTGGCTAATGGACGCGCACGGTCGATGGCCTCGGCAACAACTTCATTGACGTCAAACGGTAAAAAGACCATCTCTCCGCCCAATTGGATACGAGAAAGTTCTAGAAGATCATCAATAGTGCTGGCCATTCTGTGGCTTTCCAAAACCATCCGCCGCACCAATATCTTCACATCTTCGTCTTCAGTCTCACCTTCTAGTGTCTCGGCCAAGACAGAGATAGCAGCGACTGGAGTCTTTAATTCATGACTGACGTTTGCAACAAAGTCGGTGCGGACTTGGTCAATCTTCCACCGCTCAGTGATGTCTTCCACCGTGATCACGGCTCCCGAACTCGTTGCAGGAATGGCACTAATCACTAACACGCGTACAGGCGGACCTGCAAGTTCCATCTGTTCCATTGATGCGGAACCGCGTACTGCAAGCTGGGCCAGACGTTCGATGACTGCATCAATAAGCACCGCTTCATGGCGCGCGACAGACGCGTCTCTCGCTGCCACATTGCGGAACTGCTCACGTGCGTGGGAATCCACCACCACCACACCAAGTGGGAGTGAATTCAAGATGGAATCAACAGGGAGAATTGAAGAATTCTCTGCGACTTTGGGTCTCAGTTTTTCGAGTTCTAGGAAACGATTTCTCCGAGATGACGCAATCAGAGCAGCAACAGCAATACTCCATCCCACGACGGCAAGGGCAACCAGTAGGACATTCATATCGGTTACATCTTGGCTTCTACGGCTTGCCCGGTGTGTAAATCGGGTATTCACCGGTGTCGTCGCGGCCAGAGGCAAATCGTGCTGCGCCCTTGTGTTCAGGTAACCAACCAGTGACAAGGTATTGAACCCGTTCGCCAATGTTGACTGCATGGTCACCAATGCGCTCGTAAAAGCGAGCCACCATTGCCATCTGAATTGCGACCTGTAGTTCAATTCTTGTGTCAGCGTGGCTCTCAAAGATGGTTCGAACAAATTCACGCTGCAATCCGTCCAAGAAAGAATCCATATCGTCAATGGCAGCAGCTTTTGCAGCATCATTTTCTTCAAACGATTCAAGTGCCGCCGAGAACAGCTGCTGCGCCTGTTCGCTCATTCGCGAAATCAGTCCCCTGAGGCGTGGATCAAGTTCATGTCCGTATATTTTCCGCGCAGCTTTGCAGATATTGACTGCGAGGTCTGCCGATCTCTCGATGTCAGCCACCATCTTCACGATTGCCACCAGTTGGCGTAAATCACCAGCGACAGGAGCCTGCAGTGCCAGTAATTGGTAACAGCGTTCCTCTAGCTCAATCGAGTGAGCGTCAATCTCATCGTCATGTCTAATCAGTGCATTTGCCCCGTCGAGGTCTTGGTTGAGGAGGATGGCTGTCGCACGTGGAATTGCCTCAATGACTTCGGCCGCAAGCCGAATCAGTTCCTTTCGGACCTCGTTTAGCTCGTGATGAAAGCCCTTCCGCAGCTCATCCATTGTTCGCCCTCATCCTTCTTTGTTCACCTCCGTCGACTCGCTCGAGACACCACACGAAAATGTGTAAACAACGGTATGTACTCACAGTTAAACAGCATTTACCGTATAGATGAACAGCAGGTAAACAGAAAATGCCACCCCGTGACGGGAGTGGCATTTCATGCGATGGCCTGACAAGGCCAGTCGTGAGAACTAGATCTCGTAGTTGGGGTCGCCCATGTCCCATTCGATGGAAATGAGCTCGCGCTCGGCGTCACGCACAATGCGGGCCAT
>CAZCZM010000018.1:0-14338 GCA_964503445.1 uncultured Bifidobacterium sp.
CATACGACAACCCAACAACACCCCCACAGGGAATTATTCAAACTTGGGTCAACGGCCAGAGTGTCATACCCAGTGAAATGAACACCGACGGCCGACCTGGGCGTTTTTTGCACACACTTCAATAGCAAGAGAAGATCTCACTAAATCGCGCCCGTTCTAGATGTATGTTCTATTCATGAAGAGACTGCTTTCGTTCATACTTGCCCTCGTCTCGTCAGGCATCGTTGCCACAGCTTTTTCCACGAATGTCTCGCCGATCGAAGTTCAAGCGACCAGTAACCAGACAATTGATTACGCATTTTCGGGTCAACTAGACACCTTCACTGTCCCTAATGGTGTTTCCTCACTTGTCGTCAGTTTGTCCGGAGCCGAGGGCGGTCAAGCAAACGTAAACGGCGCCGGTTCCCCAGGAAAAGGTGGATTCCTTTCAGTTTCCGTTGCTGTCACGCCAGGTGAGATTTTCAAAATTCGCGTTGGACAACATGGCGAAAGTTTCGGAGTTGGTGTCACACCCAACACCCCAATGGCTGGTGGCTGGCCAAATGGTGGTGACGGATACATTTCGCCACAAGGTGGAAATAATGGCATTGGTACTGGTGCTGGTGGCGGTGGCGCCACGGCGTTGTACAAAGTCATCAACAACACGGACACACTGGTCGCGATTGCGGGAGGCGGAGGTGGCGCTGGCGGAATGACTTCAGGCGGCGGCGGTGGTGTTGCGGGCGAAAACACATTCAGTGTCGTAATTCCACTCGACATTACTCGCGAAGCAAGTGGAGGTACTCAAAACAATGGTGGTGTCGGAGCGTGTGTAGATGAAGACGGAAATTCAACCAGCGATGTGTGTAATGGCGATGGCGCCTCACTCTCCGGTGGCGATGCAGGTGTAAACAACTACGGTGGTGGTGGTGGCGGCGGCGGCTACTTCGGCGGTGGTGCAGGAATGGGTCACGGTGGTGGAGCTGGGGGAAGTACATGGTGGAACTCCACTCATGTGACTCGCACCAACGATCAGACGGGCGTCCGTCAAGGAAACGGCGTGTTGTCCGTAACGTACACACAAGCAAATCCATGCGTTCCGGGCAGATATAGCGCTACCGGTTTTGAACCGTGTACACCAGCGGCACTCGGATACTTCGTCAATATCAGTGGATCCACGAGTCAAACTGCATGCCAAACAGGTTTTACAACTTTTTCTGTTGGTTCAATTCAATGTGAGCCAATTGCAACCACGTCGACAAATCCACCCCAATCACCTGCACCAACTGTTGTTCCTGTTGTCTCAGAATCTCCAACAACTACAGTCACACCCTTAAAAGTGTGCACAACAACATCTGGCAGATCGATTTCCCGCGCGTGCCTTGCAACGAATGCGAAAATCATCATCCCATCTAGTTCAAGAATTTCCTTCACTGTTGCCAAGTCATCAGCAAGAGTATGTAGGGCTACTGGGTCAACACTGCGCGCAACAAAGAAAGGATCTTGCTCCGTAACAATGAAGGTCACTCCTAAAAAGGGAAAAGCAAAGTCCTACAGAGTCACAGTTTCTGTCACCAAATGAGATTTGAAAATAGCCTTTTACGCAAATACCAAAGGACTGTGGCACAATAAAAAAATGGCCGAGCCAATTGGATCAAAGCGCAAAAATGTAAACGGCGCTTCCACTATGGAAACACTTATTGAGTACGGCATCGCCGAGCTCAAGCGCAGTGGCTCCATCGATTTCAATCTCGAGAACGTTCTGCGTGAATCCGGAGTGGCACGCGGCTCGCTCTACCACCACTTCGGAAGTCGCCATGGACTGATCTCTCAATGTGAAGCTCAACTCCTAAAGCAGACTTTGAAATCCGAAAATGAAATCATCAGGAAGTTAATTGAAGGTGGCGATTCCGGTCGTCAACTTTTTGAATTACTTTCCGTTTTCATTCGTAATCTCGGATCAGCCGACGTCATGCAACAACGCTCACGGCGTATTCGAACTCTGGCAACGTCAGTTGAAGACCCGCAACTTCGATCTCTCTTGGCTGAGTCTCAAATCAAAGGGTCTCAATACCTCGTTGACTCGTACCAACTCGCAGTGGACAAAAGCCTCATTGCCCCCCGAGTAGACCTTCCATCTCTTGTGTATGTCACCCAAGCGTTGTTTCTGGGGCGAATCTTGGTGGACATCACAGATGACACTGGCCTGTCAGCGTCGGTCAATGAAGCAACTATTGCGGCATTAGAACATCTGATGAATCCTCAGGATTAAATATAGATAAATATCTATTTTTAGACTACATTCGGGTCATGCGCTCATTCCCCGTCGTTTTCTCTCGTCACTTCTTTGCGCGAGTTGCAGTAACAGCACTCCTCTTCAGCTCATTTGGAATTGTGATGAACAACTCTGCAGTTGCGGCCAATGGTGCATCACCATTTGATGCGGCATTCGCGGGTGACGGGCAGCTTCAGTTTCAGGTTCCCATGCAGAAGTCAACATCGTCTGCTGTCAAAGTACATACAGATTCCAATGGAAAACTTCTTGCTTTGTTCTGGGCTAATAAAGACCACAACAATCACAAATCATTTCTAGTTCGCTATCTGTCCGACGGCAGCCGCGACGCATCATTCGGAGTAAACGGACAATCAATTCCGTTGCCAATCTACGAACCTAACTTTGCATTGCAATCAGACGGCAAAATTTTTATCACCGGATATTCCATTATTAATCGGCGTCGACACATTGTTGTCTATCGATTCACATCATCTGGCGCAATTGATTCCTCATTTGGAGTCAACGGAGTCTTCGCGCAAATGGAGTTCCCAGGCCGAAGCATCAACAACGGCCCAATCTCAATTGCAGTTCGACCCGATGGTGAACTCATCATTCTTGGATTTAACATTGACAACGGACTTGGCAGCAACTTGAACTATTACTTCCTCGCACTCGATGATCGCGGGCGTTTGAACGTCAACTGGAATAATGGTTCGCGTGAAGTGATACCCCGAGCAACTGGTGCTTCTGGTCACTCAATTCTGACCTCAATCGCATTCATGAGCGATGGATCAATGGTTGCGCTCGGAGCATCAGTCAATTCAAATAGCGTCCGCCAAATTGTGTTGGTCAAGTTCTTTTCAGGGGGCGGAATTGACACGACGTATGGCGGAGGTGCAAACACCAATGGCATTGTCAAGATTGATTTTGGCAACGAAACCGATGGGTTGATGTTTGGACTGCACGTTGAGCAGAACGACGGCATCGTGGTTGCGGGAGAAGCTGGAGCTTTCAACGGGTCCAGATTCTACGGTTTCGCAAAGTTTCAGCCAGATGGAACACCCGACACAACATTTGGAACCAACGGGTTCGCTCTTAGTTCTGTCTCGGTAGGCAACCCTTCGACACCCTCTCAATCGCTTGTCAAGCAATCGAGCGGTAAGTACCTCTATCCAATATCAACATCGACTGCCGCAGGATTTATTCGAGTCGAAGCAAACGGAACATTTAGCTCAGCACAAGAATGCTCATTGTGTCTGTGGAGTCCGGTAAACCTATTACCCAATATTTTTAGCCTGACGCTACAAAACGACGGCAAGCTGATGTCGGCTGGAACTTTGTATTCAACGGGTGATGCGGTTCTGTTTCGCTTTCAAGCAAATGGAACTATTGACTCATCATTTACGAATCAGGCAATCCAAATCGACCTTGAGCAGTGGAGCACATCAGCGGGCAGAAGTATTATCTTGCCAGACCAATCCGTACTCACTCTCGTTGCTGGCTTTCTTTCCGATGGCAACTGGGGCTCGGCCTATCCAATTGTTGTCAAAACAACATCGTCAGGAGCTATTGATTCTCAGTTTGGCAACTCCGGATACTCAATTATCCGACCATCCACGCGCGACCTCGCCGTATTTGCAACTGACCTTGCGATACAAACAGATGGAAAGATTCTTGTTCTGGGAGGTGCTCAGACTGATAACGATCCACAGTCCATTGTGTTGTGGAGACTGAACGCCGATGGCACCCCGGATACATCGTTTGGAATTAATGGCCAACGACACACATCTGATGCAACATACGACCTTCAGTCATCATCGCTCCACGTCACACCGACCGGGCTCATTTATGTAGGTATTGATCGTCATCAGAATTGGTCCAACTTCACGCCATGGGTGTACCGCTACACAAGTAGTGGTTCACTTGACAGCACTTTCATTGATACCAATCAAATACCAGGGGCTGTTGCACTCATCAATAACGGCGACAGAGGTGAAGCAGTAAAGATCTACAAAGGCACTGCAGAATATGCGTACATAACGTTTTTCAATACTGATAGCAATCAGGACCGACACCTGAACCTTGCTCGAGTTGACAATAACGGCTTTCTGGATCCGAACTTTGGAAACATGGGATTAAAGACATGGCCCATCTCAGCCGCACACTCCATTGACGAAATCAACGACCTCATCGTCGGACCTAATAACAAAATCATAGTAATCGGCTCTGAGTCAACGCCCACTGATAAGGATGTTGTTATGCAGTTGAACGCTGACGGAAGTCTTAATTCTTCATTTGGAGATAATGGACGACTTGCATTCGATATCGTTCCTAGACAATCGATTGATTTTGTCTACGGTCAAGGCATTGTCATGAATTCTCAAGGATTCTTTGTGATAGCAAATGGTCGGCGCTCGCAGATTGCCGGCGACTCGTTCGGTGCCGTAACAAAAATCACATCGGAAGGAGTGATTGACACATCCTTTGGAAATAACGGCACCTACCAGACTCCATCTGGAGTAAATCAAGACTTCAGTTTTATTGCAGGCCTATCAGGGAACACTGCAATCATTTCTGGAACAACCCGAGGCGACGATAGCCAAGTGGGCTGGCTCATAAAGCTTGGGCCATCTTCAACGCCAACTACCACACAACCACCAGCAACGTCACCGCCTGTGACTGCACCACCGGTCACCACTCCACCGACCACTGTTGCACCGCCTGTCACAACTGCAAATGACGACATCAAATTGGTGATAACCGTGACACAAGCCGCCATTCTGAAGAGATTGAAGCTCAGCGTGCCACGCGGATCAAAAGTGAGCATGAGAGTTACTACTCCGAAGGTATGTCGAGTTGTTAAGACACGAGTTCAAGCAACCTCAACAGGAACCTGTCGGGTGTCTGTCACTCTGACCGATAACAAAAAGAAAAAGACCACCAAGACCACTTCTTTCCGTGTGACTTAGCACTAGGCCAAGCCGATACATTTCACCACGTGAAGCGAATCATTTCTGCCTGCGGCGTACTGCTGCTGTTGGCTGGTTGTACACAATCTTCCACCTCTACCTCCGACAGCATTGCCGCACTTCCACTTGCCACCACCACGACTGTTGTCGCCACAACAACGGTTCCACCACTTATGAACCCACCATCGGGAGAGAACTTGGTGACATGTGATTCGAAAGCTGTCGGAGCCAATTACGGTGAAAAAGTTCGCCTAGAAAAATGCACGGCCACGTGGGCTTTTGGAGACACTGATCGTGATTCATGGAATTGTCCTGATGATGGTTGTGCTCAAACACGAATTTTTCGTTTAGAGAACAACTCATGGATTAGCACTGCGACATGTCGACGTTCTCTGCCCCTCACTCGCTACACAACAAGTTGTTACATTCCCAATGTTGGTCCCGCGACACTCGCACAACTTCCGCCAAGTGATGTTGCGTGCCTTATCTGGCCTGCCAACACACTTCTGAAGCACACGGCCGAAACTGGTTGCACGCCATCACAAGCCGATATCAACGCACAGATGAGCGGCGCCTGCACCGGATACTTCTCCGCAGTTGAGTTTCCCATTGAAAAATGTGACCAAGGAACTGCAGTACGTCTTATGCAGCAACGGTTGAAAGCAGCCGGTTATTCCACAAATGTTGATGGATACTTCGGGCCCAGTATGGCAAAGGCAGTGTTTGAATTTCAGAAATCCAAACAACTGCAACCAACCGGAATGATTGATGCAGAAACATGGAAAACACTCGAGCCAAACCAAGGCTCACTGCCTGGCACAGACTCCAACAATGACGGCATCGTTAGTCCAAATGAATTGAAGTAGTCGGTACTTCTCTACTGCCCCGCAGAATCTGCTCGTTTATATGGTGGGCACATCGCACCACACCATCTCACCGCAGACAAATTTGACAGAGTTCTTGGTCTCGCACACGTAACAGCAAGTGGCGTGGGCATCATTATTGGTGCTGGTATTTACATTCTGATTGGTCCGGCAACTGAACGCGCAGGTTCTCTTGTGTGGTTGTCGTTCATCGTTGCATCACTTCTTTGTGCGCTCACGGCATTCAGTTACATGGAACTTACGTCGATGTTTCCAAAGGCTGGTTCAGAACATGAATTTGCGCGACAAGTGTTCCCCGACTGGGTGTCGTTCACCACAGGTTGGTCAATGGCTGTGGCACTTATTGTTGCAGCAGCCGCAGTGTCTTTGGGATTTGGCCGTTACCTATCCGAGTTCATAAATACGGATCCACGTATTGGTGCAACCATTCTGCTTTCCCTGGTTGCACTCGCCACCTTCAGTGGGATGCGAGAAGCTAAGTGGTTAGTTCTTGTCTTAAGCGGAATACAAGTTGGAGGTCTGCTTCTCGTTGTTCTTGTTGGTGCACATCACATTGGTGATGTCAATCTCACAACCGGTAACGGAATCTCGGGAGTGTTCAGTGGGGCATCCATCATCTTCTTTGCGTTTATCGGATTTGATGAAGTCATCAGCCTTGCTGAAGAAACACACACTCCACATCGCACCGTCCCTCGAGCTCTGCTGCTCGCATTAGGAATCTCAACAGTTGTGTATGTGTTGGTGGCAGTCGTTGCAGTCAGCGTTCTGGGGCCCACATCACTGGCTTCGTCAGAGCAACCCCTCACTGCCGTGATGCGAGAAGCCATGGGTTCATCCGCCGCCACAGTGATTGGTGGCATCGCGCTCGCAACCACCGCCAATACAACGCTCCTTGCCAGCACGGCAGCATCACGAATGTTGTACAGCATGGGAAATGCAGGGCAACTTCCTGGGCAGTGGGCGAAAGTTCACGAACGGCGATCACCACGCTTATCTGCAGCCGTTGTTGTGGCCGCCTCATTTGTGCTCGCGATGTTTGGTGGCTTGACAGTGCTAGCGGAGGCGGCCAACGCCATGGTTTATGTGATGTTTCTTGTCGTAAATGTTGTTGCAATAACTTTGCGCCTTCAGCAACCCGAACGTGAACGGCCATTTCGTATGGCGGGGTCAATTGCGGGTGTGCCAATCCTTCCTGTCTTGGGGATTATCGCCACTGTCGCTATGTCGGCACAGTTGGAGCCAATTCCCGTTGCTGTTGCTGCTCTGCTCATCACAAGTGGATTCATACTTCATGTCACACGGGCACACTTTTCTTCATCACGCACGGCACACTAAGCACATGTCACCCGCCGCCGAACGCGCACATGCAGCCGCCGTAGAAGCTGGATATGACTTTTATACGGACCCCGATACGGGTCTCATGGTGATGACCGAGTTGTATCTACGTGATCGTGGGTACTGCTGTAAGAACGAGTGCCGTCACTGTCCGTACAACAACGATTAATCCTTACAACAGAGCGAGACGCTCAAATTGTTCCGACGGTGCAGCAACTGATTGAAGTGCCACTCTCAATAACTCCTCAGCATCACGCGCAATAGCGTCATCAATTCTGTTGACACCTTCTGCCGGATCTTCGTACCGATTAAACAACAATGTTTCGTATCTCTTTGCACTAGCCCAGAACGGCAACATGTCGCCTTCCACAAACGGCTGTCGAATAACAGGAATGGTGCTGCCCGGCATGTAATCCAACACCGCCCGATGATCTGGCATAGGCATCTTGTAGTTGGGGTATGCAGCAATGGGCATAGTGCTCCAGCGGTTCGACCACATGGAGTGGGGATGATTTCCATTCTGTGGACCACGTGTGTATCGCCAATTGTTTGTTACCAATTGAACTTCGCGACCCCACACACCCGTTAGTAACCAATCGCGCACTTCGGACTGCACGCCATCCAACACGGGAACCAACGAATGGCCATGCGATGCATGTGAAACGTCAGCTCCAAAAACATCAGCAATCGTTGCGTGTACGTCAGTTGATGTTGTTAATGCATCGTTCGTGCCAGGTTGAATGCCTGGCCACGCAATCATCATGGGAATGTGACCAAGTGGTTTGTACACCGGAACTCCCGGCTTTCCCCATATGTCTCGCCCATATGCATCTGCATCACCCAAATAGTGACCATGGTCGGTCAACAAAATGACCGCGGTGTCTTCCCAACCGTTGGTCTCATCTAACGCATCAAGAACACGTCCCAGCCAATGATCAATCATTGACAACTTGCCGCCATACTGCGCACGTACTTGTCGAGCATCGGCTTCCGACAGCACACCATCTTTCAACGCATCAACGGCATACGGCGGCCACACCAAGTGTGGACCCTCCCATGAGTCGTCATACATAGTTGCCCATTGATCGGGAGTATCAAAGGGTTCGTGGGGATCAAACTCATCCACAAAGACAAAGAAACGTTCGGCGCGAGCACGGTGATACGGCGCATCTTCTTTCAGCCAACGTGCTGTTGCTTGCATTGTGCGGGGACCAGGAAAATCCTCTTCGCCACGAAAGAAGCCACGCGAATTGTCATAGTGAGTGTGACCGCGCCCGAATGATGGTGTTCCTAACCACGACGGATCAGGGCGTGTTTTCCACGGGTCACTTTCATGACCGCGTTCGTACTCCCATGCAGTGAAGTCTCCGTGATAATTCTCTCCGCCTGCTTCGAACAAGTGCGGGTGATCAGTAATCAACTGAGTAATAACACCTTGTCGACGCAACGACGCCGTGATGGGTTCTTCCCATAATTCAATTGATCCCCACGGCCGCCACAGAAAATCCCATGCGCCGACCAAAATGTCGTGACGCGCTGGAATACACGGCAATGAGCCGGTGTGGTGATTTGTAAAAACCACAGACCTGCGTGCAAGACGATCAATGTTCGGAGTGATGAAGTTTGTTCCTCCGTATGCACCAATTTCATGCCTATTCAAACTGTCCAACAACAGCACAACGATGTTCTGTGGTGTTTTCATTTTGTGACCCCTTCAAAAACTTCGAAAAGCCATGGCATGACTATTGCCAGTATCTCGTCGTGACTATTCGCCAACAGATGATCATCGCCCTTCATGATGTGAAGGTCTCCCGTCCCGGCAATGGCCTTCACCACCTCACTTGCCTCAACAGGCAGAATGGAGTCTGCATCTCCATGAAACATCAGCAATGATCGACCCTGAAGACCGCCCGCTACTTCGCATCCTGCGGATTGAGTTGCGAATGTGACGACCCCACACACCATCTCGCGTAATCCCACACCAACACGCACGGCAACTGCCCCGCCAAAGCTGTGGCCCATTAACACCACTGAATCTGCGCCGCTACCCACTAATAGCTGCACCGCCGCTGCAACATCAACGCAGCATCGGTCCATGTCGTTCGGTTTGCGATAACTCATACGAATGGCGGGTATGCCCGCATTACTGAGTGTTTCGCCCAACACGTGAAACAAACTGTCACCAGGCCCCAATGTGCCGCCCATGGCTCCGCCCATCATCACAACACCCACATTGCGGGCTGAACCACTGGGTTCATGCCACAAAAGGGACAAAAGTCCACCGGTTGTGTACAGCTCAAGCTGACGCAAGTTCGGAGCAAGAGTGGCTTGTTGACTGGCCATCACACCCAACATCTCAAGTGGGGTCTGAGGGACGTCCTGACCGTTACCACTCTCTGACATGCGATTACCCTAGTAAGCGAATGACAAACACACAGTTGCCGAACGGGGTTCACTCAGATCTCGAACTTGAAGTGGCGATGCGCATCGGCCAGGCATGGCGCAACTTGCGTCGTGGAGCCACCGCTACTGATGTCCGCGACATCATTTTTGGCCTGGGTGGTAGTGCGCTTGATCCGGGCCAGATGGACGCACTTGACCTTCTTGTCACCGTTCCTTCAGCAAGCATGAGCGAACTTGCCGAACACCTGCGAATTGATCCAAGTTCTGCCACGCGCGCGGTACAACGCCTAGTCAAAGACAATTTGGCTGAGCGTGTAGAGCATGAAGGTGACGGACGCATTGTTGCAATCGCCGCCACAGAACGTGGCCGCAAAATTCACGAACAAGTTGCTCTACGCCGCCGCGAAATGATTTTTGCTGTTCTTGATGAATTTAACGAGGATGAGCAACATCAGTTTGCTGAATTTCTTGAACGGTTTGTGACCTCAGTTGATACGTATGTCGCAAAGAAGAAGCGTCGCGCTCGATAAGTACGCACATCATGACTAACGCTGCTGCCTTCACTGCCGATGCAATGCAATACGCACCACAATTGTTTTCCACTGCATTGCGTATGACACGAAATCGTGCTGACGCCGAAGATCTTGTTCAGGAAACGTTTGTGAAGGCGTGGAGATCTTCTGCAACGTTCCAAGAAGGAACAAATCTTCGTGCATGGTTGTTTCGCATTATGACCAACACGTTCATCAACAAATACAACGCTCAACAACGTCGACCACAAGAGACAGAGCTTGATGAAGTGGAAGAATTGTTTTTGTTCCGTCGCATTGGTGCATTTGACCAATCAAAAATGAATCAATCGGCAGAAGACCAGCTTTTAGAACTTTTCACCGACGATGAAGTGAAATCGGCAATTGAAGAACTGCCCGAAATGTTCCGCATTCCCGTGCTGCTCTCTGACGTCGATGGCTTTTCCTACAAAGAAATTGCAGAAATGTTGGACGTACCCATCGGTACCGTGATGTCTCGTCTGCATCGGGGAAGAAAAGTGATGCAGAAGTTGTTGTACACGTACGCGAAGGATCGCGGGCTCGTTGACGAGTCCCTACTCTCACCCCAGGAATAACCCCACATGGCCGATTGTCAAGAGACACTGAACGAACTGCATCGTTATCTCGATGAAGAACTCTCAGCCGACCGCGTTGAAGAGATTCTGTCCCACCTCAAGATCTGTACCGATTGCCAAGAGGCATTCGAATTCCATGCGGTCCTACGTGACACCATCCGGGAAAAGGCCAAGCGCGACGAGATTTCCGACGACTTCCTCGAGCGTCTTCAAAATTGCTTTGGCGACGATGTGCTTGGCGGAGATGTCTTAACTGATGAGTCACCCACCACTGACTCCGACGACGACTCCTCCGAAAATCCCAATAATTAATTCGCCCCTCATCACCAGACCGTAGACATCTGCGCCTCATTGGCTACGCTGTGGGACATGGTTGCAGCGTATGTATGGCACTACTGGGTCGGTCTCGTCCTTCTAATCGCAGGCGTCGGAGCCGTTCTCCAAGCTGTTGTTGGCTACCTCACCAAAGTGACTGCCAGCCGCTACCCCAACCGCCGTCAGCGCCAAGCCCAGAAGAAGAAGTAGTTCCCTCTTCATGAGGTGCCTCCACTGATGGACGGCTCCTTTTCTCTTTCTGACATTCTCCACGCCTGCAACTTTCCCGCACCTGGCACAGCTGTCGATTGTGCGGTCTCTGGTGGCGCCGATTCACTCGCTCTGATGGTGTTGGCCCATGAATATGGACTTGTTGTTACTGCCCACCACGTTGATCACGGGCTTCGACCAGATTCATCGCACGATATTCATGCTGTTCGTGCAGCCGCCGACCCGCGTGGAATTGCGGTGAAACACCACATTGTCTCGGTCCCCGATGGGCCAAATTTTGAGGCCCGAGCTCGCGAGGCTCGATACAGCGTCTTGCCCACACCATGCCTGACTGGCCACACAGCAGATGATCAAGCTGAAACGGTCCTTATTAATTTGTTGCGAGGCGCGGCCGCATCTGGATTGTCGGCAATGCGGCCCGGCATCACTCGCCCGCTTCTGAAGCTTCGGCGCGCCGACACTCATGCCGTATGTGATGCCTTCAACATTGTCCCCGTGGTCGATTCCACCAACACAGATCCACGATTCGTTCGCAACAGGGTGCGCCATGAATTGCTTCCACTAATGGACGCCATCTCCCAACGCGACATGGTTCCCCTGCTGGCTCGCGCGGCCGACACCTTGCGCGCCGACGACGATTTTCTGTCGGAATTGGCCGCCAGCATCGATCCCACCGATGCTCTCGCACTGGCTGAAGCACCTGCTCCGCTTGCCCACCGCGCCCTCCGGCAATGGCTGTCTGACCCCTATCCACCAGACCTCGCCACCATCAATCGCATTCTCTCAGTGGCGCGCGGAGACGCTGTGGCCTGTGACATTGGCGGAAATCGGCAAATTCGTCGCAGTAAACAGAGGCTCACCCTGCACAACCTGGGGTAGTTTCTCCAACGGCGTTTTCACGCCATGTATCGATCGAACAGCAAGGAGAACCGAATGCCCCCGAAGCTTCGCGGAAAATGGGCATTGGGAATCACCCCCCGAAACTTCACGTGGGTCATTAAGGATCGCTTGGCCATTTGTGAGCGTCCGGGCGGATACGGCGAAAACCACCGCCGCGTACGTCGCCAAGAAGAAATCATTTGGCTGCGTGAGAATCGCTTTGACTTGGTGATCTCCATCATTGCCGCCCCGCACAACTTGCACGCCTACGAAGAACTGAACATGCCGTATCGCCACCGCCCACTCAGTGGTGCTGACGACACCGATGCATTTCTTCGCGCCTTCTACAAAGAACTTCACGACCTGCTTGGCCGCAACATGAAACTCATCATGCATGCCGAAGAAGTGGGCGACCGTTTGTTGGGAATCATCGGTGGATACATCCGATGGACCGGCATGGTGGATGACCCATCTCAAGCCATCATCATCACTGAGCGCATCGGTGGTCGCCAATTGGACACGTGGGCGCGCGAATTAATTCTGAACGTTCACAACTTGCGATAAACGCCACTACCGTTCATCAGTAATGAAAGGTCGCCGCGTACTCGTCACTGGAATGGGTGGCGAACTTGGTTCTCTTGTTGCTTCCATGGTGGAGCGCACAGATTGGGCTGGCGACATCATGGGGTTCGATGTTGACCCACCGCGTCGTCACTTATCACGCGCAGAATTTCATCGTGTTGATGCAACAGATCATGACCATATTTCTGAACTAGTCCATTCATTCAACCCTCACGTCTTATTGCATGTCGGAGTGTGGGAACCCCATGCGCGACTTGCTACTGCACAAGCAGAAGAATGCACCGAACGTGTTGCCAAGGCTGTGTTTGATGCAGCACATCAGGTAGAAGCACTTGAGACAGTTGTGGTGCGAAGCGGAATTGAAATTTACGGACCTAGTTCATACTCGCCAGACATCGCCGTTGAAACATCCCCCATCAATCCCAACACCACATACGGCAATATGTGCAAAGTCATTGAAGACCAAGCCACAGAGTTACGCACGGCTCGCGGTGTCAGCGTGTGTACATTGCGACTTGCGCCAGTTCTTGGAGCGCATGTGCCGAGTCCGCTTGGCCGCATCCTTCGTCTTCCTGCAGTTCCGTACTACGGCTTAGGAAATCCAATTTTCTGTGTGGTGGAAGACCACGATGCCGCCACTGCGTTTGTGCAAGCAGCAGAACGTCAGGCGGACGGCGTTGTCAACATTGTCGCTAATGGTGCAATCAGCATGTTGCGCGCAACTGCTCTTGGCAAAAGAATTCCACTTCCATCGTTTGGCCCCGGATGGTGGCTTGCGAAAAACACGGCAACATTGGCGGGAGCTCCAATGCCAGACCACGTTGCCGACCTCATTCAACACGGACGACTTGCCGCGTCAAACGAAGCTGCGCATTTGCTGCGTTTTGCACCGCGCCACTCCACAACAGAAGTTGTGCGTTGGCTGTATGAATGGCCAAGCGTCGAGCGAATTCCAGCAAAACGGCAGGTGGCGTAATGCCTTTTGCATTCGCATCCGACGGAACCCGCATTCACTACGAAGTCACAGGGCTAACAAAACGCGCGCCGGTTCTGCTTGTTCAAGGCCTTGGTGCCGAGAAGAATTCATGGAACCTTCAGCGGGCCGCATTGGCATTACGCCACCGCACGATTGCGTTTGATAATCGTGGCGCCGGTCGTAGCGACAAGCCCGACGGCACCTACAACTTGGAGCAGATGGCCGAAGATGCAATTGCCGTGCTTGATGCAGCGGGCATTGAGTCCGCGCATGTTGTCGGTTTGTCGATGGGCGGCGCAATCAGTCAGATCATTGCGCTGAAACACCCGAACCGAGTTCGATCACTCACTCTTGTCGCAACGGCATGCAGAAACCACGAGTGGC
>CAZCZM010000018.1:14438-35902 GCA_964503445.1 uncultured Bifidobacterium sp.
AACCGAGTTCGATCACTCACTCTTGTCGCAACGGCATGCAGAAACCACGAGTGGCGTGAAGAACTGTTACAAGAATGGGCCGCTACAGCAGCCACCGATGGCATGAGTGCCGTTGGAAAAGAAGCTGCTCGATGGATGATCGGTCCTCGATCATTTCGTCGACTCTTGCCAGCTCTCGGATGGTTGGGACCACTTCAATTGTTCAACCCAGCCGGAGCCTTCGTTTCACAAATTGAAGCAATCTTGAATACACAAGGCGACCAACTCACTGATGACCTCGAAAACATCGTGTGTCCCACCATGGTGGTTGTTGGCAATCAAGACATTCTCACGCCAAGAGGCGATGCAGAAGAGATTGCATCACGTATACCCACTGCAGAACTTGTCATCATCAGCGGTGGCGCGCACGGATTACACATTGAACACGCAACAACTTTCAATCGCGTGCTTCTTGATTTCTTAAAGCGTGCTGAAAAAGTATTTGTTCCTCACGGTGCCGCAGCGGTGAATGTCTAATGCACGTCAATATTGTTGGTGCAGGTTTGTCGGGTCTGATGGCAGCGCGCGAACTACAGAAGCACGGGCACACAGTCACCGTGTTCGACAAAGGTCGCGGTGTTGGCGGGCGACTCGCAACACGCCGCATCGAAGACGCGACTCTTGATCACGGTGCACAATTCTTCACCGTCCGAAGCGACGAATTTGCAACGCATGTGAACGACTGGGTCGCAGCAGGTGTTGTTCATGAGTGGTGTCGTGGATTTCAATCCACCGATGGCCACCCGCGCTATGCAGGATCACAAGGAATGTCGGGAATTGCCAAATATCTTGCGAAAGACATTGATGTTCGACTCTCACATTTAGTCTTCGCACTTGAAGTCAATGGCAACGCCTACACCGTGATCACCGATGATGGAATTCGACACGATTGCGACGCTGTCATCTTGACCGCACCAATTCCACAATCCTTTTCACTGTTATTTGGTGCAGGTATCGAACTTCCTGCCGACATGCGCTCTATCGATTACGACCGCACCTTGGGTCTCTTGGTGCTCCTTGACTCGACACACCACAACGTGCCGGCCCCTGGCGGACTGCAGAACCCTGACGAAACGTTCAGTTTCGTTGCAGACAATCAGGCCAAACGTGTCAGCGCTGCCCCCAGCCTCACGTTCCATGCGAACCCCGCCTGGAGCTTGGCTCACTTTGACGACGAGGTCGCCCAAATAGAGGCCCAACTGTTAGAGCGTGCAGCCCCATGGCTGGGTGCAGCCCGCGTGATCTCCAGCCAGCCAAAGAAGTGGCGTTTCGCAACTCCCCAGTCCTCATGGCCTGACCCCTGTTGGAGCGCCCCCGACCACCACATTGTTCTGGCGGGAGATGCCTTTGCTGGACCCAAGATGGAAGGGGCCGCCCTCAGCGGGATTGCCGCCGCTCACAACGTGGTGACGAGATTCTCCTAAAAAATCTGAACTTTTCGTCAACCCCGCCCGACGGCTGGTCTACCATCTAACAGTCCCGTTATAGACGGGTTGTATACAAACCTTTGACCAGCCACAGGAGTTCTGCGTGCGTCGTCTTTCATCCATATTCATTTCAGCGGCAGTCGCCATTTCTGGCCTGACGCTGACAGCTACTGGTGCCTCTGCCAACACAGGCGGCAAGGCCACCGTAAAAACCGTTGCGTCTGCCGCACCAAGTGCAGTACCAAATGCCACCATCTTGCGAATTGTTCGCCTGAATCGAACCAACTCATTCCTCGTAGCAGGAATTGATGCATCCACTGCTGGTGCCAATATCCACCTGTGGAAGATCAAGGAAGATCTCACTGTCGATACATCATTCAAGCCTGTCGATCTTGGAAATGGATTCGAGTATCCCACTGCAAGCAACTCAACATGCATGCAAAGCCAGAACAACGTCAATAACCCGTGGAACTGCTACCGCCTCGAAAATTTGACGGTTAATGAAACGGCAAATACATACGTGGTGTCGTTCTCAAAGCGAGTATCAGTCGGCTCTGGCTTCAATTCTCGTGAAACCGAAATTGGTTCAATTGCCATTGGCAACTTGACCACCGGTGCGGCACCCGCCTCTCAGAATTTCTTCCGAAGCATCTCTTCTGGATACGACCCCAGCCAAGACTTTGCGTCCTACAACGCCACAAACTTGTACGGAAACATGTGCAACACCACTTTCGGTGCGACATACCAAGGAATATCGCTCAGCAGCATCGGAGCAGATGGGTTCAACACAATTATTCGACCAGACGGTTCGGTAGTGCTGTCGCTGTCCTGCTGGTACAACGGATCGGTATCAAATACGGACACCGAATATCGCAATGCTGCACTTTTTGCGGTGAAAGCATCTGGAGCCAACATTGTTGCCGACACCACTTGGGGCACAAACGGAGTCTTGAAGACTTTTGATGATCCAACGCAATGTGGATATGCATGGCCAATGGGATCTATTGACACATCGGTGACATCGAACTCGTCACCAAAAATTTTCACCATGTTGTGGAAGCAGACTTTCCCACGTCAAACCACGCGACCAGGTGGCAACAACCAAAACACTCCATATAACGGTTGCAGCACCATGAACGTGCCTACCTATACAGGATCAAGCTTGATCTCGCTGAAGGCCGATGGTTCCACGTTGGCATCAGCTGCATACACCAGCCAAATGGGACCTGGTCGATGGATCATTGACTCCAGTGGCCGATGGAACACCATCTCTATGTCAATGTCCGGTGGCAGCCAAGCCCCTACATACTCACTCGTTCGTATTAATACAAAGGGTGAACTTGACACCACCAATGGCCCGAACGGTCTGAAGGCTTTGACTGGTTTGCCAGCGACAGTGAACGTAAATGGCACTTCCGTCTCTATGCGCTACAGCATCTTGGGAATTGCTACTACAGCCAAGGGCTTCTTGTTCACGGGCTTCTCATCAACAAGCACAATGCCAAGCTCGTTCATCTGTAACGCATCACCCACCAACTACGAGACCACTGTGTACCCGTACTACATGACCGTTGAAGACGGACTCGTGACGTCATACGGAACAAACGGCTTGGGTGAAGGTGTCACCACGCAGTACCAGACCGAATGCAACATGGGAGGAACAGCTGCCTCTTTCATCAACTCAAAGGGTCAGCACGCAAACATCATCTTGACGAAGGCAATTGGTTCACAGCCTGCGGGCATCAAGTACACAGTCTGGGAAGCAGCACAAGGTGTGACCAGTGGTGGTGACGGTGCTGGCGTTATCGGTGGCGCATCAGCTGCTGGCCGAGTCGACAAGAAGGTGTACTCCACCCGCTTGCCAAAAGCCGCTCAACCCGACAGCGCGTTGCAGGTCATCACGGCGAAGCAGGCTCAAGATCTTGACATTCGCACAAGCACACCACGAATCTGTGTTGCACTCACCACGTCAGTGCTGATGGTCAATCCAGGTCGATGCACCGTGCGCATTATTGACGAAGACACAAGGCGAGTTATTCGCACAATGTCCACGTTGGTAAAGAAGGCCGAAGTGGAGGAGGGAACAACCCTCACCACGGACGATCCGATTTACTTCCGTCAAGCAAACGTGACTCTGTCAAAGCAAGCACGCGCTCAAGTTGCTGAGCTTGCTGAAGCAGCCAAAGACGCAGCACGCGTTGTTGTCATTGGCCACTCTGCAGCACTGGGCGACGTTTCGCAGTACAGCTTTGCAATCTCACGTAACCGTGCGAATGCAGTTCGTGCCGCTCTTATTAGGGCTGGCGTCAAGGCACCAATCGAAATTGTTGCCATGGCGTACTCACAGCCTGAAAAGACAGCCAAGAACGAAAAGGCTCAGGCGCTCAACCGTCGCGCCGAAGTGTTCATCTTCCCGAAGTAAACACATAGCGCAACAGCGCTAACAACTGAAACGTTGGGTTAGGCCACGGTTGCAAGTAACGCAGCCGTGGCCTCTCTCATTGCAGAGGTAGTTGCAGATGCGGGCAATGCATCACATGCAGCAATTGCGTCGTCCACAAATGACTGTGCTTGAGCAATCGCGGACTTCACTCCGCCATTTGAACGAACAATGTCTAAAACCTTGTCGCGTTCCGCGTGGCTGAGTGGCTTACCAAGAATGGCGTTCAGTTCGCTAGCGGCAGATCCACCGGCCGCCAATGTGTGCAACACGGGCAAGGTGTACACGCCTTCTTCCATGTCGTGGCCAGCGGGCTTCCCCAACTGTTCGTCAGTGGCGGTGAGGTCCAACACGTCGTCCACAATTTGAAACACCATGCCATATGCAGTGCCATACGCGGTGAGAGCGTCAATCACTGGGCGCTCGTGCTGTGCCACCAAACCACCAATACGAGCGGCCGTGGAATACAGCGATGCGGTCTTGCCATAAATAGAAGACAAATACGCATCGACCGGGCGTGCCACGTTGTAGGTGTGGCGCAATTCAAGAATTTGTCCTTCGCACAACTGGCCAATAGTGCGAGCTAACAGCGCAGCAACTTCAGTCCCCAATCCGGCGGCAATTTCGGAGGCTTTTGCCAACAAATAATCGCCCGCCAAGATTGCTTGCAAATTGCCCCACTTGGCATTCACGGTGTCTACTCCACGTCGCGTTGTGGATTCATCCATGACATCGTCGTGATACAGCGATCCGAGATGCACCAATTCGCATGACACTCCACCCCAAATTGCATCGTCGCTGGCGGGTGCATCTGTACCAACTTGCGACGCAACAATGGTGAAGACTGGCCGTAAACGTTTTCCACCGGCAGAGATGAGATGTGACGCAATTTCGGTGAGATATGCATCGGGAGTACGCACACACGCCAAGAGGGCATCTTCTACCCGCTGGCGGTCGGTATCCATTGTCGGCAAGCCGAGCAGCGGAGAAACGGTCACGCCCTCAGGTTACGGCTCTGCGGGGGTAGTCGCTCGCGTACCGATACACTTCACACCAATATCCACCGAGCCAAAACGGGGTGGTCCCATTGTTCGAACGTTTTACAGACCGAGCCCGCAGGGTTGTCGTTCTCGCCCAAGAAGAGGCGCGTCTCCTCAACCATTCATACATCGGCACCGAGCACATCTTGTTGGGTCTCATTCACGAGGGTGAAGGTGTTGCCGCCAAGGCACTTGAGTCGCTTTCCATTTCTCTCGAGTCTGTTCGTGCACAGGTGGAAGAAATCATTGGCCAGGGTGGCTCGTCCCCATCTGGACACATTCCGTTTACTCCCCGTGCCAAAAAAGTTCTCGAATTGTCATTGCGCGAAGCTCTGCAGCTTGGTCACAACTACATCGGTACCGAGCACATCTTGCTGGGTCTACTTCGCGAAGGTGAAGGTGTTGCCACTCAGGTTTTGGTGAAACTCGGAGCCGATCTTGGCAAGGTGCGCCAACAAGTCATTCAACTGTTGTCGGGCTACCAGGGCCCCGCTGCCAAGGGCGAATCATCTAGCGGTTCTGCCCCGTCCAGTGGTTCCAAAGAAGAGTCAGGCGAAAAAGGCGGCAGCCAAATTCTGGATCAGTTCGGTCGCAACCTCACACAGTTGGCCCGTGACAAGAAACTCGACCCCGTCATTGGTCGCGCGCGCGAACTTGAACGCGTCATGCAGATTCTGTCGCGCCGCACCAAGAACAACCCTGTTCTCATCGGTGAACCTGGTGTTGGTAAGACCGCCGTTGTTGAAGGCCTCGCACAACGCATCGTGTCGGGCGACATTCCTGAAACCCTCAAAGACAAGCAGTTGTACACGCTCGACCTTGGTGCACTTGTTGCCGGTTCGCGTTACCGCGGCGACTTCGAAGAACGCTTGAAGAAGGTTCTGAAAGAAATCAAGACACGTGGCGACATTGTGTTGTTCATCGACGAAATCCACACCTTGGTGGGTGCTGGTGCCGCAGAAGGTGCAATCGATGCTGCAAGCATCTTGAAGCCAATGTTGGCTCGTGGTGAACTGCAAACAATTGGTGCAACCACAACAGACGAATACCGCAAGCATCTTGAAAAAGATCCTGCGTTAGAGCGTCGCTTTCAGCCTGTGAAGGTCGAAGAGCCAACAGTTGCCCACACCATCGAAATTCTCAAAGGTGTCCGCGACAAGTACGAAACACACCACCGCGTCACCATTACAGATCAGGCAATTGTTGCGGCAGCAAACTTGGCCGACCGCTACATCTCAGATCGTCACCTTCCCGACAAGGCCATCGACCTGATCGACGAAGCAGGTTCACGTTTGCGCATTAAGCGCATGCAAACACCACCAGATTTAAAGGAACTCGAGTCAAAAATTTCTGACGTACAAGAGCAGAAGAAGAAAGCAATCGAAGAACAGCGTTTTGAAGATGCCGGACGTTTGCGCGACCAAGAGCGTCAACTCTTGGAAGAAAAGACCGCAAAAGAAACCGATATCAAAGCGCAGGGAATCAACCTCTTTGATGAAGTTGACGAAGAAGCAATCGCTGAAGTGCTCAGCATCTGGACTGGCATTCCGGTGTACAAACTCACCGAAGAAGAAACCCAAAAGCTTCTCAACATGGAGACCGAGTTGCGTAAGCGCTACATCGGCCAGGAAGACGCTGTAAAAGCAGTTTCTCAAAGCATTCGTCGTACGCGTGCTGGCCTGAAAGATCCACGTCGTCCTAGTGGTTCATTCATTTTCCTCGGACCAACTGGTGTGGGTAAAACCGAATTGGCAAAGACTCTGGCTGAATTCTTGTTCGGTGACGAGCAAGCACTCATCACGCTCGACATGTCGGAATACATGGAGAAGCACACCGTCAGCCGTTTGGTTGGTTCTCCTCCCGGATATGTCGGATACGAAGAAGGTGGTCAGCTCACCGAGGCAGTTCGCCGCAAGCCATTCTCTGTGGTGTTGTTCGACGAAATCGAAAAAGCTCACCCCGACGTGTTCAACACACTGTTGCAAATTTTGGAAGAGGGTCGTCTCACCGACAGCCAGGGTCGCAGCGTCGACTTCCGCAACACGGTGCTCATCATGACCTCCAACTTGGGAACCCAAGATCTGCGCAAGGCAAATGTTGGCTTCAACACAGGCGATCAGGCCATGTCGTATGCACGCATGAAAGACAAAGTCACCGACGCACTGAAGGCACACTTCCGTCCCGAGTTCTTGAACCGCGTTGACGAAACCATCGTGTTCCACGAACACGGTATGCCAGAAATCCTGCAGATGGTCGACCTCATGACCAAGCGTCTTGCCACACAGTTGGAATCACAAGGCTTGGGAATCGAACTCACCCAAGCTGCAAAAGAGTTCTTGGCAACCGTTGGATACGACCCACAGTTGGGTGCACGTCCCCTGCGTCGCGCAATTCAGCGCCATGTGGAAGACGCATTGTCCGAAAAGATTCTGTACAAGCATTTCAATGCCGGACAGATCATCGTTGTCGATGCCGAAGACGACCCCGAAAACCCTGGTAAGAAGCACATCGTGTTCCGCGCTGTAGAAGGGTTCGTTGCTCCAAGTGAGCCACCATTAGTCGGCGACACTGACGCCACCGACTAAACATTCTGTGTGACTTCATTGCCACGTTCTCTTCCACGAATTGCTGTTGCCGTCTGTGCGGTGTTGCTGTTGTCTTCCTGCAAGGTCGACCAATCCATTTCGCTGAACGTAAAGCCCAACGGGTCAGGAACTGTGCGTGTCACTGTCACCGCAGACAAAGCAATTGTCGCGGCTGTTCCTACATTGGCACAAGACGTTCGCACCGACGACCTTGCCAAAGCAGGCTGGGATGTCAATGGACCCACCAAAACAGACACCGGCGGTCTCTCGGTTGAGTTGTCGCGAGACTTTTCCACTCCTGCGGAAGCCACAGCCATCATTGGACAAATCAGTGAGTCCAGAGGCCCGCTACACAAGATTGCACTATCTCGCTCTGGCAAAGACACCAATAGCGTCTGGAACCTAACCGGTTGGGTCGAGGTGAACGGTGGCCTTGACTCGTTCGTAGACGATGCAACACGCGAACTACTCGGCACAACGCCATACGCAGCCGATGTTTCTGAAGCAAACCTCGACCTTGGAGATGCGGTCAACATCACATTCACTGCAACTCTGCCTGGCGCAATCGACTCCACCACCGGCCTTCAAAGTGACGGTGCAGTGACCTGGCGAGTACCGATGGATGGGTCAAAGGTCGACATCGCCACCACATCCACTCATGTCGCAGTTGGCTCCAGCATCTCGCGCGTAGCTCGTCCGGTCATTCTTGCTCTACTGGCATTGTGGGTGGCAGCAACGGTCATTCTGTTGCTGCTTGTTGCAAATGCGCGAAATAAGCGCCAGCGCACACCCCGCTTGTAATCTCGCCACGTGGCAAAACTTAAGCTCGTCCATCGCTGCACTGAATGTGCGGCCTCGTTTCCAAAGTGGTCAGGCAAGTGTTTGTCGTGTGGGGCATGGAACTCACTCGTTGAAGATGTTGAAGGCCCCGAGGATTCCCATGTCACGCTTGCAGCCGGTTTGGCGCTGGTTCCTCCGGGAGAAGCACAGCCCATCGGAAGCGTCAGCACACAACTCAGTGCGCCACACTCCACAGGCATTGGTGAATTCGATCGTGTTTTAGGCGGAGGGCTTGTGCCGGGTTCGGTCACTTTGTTGGGTGGAGAACCAGGCATCGGTAAAAGCACATTGCTGTTGCAATTACTTGCCAACACCTCAGGTCCCACCTTGTATGTCACCGCTGAGGAAAGCGCACAGCAAGTTCGTCTCCGTGCAGATCGGCTTGGTGCCGTCAGTGAACATTTGTGGCTGTTGCCCGAAATGTCATTGCCCAACATCATCGCTGCGATTGATTCCATTAATCCTTCGTTAGTTGTTATTGACTCCATCCAAACTGTTGTTGATCCCGACCTTTCGTCCGCACCCGGCTCTGTCGTGCAGGTACGCGGATGTGCACATCGACTTGTTCAAGAGGCAAAACGGCGCAATGTCAGCGTCGTCATTGTCGGCCATGTCACCAAAGAAGGTGGTCTTGCAGGTCCACGTGTGCTCGAGCATGTAGTCGACACAGTGTTGTCATTCGAAGGTGAACGCCACAACGCACTTCGGCTTCTTCGCGCCGCGAAACACCGTTTTGGTCCCACAAATGAGTTGGGCTTGTTTGAGATGACCGAAACAGGTCTTGCGGGCGTACCTGACGCAAGCCAATTATTCCTCACCGATCGTCGTACTGGTGTTCCAGGATCTGTTGTGGTCCCCACCATCGAAGGTCAACGTCCTCTGCTAGTAGAACTACAAACTCTCACCAATCAAATCAATTCTGCAGTACCCGCTCGCCGCAGCGCACAAGGCGTCGACAGCGGTCGCCTATCTATGTTGTTGGCGGTACTTGAACGTCGCGCACGCATCAGTTTGGCTGGGCACGAGGTGTATGCATCAGTTGTAGGTGGCGTAAAACTTGGTGAGCCAGCAGCAGATCTTGGTTTGTGTTTAGCGCTTGTGTCTGCTGTCAACAACATTCCACTTCCTGCCGACCTTGTTGTCATGGGTGAAGTGGGGCTTGCTGGTGAAGTTCGCCAAGTCGGCCATTTAGGTCAACGCCTTAATGAAGCCGCACGCCTCGGCTTTGCTCAAGCCATCGTTCCAGCAAGCGCGCCCGACGTCGCTGCAAAAATAAAGGTGAAGCGTGCAAGTACGTTGAATGAAGCAATCGCTTTAGCCGGACTTCACACCAGTAGCTAACTACTACTTCACTTTCTTGAAGACCGGAGCATCGGGGTTAGCCCAATCAACAACCCACAATTCCATCGTGTGTGGCCCTGGAGTGTGCAATCGCGACATCGGAATACTGGTGAACTCTGAAGATGTCCCCTTCGTCATTCCCGCCAATTCAGAGATCACTCCAAAGACAACCCCATCCATCACAAGTAACGCTTCTTCAGTTGTGGAAAATGTTCGCGACACACTCAATGTTCCTCGAGAACGCGTGACCACTGGTGCGAACTTGCCCACACCAGCAGTGTTATACGTGTTGGCTTCCTTCAATGCCCACTTCACAGCGCTCTCCACTGCAGTAGTGACGGGAACGGCAGTGCCCACTACAGAACCACTGAGACCGCCGCGATAAATGTCGTCTACATCTCCGTCAGCATCGATCCACTTGTCGTAGTACGCAACACGCTTCATCACATCGTCAAAACTTGTTGACATTTCATGTTCACCATCAGGCCAGATAATGCGACGCGAATCACGAGAAGGGCAAGTTGTCTGCAAATTGACTCCATCTGTCTCCCACCCAGCATCTACTCCAGTGACTGCACTGACCGTTGCTAAAAGATCAACATGAGATGCAGCACAGTCAGAGACGGCCGCACCCACTTGATCGGGATACTTGATGAAGAGTGGTACGCGATACAAATCTTCAAGAGTTCCCGGGCTTTTCACATTCACTGTTTCGCGATGTTTCTCACCCTGTTGAAAAGTAATTCCGTGGTCAGCAGTGACAATGATCATTGTGCGATTCCAGTTCGCAGATTTCTTCATTGACGACATCAAATTGCCAATGACTGCATCTGTTGCCACATATTGACTGAGATGAATCTGCAAACGATCTCGGCGACCGTCCAATACCTGAATTGACCGTTTGTCTGCGGGTAACTGCAACGATGCCCGCAAATCAGGTGCTAACACCCATGGTCGGTGCGGAATGAGCGCATGTGCAAAGTGAAACGTTGCTCTATCTGCACGAGCTGCACGCGAAATAACACCCTCGACTGTGGGTATTTGCGTTTGGGGACCCCCGTCTTCCCATTCGCGCACGGTTGTCTTGTCGGCTCGTTCTTGCGTTTCTTCTGTGAGGCCAACCGTTGTTGTGGGGCCCGCGGGAACGGTGGTGTCCACTGGTTCATCCACATCATCATCAATCGCATCAGCGTTGCCAAACCCTCCCCACCCTTCGTCTATCGGGGGTAGTTTTTCGCGCAATCCACTGGGAAGAATTTTGTGTCCCACCACGACGACAGCATCTTTGATGAACGATGTGAAAGGCGTTCGTCTCTGCACAGAAATGATGTCTTGCTGAGCAATCGTTGTGGTGGTTCCAGTCGTTTGCCCATCTGGATTCGCAATGTGGTCACCGCCAGACACCGACACTGTGGAACAGACTTCACGTGGACACAGCGCAGTTACTACTTCATGCGCATCCATTGATCTGTGTCCGTTCATCAAGGTGAATGCGTTCTTGGGATGATTCGCCAGCACTGGACCGACGCCAGATTTTTTCGGCATCATTCCCGTCAGCATCGCTGGTACTGCATCGGTGGTGGTTTGCGAGAGACCGAGCGCGTTTCGATACCAGGTTGACGATGCCGCAAGCTGTGCAAAACCGGGAAAACGTCGTGCGTTTATAGTTCCGTCAGAGTTCAACAATGGAAACAATGGTGCTTCGTCAAGAACAATCCACACAACACTGACATCGTCTTTCGGAGTACCTGGTCCTTCAGTTTGTGGAGTGTCAGGAGTCTGTAGTTCCAAAACAGTTGCTTCAGGTGGATTGATGACAGATTGTGCTGTTGTTGCGAACACCACTGCAACCACAAGAGACAGCGGTGACATCAGAACCAACCATGACTTGACAAGCGCGAAACGTATAAATGCAAACAAGACCCCACCGGCGATGACCGCAGTCAAGAGTGCGTCAGCCACCCACGGCCCCAACGAGACAGATCTGAACACCACGGACGAAACTGCCCACAGCGCGACAAAAACCAGTGCGCGATGAACATAAATCTGTGCTCGGGGCACTGTAAGGAAAAACAGTGTGTCGACAACTGTGAACACAGCCGCCGGCGCCAGCAGTACCAAGGCGGCAAACCACATCACGATTGCGCCCTCATAATTGGCCGCCGCAAAAACAGCCACATTCTCGGCATACAACTGAAGAAGCGGTTGAGCCACAGCCACCGTGGAAAGAGCCAGATACACAGCGCCACGGCGGGCAATTTCGGCTAATTTCACGCTTCAACCCTAGGGGCAGCCCCACGGTCACCACCCTGCGCACTGCCTGCTTTTCCAGTAGCAGCAAGCAATCACAAGAAGTTAGAGTGTCTAACATGTTGTCTCGGGGGGCGCAATCAATCAGACCACATGTGCCAGGTCTTGCTGTTGCTGGTGCGGCTGTGGCTGTGGGATTTGCCTTGCAGTCTGTGATCACCGCAATGTCTCCACTGACCATTGCTCTCATCATTGGTGTGGTGCTCGGCAACTCAGGTCGCCTGCCCGCCACGTGTGATGTGGGATTCAAGTTTGCGTCACGTCAAGTTCTGCGCGCAGGAATTGTGCTGCTGGGGCTGCAGTTATCACTCAGTGAAGTTGCAGAACTTGGTGGCAAAGGTTTTCTGGCCGTCATTGCCGTTGTTGCCATCACATTCTGGGGAACTCAGGCAATCGCACGACAACTTGGAGTCAGTTCAGGACTTGGGTTGTTAACAGCAACTGGTTTTTCCATCTGCGGGGTATCTGCTGTCAGTGCAATGACAGGCGCGGTTGATGGCGACGAAGAAGACGCAACGTATGCAATCGCATTGGTCACCCTCTTTGGATCCATCAGCATCTTCACGCTGCCATTACTCGCACAAGTATTCGGCATGGGTGATGTTCGTTTTGGATTGTGGGCCGGCTCTGCCGTTCACGATGTTGCGCAAGTAGTGGCCACGTCGACCGCATATTCACAAGAATCACTCAGTGGCGCCATCATCGTAAAACTCACACGTGTGATGTTGCTGGCGCCACTAGTAGCGGTCTACGCATACAACTACCGCCGTCGTCGTACTCAGTCTGAAAAACAGTCAACGGCAACAAAAGTGTCTCCCCTGCCATTGTTCATCGTTCTTTTTTTGGCCATGGTGTGTGTACGAACAACGGGCGTTCTTTCAGATGACGTCATCTCTACCTCGAAAAACATTGAAAAAGTTCTTCTAGCAACAGCGCTCGTGGGCCTAGGAGCCAGTGTTCGCATCGCCAAATTACGTGTATTAGGCGCACGCCCATTTGTTGTTGGTGTGTTGTCGTGGCTTCTTGTCATGGGCGCATCACTGGTCGCAATTCGAGCAATACCGCTCACTCTCTAACCAAAAGAAAGAAAAGGACACGTCATGATTGAGATGAACTGGTTTCTTCCCACCGGAGGAGATTCGCGAGACGTTCTTCCCGATGAGAACTCAGTAAACCGAGCACCAAGTCACGAGTATCTGGCACAAATTGCCACGGCATGTGAAAACCTCGGCTTTGAAGCACTGCTCACGCCGTGTGGCACCGGGTGTGAGGATGCGTGGCTTGCAACGTCATCGATTATCCCTTTGACATCACGCATCAAGTTCCTTGTGGCGTTTCGGCCCGCTTTGTTGACACCCACACTTGCCGCACAAATGGCAAGCACCATGCAACGCATGTCTAATGGTCGCTGTTTGGTCAATATCGTGACGGGCGCTGAACAATCAGAGTTGCTCCGATTTGGCGTCTCTGAAGATAAAGAAACTCGTTATGAACGCACAGGAGAATTTGTAAAAGTGATGCGCGGCGCATGGAGTGGTGAGCCATTCACATTCAAAGGAAAATTTTTTGAAGTAGAGAACGCCACTACTCGCGAGATTCCCCATCCAGTACCACCTATCTACTTTGGTGGGGCCAGTGATGCGGCAGAGAACGTCGCCGCCGAGAACGTAGATCTGTATTTGTCCTGGGGTGAGACTCCAGACGCCATTAAAGAACGCCACGAGCGAGTAGCCGAGAAAGCTGCAGCCCATGGGCGCACATTGCGGTTTGGAATCCGCTTCCACACCATCACTCGACCCACCAGCGAAGAGGCATGGAATGTGGCAAACGGAATCTTGTCATCGATGGCGCCAGAAGCCGTAGAAGCGGCACGAGAAGACTTCTTAAAGACTCAATCAGTGGGACAGCGTCGTCAATTTGAATTACACGGTGGAGACGTTTCCAAACTAGAGATTCACCCCAACGTCTGGGCCGGAATTGGACTTGTGCGTGGCGGTGTGGGTACTGCACTTGTGGGAAGTTACGAAGAAGTTGCCGACCGCATCATCGAATATCACAACCTGGGAATTGACGCATTCATCATGTCCGGATACCCACACTTGGAAGAGGCGTACTGGTTTGGCGAAGGTGTTATGCCCATTCTGCGTGAGCGTGGTTACTTGCCCGCACTAGAAGGCGGGCCCACAAAGGTGTTCTCATTCCGATGAAGCGAATTGGATTGCTCCTTGTTGGCCACATTGACGCAGGCAGCCTTCACGTAGGGGGCGACTATCCCGAGTTGTACAACGAGCTACTCGCACCACTCGATATTCAACTCACGACGTATCGTTGCGATGAAGGCCAGCTTCCAGATTCAGTGACTGAACAAGATGGCTGGATGTGCTCTCCGAGCAGGCTGAGTGTGTACGACGACCACCAGTGGTTACGTGATGTCGAGCAATTACTTCGCGACATGATTGCCAGCGAAACTCCATACGTAGGAATTTGTTTCGGGCATCAATTGATGGCTCAAGCGTTAGGTGCAACCGTGAGGAAGGCCGACTACGGCTGGGGTATTGGCGCAAAGCAGTACGAAGTCGTTGCGCCACAACCGTGGATGGACTCCACCGATCCCATTGTGTTGGCCGCAAGTCATCAGGATCAGGTTCAAGAGTTACCCAGTGATGCACGACTTCTTGCACGTGCTGACTACTGCCCCATTGGTGGAATGATGATTGGTGAACGCGCATGGACGTTGCAGGTTCACCCAGAATTCTCTCCCGCACTTGCCGACAGCTTGTTGGCAACTCGACTGCAATTGTTTGGTGAAGAGAAAGCAAAAGCTGCTCGCGAGACATTGACGCAACCACTCCACCAGCATCGAATTGCGGGATGGATGTCGCGATTCTTTCATCACGCATGACAGCAGTACGACAACGACTCAATCGCAACACCGTGATTGAAATGGCAGTTGCATTGGCAGATTCCGAAGGAATCGATGCTGTCACTTTGCAACGCATTGCCGACGACGCAGGCGTGAAGCAACCCGCCCTGTATCGACACGTGTCTGGAATTGACGACGTTCTCACACAGCTTGCGCTACGTGCTCGCGACATGTTGGCAGCCTCACTACACACTGCACACAGTGGACTCACCCGCGACGCTGCAGTTCAATCAGTCGCCGTTGCTTGGCGATCATTTGTTCAACAACACCCAGGCCTCTATTCGGCCACCGACCGAGTCCCCTCAGTGGGCGACCCAGCGGTGGAAGCATCACTTCGCCTCGTGGTTGCAGAACTAGATGCGTCCCTACTTGGATACCGGCTGTCAGATACTGAGCGCGGCCACTGTGCGCGCAGCCTCCGTAGCGCCCTGCATGGATTTTGCGTCCTGGAAAAGGACCACGGCCATCCCGAGCCCTATGCCATAGATGCGGGGCTCGACAATTTGATTCACCTGTTTTGCCGCGGCGTGGAGAGCATGGAGCAATAACCCTGTGATGGCACGGACTGGTACAAATTCGTTACCGTGACACAGATGAACCCGCGCCGCTTCGCCGCCACCCTTGTTCTACTGGCATTCATCACAACAGCGTGCTCTGGCGGTGGCAACGCCACCCCACTCTCCCAAACTCCAGCAGCCTCAGGAATGGTTGCGGCATCAGATGGTTTTTCGTTTCCCAACTTTGGTGCAGCGAATACAAAGGAGCTCATGGATGGAGAAGATCTCCGCATCATGTTTGGCGATGGAGTCTGCACAAATGGCGCATCGACTCCATGTTCACCTACCGCCGAAGCCGCCGCATGGGCACAGATGGTGAACCAAAGTCGGCAAGCAGGACATTGCGAGGGAATGGTGGTGCAAGCCATTCATCGCTACACAACGAAAGCATCGCCCAAAACCGTTGACCTCACAAACGACAACGACACCACTAATGGAATCATTCGTGCATTTGCCACACAATTCTTTCCGGTAGTGCGAAAAGAATCTGATTCATGGGCAAAGAAATCAATCAACGACATTCTTGCCGAACTCACAAAGTCTTTCTCTTCGTCTGCCATTACCTATTCAATGGGTTTGTACACCGACAAAGGCGGCCATGCAGTCTTGCCGCTTTCAATTGAGTACCCCACTGAAACAACTGCAAAGGTAAATATCTACGACTCCAACTGGCCCGGTGCCAACAGATATGTCATGTTTGACCTTGAAGCAGAAACATGGACCTTTTCTTTCTCTGGTCGTGACCCAGAGAAAGATCCCAATCCGTGGACAGGCGGCAAGGGAGATATCGATCTCACATCAATGGAAAGCCGCACGCAATCAAGTGCGCCATTTGATTCTGGATCAAATACAGTCACCGGAAACTTCTTGGTGATTCGCTCCACACAACCAACATGGTCCGTTATCACATCTGATGGAAAGGTAACACCAACAGAATCAACTAGTCCCACTTCCACGGTGCGTGCATTGCGTAACAGCACATCAGACAATTTGCGCGAACACGTTGTATTTACTGACAGCGTTGAAATAGACGTTCAGTTGCCGTCAGCTACAAGTGCATATGTAGTGTCCAAAAACAAAGTGGTATCGGTGATTTCAAAAGGTGGAGCTGAAACCATCGCAATTACAGCCGATTCCATTGATGTACCGTCATCTGCACAAGTTTCTGTTGCTGTGGACAATCTTGCGGCAACGGTGCAGGGTGGCAATGCAACTGTAGATCTTCAACCATCAACTATCACCATTACTCCCGATGGCAACACGCAATCAGTAGTGGTGAATTCACAGCGCCCAGCCGCCACCGTGACCATTTCGGGTAGTTCCGTGAAGACTTCGTCGTCATCTTCTATCACCGATAGCGAACCATCGTTACCGAGCGAACTGCTACCAGCCGATACAAAAGCAGGTCTGTCTGCGCAAAGCGAGCGTGCGCTTCAAATATCAAACTCACCACAAACCACAACGACCACCATCACGTCTGTTGCAAGTACGACTAACCCCTCCACAACTGTTGCTCCGGTGACAACAACAAGTGTCATGCCCACCACCAACATCGTTGCCTTGCAATTCATGGGTTCACTTGGCCCGTGGCGAAACGGTCAGTCGTTACAACCATATGTCTTCAGATTCATTAACAATCAGAATCAATGGGCAAATACAGCCTCAGGTACATGCGCACTCACACTGCTACCTGAATTCGACAATGGATCGCTTGCAGGCGCATCGCTTAGTGGAAACACCACTGCAACAGCAAACGGAACGGGTCAGTGTGAATTTTCCGGTGTGATCATTAACGGCACTCCCAACACGAAATACAGAATTCGTGCTCAACTAAGTGGCGGAAGTGCTTTCACAATCCTCGGGCCGGCAACATTAACCAACTAGCGATAAGTATCAATCTTGTTGGTGTACCACGTCACGACATAAGCGATTGTTGCTGCCAATAATGCACCTAGTCCATTGATGGCCACTGGCGTGAATGACCGAGGTAACACAACATCGCGAAGTAATCCAACAACTGGCAGTGCAACCACGCCAACTATTAAGAGTCCGATTCCCACTCGGTCCACCGCAGTGTCTGCACCACCATCTTCGTGAAACACATAGTTGTTCCACACGCCCTCCACGCCCGGCACCACTCGGTGATCACCCTTTTTCTTTCGCGCGACGAGACGGCCCGCTACTAACCCAAGGCTTGCAAGTGGCCATGTCCACCAACCGGTGCTGCCATTCCATTCACACGCTTGACCATCCTTGTCACCATCAAGTCCGTGTATGTCCGAGCCGGATTTTTCCATTTCATACTGAGCTCGCTCACGGGTTCCAAAATCGGCACAATTCAGGTCACCCCTAGCTGCATTGGCTACTGATGGAAACATCCCGATGGTGCACATCATCATGACAGCTGCGATTCTTGGGAGGTGTTGAAGGGCTGTGGGCACCTTGCCATTCTTATCTAAGTGATTGGCTTCTACGCTGTTCACATGAAGAAGACCACCAAACTCATCGTCGCGAGCGTCGTTATCGCTGCACTTGCGGTCACAGTGGGGCCCTGGACCTATATCAACCTCATCAAAGACGATGCGCCAGACGCCCTCACGATTGATGACAGTACGGACACATCTTCACCGACCAACTCTGTAGAAGCTCTCACCGATGCAACAGGTTCTTGGAAGATTGTGACGCCTTCTGACTCGGTCGTCGGATATCGCGTGAAGGAAATTTTGTTTGGTCAAGCCACCGAAGGTGTTGGGCGTACTCGGGACGTCACCGGAAACCTGACCATTGCCAACAACGCGGTAACGGCAGCAGACTTCACCGTTCAGATGGGCACCATCATGAGCGACGCAGAAAAGCGTGATAACCAATTCAACAATCGCATCATGGATGTCAGTGCATACCCCACTGCAACGTTCACTCTCACGTCCCCAATCTCCCTACCAGCCAACGCGCTATCTGGAGATGTCATTACTGCAAACGCCACAGGTGATCTCACCTTGCGCGGAGTCACAAAAACCGTCACTTTCCCTGTTGAGGCTCAAGTAACTGGTCAAACGTTCACAGTGGTGGGAAGCATCACCATTGTGTTCGATGAATGGAACATCCCAGAACCAGGAATTCCAGGAATCACCGTTGATCCGGACGGACTCTTAGAGTTTTCTCTTCAGTTTTCTCGCAACAACTGAGAGTGGCGCAATCAGCAACACACCACCCAGAAGAATCCAGATCCACACACCACCCATGAGTGACTGATCGGCCTCGACCGGTGTGTCCACTTCTGGAATGGTGGTCGTTGTTGGCGGAACAGTCGTGGTCGTCGTGGTTGACGTGGTGGATGGTGTCGTCACCACGGGTCGTGGTGTTGGCTTCTTGACCACTGGCTTCTGTGCCGCTGGAGCAACTGTGACGGGAACGGTTGTGGTTGTTGTAGTGGGAGGAATAATCACTTCATTCCACTGTGCATACAACGTAACAGCGCGTGATGGCATGGTGAATGTGGCGCTTGGGCTATACGAAGTGCCAGAACCATCCGCCGCTGTATTCCAACGATTGAAGGTGTACCCCGAACGGCTCACCGCTGCGGATGACACTGTCACAGATGATGCGAACTCAACACTTTGTGTTGTTGGAAGTGTTCCCGACCCACCATTTGCGTTGTAGGACAACAAGTACGAGTTGATTGACCATTTCGCAAACAAGGTGATGCTGGAAACTGGCATCGTGAATGTTGCACCCGGGCTATGAGTTGTCTGTGTGGAATCCTCCCACTCAACAAAGGTGTAGCCCTCGCGTAATGGGATTTCCGTTGGCAATGTGACGGTTGTTCCCGTAGCACCAAAACGAACTGCAGGCGCGCTTGCACCACCCAAAGCATCGAAAATCACGGCATTAACGTTTCGGTTCCACTCTGCATACAACGTGATGTTTGATGCCCCGATTGTCAAAGATCCACCTGGGGCGAACTGAGTGCCAGAAGCGTTAGCTGCCGTGTTCCACCCAACAAAAGACCAACCGCTACGAGTAAGCGATGGCGTGGCCACAGTGACACTTGACAAGTATTGACCGGACTGAGTTGTCGGCGTAGATCCAGTGCCACCGTTGACGTCATATGTAACGGAATACGTATTAATGCTCCACTGGGCGTAGAAGAAGATGTCTGACGCTGGCATGGTGAACGAGGCTGGCGAGAACGAAGAACCATTCCACGCGTACTGAGTGCCCGAACCATTAGACGCAGTATTCCAACCGGTAAACGTGTAGCCAGTGCGAGTTGGCACCGTGCCAGAGAAGTTCACAGAAGAGTTCGTTGCAGCGGTGATAGCTGTTGGGCCACCAGTACCACCATTCATCACGTAATAGACATCATTAATGTCGGCAACCCACACTGCGTACAACGTGGTGTTTTGTGATGGAACTACAAATGAACCACCACCCGCATAATTTGTGCCATTGCCGTCTGCTTGCGTTCCCCAACCAAGGAACGTGTAGCCCGACAACGTGGGTGCAACCGCAGACAAGCTGATCGTGGAACCAAATGCACCACTCGATGATGTTGGTGCGCCGCTACCGCCATTGGCGTTGTATGTCACCTGATATGTGGTGGGTGTCCACTGCGCAAACAACGTGAGATGCGTTGTGGGCATAGTGAACGTTGCACCTGATGCGTACGACGTACCTGAACCGTTCGCCACGGTGTTCCAACCTGTAAATGTGTAACCGGTGCGAGTTGGAATAGCTGCGGACACTGTTGTTGTTGAATCGGTAGTAGCAACAGAGTTTGCGGGAGCACCATTACCACCATTGGCGTTGTACGAAATGTTGTTTGCATTTGCGGACCACTGCGCATACAACGTGACAGAACTTGCGGGCATTGAGAATGTCGTGCTTGGTTGATAGTGAGTTCCGCTTCCATTACGCGCGGTGTTCCACGACGTCATGGTGTAGCCAGCACGAGTTGGAATAGTTGCTGAAATAGAGAAAGTTGCATCGGTTTGCGCGCTTGACGACGCCGGTGGCGATGCACCACCATTGGCGTCATAGGTCACTGAATACGTATTAGCTAACCACACTGCATACAACGTGATGCTGTTCGACCCCATGGTGAATGTTGCGCCGGATGAGTAGTCGTTACCGGATCCATTTGCGGCCGTATTCCAGCGCAAGAACGTGTATCCCGTGCGAGTTGGCACCGATGATGAAACTGTTGCTGTTGCATTCGTAGACACCGACGCAGTGGAAGGAGCACCGCTACCACCATTGGCGTTGTAGGTGATTGTCTGTACGGTCGCAGCCCATTGCGCGTACAGCGCAACGTTGTTGGCTGGCATTGTTAATGAAGCTCCAGACGCGTACGACGTACCTGAACCGTTAGCGGCAGTATTCCAACCATTGAAAAGGTATCCCGTTCGATTTGGAACAGTTGCGGACACGGTGGTGGATGATCCGAACTGGATACCCGATGCAGTTGACGGCGCGCCGCTGCCACCATTGGCGTCATACGAAATGGAATACGTATTCACTGTCCACTTCGCATACAACGTCACCGCACCAGTGACGGTCAAAGACGTGCCAGATGAATAGTCGCTTCCAGAACCATTTGCGGCGGTATTCCAACCTGCGAATGTGTAGCCAGTGCGTGTTGGAACCGTGGAGGACACAGTGACAGATGTGTTGTAGTTCGCCGACTGTGAACCCGGAGCGCCACTACCGCCATTCGCGTCATAGGAGACGGAGTACGAATTGATAGTCCACTGCGCAAACAACGTCACCGCGTTAGCAGACATCGTAAATGTTGCACCAGACGCATATGACGTACCCGAACCATTCGCCGCAGTGTTCCACGACGCAAACGTGTAACCAGTACGAGTAGGAACCGTTGACGACACAGTCACCGTCGAATTGAAATTGGCCGACTGTGAACCCGGAGCGCCACTACCGCCATTCGCGTCATAGGAGACGGAGT
>CAZCZM010000018.1:36002-37736 GCA_964503445.1 uncultured Bifidobacterium sp.
ACGAATTGATAGTCCACTGCGCATACAACGTTGTATTTGAGTCGCCCAATGTAAACGTGGCCGGCGAAAATGCTGTTCCGTTCCACACGTACGATGTACCCGAACCATTCGCCGCAGTGTTCCAACCAGCAAATGTGTAGCCCGAACGAGTCGGTCGCGTAGACGAAATCGTGACAGTAGATCCGTAGTTGAACGAGACCGTTGCTGGCGCACCACTGCCGCCATTTGCGTCGTAAATCACTGAATACGAGTTAATTGTCCACTGCGCATACAACGTCACCGCGTTAGCAGGAACCGTAAACGAGGCGCCAGATGCATACTGTGTTCCAGAACCATTGGCAGCAGTGTTCCACGACGAGAAGGTGTAGCCGGTACGAGTGGGGACCGTTGAAGACAGCGTGATTGTTGTATTGAAGTTGGATGACTGTGAACCTGGTGCACCACTACCACCATTGGCGTCATACGACACCGAATATGAATTGATGGTCCACTTCGCATACAACGTGACGTCACCTGTAACCGTCAAAGAAGTTCCCGAAGAGTAATCACTTCCTGAACCATTTGCAGCGGTATTCCAACCGGTGAAGCTGTATCCAGATCGTGTTGGAACCGTGGAGGACACAGTGACAGATGCGTTGTAGTTTGCCGATTGCGATGTGGGCGCGCCGCTTCCACCATTCGCGTCATACGTCACGGAGTACGAGTTAATTGTCCACTGCGCATACAGCGTGACAGCTGATGAACCAAGCGTGAATGATGCCGGTGAGAAAGCGCTGCCATTCCACGCATACGACGTACCCGAACCATTCGCCGCAGTATTCCAACCACTAAATGTGTAGCCCGTACGAGTCGGTCGAGTTGAAGAAATAGTGACCGTAGATCCGAAATTGACGGAGGAACTTGACGGTGCGCCGCTTCCACCGTTGGCGTCATAGGCGACAGAGTATGAATTGATGCTCCACTGTGCATACAACGTGGTTGCTGCTGTCACTGTAAACGACGAGCTACTTGCCACAGATGTGCCCGAACCATTCGCCGCAGTATTCCAACCAGTGAATGTGTAGCCCGTACGGGTCGGCTCGGTTGCCGACACCGTAATGGATGTGTTGTAGTTAGCCGATTGCGATGTAGGGGCACCACTTCCACTATTCGCGTCATACGTCACCGAGTAAGAATTAATTGTCCATTGCGCATACAACGTGGTGTTTGAATCGCCCAATGTGAACGATGCGGGAGAAAACGCAGTGCCGTTCCATGAATACGACGTTCCCGAACCATTCGCCGCGGTATTCCAACCAGTAAACGTATAGCCAGTTCGTGTTGGACGAGTCGACGAAATTGTTACGGTTGATCCGTAGTTTGCAGACCCAGTTGACGGCGCACCACTACCACCGTTGGCGTCATAGATCACACTGTGCGAGTTCAGAGTCCATTGCGCATACAACGTGACGGGAGTTGCAGGCATGGTGAATGTTGCGCCTGATGCATATTGCGTTCCGCTTCCATTTAACGCGGTGTTCCATGACGAGAATGTGTAACCAGTGCGTGTGGGAACCGTTGACGAGACAGTTGCCGTTGAATTGACATTCGCGGACGCCTGCACCGGTGCGCCAGACCCACCATTGGCGTCATAAGAAATTGTCTGAGACACGGTGACAGTCGCCGAGAACGTCACCGTGTTTGAACCTGCCAAAGACGTAGTTGCGGTCACAGTTTGGCTGGTGACTGATCCGA
>CAZCZM010000019.1:0-35107 GCA_964503445.1 uncultured Bifidobacterium sp.
TTCAACTGACGGCGCACCATGATTCCATCTCCGAAAATGAGAAGTCGTTCAAGTAGTCGACCGCCTGGACAACGAATCATGATGCTCACCCGCGTCACAAGGCGAGTGTGGCCATCACAATCTCTGAGGTCATAGGCCAGAGCAAAACAGAATCGATCTGTCAGTCGCTTTTTCGGCCGAACAACCAGAACATAAGAATGTGGCGGGTTGACCATCGCTGCGGTGAATGCAATAGGTCCACCCGGAACCTGCGAGCCAGTCACAATGTCTTGCCACTCGGGGTGAATACGTGTGGCGCTGTTCTTTCCGAGGTTGTCAATCCAGTCGTAGCTGTACCAGCCAGCCCGACCGAAGCCCATTTGGCGAATCCACGGGAAAACGTGGTCGGGGCGAGCATTGAGGGTGATACAGCGGGTGGCAGTTGACTTGGGTGACGGGCATAGGTCATCACCCACGACGGCTCCGTTGATTTCTTCGACGGTGGCTCCCCAGTGACTCACTTGAAGAACGATATTCCACCGCTTCTGCATTCGCGTTGATTATTCCTACGACTCGTCGACGGCGCAAGCAACGAGCCGCTACCGCATAACTGAAATTGTTGACTCCAACGTTTAGGCGAGGCCCTTCAACATAAGACGCCTATACATCCGATTCAGTTATTGCACTGCCTTTCATTGCGCTTATTCATTTCCCCTCGGAAATGTGCGTTAGGCGAGAAGGCTGCGTAGCATCCACGCAGTTTTCTCGTGTATTTGAATTCTCTGTGTGAGAAGGTCAGCAGTTACCTCGTCGTGTGCTTCATTGACGACGGGGTAGAGCGAACGTGCTGTTCGAATAACTGTTTCTTGTCCCTCAACCAAACGAGCAATCATGTCGGTGGCTTTTGGAATTTCTGAGTCTTCCGAAATTGACGACAATCGTGAGAATTCGGAATAACTGCCGGGAGCAGGAACATCAAGAGCGCGAATTCGTTCTGCAATCAAATCGACCGCAAGGGCAAGTTCGTTGTATTGCGTCTCAAACATGAGGTGCAATGTTTGAAACATAGGGCCCGTGACATTCCAGTGATAATTGTGCGTTTTCAAATACAACGTGTATGTGTCTGCCAAGAGGCGAGATAGCCCATCAGTGATAGCGATTCGGTCGGTGTCTGTGATTCCAATATGTGCAGCCATTGTTTGTTCCTCTGGGCGCTAATTGGCGGGCCCTTCGTGTAACAATATATACCCTTAGGGGTATCTTGGCAAGAGAGAAATTCACGTCAAAAGGTCAAGGTTGTAATGTCCGAGAATCTCACCCCGCAAGAACAATGGAATCAGCGATATCAGTCAGATGAGTATTTCTATGGAACGACTCCCAATGACTTTCTGAAAAGTAACTTCGGTTCCATCCCGCGTGGAAAAGTGTTGTGCATCGCAGATGGTGAGGGACGTAATTCTGTGTTCCTCGCTCAGATGGGCTATGAGGTGTCGTCAGTTGACATCTCAACCATTGGTGTAGAGAAAACCAAGAGATTGGCAACAGAACGCGGCGTCCATGTTGATGCGATGGTGGGCGATCTTGCAGATTTTGATCTAGGTGTGAATCAATGGTCGGGGATTGTCTCTATTTTCTCTCATCTTCCCAGCCAATTGCGACGAGATCTTCACAAGCGCGTTGTTGCGGCCCTTGCACCCAGCGGTGTGATGCTGTTGGAGGCCTACACAATTCATCAAATTGGGCGCGGAACAGGAGGTCCACAAGTTCCCGATCTGTTGATGAGCGATCGAGGCGTGCGTGATGAATTGTCAGGGCTACGTGTGATTTACTCTGGTGAAATGGTTCGTTCGGTTGTAGAAGGTGCTGGGCACACCGGCACCGCTGCAGTCGTGCAGTATTTGGGACGTAAGCCAAAATGATTCTTCCTCGCGACATTGTGTTTGAACCAGGTGCAGTCACTGCGCTCACCGAAATCATTGGCATTATGGCTGACCAAATTATGGGAGAGGCTTCCAGCACCCGGTGGGACATGACGCGTTTGGTCGAACTTGAAGCGCGCCTCATGCAGCCTGCAGAGGGCGACCCTGTCACTATCGGAATTGATGACGCTGCATTGTTGTTGGACGGCATGGCATTCACGGAGGTGATGTCGGTGGAATTCCCGTGGTTTGACATGGTGCAATGGACATCGGATTTTGTCACGGGTGAACTCCGCCAGCACTGGACAGAAGATGAATGGCGTGATTTTTCCGCACGTTCATAACGTGTCAGTGATTAGCCTGACACTATGTCTGAACCGCGTCGCGAGCTTCCACCGGGGTATCAAGAACAACTAGATCTGGGTTATGTGTTTGGTGGTTTGTCCACCTTTGCTCAACGCCCTTTTGTTCCCGATGTGACACAGCTTGCAGAATGGAAACCAGATGTTGCGGTGATGGGCGCGCCGTTTGATCTGGGTACCACCAATCGACCTGGTGCACGCTTTGGTCCACGTGCCGTGCGCACGCAGGCTTACGAGCCTGGAACATTTCATCTTGATTTAGGAATTGAAATTTTCGACCACCTTGAAGTGGTGGACGCAGGCGATGCGTTTTGTCCCCACGGTCGTGTTGAGCAAAGCCTCAACAATGTCAAGGCAAAAACTGCCGAGCTGTTGTCATTAGGAATTACTCCCATCATTATTGGTGGCGATCACACCATTACATGGCCTACTGCAACAGCTGTTGCAGACACATTTGGTTACGGAAAAGTAGGAATGGTGCATTTCGACGCCCATGCAGACACAGCCGACACCATCGATGGAAATCTGGCGAGCCACGGAACACCCATGCGTCGCCTGATTGAGAGTGGCGCGATTCCAGCGAAGAACTTTGTGCAGATTGGATTGCGCGGGTATTGGCCCGGGCAAGAGGTGTGGGACTGGATGGCCGAACAAGGCATGACCTGGCATCTGATGGATGAAGTACATCAACGCGGATTAGACGCCGTGTTGACGGATGCCATTGCAGTTGCCATGAATGGTGTTGACCACTTGTATGTCAGTGTCGATATTGACTGTCTTGACCCTGCATATGCGCCGGGAACGGGAACACCCGAACCTGGTGGGTTAGCCACTGTGGATCTGTTGCGTGCGCTTCGCCGCCTCGCATGTGAGACTCCGCTGGTTGCATTTGACGTAATGGAAGTTGCACCGCCGTATGACCACGCCGACTGCACCGTCAATGTTGCTCACAGGCTCATTATGGAAGTGTTGGCAGGGTTGTCCTGGAAGAAAAAACAGGGCAAGTAGTTACTAGGGCGTTGTCAGGCACTTCGCCAGACGAACCTGTGACACCTGAGCTGGGTTGTTCAACGCGGCGAGTGCAAGATCAAAGTCGGGCAATTCCCATACATCGCCCTCGTCGGTGATCATGATGAATCGCTCAAGGCGTGCAAGGAATGTCCGATCGTGGCTGACGGCAATAACCGTTCCTTCAAAACCATCGAGAGCACGTTCCAACGCCTCTGATGATTCAATGTCAAGGTTGTCGGTGGGCTCGTCCAGAAGAAGAACATTGTGTCCGGCAAGTTCTAGCCCAAGAATTTCGAGTCGCGCCTTTTGACCACCGGACAGGGTCTGAAACTCTTGTCGCGCGTTATTGCGTAATCCGTAGCGTGCCAATGCTGCCATTGACTTTTGCTCGTCAACTAACTTGTCGCGCACGATATCAATGCATTCGCGACCACGAAATTCTGGGCGGTCATTGATTTGTGTGAACATTCCCACCGATGTACGCGGGCCAAATGTAATTGTTCCCTGAAGTGCTTCTTCTTTCCCGTACAGCGCGTTCAACAAATGAGTCTTGCCTGTTCCATTTGGTCCGATGAGCCCAAGGCGTTCTCCGAAGTGCACTTCGTCCGAGAACGGAAGAAAGAGGTCATTGACTGACACTTCTTCACACTTCACCACGCGACGTGCAGAGTCGGCTCCGGTGAAACGAACATAAATCTGTTGATCTGGCGCTGGCGGGGGAGGTGGACCCGCCTTAACAAACTTCTCCCATCGTGTTTCTGCACCGTTTGCCTTTGTGGCGTTCTTAAAGTTCTGCGCAGCACGCTGTTTCATGATTTTCATGTGGTGAAACAGGCGACGTTCTTCGTCGTTCCATCGCTTGAGGTCATCGCCCAAAAGTTCTTGGCGTTTCTGCCTGGCTTCGGGAAATGTTGCGTATGAGCCACCGTGCACCCAACAGCCAGAACCTTCGACTGCGATGATCTTGGTGGCCACTCGCTCTAGCAGTGTTCGGTCGTGGCTGACCATCAAGATGGTGCTCTTGCATGCGCGGATACTGTCTTCTAGCCAGGCGCGCGTTGGGATATCGAGATAGTTATCGGGTTCGTCAAGGAACAACACATCGGCACCCGAGTTCAATAGCAGATCGAGCACAAGTCGTTTGCGCTCGCCACCAGATAGCTCGCCAACTTTTCGTGACGCAAAGTCTGTGACGGGGGTCTTCACACTGCGCTGTGCCGCTGCGGCCCACTGAGATTCAAGGTCGTATCCGCCTAAATCGCCCCAATCGCCAAGGGCTTCTGCGTATGCCATGCCATCGTCTTCGCCCGACATCATGGCGGCCTCGGCAGCGAACAAACGCTTGCCTGCTTCGCGAAGTGCATCGGGGGCTACTTCAATCAGCATGTCACGAAGGGCGTCGTCTGGCTTGCTCATGCCGACGTCTTGGGTCATCTTGAGAAAGGTTCCACCAATGTTGAATTCACCATCATCTGGTTCATATTCGCCAGTGAGAATTTTCAAGATGGTGCTCTTACCAACTCCGTTCGGACCAACAATGGCGGCGTGTTCGCCGGGGGTGACGCCGAAACTGACATCGAAAAAAAGTTGCTCTGCGCCGGGTGGCGAATAGGCAAGTTCTGACACCACAATGCTGCTCACGACCATTAAGTATGGCGAGAAGTATCGTCAATGAGGTGTCGAATTCAGTAAACCGTCAATTGCAAGCAGTGTTGTGGGACATGGATGGCACCATTGTTGACACCGAGCCATATTGGTTTGCTGCCGAATACGACGTAGTTGCTCAGCACGGAGATTCATGGAGTGACGACCATGCACGTGCACTCGTTGGTTTTGATCTTCTCGACTCTGGCCGATACATGATTGAACATGGGGGAGTTCGTCTGACGCCGCATGAGATTGTTGAACTTCTTCTTGACAGTGTGGTGGCCAATATCAAACGTGAAGTTCCATGGAGACCCGGCGCACGTGAGTTGCTTGCTGATGTACGTGCCCAACAGATTCCCACCGCACTCGTCACAATGTCGTGGAGACGATTTGCCATGGAAGTTGTAGATGCATTGCCAACTGGCGCTTTTGATGTCTCTGTTGTTGGCGACGATGTTGAGCGTGGCAAACCGCATCCCGATCCATACCTATTGGCTGCAGAGAAACTTGGTGTTGACATCACGCAATGTCTTGCGATTGAAGACTCACCAACAGGAGTGGCCTCGGCACTGGCTGCAGGTGCCACGGTTCTTGCAGTTCCACATCATGTGGATGTTCCGTCGCGTGACGATGTTGGACAAAGAATGATTCGCCGCGCCTCGCTTGAAGGTTTGACTGCACATGACCTGGCATCGTTTTTGTGAGCGTGAATTAACCCTCTAACTCGGTGGTGAGTTCTAGCCACTCATTTTCAAGGCGGTCAATCTCGGCCTGTACTTCCGCTAGCGAAATGCTTAACGCCGCGAGCTTCTCGTGGTCACTGCCAGCTTTCACGATGGAGTCTTCAAGATCTTGACGGCGTTTGTTGCGCTTTTCCTGGTCTTTCTCGTTGTTCGCAATAAGGCGTGTCAATGTGCTGGGACTTCGTTTAGCTTTCGGTTTCTTCGAAGTCTCAGGTGGGGCCTGTGTTGTGGCTTTGGTGCCACTTGCTCGTTGTTGCGGAACAGAACGCTGACCTGTTGGACGTGCACTGCGCATCTTTAGCCACGCATCTACTCCGCCCACCATCAGTGATGCTCCGCCATCGCCATCCAGCGAGAAAATTTCCTCAACAGTTCGATCAATAAATGCACGATCATGGCTGACCACCACCACAATTCCTGGCCACTCATCTAGATAATCCTCTAAGGCGCGAAGAGTGTCTAGGTCTAGATCGTTTGTTGGTTCGTCGAGCAGCAGCACATTCGGTTGTTCCACCAAAGTCAACAACAACTGCAATCGACGTCGTTCTCCACCAGACAATGTTCCAAGTGGTGCAAACTGGGCATCGCCATCAAACCAGAATTGCTTCATCAGTTGCAGATCTTCAACAGATGGATTTCCTTTGTCACCAGCAACTACATCGCGCACGCGTTTGGTGAGGTCGAGGTTTCGTCCAAGTTGGTCGTAGTAGCCCACCTGAACAGTGCGACCAATGTCGATGGTGCCAGTTGTTGGTGTGAGGCGACCGGCAATCAGATCAAGAAGCGTGCTCTTGCCCGCACCGTTTGGTCCAACAATTCCTAATCGGTCACCTGGTTCTAAGGCGTGTGCGAAGGGACGCAGAACTTCTGTTCCGTCTGGCCACGTGAAGCCCACTCCGAGAAACTCAATGCCCTTTGATCCAAGCCGCTTACTACCAAGATCTAAGCCCAGTTCTCCTTGACGCGCGGGGCCGTCGGCCTTTTGTGCAATAAGAGCTTCGGCTGCGGCAATTCGAGCCTTTGGTTTGGCAGTTCGTGCAGGTGCACCACGGCGCAACCATGCAAGTTCTTTCTTTGCTGCGTTCTTTCGTACTTGTTCTGCTGTGGCGGCGTTCTCTTCTCGTTCAGCACGCGCTGCAAGATACGCCGCGTATCCAGAACCTGCATTGATTCCTTGTGGAATGTGTACGTACCCGTTACCACGATCTAGCTCCAGCACTCGATTGGTGACTTTGTCCAACACATGACGGTCGTGGGTGACCATGATGAGACCACCCGAGAATTTCGCTAACCACTCTTCTAGGAATGAAATGGCGTCTAGGTCAAGGTGGTTCGTTGGTTCGTCCAGAATGAGACAGTCCCATTCAGCCGCCAACAATGTTGCCAACGCAACACGTTTCTGTTGCCCGCCCGATAACTCCGCGGTGTCTGCATGCAGCATCGCACCCATGCCCAACTTGTCCAACATTGCTTCGGCCTGCCATGTGCCGCCCGCCGCATTGTGAACCGTGCCCGCAGGTAGTTGCGGATTTTGTGCCAACACACCGATGCGTGCGTTTCGTCCACGTCGCACAACACCTGATTCAGGTTCTGATTCACCAGCCAAGATGCGCAGCAGTGTGCTCTTTCCGCAGCCGTTCAGGCCCACAACGCCAAGGCGGTCTCCGGTACTGACGGTGACCGAGACATTTGTGAAGAGTGCTCTGCCAGGACGAGACGCAGACAGTGATTCTGCATCGATGAGAATCATGTCAGTCTCGACCGCCAGCGATGATGGGGGTCAACGTCAACTCTGGTTCGTCTGCTTCAAGTCGTTGCAAGCGATATCGACTTTGGAAGAGCGCAACTAATGCATCATCGCTGCGGCGCAAGATACGAATGCCGCCAATTTCCTTGAGACGCGGTGACGATTCTTTGTCTGTGATGCGAATGGCCTGATAATCGGCGGTGAGAATTTCGGTTGGTGCATTGAATTCATGCGCAAGTCGATGTGCCAGAACTTCAAACTGAAGATGACCGACTGCGGCAAGGATGGGCTCTGCATCGCCCATGTCAGGATCGCGCAGTACCTGCACAACTCCTTCTTCGTCTAGCTGTTGTAGTCCGCGACGGAATTGTTTGAACTTTGATGAATCAAGTGGGCGAGCAGTGGCGAATACTTCGGGGGAGAAGCGCGGCAATGCTGGGAATGCCACAGATTTTCCTGCATGCAACGTGTCGCCAATTTGAAGGCCAGATGTATTGACAATGCCGATGACGTCACCTGGGTATGCCTCTTCAATTGTTTCTCGCTCTGAACCAAATGCCGTGGTCGCGTATTTGGTACCGACGGCCTTGGCTGTTCGTGCGCATTCAACATCCATGCCGCGTTCAAACTTGCCACTACAAATTCGGGCGAACGCAATTCGGTCACGATGGTTTGGGTCCATGTTGGCCTGAATCTTGAAGATGAAGGCTGCGAAGTCGGCATCAAGTGGTCGTGGTATGCCCTCTACATCTGCACGTGGCGAGGGAGCTGGTGCAAGATCAACAATTGCATCAAGAATCATTTGCACGCCGAAGTTTGTGAGTGCCGACCCCACAAACACTGGCGTGCTTTCTCCGGCCAAGAAACTTTCTAGATCAACATCGGCACCAATTGCATCGAGAAGCCCAATGCCATCTAATGCTTGTGTCCACGCTGCGCCTTCTTCTTCGGCGGCAACGGCAGGATCAACTACTTCTTCGGGTGCGATTGATGCTCCGCGCGCGACGCGAGTGAATCGAATGAATTGCCCAGTGCGCCGATCGATGACACCACGGAAATCTCCTGACTGACCAACGGGCCACGTTGCAGGAGTGGGGCGCAAACCGATTTGTTGTTCCACTTCGTCAAGTAGTTCTAGGGGGTCGCGCCCAGGTCGGTCGTATTTGTTGAAGAACGTAATGACCGGAAGGTTTTGAGAGCGACACACTTCAAACAACTTCAATGTTTGAGGCTCGATGCCCTTTGCGACGTCGAGAACCATGATGACTGCATCAACCGCAGACAGCACTCGGTAGGTGTCTTCTGAGAAGTCGCGGTGACCAGGCGTGTCTAGCAAATTGAAGATGCAATCGCGATACGGAAACTGCAACACTGTGGACGAGATGGAGATTCCGCGCTGGCGTTCCATCTCCATCCAGTCGGACGTGGCGGCGCGGCGGTCTCCTCGGGCCTTTACGGCACCACCAGTTTGAATGGCGCCTGCATACAACAGGAATTTCTCAGTGAGCGTGGTTTTTCCCGCGTCAGGGTGAGAAATGATGGCAAATGTGCGGCGCGCCGAGGCTTCGGTGAGGATGTCGGCGCTTTCAGGCATTGGAACAGCCTACGGTCACGCGGTTCGCCCCCGCATCTTCTTTCAAGCCATTCACGCATTGATGAGTAGTGTCGGGCGTATGTCGTCAAGTAGTCGTTCGGCCAGAGTGGAATCCCTTCTTGATCAGATGACGCTTGAAGAACAAGTGTCGCTCTTAGCCGGTTCAAACATGTGGCACACAGTTCCGAATGATCGGCTAGGGATACCAAAGATGCGTGTCAGCGATGGCCCTGCCGGTGTGCGCGGGAGTCGCTTTGACGGCCCAGAGTCTTTGAACGTTCCGTGTGGAACTGCACTTGCTGCAACATGGAATCCACAACTAATTCGCGAAGTAGGTGAACTACTCGGACGCGAAATGCATTCAAAAGGTGCAAGTGTTCATTTGGCGCCAACGGTCAATTTGCATCGCACTCCAGTTGGTGGTCGCAATTTTGAGTGCATGAGTGAAGACCCACTGCTCACGGCGGTGATTGCTGTTGAGTATGTGAAGGGTGTGCAGTCATACGGGGTGGCCAGTTGCATCAAACATTTTGTGGGGAATGACACCGAATTTGAACGCATGACTATTGATTCTCAAATTGACGAGCGCACATTGCGCGAGATGTATTTGATTCCATTCGAGCGAGCCGTGCGCGATGCAGACGTCATGTCGGTGATGACTGCATACAACCGAATCAATGGACCGTATGCAGCAGACTCATCATGGCTACTGCAAGACGTATTGCGCAATGAGTGGGGATTTGATGGTGTTGTCATCAGCGACTGGTTTGGGCTTCACTCAACAGTCGAGGCCGCCATTGCTGGATGCGATTTAGAAATGCCCGGCCCAACACGGCACCGTGGACAAAAACTTGTTGATGCAGTGCGCAATGGCGATGTGAGTGACGAAGTGATTCGTGATCGTGCGCGCAACGTTCTCAATGTGATGGAACGAACCGGCGCATTAGACAAGCAGCCGGGCAATGAGTACTTCCGTGACGATTATCCTGACTTTCAACTCATTCAACGAGCCGGTGCTGAAGGCATGGTGTTGTTGAAGAATGAAAACGATGTATTGCCGCTTCAGCCGCAATCGGTCTCGTCAATAGCGGTGATTGGTCCGAATGTGTATGACGGTCGCATTATGGGCGGTGGTAGTGCGTTCGTTAAAGCACTGAAGTTTGGTGGCCCATTGGACGCACTTGTTCAACGTTTTCAGGATGTACCGATTGACTATGCACCTGGGTGCAGCATCAACAAGAAAATTCCCCAAATTGAACAATGGCTCCTGGACAACGTGGTTGTTGATTTCTTTGAATCGCCAGAGAAAATGGATGCTGGCGCAGCGCCAGACAAAACCGATACCACCGATACCTTTCACATCACATGGTTTGGCGACCCTCTTGGTCGTCGTAGTGCTTCCGGGCATGATTTTGCGGCACGATTCACAATGGGATTCACCCCACGTGAGTCAGGTGAGTGGCAATTCGGTGTTGAGTCGGTTGCGCCAGTTGTCATCACACTTGATGGTGACGTAGTACTGGATAATGCCGATGCCCCTGTAGGTGGCTCATTTTTCGGAAGCGGAAAGCACGAAAAAGTTTCAACATTCTTCGTTGAAGCAGACCGCCGTTACGAGTTACAGATAGAACTTCGTCATCGGGCTAGCGGCATGGGAATTAGCGGGTTAAATCTGGGGGCGATGGCACCAATCATTGGTGATCAAGTAGCCGAAGCAGTGTCTGTGGCAGCAAAGAATGAACTTTCACTTCTTGTTGTTGGCACAAATGAGGACTGGGAAAGTGAAGGATGGGACCGCACCGCCATTGATTTACCTGGCGAACAAGATCGACTCATTCGTGAAGTTGCGCGTGTGAGCAAAAAGACGATTGTTGTTGTGAATGCTGGTTCGCCAGTTGCCATGCCATGGCTTGATGATGTTGATGCCGTCATCTATGCATGGTTCCCTGGGCAACACTTTGGTGATTCTTTGCTCGACGTGCTGATGGGCATAGTCGAACCATCGGGCAGGCTTCCCGTCACCTTCCCCAAGAAGTTGAGCGACACGCCAGCGGCTGAACACCATCCTGGTCGAAATGGTGCAGCAAAGTATCTAGAGGGTCGTTTGGTTGGTTATCGCTGGTATGACACAGTGGGTCGTGAGCCGCTGTTTCCGTTTGGCTTCGGACTTGGTTATGCATCAATCTCTATTGACGATGCGGCGACCAGTGGAACACACACTGTGACGGCAACCTTGCGAAACGACAGCGACAGAGATGGTGTTCAAGTAGTTCAGGTGTATGCCCACAAAGTCGACCGTGACGGACTCGCCTCAGACGAGCCCGATCAGCGCCTCGTTGGGTTTACTCGGGTGGTGGTTCCAGCGAAATCATCGGTGAATGCACTGGTACGTCTTGATATTGATGCGTATCGCACATGGGATCTCAACTCGAACTCGTGGATGCAATGGAGTGGCGGTATTGAACTGCGCGTTGGCACCAGCTCTCGCCATCATGCACACAGGATGACAGTTACTTTGCCTTAGTGCTTTAGGTGGAAGCTCTTGGGGCGCACATACGGAGAGAAACCTAACGAACTCAGTGCAATTCCTGATCCGGTGTCTTTGACTCCCGTCCACACCAGGGCTGGGTCAACATAATCACAGCGATTCATGAAGACGGTGCCTGTTTCAAGTGACCGTCCAAGATGTTTGACCGACTCCATGTCGCGAGTCCACACCGAACACGTGAGTCCGAATGGGGAATCGTTCATTAGCGTCAATGCTTCCTCATCATTACGAACAGGCATGATTCCAATCACTGGGCCGAAGGATTCATCGCGCATGACGCTCATGGAGTGATTGACGTTGGTCAATACGGTGGGGCCCATGTAGGCGGTACCAACTGTGGCGGCGTCGAAATGAGATTCATCAACCAATGCAGTGGCTCCTGATGCGAGTGCTGCCGAAATCTGTCCCCGAACAAATTCGGCCGACGCTGCATTGACCATTGGTCCGATAGTTGTAGATGCGTGTAGAGGATTACCCAACACGTATTGCTTGGTGAGGTCTACAAAGCCATCTACAAACTGCTGATACACCGACTCGTGAACATAAATGCGTTCAATTCCGCAGCACGATTGCCCACTGTTGAAGAACGCACCATCAACATTTTCCGCAATGGCGAAATCGATGTCTGCATCTGCGCGTACATATGAGGGGTCTTTGCCGCCTAATTCAGTACCAACGCCTATGAAGCGACCAGCGGCAGCGCGTTCCATTGCGGCACCACCATTCACGCTTCCTGTAAACACCACAAAGTTGACGCGAGAATCACCAATCATCTTTTCTACCTGTGAATGGCCTGCATGAATGTGTTGAAACACCCCGTTGGGGAAGCCGGCCGCTTCACAGGCTTGGCTAAACCGTTCCGCACACAGCAACGTTTGCGATGCGTGCTTCATAATCACGGTGTTGCCAGCCAGCAGTGCAGGAACAAGGGAATTGATGGCAGTCAAATATGGGTAATTCCACGGCGCAACAATCAACACAGTTCCCACTGGTTCGCGACTGATGAACTTTGTGAATCCATCGGTCTGTGGCACCGCGATGTCGCCCAAATTGTCGCGTGCAATGCTCATCATGTGTCGCGCACGTTCTTGTGCTCCGCGCAAGATTTCGTTTGGTGTGTAGCGAATGGGTCGTCCCATTTGTTGAGTGATCTCAACTGCAATGTCATCCACATGTGACTCGAGCCAAGACACCATTGCCTCGCACAATGCAATGCGAGTGTCAAGCGGTGTGGCACGCCATTGCGCACGTGCGTCGTGTGCGCGTTGGAGCACAGTGTCTACGAGTGAGTCGTTTGCAAGTTCGCGTTCAGCAACAACTGACCCGTCAATAGGGGAGTAAATAGTGTGTACGGCAGTCACGGCGTACCAGTTTGCTACGAATGATTGCTATGCGGGAACTATTGCGCGTCGCACAGGGCGGTCCCAACCAGGTTGTCCCGTGGGTTTGGGGCTTGGCCACAGACCAGGTCCCATTTCCACAATGCCGTGGTGCGTTGAATAATCGCCCATGAGATTGAGGAACGGAACGGCATCGAACTGTTCTGGTCCAAGTACGCCCGCGCCCTTCCATGATCCGTTTGCCAACAGTTCAAGTGCAATCACCGGACACACTGCGGTTTGCCACAACACTGCCTGTGAACCCCATTCACGCATAGTGGTTTCGTTATCGGCCACGTGATACAGGTACACCTCGCGGGGTTTGCCGTCGGCGATGCCACGCACCCATGTTCCGGCACATGTCTTGCCATGCATGAGGTGACCAAGTTTCGCTGGGTTTGGAAGCACCGCGGCAAGTACGTCGCGTGGTGCAACAGCAACGTCGCCAACACGAATTTTCTCGGTGCTATCGAGACCGAGATATGCAAAGGTCTTCAACCAGTCAATGAACTCGGCGCCTAATCCGTACTTGAATGTGACGCGTTCGCAATTGACTCCACGCGGAATAAGGATGACTTCTTCGTGCTCCACATTCACGCATTCCACCGGACCAATCCCGGCGGGGAAGTGGAACACTTCGGGTTCGCTAAAACAGTCGGTGGTGAACAGACCCTTGTTCTTTTCCCACACAATTGGTGGATTCAAACACTCTTCAATTGTTGTCCAGATAGAGAATGTTGGTGCAAAGTCGAATCCGTCGATGGACAAGTTGGATCCGTCACGAACACCAATCTCGTGCACTTCATCAAAGATGTGGTCTGCTGCATAGCGAGCAAACACATCACTGAGACCAGGCTCGACACCCATGCCAACAAGAGCCAGAATTCCGCGCTCTTTCCATCGGTCGTGTGCGTTTAACTGATCTTCGCCGAGCGGTGTTCCCACTTCGTTATACGGATTAGTGGGGTGTGGCTTGCTGAGGTTCATCGCCATGTCCATGTAACTGCACTTGGCTTGATAACACGCCTCAAAAATGGCTTCGTTGAATCGTGGGTCACACGCATTCACGACAACATCGGCTTTCGTTTTTTCAATTAATGCGACAAGCTGTTGAACATTGCCAGCATCGACTACTTCTGCGGAGAACTTTCCGGGGTCATCTAGCTCGGAAATGGCTTGTTCAGCACGCTCCCGAGAAATGTCAGCCAACACAAAGGAGTCAAAAAAACTCCTCGTTTCGGCAATAGAGGCCATCGAGGCCCCAACTCCACCAGCTCCTACGACGAGGATTTTCATTGTTCTCACGGCTCCGGACACGCATGCGTGTCGATTTGGTTACTTCGTTACAGGATAACCCAAAAAATGTGTCATTGCTGACTGTTTAGTTCACGCAAATATTCATCAAGTTGCACGATGAATTCAGTTTGAGACCCAGTTTCGGGCCCGGCCATAGGGCGATGTTGGCGAACATGCGTGAGCGCCTCGTGCATCTCCATACCGAGCAACATCAATACCGCGGTCGCAGTGGTTCCAGCCCGACCGATTCCCGCAGCACAATGCACCAATACGTTGTGTGAATTACACACTGTGTGTGCGACGTTCTGCACGAACTCAAGGCCATCGTCAAATTCGGGATATGTGAGGTCGGGAATTGGGTGCCACAGACCGCCGTTTCCTGCATGGGCACGATGCCAAGAAATGTAATCGTCGTAACGACCTACAAGTTCGTGCTCTTCCACTAAACACACCACTGTTCCAATGTTGTGTCGTTGTCGAATATCTACAACCTGTGGGGCAACGTGATGTTTTCCGCATAACCACAACGAACCCACCGCACTGGGGACAGGAATTTCATGGATTCCTCCATCAGTGTTGAAGGGTGTTGTCATGTGAAGAACGGTAGTGCGTTGCGGGCGTGAAATGATGTGTGTGTGGCAGAGAGCGTTCTTAATGATGTGAAGCCGTGGGCAGACCCATCAGTGGTCAGTCTGAATCGGATGCCGATGAGAAGTCCACTTATTCCTCACGCAGATGCTGACGATGCTCGTACTGATGACAGGTCAGTCAGCCCATGGTTCAAAGATCTCACCGGAACGTGGAAGATTGCGCGACGCGACGACGTCTCTGAAATCACCACAGACTTGTTGACGTGCGACGCATCGTTGTGGACGAACATTTCGGTGCCGGGTAATTGGACACTTGCTCAACTCGGCGATGTTCCTCATTACACAAATGTGCAGATGCCGTTTTCTGGAAAGCCGCCTGCGTTGCCGCCAGCAGTTGCAACAGCCGTGCACCGCAAGACCTTCACAATTCCTGCAGCGTGGAAAAAGCGCCGCACCATTCTTCATGTGGGCGGTGCCGAGAGTGTGCACATGGTGTACGTGAATGGACATTTTGTTGGTTACGGCACTGACAGCCGTCTGCCAAGTGAATATGACATTTCAGAGTGTCTGCAAAATGGAACAAATGATGTGGCGATTGTGGTGTGTCGATATTCGGCACAGAGCCACATTGAAGATCAAGATCAATGGTGGATGGCAGGTCTTCATCGTGAAGTGTTCCTGCGCTCACAAGCAGACATTTCTATCAATGACCTTCGTGTCAATGCGGGGGTTGCTGGCAGTAGCGGTACTTTGTCCATCGACGTGGCAATCTCCATGCCGGCAGATGAACGCTTGTCTCGCGGATGGATGGTGTGCGCTCAGCTAGAGACGCTTGATGGGCGAAGAGTGGGTGAGCCTCGATCATCTGAAGTGGCGTGGCTTGATGTTCCGTATGTTTTCGAAGGACATGTGGCGCGTTTTCGTGAATGGATTGTGGACGGCATCAATCTGTGGAGTGCTGAGAATCCGCACCTGTATCGCGTGACATGTGAGTTGATTTCGCCCAACAATGAAGTAACGGAAGTGGTGTCGACGCGAATTGGATTTCGCACGGTGCATATTGACGGCAACAAGTTATTGGTGAATGGTCAACCAGTCATGATTCGCGGAGTGAATCGACACGACCATCATCCTGATAAAGGCAAAGCAGTCAGTGTTGACGACATGAGGGCAGATCTTGTGTTGATGAAACAGCACAACATCAATGCAGTTCGGTGTTCTCATTATCCGAATGACTCACGCTTTCTGGACCTATGCGATGAGTTGGGCATGTATGTCGTTGACGAAGCCAACGTGGAGAGCCATGCATGGAACACAAGTTTGTGTCATGACCCGCGTTATCGAGACACCTGGATGTCACGAATCACTCGCATGGTGGAACGCGACCGTAATCATCCCAGTGTCATCATTTGGTCGTTGGGTAATGAGGCGGGGTATGGCGCAGTGCACGATGCCGCTGCCCAATGGATTCGTAGCACTGACCCAACGCGCCCCATCCAATATGAAGGCGCAGTGTTTCATGCGGGTTGGGAGACAGGCGGTGTGGCGGCCAGTGACATCGTGTGTCCCATGTATGCCCCCATTGATGCAATTGTCGAATACGGAAAGAGCAGTGCTGGTAAGCGCCCATTGATTTTGTGCGAATACAGCCACGCAATGGGAAACTCAAATGGTTCGCTTTCCGATTACTGGCATGCGTTCGAAACCACACCTGGTTTGCAGGGTGGGTTTGTGTGGGAGTGGAAAGATCACGGACTCACGCAAAAACTGGCTGATGGAAAGAAGCGATTCGCCTATGGCGGGCAGTTTGGCGATGTACCAAATGACGGCAACTTTGTTGCGGACGGACTTGTACACGCCGATCTCACACCACACCCCGCAATGCGCGAACTTGCCTGGGTGCATCGACCAGTGTGGGTGACGCGCGGCGGTACTCGGTCGAAACCAGTGTTAGTGATTCATAATCGTCAGTGGTTTAGCGATGTGTCGATGTATGCCGCATCATGGGAATTAATTGTCGATGGGGTTGTCAAGAAGTCTGGCAATCTGAAGGTTCCTCACATTGCACCCACCAAAAAGACCACGATTCCCGTGCCTGTGCAGATACCTGCGAATGCACATGAGGTCTTCTTGTCGGTCACGTGGTCTTTGCGCGCAGACACTGAGTGGGCATCAAAAGGCCATGTGGCGGCGTGGGACCAAGTTGCGCTACAGACATCGAAACCACGACGAGTTCCGTTGAACACAGATCAATCAGGTGTTGTGGCCGTGTCACCACAGGTAACAGTGTGGCGTGCGGCAGTTGACAACGATGGCTTCAAGATGATGCCGCATTTGTGGAACGGCTTCGGAAAATCGCTGGAGCGGTGGTTGCAGCAAGGCATCGCCACTGATGATGCCGATGTGTTGAACAGTGTGACGACATGTTCAGAACGTCCTGACGGTTCGCTTCGTTTCCATCATTCGGTTGTTGTCCCCGATGAATTGTCAGATGTTCCGCGTGTCGGTGCGGTGTTTCAGGTGCCGTCACGTTTTACGCATGTGCGCTACTACGGACGTGGCCCGCACGAGAACTACCCAGATCGAAACAGTTCTGCGATGGTAGGCGTGTGGGAAGGAAAGCCCGACGAACTTCCATATTTGATGCCGCAAGAATTTGGGCTTCGAACCGAATGTAGGTGGATGGAACTAGTTGATGAACGTTCGGGTGATGTGTTGCGTATTGAGGCCGATGGCTGTTTGTTGCACATGAGCGCTACGTATTACACCGCGCGTGATTTGTTTGCTGCGAATGATCAGACGGAACTTCACCGTCAGCGAGCACTCACCGTTCATCTCGACATTGCGCATCGTGGTGTGGGCACGGCTAGCTGTGGACCAGACACACTAGAGACGTACCGCATTGAACCCGGCGAGTACACATTTGCCTACGTGGTGTCGTTGCAGCGCAAAAAGTGAACTAGTCAATTCGACCAGCAGCATCGACGGGTACAACTGTCCACCCATCGGTGAGCGAACCTGGTTGACAGAGAGCAACCACACATCCGCCAAATCCACCACCCGTCATACGCGCTCCGTACACGCCGGGCGTGGCACACAATTCGTTGACCACATGGTCCATCTGCTGCGTGGAGACCGCAAAATTGTGAGAAAGGCTGTGATGGCTTTCCTGCATGAGTTCGCCGGCATCGGCGTAGTTGCCGTGTGACAACGCCTGCGTGAAGTCAATCACCCGTTGATTTTCTGTAATGACATGAAGCGCCCTGCGACGAACAGTGTTGTCTTCAATTACGTCCAATGATTTCGCAGTTGCTGATCGAAGCGGTCCGATTACTTCTTCTGCCGTTGCACATTCACGAACGCGGTCGGTGTACTCGGAGCCTTCAAGGGTTCTGTGTGCAATGAATTGAACAACAATCTCAATGTCATCGGGGATGGCCACATGGGTCACGGCCAGCGATGCGCAATCGATCAACGTGCCGTGTCCTGCACGAGCAGTGGAGATGCACAGCTGATCCATGATTCCGGTGGGGACTCCCGTTGCCATTCGTTCTGCTTGTTGTGCCAGTAGAGCGACGCTCATTGGTGTGAGTGAGTCGTTCAGTGAATGTGCGATGGCCAGTTCAAGTGCAGCACTTGACGAGAGTCCTGCACCGACGGGGATTGTTGTGGAGAGTCTTCCGGTAATGCCATGTTGCGGGTTGACAACAGAGGCAATTGCTGCTGCATAACGCCCCCATGACGGTTGCATATGTGGGTCAAATGGTGATCCCACTGCAAAGTGAACTATGCCATCGGCATCGTCAGATTCAAGAGTGACTGTGTTTTCTGCCGGTGAATACTCAAGTGTTGTCCAACGATTAATGGCCATGGGAAACACAAGTCCGCCTGTGTAATCGGTGTGATCACCGATCAGGTTGACTCGTCCGGGCGAACGAGTTCTCATGGCAATAAAAGTTCTCTCAGTCGAGACGCAATGTCTGCAGGGTCAACAGGGTTGAAATACTCACCCGTTGCTACTTCAACACCGGCAATGTATCGCTGCACGCCTGTTGCACGCCACGGTGACACGATTTCCATGTTGAGCCAAGCATCTGGCCATTCATGGGTGGTTCGTGGCGATTGATTCCACCACATCATGTACGGAGGTGCTTCCTTGAACAACCGTTGCAGTGCACCGAACAGCCGTGGCAAAAGTAGCGACAACGACGACACCAGTTCGGGTGACAAGGAAGGAAGGTCTGCAAATCGGCTGACTGGTGCAAGGCGTAACGACACGGGATACACCGACGCATATTCGGTCCATACTCGCCAACCATCGTGCTCCCACACCAATCGGTCACCTGGTTCGTTTTCGGGCGTCCACGTGGAACTGAGTTGTTGAGCTACTCGATGAGGCACATGATCGAATGCATAAATCTGCCCGTGCGGATGCGAAATGGTTGCGCCAATATCTGCGCCATTGTTCTCAAAAATCACCACACATTCACCGTGGGGCAGTTGTCGAAGTGCTGTGGTGCGCTGAGACCACAGTGCAATAAGTTCAGACATGTTGTCTGGAGACAAGGTTGATAACGAGTCATTGTGATGAGGTGAATACAGAACAACCTCGCAATAACCATCGGGCAGCGCAGGCCATCTGTTGGGAAATGAACGAACGGCGTATGGCTGCGGTGCTTCCAATCCGCCCACACAAAAAGGGCAACCGTCCACCGGCAGGTTGGGCCGATGTTGACGGTCGGCAACAATGTGCACCACAGTGCCGGTGTGAGGATCTTTGCGAATCTCTCGTGTCATGGCACGGCCACGGCTTTCACGTGCACAACAAACGATGACTCTGGTAGAAGCGATGGCATGGCAAGTCCCATTGTTGCAAGAACATGACCACTTGCCGTGACGTGTTGATCAGTGACCCATTGCGGCAATTCACGATGCAATGCCCATCGTGGTGTTCCTAAGTTCATCAGTGAGACGCTGTATGTGGTGTTTGCGTCTACGGGAAGGCGCAGTGGCGCCGAGTGATTGCTGGGTCCACTACGAAGCCGAGACACCGTGAAGAGAGCCTCTTCGTGGGTGGGATGAATGACGCCACGAATGTCGATTGCCGAATCATTGTGGTCAACACGAACAAAATGTCCGGAGTGAATGAGAGAACGATGTTCTTTAAAGAAACGCAACGCAGCAGAAAGTCCGTCTCGCTCTTTCTGGTTGAGCGTGAGCAGGTTCCACTCCACGCCATGCCAATGAAACAACGCCGATGCAGCGCGGAACGAGAGTGCATGTTTGCGTCCGGTGGTGTGGCATGTAGGCGAACCGATATGTGCCCCCAGCATTTCTGGTGGCATGAAGGTGGTGAGGCCTTTTTGAATCTCTAGCCGGTCAAGGGCATCAATGGAGTCGCTGGCCCAGAAACGTTTGACGTAACGGGCAACGGCCATATCAATACGTCCGCCACCTGATGCGCATGATTCAAATTGCACGCGTGGGTGTGCATCAATAAGACGAGAGAGCAACGAATAAAAACCGTGCGTTTGATGATGCGCGGCACCACCAGCAAGTGGACGATTGTGATCCCACTTCACATATGAAATGTCGTATGTATTGAGCAACGCATCAATTTTTTGAAACAAGTACTCGCGAACATCGTCGCGTGCCATGTTGAGTACAAGTTGGTGGCGGCCGGTCAGTGGATGGGGCAGTGTTCCATCTAGCGCCCAATCGGGATGTGAGCGAAACAGTTCACTGCTGGGGTTCACCATCTCTGGTTCGAACCACAATCCAAATTCCATTCCAAGTGATGTGACATGGCGAACTAATGGGTCGAGTCCATCTGGCCACACCGTGTTGTCAACCCACCAGTCACCTAACCCTGCTGTGTCGTCGCGGCGTCCGTGGAACCATCCGTCATCCAAAACGAATCGCTCAATACCCACATCGGCTGCGGCCGTTGCAAGTTGAGAGAGAGTCTCAAGATTGTGATTGAAATACACGGCTTCCCACGTGTTCAGCACAATGGGGTGATGCGTAGTGCTAGCGAATGATCGAACGTAGGCATGAAATTGTTGCGACACGGGTGTGAGTCCGTGCGATGAGTACGACACCACAATGTCTGGTGAGTCATACGTGTGATTCGCTGGCACAACTACTTCGCCAGGCTGAACAAGTTCTCCGATGTGGATGGTTTTCAGATGTTCTGTTACTCCGTCGCATACGAAGCGAAAGTTCCCACTCCATGCGAGATGGACACCCCACACGTCACCAGATTGTTCAGAAAAGCCATCAGTTCCCGCAAACACCACTCCGAGTTGTTCGTGCGATGTTCGTCCTGTGCGATTTTCAATGAGGTGTTGTGTGCGATTCCATGGAGTGCGGTGTTGAACAGCTTCCATGGCGTGGCGGCCGCCCAGCGTCAGCAACTCACCCGCATGCTGTGCGATGGGAAGACAGAGCGACAGCGAATTCACAACAATGTCGTTGTTGCCGTCATTAGCAAGTTGAGATGAGAACGTAACCACATTCGATTCATGAAGTGTGACTACAACCTTGACGCGGAGATTGTGCGTGTCGTCAACAAGTGTGAAGGTTGTTGAAAGACCTATCGGTTCGCGTGAGTGAAAGTGATAGCGAAGCGCAACAGGAAGTTGGTGCCCGTCTCGCGACACCACGCATCCGGGTGTTCCTGCCCACCCAGCAGATGCCGACGGAAAGAGCGCGGGCACAATCTGTGTGTCTAGTCCGCCGCCAAGAACTCCGCGTGAGAGAAGCGATGGGGGAATGTCGGTCTCGCCAAGAGACTGACCAAGGTGCGCAATGAAGAGCTGGTCGTTGTGAATCCCGAACACCACGCTGGTGGTGTGGTTGTAGAGGTGCTCGACCACCTGAAATTCCCCGCCCATATGCTTCTCATTCTGTCAGCCACGCCAATACAGCGGGAATTGAGTCGGCTCAGAGTGCGCATCACAGCCCTGTGATACTCGTCTGTGGGTCGTCCCTACACTGAGGAATTGCGTGAAAAAAGTATCTGGTATCCAAATCCTGACAAGTGGCCTTGCTGCGGCACTGCTCATTGCTGCATGTGGGGGAGGTACTGCAGTCGACAATGTCGATTCGTTTGCCACCACGGTGAAGTGGGGAGACTGCACCGGGAAAGATGCTCCAGACGAGCCATTTGAGTGCGCCACCGTGTCTGTTCCTGCCGACTACCGCAACGCAGATGGCGACACATTGAAGATTCGAATGGTGCGTCTGCCGGCCACAGAAGGAAAAGCAAAGGGCATCGTTTTAACGAACCCCGGTGGTCCTGGGCAATCAGGATTTGAACTTGTTCAGTATGCAGGACGTGAACTTGTGCAGTCGTTGGGACTCAGCGAGTTCGATGTGATTGGTTTTGACCCTCGTGGAGTTGATCGCTCAGGCGGACTTCGATGCTTGACGGACAAAGAACTTGATACCTATTTGTACGTCGACGTAACACCCGACACACCTGAAGAGGAAAAGATTGACAAACAATCAGACTCTTTCGATGATGCGTGTGGCAAGAAGTACGGCGAGTCATTGCGCAATTATTCAACCGAGTACACCGCGCGCGATATGGACATCATCCGCGCCAGCATGGGTTTTGACAAGATTCACTACTTAGGTATTTCATACGGCACATACTTGGGTGGCGTGTACGCAACGCTGTTTCCAGATCGTGTTGCCAGCATGGTGTTGGACAGTGCATATGACCCACAAGGTGACACTCTTGAGCAGCGATACACCACACAAGCAGTTGGTTTTGAGAAGGCATTTGCGAACTGGATTAGGTGGTGCGAGAACGAAAAGAACTCTTGCCCATTTCGATCTGACGATGTGAAGAAGTCGTGGCTTGACCTCTATGACCAATTGGATAAGGAATCACTTGTCGTAGATGGTCGCGATGTGAATCATCGTGTGTTGAACGATGCCACGAAGTCCGCGTTGTATGCCGAACGAATGTGGCCAGAGTTGGGCAGAGCATTGGGTGCCGCGGTCAACGGTGACGGTGCGCCGCTACTTGCCATGGCTGACAATGACAATGGTCGATCCAAGGACGGCAAATATTCCAGTCAGACCGATTCGTTCTATGCCATTCAATGCGCAAGTGGCATGGATCGTGAGTTGCCACCAGATCCGGCTGCGCTTGTGAAGAAACTGAAGTCAGTTGCGCCTTGGTACTACCGCGAATTGGAACCAGAAGACTTCGAAGAGCCGTGGTGTGAAGACATTTTCGGAACGCCTGAGCTGATTTCAATCAACTACACCGGTGACGCACCAGTAGTAGTGGTGGGTGGCAAGAACGACCCAGCTACGCCATTTCGTTGGGCGGAAGAAATGACACAGAACATGGGAGCCAATGCTCGACTTGTTGCGTTTTCGGGAGAGGGACACAGCCAAATTTTGGTGTCATCGTGTGTGGATGAAATTGCTGGTGCAGTGATCACCGAATTGAAATTGCCAAAGAAGGGAACAGTCTGTAAGCCCGATGTTCCGCTGGCGGCACCAACATGGTGGAAGACAACTGTGACGGCGCCAGGAACACAGCTTGATTCGTCAGTGATGAATTCGTACTTTGGCGTGAAACCCACGAAGACGTACGCGCAGTACTTCGCGGTTGAAGGTTCTGTTGCAACTGTGTTCCGTTCTATCTCTGCATCGTTGCGTGCCAAAGGTCTGCAATATGACGAAAGCGAATCCGCAGATCCCACCAAAGACGGTCAATGGTTCTATGACGGCAACAGTGTGGACAAAGCAATTGGTGTCATCATGTCGGACGTTAAAGAACTAACGGACAACGGCATGGTGAAGCCACAGGGAATTGTTCCTGTTGGCCATGTTGTTGTGGCTATTTATTACTTTCCGTAACTAATTCTGCTCACGCAAGGTTGACGCATCAGCCCAGAATGCATGCGTGCCACTGCTAATTCGCTCGGGAAGTTGAATAGTGGCAACAGGTCCGTCGCTGACATTCAATGCATCGAACACCATGCAGTGGCTGGCATCGTTCACAACATCCATGGTGAACGTAACGAGGTATCCGTCGTCTTCGCTGCGTTGCACCGGCTTGGGTGCAAATACCGTTTCGCTTGCATAGGTGCCGGCGGGGAGTCGGTATGACTCTTCACTTCCAGTGTTCACGTTGTGCTTGATGATTCCCTCGAACCCAAACCAGCCCTCAGCAGGAATTGTGCTGTAGACCCACTCATAGTTCTGGCCACCAATTCGGCCGTTAATCATTCCGAATTCGGTAATGGTGTCTGACAGTGGGCCTTCTTTCACCTGGCCCGTGCGCATGTTGAGACGCCAACGGTACGGCTTGCTTTGCAATGCGTAGAGATCGAGGAATCGGAAGAGTCGCTGATCCATGGTGGCATCGGGCGGAAGTGACGGCGATGGATCGAATTGGAAATAGCCATCCAGCACAATCTCGTCACCGTCTTCGTATGCGTTAATCCAATGCAACACGTATGTGGCATCACACTCAAACCACTTGATGTCGTTTTCATTTCCATATCGAGGAATCACGCCAAGTCGAGTGGGCATGTCGCGATGGAAGTTGGTGGCGTAGATGCCTTTTGCGATGAGGTCTTCGTTCCAGAACAGTGGGCAATCATTCAAGATGGAGTAGTTGGTGGTGAATGCCATGTCGTGTGGAAGGCGGGGGCCTGGCAGCGGTACGGGTGTGTAGTGCGACAATTCGCCAGTTGGCGACAACACGCCGTAGTGCATGTAGGGGTATTCGGTGTGATAGTTGAAGAACAACAACTCACCCGTTGTTTCGTCCACTTTTGTGTGAGCAGAGACTCCGTGTTCGGGAAACTTGCCGTTCCATGTTGCGCAGCCTTCGTCTTCCAACGTGATTGGGTTCATTTGGTACAACTCACCGCACTGATAAAAACTGCTGAGCGCCACTCCGTTGTGCACAACTATGTCGGTACTGCTGGCGTCCTTCATGCGGGTACGTGCGCCCCAACCGTCTTGACGAAGTGCTTTCAGAGGTGATTCCGCCAAGCCAGACCATTGCGCTTCGCCTGCTTTGACTTCGGCTAACAGACCTTCGGTACGTACAAATCGATTTCGGTATTCAACATTTCCATCACGAAACGAAATTGCATGAATCATCCCGTCGCCATCGAACGGGTGATAACGCTCGCGCGCGGGAACAAGGGGGTTTTCAGTGTTGCGTAAGTACACACCATTCAAGTCGGCGGGAATTTCGCCAGTGACAGCCATGTTTGTTGCAGTCCACTCTCGACTTTGTGGTTGCCACGCACCTGTGCGATACGGATGTTGATCATCTTCTGGCAAAAACGATTCCCATTGCTGGTGTAGTTCAACAGACATGTCTTCCCCCGTGTGTTGTAGCCCAAACTCTATTCGTTACAGCGGGTAACACAAGAGGTGAAGTACTGTCTTTTTCGTGTCAGATCGCCTGCCCGTGTCCGGGCTATCAGAGTCACTCGCATGGGTGTTGCAGGAGTTGAATTTGGTATCACATGACGGCACTGTTGAGCGCCGCCATGTTCAGGCACTGGGTGAATGGCTTCTTCGATTTGGTTCTATCGACACGACTCCGAGGAAGTCGCGAGCGCGGGCGTCTCGTGGTCCTACAAAGGCTCAGCAGCGCAGTGAGTTGACCACCGCAATTGGTGAGTATTTATCGCGCTTCCCGGGCTCAACACTGAACGAAGTTGCCTCTGCGCTGAATGTGTCGCTGTCGGCTGCGACCACGGCGTCTCATCCGGTTGATTGGTTGTTGCTGGACGAATCTGAATTGGTGGAGCCAGCGCATCGTGTGGAATCTGAGACAACCGCAGCGACCCGTGAGCGAGCACGTGGTGCATTGCAAGCGGCAAGCTTGATGGTGAGTCCGTTGAGTCACCAGAACTACACCGCATTGGTGAAAGAAGGTCGTGTGAAGGGGCCAAGTGTGGCTCGCATTGTTCAACTATTCGGGTCATGGACGTCGGCGTGTGCGGCTGTTGGGGTGACTAGTGGTGAACCGTTGCGAAAAAACTACGAGCGAACATGGACCCGTGAAGACTTGATGGTCTATGTGATGCGCTTTTTGCAAGACCCCACATATCGCGGTGCAAGCCATCAGTTTGATGTGTGGCGTGCCTCAATGAACGGCGTGGAGAAAGTGCCATCTTTGGGAACCGTGCGAAACATCGTGGGCGGTACATGGAATGACATTCGCACGGCCGCCTTGCGCATCATGCGATCGCAGTGGGCCGGGCAATAGTTACACCACGCGCAGTTCCATCCATCGGGTGAATGTTTCTCCCGCACTGCGAATAAGTGGTGAAGTGTTCAGACCATTTGGTGGGCCTGACTGTGGCTCAATGCAGACATCTCCCGTTGGTGCGTCGTAGCGCACCCAAAAAGGACAATCACTAGCAATCTCGATAGTCACGTCACCAATGGTGACTCGTGGCCATGCATTTGGTTCAAGAAAGCAATCGTCATACGGACCATCTGGGGGAGAGACACGTTGATCTGTGGTGATTCCCGATTCGTCACGAGTAAGCATTGCGTTAAAAGAAAAATCAACGTGTGATGGAGACACAAACCATGGGTGCCATCCCAATTGAAGTGGCATGGTTTCGTGTGGTGTCACCGATAGTTCACATCTCAATCGATCGGGAAGGAGCGATATGCGATGTGAGCACGAACCCTGGAACGGCCAATCTTTTCCAAGTTCTGTGGTGAGTGTGACCGAACTATCGGTGGCTTGGGCAACGACCCATGGAAGATGAAGAACTGTTCCGTGCAGCGCGTGACCGTCGGTAACAGCTGGAAGAAGATGGGCGGCATCGTTGAATGTAAAGGCGGCATCTCGAACTCGACCCGCATAGGGGACCATCACGTACATGCCCCAGTCGTACGTACCACGCACTGAAGTCACCAGAATGTCGTGTGTGTTCACGGTGAACGACGTAACGCGACCACCATCACGGGGATTAACGGTGACATGTACGTCTTGATGACGAAGTTCAACCGCTTCCATATTTAACGACACTAGTGACAACGGTGTGAATGAGTAGCGTGGACACCGTGCGTGGATTAGGAACGTTGATCAACACGGGAACTGTTTTGGCGGGTGGCAGCGTCGGGTATTTCATCGGTCATCGCATCCCAGAGAACATTCGCGTGATTGTTGTGCAGGTGATTGGCATCGCGACATTGTTTATGGGTGTAGAAAACATGTTGGGTACGCACAACTTGGTGTTCCCACTTGTGGGCATGGCGGTGGGTGCAATCATCGGTGAGCTTCTAAAAATTGAAGATCGATTGGAAAGCCTCGGTGCGTGGTTGAAACGCAAGTTCGCTAAAGAGGGCGACGAGGGAACCTTCGTGAAAGGTTTTGTGACAGCAACGCTGTTGTTCTGTATTGGCCCGATGACCATCTTGGGCGCCATTGAAGATGCCAGCGGAAAGACGCCTCAGCTGTACATCATCAAGGGAACCCTTGATGGCTTCATGTCCATCATCTTCGTGGCGGCCTACGGCATTGGTGCGGCATTCAGCGCGGTCAGCGTTTTCGTGGTGCAAGGTCTCTTAACGCTCGGTGGAACAGGCATTGACTCTCTCCTGGATGACCGTATGAGGACCGAACTGTTCGCTGCTGGTGGGTTCTGCGTCATGGCGATTGGCCTGAATTTGCTGGAAATAAAGCGAATCAAGCTGGGATCGCTGCTTCCAGGCCTCATTGTGACGCCCATCTTGGTGGCCATTTTCGCCGTATAGGGGCACAAGACGATTCATCCAAGTCACACCATGTAAATAGGTATACGTGTACCGCAGCTTCTCGGGGTGTCGTAGGCTGTAGCCGTGAGAAAACCCCACTCGTCTCGTCTGTTCGTCGCCGTTGTCTCGGCTCTCTCGATCGCTCTCGTTGTTCCTACATCGGCTAGTGCATCGAACAGTATGGATTACGTCATCGTGAAGCGAGACGGAACCATTGATGTTCGTTCGCTCACCACCGCGCAGGCCGCATCATTGGCCGCCGACCCTGACATTCGTACTATCTCTCCAGATCGCACATTGTCTGTCTCGGAATCGCCCACTGAAATCATGACGGGCTTGGATTTTGATGAAAATGAGTTGAGCGATGGCGACATCATCCCGAATCGTTACATCGTGCAATTCACCTCATCTGTTGCGTCGCGAGTGGCGGCTGCGAATGTTTCATCTGGCGTTGTTGCAATGTTCTCGCAAGCAATTAATGGTTTCGTGGCAGAGCTATCACCAGATGAAGTAGAAGAAATTTCTAGCAATCCCAATGTTGTCGCCATTGAACCTGACCGCGTTGTGCGGGTTGCAGACACACAATCAAATGCAACATGGGGTCTCGACCGAATTGATCAGCGCACTATGCCGCTTGATCGTTCCTACACATACAACAACACGGGTCAAGGTGTCACGGTCTATGTGTTGGATACCGGCGTGTATTCAGCACACTCTGAATTCGGTGGACGCGTTGTCAATGGATTTACATCAATCAATGACGGGCGCGGAACAGAAGACTGTCAAGGCCACGGTACGCATGTTGCTGGAACAATTGCGGGAACGGTGTACGGCGTTGCAAAGCAGGCAACCATTGTTCCTCTTCGTGTGCTTGGCTGTTCAGGCAGTGGTTCGTACTCAGGAATCATCGCCGGAATTGACTGGACAATCACTCACCACCAAGCAGGGGTTCCCGCAGTTGCGAACATGAGCCTTGGTGGAAGCGCTAGCAGTGTGCTGAATGCAGCAATTGCTCGTGCTGTTGCCGATGGCATCACATACGTCGTTGCAGCAGGTAACGAAAACACCAGTGCGTGTACCCGTTCTCCAGCCAGCGCGCCCGACGCCATCACAGTGGCGGCCACTACATCTGTTGATTCACGCGCATCGTTCTCTAACTGGGGTCCATGCGTTGACGTGTTCGCGCCCGGTCAAGGCATCACTTCTGCATGGATTGGTGGAACCACCCGTTTGGCCACTATCTCTGGAACATCAATGGCATCACCACATGTGGCCGGAGTTGCTGCGCTGTATTTGCAAGCCAATCCATCGGCCACACCAGCAACAGTGACCAGTGCATTGTTGAATGCTTCTACACGTGGAATTGTCACCAACCCTGGTACGGGAACTCAGAACTTACTGATTTACTCGGCATCGTTTGAGCCTGCGCCTCCCGGTTTGGCTGCTGCTCCTACAAATCTGCGCGGAACCGCGTTGAATTCATCTGTTGCACTCACATGGACACCACCGGTGTACAACGGCGGCGCAGCAATCACCGATTACGTGGTGGAGTATTCAACGAATAACTCAACAACTTGGACAGTTTTTGATGACGGTGTGTCGGGTTCACCAGCTGCCACTGTTACTGGGTTGACCAACGGCACCATGTATGCGTTCCGTGTGAGCACCGTGAACTCGGTTGGTCGCAGTGCGGCCTCTTCGTCAATATCGGTGACGCCAGCAATTCCTGGCGTGGCTGGTGCTCCTCGCTTCTTAACATCAGTTGTTGGTCGTGAGCGTGTGACACTGTCGTGGTCAATACCGGCTACTTCTGGAAGCAGTGTCATCTCTGACTACGTCATTGAATACTCAACAGATTCAGGTGCAACATGGTCGACATACAACGATGGTGTCAGCACTGCTCGTTCAGTAGTGGTCTCACCGTTGACTGCTGGGGTGACGTACACCTTCCGCGTTCGCGCGGTGAATCTTGCGGGCGCTGGCGTGCCCAGCAACACAGTGATCGCAATTCCGTTGGCCTTTAACCCGCCAAGCGTGGTGCGCAACATTGTTGCTTCGTCCCGTTTGCTGGGTGCGTATGTGTATTGGTCAGCGCCGCTTGACAATGGTGGCGGCGCAGTCACTGCCTATGTTGTCGACTGGTCCACTGATGGTGGCACTACATGGGTGGGTAGCACTCGTGTTGATGCACCCCGCAACTATGTCTCGCTCACTAACTTGACTGGCGACGTAGAGCATGTCATTCGTGTTCGCGCTGTGAATGCATACGGAACCAGCCCAGATGCTTCTCGCACTGTGACGCCACAGGGCCTGCGTGTGCCATCTGAGCCTCGCTTCTTGAGTGTCAACGTTGGCTACAACACGGCAAGTTTGTATTGGTCAACGCCAGCACAAAATGGTGGGACATCGGTAACCGGATACCACACCGAGTACTCAATCGATGGCGGTTCAACATGGACACGCAGCTCACAACTTCCGTGGTACCAGCGTTCAGTGCAGCTCACCGGTCTGCAAGGTGGGGTGGCGCATAAGTTCCGCGTTCTCGCTGTCAACAGCGTTGGCGTCAGTGCGCCTTCGCTTGTTGTTGACCGCACACCGCTGGCTCCCAGTGTTCCCAGCGCACCCCGAAACTTCTACGGGTTTATTTCTGGATCAACGGCGTTTTTGTCGTGGAGTACGCCAGCAACAAGTGGTGGAAGTGCCCTTACTGGATATCTCGTGCAGCAGTCCACTGACAACGGTGCAAACTGGGCCACCATTCGCACCAACACCGTGTTGTATCGCTCGGCATCGGTCTCGGGCCTTGTGGGTGGGACCACATACATGTTCCGTGCAGTTGCCATCAATGCTGTGGGGAACAGCGTCGCATCGAACGCAGTGACGTTGACACCAGTGATCCAAGGAATTCCACGCCCACCGTCATCGGTGTCGGCAGTGGTGAACAACACCAGCGTGCGTGTGTCGTGGTCGCCAGTCACCTCGTCGTTTGCAGCCATCACCGACTATGTAGTTGAGTTCAGCGTGAACAACTCGGGCGTGTGGTCGGTATGGCCTGACGGTGTTTCCACTGCAACGTCTGCAACTCTCACAAACTTGACGCCAGATGTTCCTGTCAGCATTCGTGTGAAGGCTGTGAACTCCGTAGGAACCAGCCCAGCTTCTGTTGCGGTCACCGTTATTCCTCGTGCAGTAGCCACGGCGCCGTCTGCACCGCAGAACGTGGTGGCCACCGCTGGCGATACACGCGCGACGGTTCGCTGGTCGGCTCCTTCAAACAATGGTGGGGCAGTCATTTCTCAGTACACCGTTACCTCATCGCCAGGTGGATTCACATGTACAGCATCATCTGTTCTTGCATGTGTGGTGAATGGCCTCACAAACGGAGTGGCCTACACATTTACTGTTCGTGCGACGAACTCCATTGGTACAAGTCCATCATCTGATGTCAGCAATGAAGTCACACCATTCGTGCAGGGAATTCCTGCGGTGAATGCCGAGTCGTGGGGTCTTGACCGCGCAGATCAGCGTTCATTACCACTCGATGGTTTGTTAACTCGTTCGGGCACTGGTGCAGACGTTGACGTCTATGTCATCGATACCGGTGTAGCGGCATCGCATTCACAGTTTGGTGGTCGTGTGGTGTCTGGATACACCGCTATCGGCGATGGTCGTGGAACAAATGACTGTCACGGACACGGAACCCATGTGGCGGGCACAGCAGCCGGATCAACATACGGCTTTGCCAATGCGGCAACCATTGTTCCTGTTCGAGTTCTTGACTGCGTGGGTAGCGGAACATCATCTGGTGTTATCGCTGGCATTAACTGGATGATTAACCATCACGTTGCGGGTCAGCCAGCAGTGGCCAACCTCAGTTTGGGTGGCGGTTATGACTCCGCGTTGAACGATGCAATCACGCGTGCAGTTGCCGACGGCATCACCATGGTGGTTGCAGCTGGTAACGAAGCCACAGATGCGTGCACCAAGTCCCCGGCAAGTGCAGCTGCGGCAATCACTGTGGGTTCCACCACTAACACTGACGGCAAGTCGTACTTCTCGAACGTGGGTGCATGTGTGGACATCTTTGCGCCAGGCAGTTCCATTATTTCTGCAGGTATCAGCACCAATAACGCGTCGGCAATCATGTCTGGTACGTCTATGGCGGCACCACACGTTGCTGGTGTGGCGGCTCTTATTTTGAGCAATGCACGCGCATTGACTCCATCTGAAGTTGCTAGCCGTTTGTCGGCCGATGCAACGCTGGGTGTCATTGCTGGATTGAACTCATCCACTGTGAATGCGCTGTTGTATCAGCGTCCAACGTCGAACGCTTCGTCGTCTTCATTTGACGAAGATGAGATAAGCGACAATGGTGACCCCACCGACGGATCTGATTCTTCGTTCGTTGATTACGGGGCTGAAGTTCCTGCTCCGGTGAAGGCACCATCAACACCGGTTGTTTCACGACCATCAACACCTGTTGTTGCACCACTGGCTCGAATTGCTAGTGCCCGCAAAGTTGGCACCAGGTATCGAGTTGTGGTCACTGCTCCAGCTGGTTCACGCGTTGTGTTGTACCGCAACGGCAAGCAGGTTGCAGCTGGCAAAAAGACAACCTTCATGGTGTCAATGGGCAAGTTGAAGTCCGCGAAGTTCCATGCAGTTGCACAATCGGGTGATTCATACCTGGTGACACAACAGGTCACGGTAAAGGCCGCTTCGGTCAATAAGCGCAAGTAAATGAGGCTTCGCCTTCGCGTTGGGGCGCTACTTGCATCGGTGATGCTTGTGGCGGCGTGTTCGTCGGCGTCTAGTGAACCAGACGATACGTCTCAGGTGCGTGCTGCAACGGCTGTTACGTGGCTGCCATGTGGCGCTATTGAATGTGCCCGAATTGACGTACCGCGAGTGGCGTCTGATGTTTCTGGTGAGACCATCTCATTGGCGGTGTATCGACGCATGGGAAAGAAGGACTCGGCCCCCGTCTTGCTGTTATTGCCTGACAGGAAATATGGCGACAATGCGCGCGACCGCGTGGAAAAGGCAGCGCTGACTTTAGGAATGGAGACGCGCGACTACACGGTGATTTCCATTGCGCCACGCGGCTCAATCGATTCGCCTGTGATCTTGACCGATGTGAATGTGTTGTCTGCGTTAGACGAGGCAGATGATGTGGTTGCTGTGCAGGACGCACTTGATATCGAGAAGGCGTCCGTCATCGGGTGGGGCACTGGCGCAACAACTGCGACTGCGTTGGTGATGACCAAACCACATCGCGTCACTGCGGCGGTGCTGGATTCACCACAAGATCCATCAAAATCAATGGTGCGCCAGGCGGAACGTCAACTTGAGTCAATGCCGTTGGTGGTGGAAACTGCGATGCGTTGGTGTGCTTCGCATTTGTCGTGTCCGTCAAATGCGAATGTGGCACAAGCACTCAGTTTGTTCAAGACAAACCTTCGATTGGGACGTATGGGTGAAGGTGTTGATTTTGACACCATCGCACGCGCCGCAACGCATGCTGTTGCCGATGGTGATCCTCAAGATCTATTTGTGGCAATCAATAAGGCATCAAATGGTGACGGCGCGCAGTTGTTGGCGTTGGCTGGACCGCCACCAACGCCAGACTCGTCGCGTGCGGCGTGTGCCAATGTGACGTCATCTGCTGCACAACGGATTGCCTCATTGTTTGCGAATCACACTGCGAAGAAGACACGCCATTTCTACATCGGTGCCGAAGCATTCACATACGCCCATTGTGCAGGACTGCCTGCATCACAGCGTCCGTTGGGAGAGGTGGTTCCGGCCGAGAAGTCTCGCGAGGTGCCTGTATTGGTGACTATCTCGCGTGGAGACCCCGTGATACCGCCGTATGTTCCTCGAACCATGGCAAAGACAATGGGCTGGACGTATCAATCGGTGTATTCCAACAGGCACTTGGTTGTTGGTGTGGATGCAGCAATTACGCAGACTGCTATTGATTTTCTAGAGGATGCGCTCGACGATTAATTCAAGGTGACGTTCTGTTTGTTCTGCCGTGGCGACGTGCTTTTGAGAGCAGCGTGTGGTGCACTTGCGTTACAACTGAAAGAAATCCCGCAATAGCGCAGCAAGTTCTAGCGGTGTATCGCCTTGCACCGAATGGCCGGCTTCTTGCACATGTTCCACACGGACAGACGATGCACGCTTGCGTAGCTCGGCTTCGTCGTCGTCAGACACAACACTTTGCGATCGCATTCCGCGCACAAACATGAGTGGTTTGCCGAAATGCTGCACGGCATCCCACAACACTGCAGTAGAGGGTCGCTGCACTGTGCCATCGACTTCGGGCAATGGGGGAGCATCATCGCGGCGATAGCGCCACACCCATGAGCCGTCTTCTTTCTGCAGGGCGTTGTGCAGAATTCCCCGACGCAAACTTTCCACGGTGCGTGTGGGATTGAACTGAATGGTGCGTTCCAGAAGTTCTTCGAATGATGGGAAGGTTGCGGGGCCATTCACGAAGTCGGTGATTTGTTTTGTTTTGTCTTGGTTGACACCGGGTGTGATGTCGACCAAGACCATTTTCTTTACAAGATGCGGAAAGTCTCGCGACAATGCGAGCGTGGTGAGCCCTCCGAGTGACATGCCGATGACGCCAAGAGTTTCTGGCGCCAGCGCCTGAATAACCGCTGCGATGTCAGCTGCGTTTTGTTGCAGGGGTTGCGCTGCAGGATCAAATGCGGCGGCTGAGTCTGAATGACCGTGACCTGGAAGATCAATACACAACAGCGGCACATTGAGAGCGAGTGCCACGGTGTCCCATGTGTGTGCATTTTGTGCACCACCGTGCAGGAAGACGAGCTGTGGTTCACCCTCGCCCCATTTCAATGCGGAGAGTCGTCGACCGTCGGGTAGTGCGACGAACTCTCGCGACACAACTGGCGGGGAGGGGTAGGGAATGCCATATTCAGCTGCGTTTTCGTGAAACATGCTGAATTCGTCATAGGGAATTCGTTCTGCCATAACCCCACCGTAGTCAGAGCGTTGTTTTCTCAGATAGACAGAGTGAATGGCTCGTGACCATATATATGTAAATGGCTTGCGTCTCATGGCTTTGGTGGGCGTGTTGCCCCATGAGCGCGAGGCCGAGCAGCCCGTTCAGGTGGATATTGACTTAGAAGTTGACCTTGTAGAGGCAGGGCTGACCGACAACTTGGTCGACACCGCGAATTACGGAGCTATCGCACAGGCCGTGTCTGATGTAGTGCGTGGTTCTCGCGATGTGTTGCTTGAGCGTTTGGTGGCACGTATTGCGGAACGGTGTTTGCAATTTGATCATGTGGAAGTGGCCGATGTGCGGTTGACGAAGCTTCGTCCACCCATTCCAGAAGATTTGGATTCCACCGCGGTGCGCATTGTGCGCAGTCGGGTGGATATGAAGATTCCGGCGCGACACCGTGCGATTGTTGCATTGGGTTCCAACTTGGGTGACCGCGTTGCGTATTTGCGTTTTGGTCTGGAGAGATTGTCGAACGTGGTGTC
>CAZCZM010000020.1:0-1737 GCA_964503445.1 uncultured Bifidobacterium sp.
CATTCCTGACGAGCCAAAGACCATCGACAAAATTGTTGAGGAAGACCCACTCAAACCCATCGATCTCAGTGAGACAACGTTGGTGCACGACGCGGTTGATCCCATTCTGGAAAAACTGCAATCAGAGTTTCCAGACGGAAGCATTATTGACGAAGCATCAGCAGAGCAATAACCGTGGCAAGTCCGTACACCCCACCTGTTCAGATTCTCATTGATGAACTAGGTCGCCTACCCGGCATTGGTCCACGCAGTGCTCAACGGTTAGCTCTTCATCTCATTAAGTCCGAAGGCGAAGACGTTGCACGGCTTGCGCGAGCAATCATTGAGGCCAAACAAAAGGTGCGTTTCTGCGAACGGTGTTTCAACTTGGCCGATGCCGAATTGTGCAGCATTTGTTCCGATGCAAAACGTGAATCAACAATTGTCTGCGTTGTGGAAGATTCACGCGACATTGCAGCGTTAGAGCGCACGGGCGGATTTCGCGGTCGCTATCACGTGTTGCTGGGTTTGATTGATCCACTACAAGGTGTCAGCCCAGAGAATTTGAAAGTACGTGAGTTGGTGTCACGCATTAAACCCGAGGGAATCACTGAAGTGGTGGTGTGCACAAGCAACAACACCGAAGGTGATGTCACAGCAATGTATTTAGCTCGTTTACTTGCACCACTTGGTGTTGAAGTATCACGACTGGCTAGTGGTTTGCCTGTTGGTGGCGATATTGAATTCGCCGACGAAGTCACATTGGGTCGTGCATTCGATAATCGTCGTCGCCTCGATTTGTAGGTGTTTACGCGGTAGGCAGACGAGTTCCCGACTTGTTCGCGCTAATTGGTTGCGCGTGATAGATACCGGTGTGTCCACTTGTTGAATATGCCGCAACACACGCAATTGCAAAAAACCACAATCCGCTGCCACCAAAGAGTTCTACTCCCAACAACGTGCATGCCAGAGGAGTATTGGTGGCGCCCGCAAGAACTGCAACTGCGCCAATCATCGCGAAAAGGGCAATGTTTGAGCCTGTGAAGTGACCGAAGCTTGCACCAGCTAACGCACCAATGATGAACAACGGAATGAATTCACCCCCGACAAACCCTGTACCAATGCTGAGAGAGGTCAGCACAAGTTTTGTTCCCCATTGACCAGCAGCTGATCCATTCATCGCTTCAATTGCTAGTGGCATGGAGAGGCCTTGATAATCACGCCAGCCACATGTCGCGATGAGTAGTGCAAGAACAACGCCACCTAATAGCGGCCGTGCGGGATACCACGGTATGAATCGCGCACTCATGCTTTTTACGAGATGTGTTAACCACACAAACAGCAACGCAATGAGTCCTGCGCAGATACCGAATCCGACAATGCGAAGCCCAAGCGACCAAGAGAGGTCAATTGAAGGGAATGCTGAGAAGTGCGTGTGCTCTACACCGAGCCCGCGCACCACTGAATCGCCAACGAAACTTGCGACAACAGCAGGCACCAATGCTTCGTAACGCACCCTTCCAATTCGTTGAACTTCCAACGCGAATACTGCACCAGTGACGGGAACTCCGAACACCGCGCCAAATCCACCAGCCATGGCAGTGATCAACATCAATGATCGGTCAGCATGAGAGAGTCCAAGTTTCTTACTCATGGGGTCAGTGACTCCAGCAGCAAATTGCAGCGCAGCACCTTCACGACCTACTGATGCTCCTGCAACATGCGACACAACGCTTGCACCGAAGATAAGGGGAGTCA
>CAZCZM010000020.1:1837-15343 GCA_964503445.1 uncultured Bifidobacterium sp.
ACTGATGCTCCTGCAACATGCGACACAACGCTTGCACCGAAGATAAGGGGAGTCAGGCGAAATGGAATCCACTGCGAGTGAGAGTGAATTTGGTCAATCAGAAGATTTGAACCACGTTCAAGCCCTCGCCCCACGTAGTGATACGACAAGCCCACAACAAGTCCGGCAACGGGGAGAAGTAGCAAGAGCCACTCGTTTGCGGTGCGGGTGTCTGTCGCCCAATCTAGAGATTCAAGAAATGCGGCAGATAGCAGTCCAGACAAAATTCCCACGACAACAGCAAGAGCCACCCACCGAGCAACATGACGTGCTCGAGTGAGTGGCTCGCTGAACATGTAGGAAATTAGACGGTGCGAACGATGATGGCGTCGCCTTGTCCGCCGCCACCACAGAGTGCTGCAGCACCAACACCGCCACCACGGCGACGCAGTTCATGCAAGATGGTGAGAGCCAAACGGTTACCGCTCATTCCGATGGGGTGTCCTAGGGCAATTGCGCCACCATTGACGTTGACAATTTCATCTGTGATGCCAAGTTCGCGCATTGATGCGATTCCCACTGCAGCAAATGCTTCGTTCAATTCGAACAAGTCAACATCTGACACTTTCATGCCAGCGCGGTCAAGTGCGCGCAAGATAGAGCGGCTGGGCTGATGCAACAGCGACGCATTATCGGGGCCAGCAACCATTCCGTATGACACAACTTCGCCCAATGGCTTTACGCCGCGAGCTTCGGCTGCCTTCTTCGACATAAGAACAACTGCAGAACCGCCGTCTGAGATTTGGCTTGCGTTAGCTGCAGTGATTGTTCCTTCTTTGTCAAAAGCAGGCTTCAACGAACCAAGTGATTCCATGGTGGTATCTGCGCGGACACCTTCGTCGTTCTTCACGATGACGGGGTCACCCTTGCGTTGCTTCACTGCAACTTCAATGATCTCTTCAGCCAACTTGCCCGATGCAATGGCGGCGGCGGCGCGCTGATTGCTCTTCATTGCAGCATCGTCTTGGTCGGCACGTGAAATACCGCCAGCGGTGTAACGCTCGGTTCCCAGACCCATGAGGCATGCATCGAAGGCACACCACAAACCGTCACGAACAATTGCGTCTTGCAGTTCGGTGTTGCCGTAGCGGAAACCGCCACGGGCACCTTGCGCTAGATATGGCGCATTGGTCATGGACTCCATGCCACCGGCAACAACAATGTCTGCTTCGCCTGATGCAATCATCTGGTCAGCCAAGTAGATGGAGTTCAGGCCAGACAAGCACACCTTGTTGATGTTGACCGATGGAACATTCATTGGAATGCCAGCGTTGACCGCTGCTTGACGTGATGGAACTTGACCTTGGCCAGCCATGAGAACTTGACCCATGATGACGTGCTCAACTTCTTCTGGTTTCACGCCGGCGCGCTCAAGCGCTGCTTTGATAGCAAAGCCACCAAGCTCTGCAGCACTGAATGACGACAGTACGCCACTCATTTTGCCGATAGGGGTGCGAGCTCCTGCGACGATGTATGAACCAGCCATGTTTGCCTCCAAGTAAAAGGGCACCTTTAGAGGTGCTGAACAGTGAAAATTAGGTTAGGAGATGAATGAGGGAATCTCGCTATCGTCATAGCAATGGACCAAATTCTCCAAGCCATCATGAACGGCGCGTCTGGCGAGGAACTTGCCGCCATTCCCCTTCCCGAGACCTATCGAGCAGCTTTCGTCCGAAAGGATGAGCAAAACATGTGGGACGGCATTGCCAGTGCCGATAAGGACCCACGGAAAAGCTTTCATGTTGGCCAGGTGCCCATGCCAGAGATTGCTCCTGACGAAGTTGTGATTGCCGTCATGGCATCGTCCATGAACTTCAACACTGTGTGGGCAACTCTCTTCGAGCCAGTGAGCACTTTTGGTCACTTGGCGCGACTTGGACGCGAGAGTTCATGGGCCAAGCGACACGACTTGGACTATCACGTACTCGGTTCGGACGCGTCAGGTGTTGTGCTTCGCGTAGGTAGTGCTGTGCGCAACTGGAAGCCAGGCGACAAAATTGTCGTGCAATGTAATCATGTTGACGACCAAGATCCTTCGTCACATAGCGACTCAATGATGGGTTCAAACCAGCGCATCTGGGGATACGAAACTAACTTTGGCGGACTTGCTGATCTTGCGATAGTGAAGGCCAATCAGTTAATGCCAAAGCCTGCACATCTCACATGGGAAGAATCCGCAGTGAATGCGTTGTGTCTCTCCACCAGCTACCGCATGTTGGTCTCACCCAACGGAGCAAACATGAAGCAAGGCGACGTTGTTCTCATCTGGGGAGCATCGGGCGGTATTGGTTCGTACGCCGTGCAGCTTGTGCTGAACGGTGGGGGTATTCCTGTTGGTGTCGTGTCATCGGAAGAGAAGGAAGAAATTCTTCGCGAGATGGGGTGCGAGCACATCATTAACCGCAAGAAGGCCAACTACAAGTTCTTCAAAGAAGATGGATCACACGACGACAAAGAATGGCGTCGCTTAGGAACAGATATTCGCGGATTAGTTGGCGAAGATCCAGACATCGTGTTCGAGCACCCAGGTAGAAGCACATTCGCAGCGTCTATCTATGTTGTGAAGAAGGGCGGAACAGTCGTCACTTGTGCAGCCACAAGCGGTTTTATGATGGAGTTCGACAATCGCCACTTCTGGAACAGATTGAAGAAGCTGGTTGGGTCGCATTTTTCTAACTACAAAGAATCGTATGAAGCCAACCGTCTTGTTCAGAAGGGCATGATTCATCCGGTGATGTCGCAAGTGTTCACCCTCGACCAAGTGGCCGAAGCCTCTTATCAAGTGCATAACAACATGCACGAAGGAAAACTTGGGGTGTTGTGCTTGGCTCCCGAGGAAGGTCTCGGAGTCGATGACCACGAATTGCGGGCAAAAGTTGGCGAGAAACTCAACTGGTTCCGTCGTTAAAACAATTGGAGAATGAAGGAGACTGTCATGTTGTTAACAGAAATTGATCACGTAGCTATCGCTGTTCGCGATTTAGAAGCAGCAATCAAGTACTACCAAGACGCATTCGGCGCAACGGTTGACCACCGTGAAGTCGTCGAGTCAGACGGAGTAGAAGAAGCGTTGTTGAAAGTGGCAGAGAGTTACGTTCAACTGCTCACGCCCACCACACCCGAGTCTCCAGTTGCAAAAGCAATCGAGAAGCGCGGCGAAGGTTTGCATCACATTGGCTACCGCGTCAACAACTGTGCTGAAGCTCTTGAGGCCATGGTTGCCGCTGGTGCAACCCCCATTGACAAGGCTCCTCGCCCTGGCTCACGTGGCACAACAGTTGCTTTCATTCATCCGAAGGGCAGCTTCGGAACCTTGATCGAACTCGTCCAGGAGTAATCACTTCCTCCTCAATTGAGGCGCTTGGACATTCCAAGCAATCTTCTGTACACACCTCGCATGCACAGCGTGATGTGGGGTGGAGTGGGACTGCTGATTGGCGTGTGGGCCTTGTGGCGTGCGCGGCGAGACATTGCTCATCAGCGGAGTAGTGGTGTGGTGTTTGCGGAGCATCACAGCACCCAGCAGGTTCTGTCATGGGTAGTTAGTGCATTAGTCGCAATGGTGTGTGTGACTGTTGCTCATCACGTATTTCATAACACTGCGTACGTAGTGATGTGTTGTGTTCTCGTTGGCACGGGACTTCGTATGTCATGGATTGATATCGATACACACACCATTCCGCGGCGTGTGATGCGGCAGTCGGTTGGTGTGGCCGTGCCAACAGTGATGTTTGTTGTTGGTATTTCGCCAGAAGCCACGTTGTTGAACATCGTGACGAGTGCTGGCGTGATGTGGTTGGTACTGCGACTCATTGAGTTCGTGTCCCGTGGCCAACTAGGCCATGCCGATGTGGTGTGTGCGGCGTACATCGGATTGTTTGTCGGCGCAGTGAATGTACAAGCGGTGTGGGTTGCCATCCTCTCCGCATTCTTTACAGCTGGAGTAGTGGCAGTAATTCTTGTGGTGTTCAGAATCTCGTCTCGACACAGCCATATTCCGTTGGGACCCTTTCTGTTCTTCGGGGCCATGTATGCAGTCCTACGATGAGGGCAGGTACCAAGAGGGAGAAATGTCATGGCTGAATTAGCAGGAATGGTTGCAATTGTGACCGGATCATCAAGTGGTATTGGTGAGCGAATCGCACAGCGATTGTCTGAATTGGGTGCATCAGTTGTTGTGAACTCGGCCAGCAGTGTTGAGGCGGGTCAAAAAGTTGCAGAGGCTCTTCCTGGTGACTCCATGTATGTGCAGGCAGATATCAGCGACAAAGCGCAATCGGAAAACCTCATCGCAGAGACCATCAAGAAGTATGGAAAGTTAGATCTTCTTGTCAATAACGCAGGATGGACAACGCTTGTTCCGCATGGCGACATTGACGCGCTCACTGACGAGATCTTTATGAAGACTTTTGAAGTGAATGTCTTTGGCACGTGGTATCTCACAAAGGCTGCGTTGCCACACCTTCGTGAATCGGCTGATGGTCATGTTGTCAACATCACTTCAGTTGCAGGTGTACGACCAATGGGTTCATCCATTGCGTATTCAATGTCGAAGGCCGCACTGAATCAGATGACACGTCTCATGGCAAAGAGCCACGGACCAGTTCGCTTTAATGCTGTTGCACCTGGACTTGTGGAGACTCCATGGACCAAAGATTGGTCAAGTCAGCATGCTGGTATTGCAATGATTAACCCCATTAAGCGGTCTGCGACTCCCGATGACTGTGCAGAAGCAACACTTGCGTTGGTGCGCAACAAGTACGTGACGGGTGAAGTGTTTGTTGTTGATGGTGGGCTGACACAAGTCAGCTAACTGGAAAGTTGTGATTTAGCGGCCGCGGAACGGTTGAATACCGTTTGCTGGCACTACACCAAGGCGTCCGCGCTGATAGTCGTCGAATGCTTGTTGTAATTCAGCACGCGTGTTCATGACGAACGGACCATATTGTTCAACTGGTTCACCGATTGGTTCACCGCCCAACAAGATGACATCTAATGCTTCATTCTCTGATGCTTCAAGCGTCAGCACATCACCAGGACCAAAGACCACCGCTTGTCCCAATTGAATGGCTGCATGCTCTGTTCCGGCAAAACCTGAACCTTTCAAGACATAGGCAAGAGCATTGAAGTGTGGATTCCACGGCAACGACATTCGCGACCCTGGAGTAATGGTTGCATGTGCCATCACGATGGGTGTGTGAGTAGATCCTGGTCCGTGCGCATCTGCAAGATCACCGGCAATCAATCGAATCAGTGTTCCTGCGTCTGGTGTGGTGAGAAGTGGGACCATCTGCGCTTCAAGATTCTGGTACGCAGGAGAAATCATCTTCTTATGTGAAGGAAGGTTGACCCACAACTGCAATCCATGGAAGAGACCACCTTTAATGACCAAGCTCTCAGGTGGAGTCTCAATGTGAAGAATTCCGCCTCCAGCGGTCATCCATTGCGTGTCACCGTCAGAGATGACTCCGCCACCGCCGTGGGAGTCTTGATGGATAAACGAACCATCCATGATGTAGGTGACAGTTTCAAATCCGCGATGTGGGTGCCAATCGGTGCCACGTGGTTCGTATGGGCCGTAGTCCACTTCGCCCATCTGGTCCATCATGATGAACGGATCAAGTGCGTTTTTCGCAATGCCAGCGAACGCGCGGCGCACAGGGAATCCTTCACCTTCAAAGCCTCGCGGTGCGGTGGTGATGGCACGAACGCTGCGTTCACGTGATTCGGGTGCAGGGGCTGGCAATCTGGGAAGAGTGAGAGTGTCGGCGGTAACGGCAGGCATTGGGGGTTTCCTTTCGTAGCGGATTGGCACATTTTGTTGTGCCCGCAACTATTTAGTTGTGCTCGCAATCATAACGACGACATTCGTGCCTTGCAACTGGTCTGGCACACTGTGGTGGTGATTGTTCATCTCATCGACGGCACCTACGAGCTGTACCGTCAGCACTTTGGCCAGGCTGTTCGCCATCGCACCCCGCCTCCCATGTCAGCCACGCGCGGAGTGATGACATCAACGCTGCAACTCTTGGCTGGTGGGGCAACACACGTTGCAGTGTCAGTAGACCATGTCATTGAGAGTTTTCGTAACGACCTCTATGACGGTTACAAAACATCGGAGGGAATGGAGCCTGACATTCTTGAACAATTGCCCATCATGCAAGAGGCGTTACGTGCTCTCGGTGTACCGGTGTGGTCAATGGTGAAGTATGAAGCAGACGACGCATTGGCCGCCGCAGCAGTACGAGCCGATGCAGATGAACGAGTTGACCAAGTGCAGATGCTGACGCCCGACAAAGATTTAGGTCAAGTCGTGAAGGGCAACCGAATCGTTCAGTACGACAGGCGTAATGACGTCATCATCAACGAATCGGCAGTCATCGAAAAGTTTGGTGTGTCGCCCACGAGTATTTCTGACTGGTTGGGTCTTGTCGGAGACACCGCTGATGGTTTTCCAGGTTTACCAGGGTGGGGTGCAAAGAGTGCATCAACTGTCTTGGCAAAGTATCTGCACATTGAGAAGATTCCGTTAGATGAAGCACAGTGGGCGACAGATGGTGTTGCTGTTCGAGGTGCTGCGAAACTTGCCGCAACCCTTCGCGAACAATTCGACATGGCGCTGTTGTTCAAAAAAGTTGCAACTGTTGTCACTGATGTTGATGACGATGTGAAGATTGGAAATGTAGATGACTGGGAATGGCGAGGACCCACGAAAGACCTTGCATCATTCGCACGTTCACTAGAGATGGCAGATCTCGTTGAACGTGCTGAGCGCGCCACGGTGGGTCGCTAAAAGTTCGCTAGTTGTCGTCATTAACAATGTCGGGAAGTTCTGTTCCTTCTTTTTGAACAGGGAGCAACGCGGCCAAATCAGTAATGGCATTGGCAAGGTTGTGCATCTTGATGTTCTCCGTCACAACGTGAGTGACCTGTTCGGGATCAAGACGAAGTGTGGGCGACCATCGCACTTCAAAGTGACGATGTTGTGGATCAACACACAACACCAATGACGCTTGTGCCCAACGAACTGCAAGTTGATTAGCACGCTTCTGTGGATTCCGTCCCAAACTGCCCACGTGAACAACTATTTGATGACCAGATGTTGACTCGGCGTTGTGAATTGCCTGCGCCACTGCGTCTTTTTGTTCTAACCACCACTTAGGCATTACCAACTCCCGCCTGCTCCGCCGCCACTAAAGCCGCCGCCACCACCACCGAAGCCACCGAATCCGCCACCGCCACCGAATCCGCCACCGCCAAAACCGCCAGGTATGAAAATCCCTCCGTATCCACGGCGAGAACCACCAGAGGTCCAGGTGGTGTGGCGGGCAAATTGGCCAATGATTGCAAGAAGAATTGAGCCACCGATGAACAGGAAAAAGAGGAGAATTCCCAGCCAATCGGGCGCACTTCCTTGCGTGACAGTCGGGTCATTGTTGATGGTTGGCGCAGGAAGTGTTTCTCCGCGCCACACGGACATCGTTGCTCGTGCTCCTTGAAGCACTGCCCCCGTGACATTGTCATTGCGCAAGAGCGGAAGCATTATTTCGTCAACAATTCGTCCCGCAGCGACGTCGGTGAGGTCTCCCTCAACTCCGCTACCAACTTCAATGCGAAGCTCTCGGTCTTCCAACGCAATCAAAAGAAGTACGCCATCGTCGCGTTCGCTATCGCCAACACCCCACTCACGAGCAAGGTCAATGGAGTAATCCTCAATCGTTCTTTGACCGGTGGTGTCAATGACGGCAACTGCAATTTGTGGTCCAGAGGAAACACGAAACTGTTCAAGTTCTGCTGACAACTCGCTTTCGATGTTGTCATCAATGGCACCGACTGCGTCAACAACAGGTGCGGTGAATTCAGGAAAATTTGTGCTGTTGGTTGAGTCAAATGAACACCCAACCAAGAGAAAAGTTCCGGCCAACAATCCCGCAAAGAGCGTTCGCAAGCCCTGTTTTCTTATCACGAGCTATTCGCCTGGGTTGAGGTCAACTTCCGGAGCTTGGTCGGCTCCAGGTGTTGCCTCAAAGAGATCACGCTTGTCAAAACCAAATAGCGCAGCAACAATTGCGCGTGGGAAGCGACGAACAGCACGGTTGTAATCAGTTGCTGATTCGTTGTAGGTACGACGTGCTTGTGCAACTCGGTTTTCCGTTCCCTCTAACTGCACCTGTAAATCACGAACGTTCTGCAGACTTGCCACCTGCGGATAATTTTCTACGACTACAAGAAGTCTCGACAACGCACCTTCCAAATCTGCTGCAGCATCAAGACGATCGGCAGAGTTCCCAGCCCCTGCGTAACGCGTGCGCGCCTCGGTCACGCTGTTGATGATGTCGCGCTCTTGCTCAAGGGCGCCTTCTACTGCACTGACCAAATTGGGAATGAGGTCGAATCGACGCTGAAGCTGTACTTCCAAATCTGCGACTGATTGATCGACCCGCGTCTCTCTGTCGACTAGTCCGTTGTAGGAACCGACAATGGACACAATGAACAGGACCAAGACGCCGATAACTGATCCGACAATGATTCCAATACGAGAGTTCATGGTGACTCCTTGATTCGCCACGAGGCTCATGGGCAGTGAAGTGACGGCCAGGCGACCTGCGGCGCACGATCGTTCCCGTGTGGAGGCTGCTTCCGTCAGGACCTGACCTGGTTTACGGGCGACCGTCGCACAGGACCCGACCGCCACCTCACCACCCACGGATCAAGCCGTGGATGTTGAGGGTTACAGCGTACATCCGAGGTAGCCTGACCAACTCGTAGCGACAGAAATGTTGCTGCCTGGAAGAGTGCGAGAGCGGCCGAACCGGCACGCTTGGAAAGCGTGTGAAGTGAAAGCTTCCGTGGGTTCGAATCCCACCTCTTCCGCCAGACATCACTAGGTTGTGGAAATGACACACGAAGAGGCCATGCGAATCGCCCTTGCCGAGGCGCAGGAAGCAATCCGTCATGGCGATGTTCCCGTTGGTGCAGTCGTACTGCGTGACGGCGCTGTGGTCGCGCAACGTCATAACGAACGGGAGCTCACCGGTGATCCCACGGCTCACGCAGAAGTGTTGGCATTACGCGATGCAGCATCTGCGTTAGGAACCTGGCGACTTGACGACTGCACTCTTGTGGTGACCTTGGAGCCATGCATCATGTGTGCGGGCGCATTAGTGAATTCACGAATTGGTCGATTGGTATACGGCGCTGCAGATTTAAAGGGTGGTGCAACTGCGAGTTTGTACAACGTCATGTCGGACCCGCGCATAAATCACAATCCTCCCGTAGAACACGGTGTCCTTGCCTCTGAATGCGCACAGTTGCTCACAGATTTTTTTGCTCAACGCCGTTCGTAACGTAAAACCTGGTCATTACGCATGCAAGTACAACGTCGTTTGAAACACATTCAAACTTGGATGTTGGCGAACCCTTTACGACTACTGCCTGTGTCCTTTGCCGTGATGGTCGCAATCGGTACGGCCCTATTGAAATTGCCGGTTGCTACTGCAGGCAGTCGACACACCAGTTTCCTAGATGCATTGTTCACCGCTACAAGCGCGGTATGTGTAACAGGGCTTGCAGTTGTTGATACTGCAACTCACTGGTCCGGTTTTGGTCAGACAGTAATACTCGGGTTAATTCAAGTCGGTGGACTAGGCATTGTGACAGTTGTGAGCATCGCGGTGTTACTTGTTTCCGACAAAATTGGCTTCTCGTATTCACGGGCGCTTGCGGCTGACGTGGGCGCTGAAACCTATAGCAATCTCGGTCGTTTAGTTCGCAGTGTTGTCGTCACCACATTGACGTTTGAAGCAGTTTTTGCAGTTCTGTTAGCGCTTCGTTTTTACATCTCTCACAACTATGGATTCATTGATTCATTGATACACGGGGCATTTCACAGCATTTCAGCATGGAACAACGCTGGTTTTGCGTTGTACTCGGACAGCTTCATACGGTTTGCGGATGACTGGTTGTTGACCATCATGATCTGCTCCGCGGTCATTCTTGGCGGGCTTGGTTTCCCCGTTCTCCGCTCCATCGCTCGACACCGATCACGTTGGCGTTTGTGGTCTCTTCACTCAAAATTGACAGTTGCCACAACGGGAGTGCTTGTCTCTCTTGGAACTATCGTGTTTTTGGCGTTTGAGTGGTCGAATTCAAAAACGCTTGGCTCGCTTCCAGAAACTGCGCGACCACAGGCTGCTTTTTTTCATTCAGTTCAAACACGCACAGCAGGATTCAACTCTGTAGACACTGCGTCACTTAATGAGGAGTCGTTGCTGGTGTCAACAATTCTCATGTTTATCGGTGGTGGCAGTGGATCTACTGCCGGCGGCATCAAGGTGACAACCTTTGCATTATTAGCTTTTGTGATCTGGGCAGAAGTTCGCGGGGATCGTGATGTCAATGTTTTCGGGCGTCGCATTACTGAAGAGGTACAGCGACAAGCGTTAACTGTTGCTCTCGTCAGCGTTGGAATCTTGGCTGGCTCAACACTGCTTCTGATGGCAATTGGAGATGGCAGTCTTGCTGTTACGGCATTTGAGGCGGTGTCGGCGCTTTCAACAGTCGGTCTCTCTACCGGACTTTCTGCTGGAGAGGGAGACGTATCTCAATTGGTGTACACCATATTGATGTTTGTTGGCCGTCTTGGCCCCATCACGCTGGTTGCAGCCATTTCATTACGTTCGCGTCCGAATTTGTTCCGTTATCCGACCGATAGGCCACTCATCGGATGATGAAAATTTTTCTGCAACACCACGAAATTCTTTTCGTTTGATTAACTAACACGGTGAGTTCAATGTCTGTCTTCAATCCCGCAACTCAAGGCCCTGCCGATCGCAGTGGCGTTCTCGTTCTTGGTCTCGGACGTTTTGGTGAAGCACTGTGTCGAGGCCTTGTTGATCAAGGTATTGAAGTGCTCGCAGTTGACTCCGACGGTGACATTGTTCAGCGATTGTCCGGTGAACTGCCAAATGTTGTGCAGCTTGACGGAACTTCCGCTCGAGCACTTCGCCAAATTGGAGCTGATCAATTCACACGCGCAGTTGTCGCAATTGCATCGAACATCGAGTCATCGGTGCTGTCGGCATTGACGTTGATTGACGAGCTGCACATTCCTTCCGTTTGGGCCAAAGCGATTTCACTTGAGCATGCAAAAATTCTTGAACGTGTCGGAGTGCAGCGTGTGATCCAGCCCGAACACGACATGGGCGCTCGCACTGCACGCAGCCTTGCTCGCAGAGTCACCGATTACTTCACAGTTGAAGATGATTTCGCACTGGTGGAGATGGAGTCTCCACACAGGTACGTGGGACGACCACTGGGCGAGTCGGGTATTCGGGCCAAGTACGGGGTGACGATTGTAAGTATGAAATCGCCAGGCGGAGTGTTTCACCATGTTGACCAATCAACCGTTCTGAGCGCAGGCGATCTGATTTTGCTCGCCGGCACTCCTGCCAGCCTCGATCGGTTCGTCGCAGATTCGTGAGAGTGTCCTCGCATCTCTACCGATAGCGTTTTCAGACGGAAGGGTGCTAGAGCGGCCGAATAGGACGGTCTCGAAAACCGTTGTGGTGAATAGCCACCGTGGGTTCAAATCCCACCTCTTCCGCCAGTACGACCCGGCTTCGGCCGGGTCGTTTTTGTTGTGACTACTTGGTGAACGCTTGCCACGCTTTGTCGTTCACTCGTCCATCAATCAGTGGAAGCCCAAACTTTGCCAGAGCAACAAGGACGGGCTTTATTTCTTTGCCACGAGCGGTCAATTGATAAGCGAGATGTCCCGTCTTAGATTCCTCAAACGTCTCAATTAACTCATGATGAATCAAGTCTTTAAGCCGCTGCGACAAAAGCGTCGGCGAAATTCCAGTGAGGTTGTCGCGGAGTTCTACATAACGACGAGTGGGGAAAATGAACAGATCACGAAGAATAAGAAGTGTCCATCTGTCTCCCATGAGATCAAGCGACTTTGCAATGGGGCAATTGAGGTCGTAACTGCGACTATGTGATTGCGATGATTTCCGAGTGCGAGTGGAGCCCATAGCAAAATGGTACATTTTTTGTACCAAGGGGGAACATGACACACATTGCATCAACCGAGAAATCAACGACAAGTTCGCCGTGGCCAACATTTGTTGTCACGGCTGTGGCGGCATACATCTCCACTTTGGATCTCTCTATCGTGAATGTGGCATTCGCCGAGATTGCAGCAGATTTCCCCAACGTCAGTCGCGGAACAATCTCATGGGTTGTCACGTCATACTCCATTCTGTATGGCTCTCTGTTGGTCGTTTCCGGCCGACTTGCTGACCGCATTGGGCGTAAGAGACTTTTCCAAGTTGGTGCATTGCTCTTTCTGGTGGGTTCGCTTGTTTGTGCCATTGCGCCATCAATGGGGGTATTGATTTTCGGGCGAGCAGTGCAAGGCGTGGGTGGCGCCATCATGACTCCCGCCTCGTTGGGATTATTGCTGTCGGTGTTTTCGCTTGAGCGACGAAGTCAGGCCGTTGCGTGGAATGGAGCCGTGGGCGCATTAGGTGTTGCATCGGGTCCAACACTTGGTGCGTTCTTTGTGTCCACATTCGGCTGGCGGTCTGCTTTTTGGATCAACATTCCTATTTGTTTGCTGGTTGTACTTTTGGCAGCCCGTTCGGTCAAAGAGACGCCACGCACAGACTCACCTCGACCAGACATTGGTGCATCAATCTTTGTCACGTTGTCTGTGGCTGCATTGGTATGGGGAATTTCTCGGGCAGAAGAAACCGGCTGGTCAGATCAATCTGTGCTTCTCTTGTTTGTGACCGCATGTGTGTTCGGAGCGATTGTTGTTCGGCGCACACTTCGACACGCAGTACCCCTCTTACCACCAGCACTTTTTAAAGTTCGATCCTTCACTGTTGCGAATATTGCAACTTTTCTTTTTGGTGCTGCTTTCTCCGCCAACATTTTGAACAATGTTCTTTTCCTGCGAACAGAGTGGAACTACGGCGTCATGAAAGCGGGGTGGTTTTCCGTGTTGGCACCTGTCATTGTTGCAATCACATCGTTCGCCATTGGTCGCCACATTTCTCGTATTGGATTCCGCCGTCTCCTTATTGCAGGTCCGGCCGCATTCGGCGTTTTGGTTTCGCTTGAAGCACTTCTGTTGACTGAGACGCCAGAACCGTGGACCGTATGGCTGCCATTGATGTTTGTACTGGGAATCTCAATTGGATTGACATTTCCTACGTTGTCTGCGGCAACGGTGCATGGTTTGCCGCCGATGGCATTCTCATTGGGGGGAGCGGTCAACAACACATCACGTCAAATTGGTTCAGCGGTCGGCGTTGCATTAGTTGTCACTATCCAAACTGGAACAGTTGGCATTTCAGGATTCCGCAATGGCTGGTGGTTCATTGCTGCGTTAAGTTTCGTCGCAGCCGCAGTGTCACTTCTTTTGCCTCGCGAGGCCGCAACAAACACGCCGGCGTAACA
>CAZCZM010000020.1:15443-27762 GCA_964503445.1 uncultured Bifidobacterium sp.
GTAATCCAAGTTGGTTCCGCCAATTCGCTCCTGCCACCCACTCGCACTAGCGAGTGATATCTCAATTTGGATTAATGAGATGTCGCAAAACAGAGATAGTTGATTGTTGCCATTGCTCGTTGGCAACGGGATCATCAAGAATGTCCACAAGTACTCGCCCCAACAAAATGGACTGAATGAAGTGAGCAGTTCCCTCGATGGGCTCAATCGGATGACAGAGCCCTCGGTTCTTTAGCTCACGAATAATTTCAGCGAAACGTTGGGTACCTTCTGCTTGCACTTCCTTGAGATGTTCTTGCGTTGCAGGACTGTTGTATGACATTGCCAAAGTGGAAATACGTTGGCGGCGAATGTCTTTCTGATCTTGTGACCCTGACACCATCACAATGCCCAGTTCGACTAACGCAAACGCCTCTTCACCGGAATTTGTATTTGCTAGGAGTTCTTGCATTTCGGTGAGGCCATTGTCTAACCAAGTAATGAGTCGGTGGGTCTCAACGCCTGCAATAACGCCTTCACGGCCACCAAAGTGGTGGTACACCGAACTACGTGACACGCCAGACTTTTCGATGACCCGGTCAAGGTTGAAATTGACATGACCAAACTCATTGAGTTCGTCCTCAGCAAACTTCAGAATTTTTGCAGCGGTTTCGCGGCCATCTGATCGTGTGCGTCGAGTGCTTGAGCCAGATTCTGTAGTCCCAATGTCACGTCGTGCCATGCTGTGAGATTACTTCACGAATATTTGTGCGCCACGCTCGAACCCATTCACGTAGTTGGGCGAAAGATTTAGCAGAGTTTTTCCTGCCAGGAAATTTCCGTAGAAATCAAATAAGCGTCTACAGCATCCATCACGCATTGATTGGCACCGTATCCGGTGTGTTGGTTCGCGGTAACAACTATGAAACGTCCGTCTTCTAACGCCGAAGCCATATTGCGAGAACTCTGTAGCGGTGTTGCGGCATCACCAGTTGTGCCTACAACCACGATGGGACCAGCACCTTTTCCAGTGATGGCAATTCGCTTGTCGGTTTTTGTGGGCCAGAATGTGCAGACATAGCCCGATGCGAAACTTGATCCCAAGCGGGGAGCAGCTTTCATGAAATCTGGAATGAATGCATCGACTTCTTTGACGGAACGCGGCCCAGGATCATCAACGCACGAAATTGCAAAGAACGCCTCCAACTCATTGCCATATGTTCCATCAGCACGACGTTGATAGTACGAGTCATACATATAGAGGAGAGATCCACCTTTTCCCAGTTGTGCTTCGGCCAGCGCATTCTCAAGTGTGATCCACTGTGAGGATGAATACATCGCTTGTGCAACAGCAATCAGTGCAACGCCCTGATTGACCGGCGCTCTCTTCTTATTGACGACAATTGGTTCGGAATCAAGCCTTTCCATGAGCGCATCAAATGCCTCTTCGGATTTCCCGCCATTATGAAATTCACATGTTGGTTGTGAGGAGCATTGTTTCAGGAACTTCGTCAGTTCATTTTCAAATCCCCGTGCCTGGTCTAAGCCTCCCTGTACATAATCCGAATTCGGATCTGCTGCACCATCCAAGACCGCGGCACGGACTGTGGCGGGAAACATGGTGGCCCATGTTGCACCCAATTCGCTGCCGTAGGAAAACCCCACGTATGTGATGGTGTCAACACCGAGCGCTTGCCGAATGGCGTCCATGTCACGCGCCGAGTTGTTGGTAGAGATATACGGCAAGATGTCAGAGTTCTTCTTCTGGCATTCGTCAACAAACTTTTGACTTGCGTCAATGACAGCCTGTTGCTCTTCATCTGTGTCAGGTGATGGGTCATAGGCGAAGTAGGCATCGTAAGAATCAACGCAGTCCACGGCGGGTGTGGATAATCCCGTTCCGCGTGGATCAAAACCGACAATGTCGAACTTGTCGATGAGTTCTTCACTGAAGAAACTGAACACACTGTCGACAAGGTACGTTCCACCAAAGCCTGGGCCACCTGGATTAGTCATCAGATATCCCACACGCTTGGTGGGACTCTCAGCTTCGTGCATCTTCAATTTCAATGTGAATGTGCCGATATCAGGATTTGAGTAATCAAATGGAACGTCTAAGTCGGCACAGCGAAGCTCAGCATCGTCAGAACAGGCCGTCCACGTCAAAGTTGATGGGCTGAATCGCTCATTTGGGGACAGAGTCGATGAAGTGTATTGGCTGTCAGCATTTCCGCCGCACGATGCAAGTGTGATCAGCCCAGAAACCAGAAGAAGTGTTGAGCGACGCACTTCTAAGACACTAGGCGGAGAGATGCCCGTAGCCTCAACAGGGTGCACATGAATCCACATATGTTCTTCCCGAAGGATGCGTCAACAGTCAAAGATGCACGACTGACTCGGACCACAATGCGCCGAGCATGGAACTTTTCATCTCCGTACAAGAAGAAAATCATTGGTTTCTTGCTCGCCATCCTCGCATCTGCACTGCTCGCACTAGTGCCGCCGTTCTTGTTTCGAGCCATCCTTGACACCGCCATCGTGCAGAAGGACCGGGGCCTCATCACGCTTCTCGCTTTTTTGCTTGTTGTTGCTGCAATTGGCGATGCAATTCTCGCCATTGTTCAACGGTGGCTTAGCTCGCGAATAGGTGAGGGCCTTATCTACGACCTTCGCGTAGCACTGTTCGACAAAGTACAACGGATGCCCATTGCATTCTTCACACGAACTCAAACGGGTGCACTTATCAGCCGCTTGAACAGCGACGTTGTCGGAGCCCAGACGGCGGTCACATCAACACTTGGCAGCGTTGTGTCAAACGTTGTCATTCTTGCAACATCGCTTGCGGCAATGTTGGTGTTGGAGTGGCGCCTGACATTGTTGTCCCTAATAGTGCTCCCTGTGTTTATTGCTCCTGCAAAGAGAGTGGGTAACAAACTTGGTGCCATTGCACGACACCAAATGGAGCTCAATGCTCAGATGAATACTCAGATGACCGAACGTTTCAATGTTGCCGGAGCAGTCATTGTCAAACTGTTTGGTCGGCGTGAGCGTGAAGTCAATGATTTTTCACAAAAGGCCGCTGGTGTACGTGACACCGGAGTGAAGTCTGCGTTATATGGTCGAGTCTTTTTTGTTGCACTTGGTTTGGTGGGCGCCATGGGTGCCGCTGCTATTTACGGTGTCGGCGCTCATCTCGTGGTATCTGGAAACATCAGCACTGGAACACTGGTAGCTATGGCTGCGCTCGTGACTCGCATTTATCAACCACTCACAGGTCTCACAAATGCACGCGTTGAAGTCATGACAGCCTTTGTGTCGTTTGACCGTGTCTTTGAAGTGCTGGACGCACCTGTGCTCATTACCGATGCACCAGATGCAATAGTGCTTGCTCATCCACGCGGTGATGTCGAGTTTGACAATGTGGTGTTTCGTTATCCGTCAGCTTTTGAGACGTCTATTGCATCTCTGGAATCAATGGGTGGAGTTTCGGGCGACCCAAATGTTGATGTGCTGCGTGGAATCTCTTTGAAGATCGCATCTGGTCAGACTGTGGCTGTAGTCGGCGCAAGTGGATCAGGAAAGAGCACGTTGGCATCGTTAGTGCCACGTTTGTATGACGTTACTTCCGGTTGTGTTCGTGTGGATGGTTACGACGTCAGAACCTTGACAGGAGACTCACTGCGCGACGCCATTGGTGTTGTCTCACAAGATCCTCATTTGTTTCACGAATCCATCGAATCAAATCTTCGTTACGCAAAGCCCGACGCGACCCATGATGAGTTAGTTGCAGCGTGCGAAGCAGCTCGAATTCATCACACCATTACGCAGTTGCCGGACGGGTATCAGACCATGGTGGGCGAGCGTGGCTATCGACTGTCAGGTGGCGAGAAACAGCGCTTGGCTATCGCGCGAATGCTGTTGAAGAACCCAGCCATCATGATTATGGACGAAGCCACTAGTCATCTTGACAACGAAAATGAAGCGCTCGTGCAAGAGGCGCTTGATGCGGTCTTGCACGGACGGACTGCACTTGTAATTGCTCACCGCCTCAGCACAATTCAGAATGCTGATCGCATTGTGGTGTTAAATAAGGGCCAGATTGTGGAACAGGGAACCCACGATCAGCTCATGGCCCTCAATGGCTTTTATGCCACACAGGTTCGTGTCGGCGATTCTTTCAACGAAGCCACACCGACTTCGTAAAGTAGGAACCACATGGACATCGAGTACATCAATGGCGTGCCGGCTCTTACAGTTGGCCAATTTTCAACGGTGGTGAACGACCTTCTGGGAAGCACGTTCGATGGTGGGGTGTGGATCGAGGGCGAAATAGAAGGTCTCAAGACGCCGAAGCCGCACTTGTATTTCAGCTTGATTGAAAACATCAAGGGCAATAAGGCTCAAGCAAGTATCACTATTTTTGCAGGCAATCTCAAAGTGATTCAGGCAAAACTCCGCAAAGAAGGAATCGACCTAAAGGATGGCCTTCGTGTTCGCTTCTATGGCTATCCCGACTATTACGCTCCGACTGGTCGATTGTCCATCAAAGTGCAAGATGTCGATACACAATTCACAGTTGGTGATGTAGCAGCCAAAAGAGAAGCACTGCTGCGTGCACTGTTGGAGAAAGGCGTCGACAAACTCAACAAGCGTCGCCCGATGCCGTTGGTTCCACTTCGGCTCGGGGTGGTCTCGTCAAGTCAAGCTGCAGGGTGGGCAGACGCACATCGCCAATTGCTTGAATCAGGAATTGGGTTCTCTATTTCATTCATCGATGTACGTGTTCAAGGCGATGATGCTCCGCCACAAATAGCTGCCGCATTACGCACATTGTCGCAACGAGACGACATCGACCTAGTGTTGTTAATGCGCGGTGGTGGTTCAAAGAGTGATCTTGCTGCATTCGATGATGAACGAATTGCCATGGCAATTGCACAATGTCGTCATCCGGTTTTTACCGGAATTGGTCACCAAGTCGACACCAGCATCGCCGACATCATCGCGCATACCGCACACAAGACTCCTACGGCTTGCGCTCAAGAAGTGATTGCTTTGGTGGAGGAGTTTCTTTCTGATCTGGTACAAGCACAGCATCGTTTGCGATTGTTGACAGACAACTCGCTTATTCGTGCACGCGGGCGACTGGCGCTTGCAGTAGAGCGCTTACAGACTCGGCCCAAAACAGCCCTTGCTCGGCAGTTACAGACACTCAATATGCACCAGGCAGCCCTTCGTTTGCTAGATCCGGTTAACACCATGGCTCGTGGTTGGAGCATCACTCGCGACTCGCAGGGCAACGTCATTCGCACAACTGATCAAGTGTCCAAAGGTGACACCATTGTGGTGTCGTTGGCGGCAGGAACAATCACCAGCACAGTAGAAGGGACATCGTGATGGCATCAAAGAAGTCAGCAGAACCAAAAGGGTACGCCGAAGCCATGCGCGAAATCGAGAGCATCTTGGCTGAACTTGATTCATCATCGATTGATGTCGATGTGCTGTCTACCAAGGTAGAGCGAGCATCTTTCCTTATTCAGTGGTGCAACGAAAGAATTTCCGCAGCGCAGATGACTGTTGATGAGTTGGTAGCCACGCTCGACATTGATGGAGAAGAATTCGAAGACGAAGACTTCGACGATGATGACGACTTCGACGACGACGACGATTTTGAGGACGACGACGAGTGACCTCACCAGATGTCATTCGTCGAGAGGTGCACGGCCATCTCTATGACTTTCTTGGCGATCAACGCCATCGCTGGCAAGCCGTTAGCCCCTTAACGTCCGTGGTGTTCGATGAAATTGAGACTCTCGTTTTGTCGAACGGAAAATTGCTTCGACCTCAGTTTTTACACTGGGGATGGGTTGCTGCAGGTGGTGAACCACATGACACAGACCATCATCGTCTCGGGGCAGCCATAGAAATGCTTCATGCGTTCGCACTTTTCCATGACGACGTCATTGATGACTCCGCATCTCGTCGAGGAATAGAAACAACTCATCGCCGAGTTTCTCGGGATCATCACGAAGATGACTGGGCGGGGGAGTCACGTCGTTTTGGCGAAGGTGTTGCCATCCTTATTGGCGACATTGCGTATTCGCTCAGTGATGTTCTGGTGCCTTCTTTGTCAGATGCCGCGAGAGCAATATGGAACGAGATGCGCTTAGAGGTCAACATTGGCCAGTTCCTCGACACCGTTGGCTCTGCTCGACGTGATTATCACCACGAACATTCACATCTTGTGGCTCGATACAAGACAGCGAAATACACCATCGAACGCCCACTTCATTTGGGCGCATTGGCGGCACAGCCCGATGCGGCAGATCTTCTTCCTGTTCTGTCGGCGTATGGCATTCCGTTGGGAACTGCTTTTCAATTCCGTGACGACATTCTGGGTGCATTTGGCGACGAGGCAGTCACGGGTAAATCAGTAGGTGGCGATTTTCGTGAAGGAAAGCCCACCGTTCTTGTCGCTCAAGCTCGTGAAGGTGCCGACGACACGCAAATTCATGTGTTGAATCGAATTGGCGATACCAATCTCTCCACGCAAGACATTCAGCAGATTCAACAAGTAGTTATCGATACTGGTGCTCTTGCACGTACCGAAGAACTCATCATTGAACTTCGAGACCAGGCAATACAGGCTTTACATAGTTATTCACTAGCGGGTAACGCCACGCAAGCACTTGAAGAGCTTGCGGTATCTGTAACGCAGCGCGTGGCTTAGTTCGCAGAAAAAATTTCTAACGCATCACTCACAGAAATGTCAGTCATGACGCCACGTTCCGCGCGTATTGCCTCTATCCATGGTGGGTTCACTTTGCAGGTGACTGCGATGGGCTCATCAAGTGAAGAACCTGCAGTTGCAAGTTGTACGAAAGTCACGGCGTAGTTGGGAGGTCGAGCATCACGCGACAACTCAATCAGAGCCCACGGATCAGGAGTAGTTCCGGGGCGTTCTGCAATTGCAATCTCAGATGATGAGGTTGCATGAACGGCTCCACCGGACAAGCCAGGACCATCTGCAATCACTGCACCGCGAACGCGGTCTGGTCGTGCGCCTGCGATGAGGAACGCAATGTAGCCACCAAGCCCACGGCCGACAATGGTGCATTCACCCAAATGCCGTAGCGCAATGTCAACATCTGCCATCAGAATTTCTGCGGAGTATCCACCGCCGCGTGGCACCGTGGATTGTCCGTGACCAGTGAAATCAAGTGCCCAAATAGGTCCATTCCATGTCACGGGAAACGACGACATGTTCTGTGCTGATTCGCCAAGCCCATGAAGCAGTAAGAGTGGTCGCCCTTCTCCATCTGACACCTGGTGTAACGCCAATGTGACGCGATTGTGTTGAAGGAACTCTGTTTTCATGTCAAGAACTCCAAAACCATGTTGCTCACCAGATCTGGTTCTTCGATGTGAATGAAGTGACCAACACCGTCCAATACTTCAAGGCGCCCACCTTGAGGTATCCATGGCATCACATCGCGCGCTCGTGCGCCCCACCCCATGGGTTCATCAACCGTTCCCAACAAGCCAAGAAATGGAATCGGTAACGACACCATGCGTAGCGCGCTCCACTCTGGTCGCCATGGTCCAAATCCGCCGAAACGCATTGTGGGATCAAGCTTCCATCTCCAGCCATCGTTGTCGTGCCGTGCGCCAACGGTGACCAAGTACTCCAGCCATTCAATAGAGAGGCGTGGGTTCATTTTTGCGCGGCGACGTGCAAGATCTTCAAGAGTTCCAGGTTTGCGAACAGCGGTTGGTGCTTCGTGTCGGAAATCGAGCCACGAACCAATTTCACCCGCAAGCAATCGAGATTGATCGTGGTCGGGTACGTCTGGCATTCGCCGTTTGCTTGGCATGCCGTCAATGTTGACCATTCGTGACACCCGATACGAGCTGGCCTCTGTCAGTTGCATCATCAACGCGCCACCTTTTGAGTGAGCAATTACTGGTGCAGGCGCATTGGTGGTACTTGACATGACAGCAAGAGCATCGCGAATATCTGCATCCCAGCTGTAGAGCGCTGCGTAGTCGCTGTCGCCATGGCCTCTGTGATCCCATGCCACGGCTCGCCACCCTGCATCGGAAATGCGAGCAGCAAAGACATCAAAAGTTCGGGCAAAGTCGGACCCACCGTGCACCATAAAGACCACGGGGTCGGACTCCTTCCCCCACTCGTGGACAGCAATACCCACTCCGTCCGCATCAACACGGCGGGTTCGGTCGGGAGGTCGCGCGCCGGGGAAGGAACGGGTTTCAGCAATCACAGGACACGAGATTAGGTCACACGACCAATGTCCCTGTCAGTGGGGCGCACACCTCACACATGTCTGAGCGACCTAACATGACAAAGATGTTCTTACGCACCCGTCTTCATACATATTTGTTGTGGAGTACGTGTGCTTTTGTTTTTCTTGCGGTCATTTCGGGGTTACTCACAGATGGCGGGTCGGATAGTGGCACTGACCAAGACACAGGTATCTCCGATACAACCGTGATTGCCACTACAACCACAGCAGCGGGTGAGTTACGCAAGTATGTGGTGCAGTCCGGAGAGTCTCTGTTTGCCATTGCGCAGAAGTTCAATCTCAGTGCACCGGCACTGGTGGAACTCAACAAAATCAAGGATCCAGATCGTGTGTCTGCAGGCACAGAGCTGTTACTCCCACCCAGTAACGGTTTTGTGCCCATTGGTGCCACCACCACCATGCCGCCGTGACCACGTTCAGTCGGGTGAGATACATACACTTATTTACATGACCGCAACTTTCTGGCCAACGCAAGAACACTGGTCAGTGGCCATTCCCTTGCACACTCCACATGTTCGACTCGACTGTCTTGCTGAAACAGGATTTGTTGCATTGAAGTCGGCTCCCTTCGATGTTCCATCACACGAGTGGGAATCTTTGGAGTACTTCGATTGGAAGAGTGGGGGCGACACCAACTTCGCACCGCTTGCCTCTGCCGATGGTGAACTTGACTGCCGCGGTTTTTGGGACAAGGGAAAAACAGATAAAGACGCAATCTGGACCAGCAATGCAGACCTTGCACCTACGTTGAAGAATTACGTGTCATCAGTTGGCGCGAATTTTGGTCGAGTCCGCATCATCAAACTTGAACCCCAAGACCGTGAACAGGCAATCCGTTCCATTCACCGTGATGACAACAACCGGTTTAACCCAGACAATGAAGGTTGGGTTGTGCGGTCATGGGTTGAACTCACCGATAGCCCAGACAGTTACATGTTGTTAATGGATAACGGCCCTGATGGTTTGCCTGATCCGTCTACTGAACGTCGAGTTCCACTTCCACGAGGTGCACGGTTTGTTGTTGACACCCAGCGCTTGTGGCACGTAGTGGTTCACAATCACGATTTCCCGCGTTATGCACTGATCACCAGTTTTGAAAGTGGTCCGGCGCTCGACTCGTTTATTGCGAACGAACGCGCGTAACTGTCTTACAGCGCTTTTTCAATTGCAGCGATGACCTCTGGGGCATCGGGCAATGTTTGGGGATGAAAGCGTGCGAGCACTTCGCCATTTCTTCCCACAAGAAACTTTTCAAAGTTCCAACGAATATCTCCATTGACACCTTCGCTGTCGGCGACTGGCGTGAGCGCTGCATACAACGGATGGCGTTGTTCTCCGTTGACATCAATCTTTTCTGTAAGCGGAAATGTGACGCCATAGGTGGTGGAGCAAAACGTTGCGATCTCTTCAGGAGTTCCTGGTTCTTGTCCAAGAAACTGATTACACGGGACTCCGACAACACTGAATCCTTTGTCGGAATACTTGGTGTGGATTTGTTCAAGTTGTTTGTATTGCGGCGTAAGCCCACATTTGCTGGCCACGTTGACAACGAGTGTGACTTTTCCCTCTTGCTGTGCAAGTGGTTGTGAGGCGCCATCCAATGACGAAATCTGTGTTGCGTAGATGCTCATAGACAATGAAACACCATGTAGTGGTGAACAATTCCCCTAGAGAACAATTAATTGCCGCGGTGAGCAGCGGCTAATTCGGCTACTTCTCGCATAATTCGCGCAATATCGAAGTCTTTTGGTGTGTACACAGCCGCAACTCCTTCATTGGCAAGGCGCGAGCGATCTTCCTCAGGGATGATGCCCCCCACGATGACAGGTGCATCAACGCCCTCTGCGCGTAGACGGCGAACCACATCGGGAACCAGTTGCAAGTGGGAGCCCGACAAGATGGACAGCCCCACCACATCTGGATCTTCGTCGCGGGCACTAGCCACAATTTGTTCTGGCGTGAGGCGAATGCCGCTGTAGACGACTTCCATGCCTGCATCACGAGCAGCCACCGCAATTTGTTCTGCGCCGTTGGAGTGCCCATCGAGACCGGGCTTTGCCACGAGGAATCGTGGCGGACCGCCAGGGATAGAACGCACGTATTCGGCTACATCTGACAGCGCTGCTGTGCGTCGGCCGACGGCTGCTCCTACGCCGGTGGGTGCACGGAATTCGCCGAATACTTCACGAAGCACTTGTGACCATTCTCCAGTTGTGCCGCCAGCTTCGGCCAACTCGATGGATGGTTCCATGATGTTGTCACCTGAAACTGCGGCATCACGTAAGCGATGCAACGCTGCTGTAACGCGTGCAGCATCACGCGACGAACGCCATGCCTCTACGTCGGCAATCATTTCGGTTTCAACAGATGGGTCAACAACCAAAATATTGCCTGGTGTAGCCAAAGGACTTTCTTCGGTCTCGGTGTATGAGTTAACGCCCACCACAATTTGCTCACCCGATTCAATTCGGCGTGTGCGCTCGGCCATAGAACGAACTAAGCGACCCTTCAACTCGTCGACTGCATTGAATGCTCCACCGAGTGCGAGAACTTCTTCGAACTCTGCCCATGCTGCATCACGTAATTCTGCGGTGCGCCCCTCGATCACTTTGGAGCCATCGAAGATGTCTTCGTATTCCAGAAGGTCTGATTCAAATGCAAGGACTTGCTGCATGCGAAGTGACCACTGTTGGTCCCACGGACGCGGCAGACCGAGTGCTTCGTTCCACGCTGGCAACTGCACGCTTCGAGCACGAGCTTTCTTGGACAACGTGACAGCAAGCATCTCAAGCACAATGCGCTGAATATTGTTCTCAGGCTGTGCTTCAGTAAGGCCAAGCGAGTTGACCTGAACGCCGTAACGGAAACGTCGTGCCTTCGCGTCGGTGACGTTGTAACGCTCGCGACCAATACGGTCCCACAATTCTGTAAATGCGCGCATCTTGCAGACTTCTTCAACGAAGCGAATACCAGCATTCACGAAGAACGAAATTGAACCGAACACTTGATCAAATTGTTCAGCATCTACTTGACCACTATCGCGAACAGCATCAAGGACATCAACTGCAGTGGCAAGTGAGTACGCAATTTCTTGCACTGGTGTGGCACCTGCTTCTTGCAAGTGATACGAGCACACATTCATGGGGTTCCACTTGGGAGCGTTTTGTGCACACCACGCCACCATGTCAACGATGAGACGCTTCGACGCGGCCGGCGGGAAAATGTAGGTTCCGCGCGACAGGTATTCCTTCACGATGTCGTTTTGTGTGGTGCCGCGAAGTTCGTGTGAAGTAACACCTTGTTCACGTGCGTTTGCGACATACAGCGATAACAACCATGCAGCTGTTGCATTGATGGTCATGGACGTGTTCATTTTCCCGGGCGGAATGGAATTCAGAAGTGTGCGCATATGCCCAAGGTGTGCGACAGGAACACCGACTTTGCCCACTTCGCCACTGGCCAGAATGTGGTCGGGGTCGTATCCCGTTTGCGTGGGAAGATCGAATGCGATGGACAGACCCGTTTGGCCCTTTGCCAAGTTGGTGCGATACAGCTGGTTGGACGCAGCTGCGGTGGAGTGTCCGGAATAGGTGCGCATCAACCATGGGTCGTCGCGGCGGGGGGTAGAGGGCTCTGTCACGGCGTCAAGTATGGCAACGCCACGGCACGGTTTGCACCGTGGCTCTTCGTGGCCGTTTATGCGGGTTCTGCAACGGCTTCAGCCAGTAGGGCGAGGTATTGGTGCCGTGGAATTGCGATACCCCCCAGACTGGCCAGATGATCGGTGAGCCATTGAGTATCGAACAATGTCATGCCAGCCAGTTGCATGAGTTGGACTAAATAAAACAGGGCGGCCTTTGACGCATCTGTTTCTTTGTGAAACATCGATTCGCCAGCAAAGAAGTTGTTGATTCGTACGCCGTACACACCACCGACAAGGTCATTGTTGGCGTTCCACACTTCAACGCTGTGTGCATGACCCATTCGATGAAGTTGCGAGTAAGCGTCAATAAATTCTT
>CAZCZM010000020.1:27862-33052 GCA_964503445.1 uncultured Bifidobacterium sp.
CCATGTGCATACGCGTACAGCAAAGTTGAAGGTGCTAAATCAGCACCTTCCGCAATGTCGTCAAATGGTGGCCACTCACGCGGTGGAGGAAACTCCCAATCGCAGTGTGTGGGCGTCTTCACATCACGGAGGTTATGCGGTTTTTAGTAGGTGTAGAAACCTTCGCCGCTCTTGCGTCCCAGTTTTCCTGCGGCAACCAAACGGCGAAGTGTTGGAACTGCTGCATAGTTCGCATCGGCAAATTCGGCGTAGAGCGCATCAAGAATTGCGAGAGACGTGTCAAGGCCAACCAAGTCGAGCAATGCGAATGGGCCCATGGGGAAGTTACATCCGCCCTTCATTGCGGTGTCGATGTCTTCCATTGATGCAGTACCTGTTTCCCAAATACGGATTGCATTGTTGAGATACGGGAACAGGAGCGCATTCACAATGAAGCCTGCGCGGTCCTTCACTTGCACGCCATTTTTTCCGCATTGTGCGGTGAACGCATTTGCAGCATTGATGGTGTCGTCTGATGCGGTGATGGGTCGTACAACTTCCACCAACGGCATTGCGGTGGCGGGGTTAAAGAAGTGAATGCCGCACACTTTGTCTGGACGTGATGTTGCCATTGCCATCTCAACAACGGGAAGCGTGCTGGTGTTGGTGGCCAAGATGGCCTCTGGCTTGACGGCCTTGTCCAACTCGGCAAACAGTGCTTTCTTGACTTCGAGGTCTTCAACAACTGACTCAATGACTAAATCACAATCGGCAAGGTCTGACACTTTGTCGGTTGCCGAGAGTCGACCCAAGATTGTTGCTTTGTCGTCTGCGGTGATCTTCTCGCGTTGCACCTGCTTGTCGAGACCCTTTTCGATGGAGGTAATCATCGCCTGAGCAGTTGCGGCGCTACGTGAGCGAACAACAACGGTGTATCCAGCTTTTGCTGCAACTTCAGCCAGACCCGAGCCCATGATTCCTGAGCCGCAGATACCAATCTTCTTCATGACAACCTCCCAAATGAGTACTTGGCGAGGCTAACAACAGCGCGTGCGTTCCGAAGAACGCGACGATTACTTCTCGGTGATGGTGACTGAGTTGACGGTGACAGTGCGGCTGGGTGCGCCACCAAGACCGCTGTCGTCTGCCTTGTGCAACCCAATGATGGCCTTGATGACGTCGAGCCCCTTGGTGACTTTGCCAAAGGTCACGTAGTTGCCTTGTGAGTCAAGCAAAGAAGCCTTCGGCCCTGTGACGAAGAAGAACTGTCCGCCACCAGAGTTGGGTCCAGAAGTACGAGCCATGACGAGGTCGCCTTCGCTGTACTTAAAGGGGCCGCCTTCGTCGGCGATGGTGTAGCCGGGGCTGTCTGTGTTGGTCTTGCCTCCACCTTGAATGATGTCAATTGATGGATCTGTGCGGAAGATGATGGAGTCGTCGTAGTACTTGTATCGCGACAGCGACACAAAGTTGTTGACAGTGTTTGGAACGACATCTGTGTTCAGGTCAACAACGATTTCACCTTCACTGGTATCGAATGTGGCGACGTAGTCCTTGGCGGGGTCAATGCACTGTTCCATGCCTGCAGAGAACGAAGACACCTTCTCTTGTGAGCCATCGGACTTGGGGCATGGTGTCTTGTCGCCGCTATTTCCATCGGGAGTCGATGTGACTGACGAAGAGGTGGTTGTCTCTGGTGCCGCGGTGTCATCGCCACCAGTTGCAAGACGTGCAACGAGGAACAGTGCCACGATGACGGCCGGAATGCCGAGACCGAAAATCAGTCCGCGGCGGCGAAGTTTGTTGGTCTTTTGCTGACGGATGCGTGCCTCGCGAGCTTTTGCGCGGTTGGCCTTTTGTCGTGCTCTTTTATCTGTACCCACGAAGTCGGCAGGTTAGTCGCCCAGAGGTAGCCTTGACCAACAGTGGCTCTTATTGTTCAAAAATATGGCGGAACATCCGTCGCCGATCCTGACCGCATCAAGTCCGTTGCAGACCATGTGGCATTCACCCGTCGTCATGGAAACGATGTGGTTGTGGTGGTGTCGGCCATGGGAAAGACCACTGACAATCTGCTGGGACTCGCCAATGCCGTGTCCGATGTGCACCCGGGGCGTGAAATGGACATGCTCCTCACCACTGGTGAGCGAATTTCCATGGCGTTGTTGTCCATGGCGCTGGCGGGGGTCGGCGTCGAAGCAGTCAGCTTCACTGGTTCACAAGTGGGCATCATTACCGACACCATTCACACCAAAGCAAAGATCCTCGAGGTGAAAGGTGATCGTGTTCGCGATGCCTTGGCTGAAGGAAAAGTTGTTGTTGTTGCTGGCTTCCAAGGCGTCTCCACAGATTCCGAGATCACCACATTGGGTCGCGGTGGAAGTGACACCACGGCGGTAGCACTGGCTGCAGCGCTTCATGCCGATGTATGCGAGATCTACACAGATGTCACCGGAGTTTTTTCAGCCGACCCACGTATTGCTCCGCAAGCAACGAAACTTGCGCATCTTCAATTTGATGAAATGCTCGAGATGGCCGGCGTTGGAAGCAAAGTTCTTGCATTGCGTTCCGTTGAGTTCGCCCGCAATCACAATGTGCCCATTCATGTTCGTTCAAGTTTCACATGGGAACACGGAACGTGGGTCAGTGCAGACACACCACAAGGAGAATCCTCAATGGAAGACCCCATTATCTCTGGCGTCGTTCACGACGCAAGTGAATCCAAAGTCACTGTGTTGGGTGTACCCGACCGTCCAGGCATTTCTGCTGCGTTGTTTGAAAACTTGGCAAATGCCAACATCAACGTGGACATGATTGTTCAGAACACATCAAAAGATGGTTTGACAGATATCTCGTTCACTGTTCCCAAGGCTGACATGAAAGTGGCTGAAGACATCGTTGGGCACGTTGCTAAAGACATTGGCGCACAAGGTGTTTCGCACGAGTCAGATATCGCGAAGGTCTCGTTGGTGGGAGCCGGAATGAAGACCAGCCCTGGTGTGGCGGCAAAGATGTTCCGAGTACTCGCAGATAACAACATCAACATCCACATGATCTCCACCAGCACCATTCGGGTGTCAGTGGTGGTTGCTGCACAAGACATGGAAGCGGCGGTTCGTTCATTGCATACCGCATTCGATTTGGACTCTGGCACGGCGTATTCGGCACCATTGCCAGAACGCAAGTAGTCCGCCTGCCATACTCAATTAATGGCTGTTCGTCGACAACTCATTCCGTGGCGTGCTGCGGGAACCCGCGCCGAAATGCGACGCAACGCCGACGAAGTTGTTCGTGACACTGGCTGGGTTTTCAACAATCAGACGGGTAGTTCACTCACGCTTGACGAATTTGTTCGCACGGGTGACGCCGAAGTGGATATCTATATGAATCGATTTGGTTGGGATGACATTGCATCGTCATCGTCCATCCTTGAAATTGGTTCTGGAATTGGTCGTATGACATCGGCATTGTCGCGTCGCTTTAGCAGCGTTGTTGCCACCGATGTAGATGCAGCGTTCTTAGAGCGTTGTCGTGAGACCGTTGCTCGGTTTGGTCGTGTCAGTTCATTACGAACAGTGCATATCGCAGACGGAAGCACAATCAACGTTCCTGACAATTCATGCGACGTGGTGTTTTCGTACATCACGCTGCAGCATTGCAAAGCCAGCGATGCGTTACGACTCACCACAGAAGCAGTGCGAGTGGTGAAGCCAGGTGGTCGTATTGCTTTGAACTATCGCACGTGGGTTCCCGCCGACATTCTTTTGGTCCCTGCGGGGGCCGTGATGCGTGTGTTGTGGCGTCTTCCTGTGGTGGGCCACAAGCTGTCCCAATGGCGCTGGTCAACGCGCTTGGGTTGGCAGGCCAACCGACTTGATCCGCGTCGAGTTCTCGCCACTCTTCAGGAAGCTGGCGTCACATGCGACAACATTGAAATCTTGCACCACCCGGGTCGTCCGCAACGCAGTGTTACTTTCGCTGGTCACCCCGTGCCACAACGCGACTTGGATGTGGCCAATAAAAGTCATTGGTGGCTAGTCGCTCGTTGCCATTAGCCTCCACATCTATGCGTGTTGGAGTAGTTGGAGCCACTGGTCAAGTCGGAAGCGTCATGAGGACGCTCTTAGCCGAACGAAATTTCCCCATTTCTGAGATTCGATTCTTTGCATCGGCTCGGTCAGCCGGAAGCACGCTGACGTTCAACGGTCGTGAGATTGTGGTGGAAGACGCTTCGGTCGCTGATCCCACCGGTCTTGACATTGCGTTGTTCTCCGCTGGTGCAACATCGTCGCGCGAACTTGCACCAAAATTCGCTGCCGCTGGTGTCACGGTGATTGATAACTCCAGTGCATTTCGTATGGATCCCGAAGTTCCATTGATTGTGAGCGAAGTCAACGGGCATCTTGCGCATTCGGCGCCAAAAGGAATCATTGCTAACCCCAACTGCACCACCATGGCGGCGATGCCCATCTTGAAACCGCTTCACGATGAGGCCGGACTCATCAAGATGGTGGCCAGCACATATCAAGCAGTGAGTGGTGGTGGGCTTGCAGGTGTCGAAGAGCTTGATGTTCAGGCACGCGCTATGACAGATCGTGCAGCAGAGCTCACTTTTGACGGTGATGCTGTTCAATCACCAACACCAAAGAAGTTCGCACGCACCATTGCGTACAACGTGTTGCCATTTGCCGGCTCCATGGTGGACGATGGCGATGGCGAAACCGATGAAGAGAAGAAATTGCGCAACGAGAGTCGCAAAATTCTCGAGATTCCTCATCTGAAGGTATCGGGATTGTGTGTACGCGTTCCTGTGTACACGGGGCATTCCATTGCGGTGAATGCAGAGTTCGAACGCGAAATCACTGTGCAGCGCGCACACGAGTTGTTGGCGTCTGCACCAGGTGTATCGCTGGTCGACATCCCCACGCCGTTACTTGCTGCAGGGAAAGACCCCAGTTATGTCGGACGCATTCGTCAAGACGAAACAGTGGACGGAAATCGCGGTCTTGCATTGTTTTTAAGCAATGACAACCTGCGTAAGGGTGCTGCATTGAATGCAGTGCAAATTGCCGAACTTTTAGTGAAGTAATTCTTCCGTCATCACCTGGTCGGGGTGACAGGATTTGAACCTGCGGCCTCGTCGTCCCGAACGACGCGCGCTACCAAGCTGCGCCACACCCCGTGGTGCTACGCGAGGCTATCTGCGGTTTC
>CAZCZM010000021.1:0-3358 GCA_964503445.1 uncultured Bifidobacterium sp.
ATGGAAGTGACCGGCGGGGTTCGCACCGTGATGTCTCGCGGTGATGTCATTGTTGATGGCGGTGAATTTGTTGGAACACCGGGCCGCGGACGTTTTCTGCGACGCGATGTGTCACAACACGTCCACTAGTTGTTCGTTCAGCAGTTATGAGAAGCGCTTGACCAAATTGTCGAGTGTCTTCTGGATGGCTTTGCTGTTGTTGTCGACAGCCTTCATCACTTTCAACATGAACGGGCTCTTATTCGTGTTCCAGTCGAATTGCTCGGTCACTTTGGTGCCGCCATCGACTGGTTCAAGAATGTAACGCCAGATGTGGCCACCAAAGTGACGCCATCCAATCTGACGACCTTCCTCAAACTCCACCACTTCGTTCGTCATCTTGTAGGGAACAACGATTCGCATGTCCATGCCGAACTTGGCTCCGAGAGACAAGCGCTCTGGTGCATTAACGCGCGCTGCCTTTACCGAACCAGATCCATCAATTTCACTGTGTCGACGTGGGTCGGCAAGAAGATTGAAGATTTCTTGTGCTGATGCGGGCACTACGACTGAGTGCGACACAATTTTTTTTGGATCTGAATTTTTCATGATGACAGTCTCACTTGTTTGGCGACAATTTCAGCAGTACGACGACCAGAAAACATTGCCCCTTGAATGGAACCAGTGTCTCGATGGTCGCCACAGACGTACAGCCCGTTTCCGAGCGACACTTTTTTCTTGGGTGAAAATGGAGCATCTTGGCCAGGTTGGCCATGGGGAATGCGATAGGTGCGCAAATGGGTCCACTGGTCAACTTGTGCGCCCCACCATGAGCGAAGCTGTGTTCGCGCCTGCGACTCTAAATCACCATCGGCAACTCCTGGGATGGCTGCTGCCACAAGATGTTGTCCCGGTGGCGCATAGAGCGACGACACATGCGACATCACCGACACATTCATCACTGGTCCTGAGCTGTCTCCATCGAGAATGACGTAAGCGCCGTCAACCGGCGCAATGGGGGCGGAGAAGTAGACGCACCCTGCCGCGCGCGATGACACGGCGGGAAGACCCAATAGATGTGATGCCACGGGCCCCTCTGTTGCGACGATGACAGCGTGTGCGGAAATGCGATGACCGCCATCAAGCACAACTTCTCCGGCTGAAACTTGTGCGACTGGCGCATTCAGGAACAATTGGGTGGAGCCCAATGAATGTTTGAGTTGCTGCGTGATTTGCCCCATGCCTCGGGCGGGGACAGCCGAGTCTCCCGTTGCAAGAGTGCGAAAGATGACATCGAACATGCGCCGTGATGTTTGCAAGTGTGGATCAAGTTGAATTCCGCCGACCAATGGCCGAAAGAAACGGTCGACCATCGTGGTGGAAAATCCCATCGTGCGTAATGCATCCGCAGTGGGCATGTCGGTGCCGCGAAGAAGGGCTTTGGGGTCAGCAGATTTCAGTGACGCCCGCATGCGAGCAATACGCATTTTGTCGCCAAGTGTTCCAATCGGGGCAGTTGCAGTAGAGAGAAGAGTGCCTGGACGACGGAAAGGGTCGCCTACGACATGGCCTTTCCCGTGATGCCACACAATGGCGCCCGGTTCGAATGCCTTCAAGTCTAGTGCGGGGATATAGAGGTGTCTATGTATCTCGGGATAACCCGTGAGCAGAACTTGAAAGCCGCGGTCAAGAATGAATCCATCAACAATGTCGCTGCGGACACGACCACCGACGTCATCAGATGCTTCAAGAAGAACAGGTGAAATTCCGTGTTGCTCAAGAACTCGCGCCGCAACAAGACCAGCTAAACCTGCGCCAACAATGACGACATCGGTGGAAGAGGGAAAAGGTGGGTTCACTTCTTCAGTAGAGCACGAAGTGCAACGTCAAGTGTTTGATGGGTGAAAACAAACCCGTCGCGAGTGAGCGCACTGGGTATGACGCGTTGTCCAGTGAAGAGCAGCGCATCTGCGAGTTCGCTACCCAAAATTAATTTGGGACCAAAAGTGGGAATGGGAAGTAGTGCAGGACGAGAGACTGCGCGCCCCAATTCTTTTGCAAATTGCGCATTGGTCACTGGTTCGGGTGCTGTGAGATTGACAGGTCCAGAGAGTTGAGACGTCAGCAAATGGATAATTGCGCGCACTTCGTCGGTGATGCTGATCCAACTTTGCCAGTTTTTCCCACTTCCAAACTTGCCGCCAGCTCCCAACTTGAAGATGGGCAATTGCTTCTTTAGCGCCCCACCTTCTTTTGACAGCACGATGCCCGTGCGTAAGAAAACAGTACGAATGCCTGCTTGTTGTGCGGGTGCAGCGGCGGCTTCCCACTGCTTGCACACGTCTGCCAAGAATCCGTCACCAAGCGTTGCATTTTCATCAAGGTGTTCATCTCCGCGAACACCGTAGATACCAATGGCGGACCCTGATAAGAACACCGATGGTTTCGCATCGAGAGAGGCCATGGTGGTCGCAAGCAACTGGGTTGACTTCGTACGGCTGTCAAGAATCTCTTGCTTGTACTGCTGAGACCAACGCTTGTCGCCGATTCCAGCGCCTGCAAGGTGAACCACGGCGTCAACTCCGATGAATGCTGAAGGGTCAAGCGTTCCCTTCGCAGGATCCCATTGAATCTCGTTGTTCTTCCGGGGAGCACGACGCACCGCCTCGACCACATCGTGGCCCTGTGCTCGCAACTCTTTGGATAACGCACGACCAATGAGTCCAGATGCACCAGTAATAAGAACTTTCATGCTTAGTGCAACCACTTTGGGTCTCTGATTGTTCCGTACTGGGTGGTGACCTACGACCTACATCGTGGTGACTGCTGGTGTCGCCCTAGCCTGAAGGTTGCATGAGCACCCGGAAATTGATCTTGACTGCACTGGTCTGTGGTTTGGCCATCATGTTGGCAGGTGGCCTCAAACTGTTTCAGGTGGCGACGGACGAGGTTGATGCAGTGGTGCTTCAGTTGGGTACCGAGCAGAAACTGGGGGACATGACTGTGTCGGTCACCGCTGTGGAAGAAGAAGCGACGGGTACGTTCGTCACTGTGTCAATGCGAGGTGTGGATTCTGCTGACGGCGTGGAGGGCTGGAAAATGTTTGCCAATGGCGAATTAAGTGACCCTCTTGCTGAGTCAGATGGCGAGGAGTGCGTCACCAAAATCGCGCGCGTTGTGTCGTGTGTTCTTCAGTTCCCCCCATCCACAGGATCGTCTGTGACCGTTTTCTACAAACGGGCGGAGGCGTCTGCTCAGTGGGCTCCGTAGCCAAAACGGCTACCGTAGAGGGCGTTGGATACAGCGTCGTATCCACATGATTGGAGAAGACCCTCATGGCTGACCAGTTTGACCTCATCATCATTGGTGGCGGCCCTGG
>CAZCZM010000021.1:3458-4549 GCA_964503445.1 uncultured Bifidobacterium sp.
TCACAGGTCACCATCTTGGAAGGCTTGCCAAAGATTCTTCCTGGTCTTGATGCTGACCTCGCCAATGTTGTGGTGCGTTCATTCCAGAAGAAAAAGATTGATATCAAGACTGGTGTTGCTGTGTCGAAGCACACTCCTACGGGCTCTGGTTCCACAGTCATTACTTATGGAGACGGCGAGACACTTGAAGTTGACGCAGTCATCGTGTCGGTAGGGCGTCGCCCGTTCCCAGATCAGTTGGGATTAGCCAACACGCAGGTTGCAGTCAGTGATCGTGGATTCGTTGAAGTTGATGCCTACTGCAAAACATCGGTCGATGGTGTGTGGGCGATTGGCGACTTAATCAATACACCGCAGTTGGCGCACGTCGCATATGCCGAAGCAATTTTGGTGGTGAAGCAAATTCTGGGCGAAGCAGTTATTCCTGTTGACTACGACCGTGTTCCGTGGGCCATTTATTGCAGCCCAGAAGTTGCATGGGCAGGCCCAAGCGAAGAGGCCGCAAAGGCGGCCGGATACGACGTGTTGGTCTCAAAGCATCAGTTCCGTGCAAACAGTCGTGCGCAAATCTTGGGCGAGATTGATGGCCTCGTGAAGGTCATCGCCAAGAAGAATGCTGATGGAACTGCAGGCCAAGTCTTGGGAGTGCACATGGTGGGACCATGGGTGACCGAGCAGTTGTCGGGTGGCTACCTAGCCGTCAACTGGGAAGCAAGCGTGGACGAGATCGCTCACTTTCTTCAGCCGCATCCAAGTTTGTCTGAGTTGTTTGGCGAAACAGTCATGGCACTCACTGGTCGAACCATTAACTCGTAAATATTTTTCGCATCACTCGCAGTCAAGGAAGACACAACAATGGCAGAGATCACACTCCCTCAACTTGGTGAAACAGTCACCGAAGGAACCATCACGCGTTGGTTCAAAAAGATTGGTGAAACAGTTGCAGCGGACGAACCACTGTTCGAAGTCTCTACCGACAAAGTTGATACAGAGGTTCCATCACCAATCGCCGGTGTGCTCACCGAGATTCGCGTTCAAGAAGGTGACACTGTTCCGGTCGGAACTGTGATTGCAGTTGTTGGCGACAGCGC
>CAZCZM010000021.1:4649-5968 GCA_964503445.1 uncultured Bifidobacterium sp.
CGCAAACTCATTTCCGAAAATGGTCTTGACGCATCGCGCATTACTGGTACTGGCCCTGGTGGGCGCATCACCCGTGACGACGTCATTGCGGTTCTGGAAAGCGGAACATCGCGCACTGCGGCACCAGCGGCACCTGTGCCGACTGCACCTGCACCAGTGGCTGCTGCTCCCGCTGCTCAAGCGCCGCGAGTAGTTGCTGGTGCACGCGACGAAGTGGTGTCATTGTCGAAGATTCGCCAAGCAACTGGCGCACATATGTTGATGAGCAAAGGCACAAGCCCGCATGCGTTCAGTGTTGTAGAAGTTGATTTTGCCAATGTTGAGGCGACGCGAGCTAAGACCAAAGGTGATTTCAAGGCAGCTGAAGGTTTCAGTCTGACGTACCTTCCCTTTATCGCGCGCGCCGTCGTTGATGCGTTACGTGAATTCCCGCACCTCAATGCATCTCTTGGTGCCAATGAACTGGTTGTTCATAAGTACATCGACCTAGGTATTGCTGTTGACCTTGATTATCAGGGACTCATCGTTCCTGTCATTCGGGATGCAGAAGAAAAGCGTCTTCGTGGCATCGCGCGAGACATCAATGACCTCGCAACACGTGCTCGCAGTCGTCGATTGTCTCCCGACGAAATCTCTGGTGGAACATTTACCATCACGAACAATGGCTCAGCAGGCTCGGTTTTGACAATGCCCATCATCAACCAACCACAAGTAGCCATCTTGTCCACCGATGCAATCGTGAAGAAGCCCGTTGTGGTGGAAGTGCCTGGTGGCGGAGACAGCATTGCAATTCACCCAGTCGGAAACTTGGCAATGGCGTGGGATCACCGCGCTTTTGATGGTGCCTATGCAGCCGGTTTCTTGGTGAAGGTGAAGTCAATTCTTGAAACACGTGATTGGTCTTCCGAGGTTTAAGCAGGGTTCGCGATGGTAAAAGAGACAGTCGCCTCGACGTTCTCTTCGCATAACTCTGTGCCAAATCAACTGCGCGTGCGTTGGCTGGGAAGGGTGCCATATTCAGAAGCATTGGCTGTACAAAATTCAATGTTTCGACATGGTTCGGGTAACGCGCTGTTGTTAATGGAGCACCCGCATGTATTCACCTACGGACCATCTGCCGACTTAGAGAAAAATCTGCGCTGTGATCCATCAGAGGTGGGTGCCGATTTTGTCAGCGTGAAGCGTGGCGGCGACATCACCTATCACGGACCGGGACAATTGGTGGGATATCCCATTGTCAACCTTCCGGCCAAACACGGTGATGATGGCCCCGCAGATTCTGTGGCTTATGTACGGTCGGTAGAAGAGGTCATCATTCG
>CAZCZM010000021.1:6068-16966 GCA_964503445.1 uncultured Bifidobacterium sp.
GTTCGTCATGCAGCGAACATGTGGGGAAGTGGCGCGTTTGAACGCCAAGACGTTGCATGGAAGCACACTCCAGAAGATTTGTCTGCGTTTTCCCGAGGAGAAGGCCCTGGACAACCAGTGCGACTACTGAGTCGTCTTGCACGCGCAGGCGTTGAAGACGGAATTCCGTTGTCAGAACGTAAGCCTGATTGGATTCGACCACATGTCAATCACGGCGAAGATGTGTTGTCGTTAAAGAAGACTCTTCGTGATTTGTCGTTGGTCACCGTCTGCGAGGAAGCAGGCTGTCCCAATTTGTCGGAATGTTGGAGCGATGGAACGGCAACGTTCATGGTGTTGGGTGAACGTTGCACTCGTGCGTGCGGATTTTGTTTGGTTGATACGCAAAAACCCGAAGCACCTGATGCAAACGAGCCTGAAAATGTTGCTGAAGCTGTGGCACGCATGGGTTTGAAGTTTGCTGTTTTGACAATGGTGGCGCGAGATGACTTAGCGGACGAAGGAATGTCACACGTTGCAGCGTGCATTCGCGCTATTCGTCAACGTGATGCATCTATTCAAGTAGAAACACTTATCTCCGATGCACGCGGAACCTCTTCACTAGATCTTCTCATTGCGGAACGCCCCGATGTGTTTAACCACAACATGGAAACTGTTCCGCGTTTGCAGCGCGCCGTGCGCCCCAGTGCTGGCTATGCGCGCAGCCTGTCAGTGCTCGCACGTGGAAAGGAAGCGGGTCTTACGGTGAAGTCGGGTCTCATCGTGGGTATGGGTGAAACTGACGAAGAAATTGTTGGAGTGCTTGCCGACCTGGCCGATGTGGGTGTCGACATTGTGACCATCGGTCAATACTTGCGACCCACCACCAATCATTTGCCTGTTGCGCGATGGGTGGAGCCAGCAGTGTTCGAGATGTATAAGCGTGTCGGGGAGCAGTATGGAATTGGCCATGTGGAGTCCAGTCCGCTTACTCGATCCAGTTATCACGCAAGAGAATCGGCTGCGCACGCCGTTCCTGTCACAATTGGTACACGATGAACGTTGTAGCTGATACTTCCGTATACACAGATCGAATTCACCGGACGCGTGCCGAGATGGTGCGTCATGGCGTCGATGCATTGATTCTGTCTGTGGGGCACGACATGCCGTATCTCACGGGGTATCAGGCCATGCCCTTAGAGCGCCTCACCTTGTTGGTGCTTCCAGCACAGGGCGACGTATCGCTGATCATTCCGCGATTAGAAGCACCACGAGTTCATCAAATGGATGACGTCTTTACGTTAGTTCCGTGGAATGAAACCGACGATCCAGTAGCGCTTGCTCACAATCTTTTAGGAAATGCGCACACCATTGCCGTTGGCGATCAGATGTGGTCGCGGTTTCTTGTCGACTTATTGACGCATCGTCCGCAGTCACATTACGTACGCAGCGTTGTTGTGATGGAGGCGCTCCGGTCTCGCAAGGACGCCGCAGAAATTGCAGCACTACTTGCTGCTGGTGCGGCCGCCGACCGTGTGGCGTTACAACTGCAATCGGGTGACATTCCGCTAGTGGGTCGCACTGAGGCGCAGGTCTCGGCCGACATTTCTGCTCGGCTCATTGCTGAGGGTCATCAGAAGGTGAACTTTGCGATTGTGGCGGCGGGCGAGAACGCCGCGAGTCCGCATCACCATGCTGGGTCACGTGTTATTCAGCGCAACGAAATTGTGTTGTGTGATTTTGGTGGAACCATGAACGGCTACTGCAGTGACATCACGCGCTGTGTCTTCATTGGTGAGCCACCGAAAGAGATTCTCGATGCATATGCAGTGTTGAAAGTGGCGCAAGCTGCTGGTGTTGATGCGGGCGTCATTGGTTCCACATGTGAAGGCGTGGACATTGCAGCACGCTCTGTGATTGATGCCGCTGGATACGGTGAGTATTTCGTTCATCGAACGGGCCATGGAATCGGCATGGAAGAACATGAAGACCCGTACATGGTGTCGGGCAACACAACATTGATTGCTCCTGGTCACGCGTACAGCGTTGAGCCTGGAATTTATGTGCCAGGTAAGTGGGGAATGCGGCTCGAAGACATTGTGGTGGCTACCGACAACGGTCCTCTGCGTGCAAACAATGCCAATCATGATTTAGTGCTGGTGAACCAGTAGTGATCAAACTTGATGCGGCAACAGTGCTGTTGCAATGGGCCACCGGGGGCTTGTTTTTCTTGTGGTACACCACCCGCAAACATGAAATGGGCGCTGGCTATGGATGGCTGTTGCGAGGCTCGTTTGCAACACTTGCAATTGGTGCGGCGGCTGCTGGCTTTGCTACAGACACGGTGATAGTTCGAGAGGTTTCATCTATTGCAGTTGCTGTGGTCAGTATTGCAACATTGCGACGAAAGAACGTTCGTTGGGATGTGGTTGCGCCTGTCATTGGCGTCATCGGTCTTCTTGTCGCTGCTATTGATGCAGCAAGCGGAACCAGCGACACCATTGTCTCGTTGTTGCGCGTACTCGTGGGCACTGCGTTCCTTGGTGCCGTGAGTGATGCAATGTTGCTCGGTCACTGGTACTTGGTGCAGCCCGGACTTCCGCGTTCCATCCTGGGTGAATTGGTCACGGCGTTGCGCTGGGTGACGCCGTTTGAGATTGCGGTGATGTTGTTGCCCACGGGCATGATCAGCGTCTTCAATGGGTCGGTTGACGATGGCTGGGGTGGCATGTTGGGCTGGTTCTGGATTGCGTGTGCACTGACCACAGTGGTGTTAACTGAAGTGACGAGGGCTGCAATGAAAGAACGCAGTTATTCAGCTGTGATGGCGGCAACTGGTTTGTTGTACCTTGCAATTCTCACCGCATTCGGTACAGATCTTGTTGCCCGTGCGGTCTTGGCCTAGTACTTCGAATAGTCGACCGAAAACCAGCGCTCTGGACGTGTTGAAACAATCACCGACGATGAGCCGGCATCGCGTTCGGTGTATTTGTCACCCTCTACTTGACCAAGGTAGCGATGTGCCATTGGTCGCGTGTGGAGTTCGGTATCGGCAGCTGAGATAGCTGCTGTTCCCTCAATTGAAACGTATTTGTAAGGAAGAGATTCCGATTGCACGCACAGACTGAAACGTGGTGACTTTTTCAGTAGTCGCGCTTTGACTGAGTCGGCATCGGTGAGAAACCACAGATCACCACCGGGCTCGTAGATGTACCACACCGGCACAGTGAGCGGTGGACCATCGGGGCGTTCAATCGCAACAACTCCGACGTGGAGGTCTGCAAGAAATTGCTCGCGTTCGGCTGCTGTCATTGCTGTGGTTCCCATGGTGGTACAACCTAACAAGTAGAAGTAGTGCTGAATACCTGAGTGGGCAATGTGTTCCTATGGGTGACGGCGTGCTGACAGTGCCGCCAGCCTCCACGAGCGCCTAGCGTGACAGCATGGATTTCTTTGAGCGCACCGTCTACAACGATGACCATGAACAGTTTCGTTCAGTGTTCCGTCAGTGGTTAGACAACGAGGTGGTTCCAAACCACGAACAGTGGGAAGCAGATGGTATCGCTCCACGCGAGATGTGGTTAGAGGCGGGTAAGCACGGCTTCCTTGGTTACCACGTTCCAGAACAGTACGGCGGTGGTGGTTCCGATGACTACAAATTCGGTGCCGTCATGCAAGAAGAAGTGTCTGATACCGGGGTGATTGGAAGTGCTAACGGAATCACTCTTCACAACGACATTGTTTTGCCGTACTACCTGTCATTAGCAACTGATGAGCAGAAAGCGCGTTGGCTGCCAAAGATGGTGACCGGTGAGTACATCACGGCAATTGCCATTACTGAACCGAACACTGGCAGTGATATGGCTGGGGTGAAGACATCTGCTGTGAAACATGGCGACACATGGGTGGTGAATGGTGCAAAAACTTTCATTACCAATGGAATCAATGCAGACCTGGTTCTTACTGTCTGTCGCACTGACCCAGACGCAGGTCACCGAGGCTTTTCTCTAGTCGTTCTTGAACGTGGAATGAAAGGTTTTGAGCGCGGCCGCAACTTGAACAAATTGGGCATGCATGCACAGGACACTGCGGAGTTGTTCTTTGACAACGTGGAAGTGCCTGAGGGCAACATATTGGGTGAACCCGGTCAAGGTTTTATGTATCTCACGCAGAACTTGGCGCAAGAACGTTTTGGTATGGCAATTGGTGCAGTTGCCGTTGCAAAAGCTGCGTTACGTTGGACTCTTGAGTACACACGCGAACGCAAAGCGTTCGGACAGTCCATTGCCAGTTTTCAGAACTCGAAATTTTTACTTGCAGAACTTCATACCGAAGTGCAAATGGCACAGGCCTATGTTGATCGGTGTTTGGAACTTCATTGCGATGGCAAGTTGACGGTCGAACAAGCAGCTGCTGCAAAGTTCATCACCACTGAGTTACAGAACAAAGTTGTAGACCGATGCCTGCAATTGCACGGCGGATATGGCTACATGGTGGAGTACCCAATCGCGCGCGCGTGGGCAGATAGTCGAATCCAAACTATTTACGGTGGAACCACCGAAATCATGAAAGAGATTGTGGGTCGCGCTCTGGCGAAGTGATTACTTCGGTGATGCCGGTGCCACAAGTGGCCAGGGGCGCTCCCGCTCAAGAAGTAGCGCAAGTTCCAGTAGTGCTTGTTCTGAAAAGTGGCGACCAATAATTTGAAGCCCAACTGGCAAACCATCAACAAACCCAGCAGGAACCGAGATACCCGGGTTTCCGTGCAAGTTGCAGGGGAATGTGAGTTGTCCGTTGTTGCCGGCACCTGCTTTGATTCCGCCAAAGACGCTCGGCAATGGGCCTTCTGCGTTGAACGCTACGTCTGGATTAGTTGCAGTAATGACGAGGTCAACATCGTTGAATATTTCCGCCATCCGAGTATTGACGGCTGCTCGGCGAGATTCAATCTTGGCGCGTGCTTCTGCTGAGTAGAGACCGGCGGTGTACTCAAGACCTGCGCGCATCTCTGGTGTGAGATCGTCTGCACACGCAGGCCAATGGTCCTTTAACGCTTCTGCAATCTCCAACATTCCGCTAATAGACCACGCGGCGCCCATTTTCGGAAGTGAGGTGTTCACATTGTCCAGTCGTTTTAGTCCTGCTTTTGCAACGAGGAAATCGGCGGTTTCCAACAGCACATTCCACATCGCCGGAGAGACAACTGCTCCGCCCCAGTTGTCCACGATTGCAACTTTCAAACCGGAAACATCAACCGTTCCGAGTCCGGCTTCCCATCCAGACGCAGAGGGAAGACTGAGTGGGTCGTGCGCGTCGTGACCATTGCATGTGTCAAACCACCGTGCAGTGTCGCGAACGCTCCGTGAGACGCATCCGACGGTGACAGTTAGGTTTCCGTATGGCGCACCAGGCCCACGCGGAATGCGACCATACGTTGACTTCAAACCGACAAGTCCTGTGAAGCCGGCAGGAATGCGAATGGAGCCGCCTCCATCACCTGCGGTTGCAAGAGTGAAGAGTCCGCCTGCCACGCCAGCTGCGCTTCCACCCGATGATCCGCCTGGCGTACGTGATTCATCCCATGGATTTTTTGTTGCGCCGTTCAGAACTGTTCGTGTGAGATTGACGCCACCAAACTCGCTCGCCGTGGTCATTCCGAAAGGGACAGCACCGCCGCGTTGCGTGATTCGTTCCACGTGAATGCTGGTCTTTGTTGCGATGCGATCTTTCAATGGAACTGATGCTTCGGTATCTGGCCAGCCTGTCACGGGATCAAGTTCTTTAATGCCAATCGGAACGCCTCCAAATGGCAAAGACGTATTGGCAGAATCTGCTCCAGCCAATGCGCGGTCTGTGTCAATGAATGACACGCAGTTCAGAGAACTTGCTGCGATTGCGGTCAATGTGGCGTGCATTTCTTCGCGTGGAGAGCGGCGACCTGCGCGAAACTCTTCCACTAAGGAACATGCATCGCCTTGCCAAGGGGAATCAGTCATGTGGGAAACCTAGCCGAGGAGTACTGGGTTCAATCCGTTGGAAAATCCCTTGCGGGAGTAGGGTCAAAGGGTCATGGATAGTCGCACATTCTTGGGTTTACAGCGCACTCATAATCCCTTTCGCTGGTACCTGCCAGTCCAGCGCAAGCTGTGCACTGGGGGTGACTTCCTCTACGGGGGTAGTGCATTGGGAGCTGCTATTTCTGCATTAGAGGGGGCCACAGGGCGCAATGTGGTGTGGGCGACAGCGCAGTACCTGTCGTATGCGCGTCCTGACGAAGTGATGGATATCGACGTCATTGTTCCCGTTGAGGGCAATGCAATTACACAGGCTCGAGTGGTTGGCCACGTGGGCGAGCGTGAAATCATTACGGTGAACGCTGCATTGGGTGACCGAGAATTTCCCATCGCCGCACAATTTGAAACCGCTCCAACGGCACCAGCACCCCACGATTGTCCAGAGTGGGAGCACTACTCGCGTAACTTCGAGACCATTCATGACTTCATTGAAGAGCGCGTTGTCAAAGGTCGATTTGGGAAAGAACTTGACGGTTCACTCAGTGATGGTCGCGCCATCATGTGGGCACGACTTCCCGATGTCATTGACGGCGTCGACGCCGCAACTCTCGGAGTCTTGGGTGACTTTGTTCCGCGCGGAGTTGGTCAGGCTCTGGGCCTACACGCCGGCGGTAACTCGCTAGACAACACATTGCGCGTTGTCAACTTGGTGCCAACTTCATGGGTGTTATTAGACATTCGAGTTCATGCAGTCGCTCGGGGTTTTGCGCATGGTTTGGTGCATATGTACGCAGAAGACGGAACATTGATGGCAACAGCAAGTCAAAGTTGCATCGCAAGAATTCACGCCAAATAACGCTTTTAGAGGGGGAAACATGAATGCATACGGAGCAAAAGCACAACCAGGTATGCCGGTTCGGCCAGGAATGACGGTCCCGCTACCAGGTCATCTCAATACGCATCGTGACAAGTTGATTGAGTTAGCCGACATGGGCTACACCGACATCTGGTCTGCAGAAGCCGATGGAGCCGATGCGTTCACCCCACTTGCCATGGCAGCCGCATGGGAACCGCGACTTCGTCTCGGCACGGCAATTGTTCCCGCCTATACGCGTAGCCCAGCCTGTTTTGCACAATCAGTTGCAACACTGGCCGATGCAGCACCTGGACGTTTTGCAATTGGAATTGGTTCATCGAGCAATGTGATTGTGCAGAAATGGAATGGCATTCCGTTTGACGAGCCATACAAGAAAGTTCGCGACGTCGTGCGCTTCTTGAATGATGCGTTGTCTGGTGAGAAGGTTGCCAAGCAATATGACACCTTCAACGTGGATGGATTCCGTTTGGGTATACGCCCCGAAGTAAAGCCGCAGATATTGGTGGCGGCCCTTCGTGAAGGAATGCTGCGCTTGGCAGCTCGCGAAGCAGATGGCGCCATCATTAACTGGTTGAGCCCAGAAGATGTGGTGCGTGTTGCCAAAGTGGTGCACGATGCTGCCGAGGGTGCACCAAAGGAAATCGTTGCTCGTATTTTTGTCTGCCCGTCCGAGAACACCGAGGTGGTGCGCACAGCAGCTCGCTTCGCGATCGCTGCATACCTGAATGTGCCGGTCTACGCAGCGTTCCATGCTTGGCTGGGTCGTGGCGATGAGCTAAAGGGCATGTGGGATATGTGGAAAGCGGGAGACCGAAAGGCTGCGCTCGCAGCGATTCCCGATGAGGTAGTCGACCAACTCATCGTGCACGGTTCACCTGAGTATTGCCGCGACCGAATTCGCCAATATTTTGACAACGGTGTGACCACATCGTCACTTGCGATTATGCCGTTTGATCCCGAGCTGAATTATTGGGAAGCGGTCAAGTCATTGTCTCCATCTGCTCACTAACACTGCATGTCATCCGACGATGCACCCACCAAAGAAGGGTGGAAACTCCTTCGTGACACGTTGCGTCTGCAGCGTGTTGGTCTTGCTACGGGTGCGCTTGTGGGGCTTGCATGGACTCTGGGGAAAGTCTCTGTACCTCAATTAACCAAGTTGGCTATCGATCGCGGAATTGAGCAGTCTGGGTCACTCCTGTTCTGGACTTTTCTCATTCTTGGCGCAGCAATTATTGCTGGCTTTTTCGCAGCGTGGCGCCGATACATCGCATTTCGTGAAAGCCGTCTTACTGAATCCATGTTGCGAGAGCGAATCTTTTCGCACTTGCAAGGTCTACACGTTGGATTTCATGATCGAGCGCAAACAGGCCAGTTGATGAGTCGTTCCTCGAGTGACTTGCAACAAGTGCAGGGGTTTGTTGTCAACATTCCTATCTTCGTCTCGCAGATCACCATGGTTTTTGGTGTTGTGATCATTCTTTTCTCATCGGATGCACTCTTGGCTGCAGTCGCGTTGGCACCATTGCCGTTCATCAATGTTTCAGCCAGATCATTTTCCACGAAGATTCATCCCGCCGTTCTTGCAGTGCAACAAGAGCAAGCACAGTTGGCCAATGTGGTGGAGGAAAGCGTTTCAGGTGTTCGAGTCATCAAAGGTTTCGGTGCAGAGCAGGTGCAGCAGTTGAAACTTGAACAAGAAGCCGATGACATTCAACGTGAATCCATGCGAGCTGCACGAATTCGCAGCCGTTTTCTTCCCGCAATTGACCTGCTGCCTTCGTTGGGTCTTGTGGCTGTGTTGGGTCTTGGTGGTCACAGAGTCATTAATGGCGATATGACCTTGGGTGGACTTGTTGCCTTTAACACGTACCTCACCATGCTCATTTGGCCCATGCGAAACATCGGCATGACGATTGCATTCGGTCAACGTGCTGCATCTGCGTTGCTGCGTGTGAACGAAATTCTGTCGGAAGAACCTGCAATTGCAAGTCCTGCACATCCGCAGAAACTGCCATCAGCTGGCGTGGCGCAACCGGTGGGGGCTGTGCAGTTCAATGCAGTGCGATTCGGCTACGACATTGGCCATACCGATGTTCGCGTATTGAACGGTCTGACGCTGTCAATTCAGCCTGGCGAATCAGTGGCCATCGTGGGTGCAACTGGTTCGGGGAAATCCACCATCACACGTTTGTTGTTGCGCTTTTATGACCCACAGTCAGGGTCAATAACTCTGGATGGTATTGATCTGCGCGAGTTAACTCTGTCCGATTTGCGCCGCGCGGTGGGCGTGGTGTTTGAAGACACCTTGCTATTTCATGACACGGTGTCGGCGAACATTGCTTTTGCAAAGCCTGGCATTGATTCTGAGATTGTTGTTCGTGCTGCGAAGTTGGCGGGTGCACATGACTTTGTGATGCAGCTGCCTGACAAATACGACACGGTGTTGGGTGAACGTGGCTTTTCGCTGTCGGGAGGTCAGCGGCAACGAATAGCAATTGCGCGTGCCATCGTGGCTGATCCACGTGTGCTGGTTTTAGACGATGCAACATCAGCGGTGGACCCCACCAAAGAACACGAGATCCGAGATGCGCTTGCAACTGTGATGCGCGGACGTACAACCTTGGTGATTGCGCATCGTCCGGCCACCTTGGAACTCGCAGACCGCGCCGTGTTGTTGGATAACGGCGTTATTGCTGCAACGGGCGCACATCACGAATTGTTGGCAACCAATGACAAGTACCGAGAAGTACTGGCTGCCATGACTCACGCGGTGGAGGAGTAGTCATGTGGTCAGGTGGGGGTCGCGGTGGCGGTAGAAGCGGAGTTGAGGACGACGACAAACTGAATCGCACGCAAACGCGGGTTGTGCTGTCGCGCAGTCTCAAGATGGCAGGCGAGTTCCGCGGAAAGGCACTCTTAGCGCTTGTGCTGGTCACCATCACGGTTGGTTGCACGCTTGCTGGCCCTGTTTTGGTGCGTCATGGAATTGACGCTGGCATCAAGGCGAAAGATACCTCCGCACTAAATTTGACGGTGATTGCCTACGTGGTAGTTGTTGCCGTGGCCTACTTCATTGGTCGTCTGCAATACGTGGTGCTGAATCAAGCTGGCGAAGGTTTCCTGCGTCTTCTCCGAGTGAAGGTGTTTGCTCAGTTGCAACGCCAATCAATGGCTTTCTTTGACCGCGAAAAAGCTGGCGTGTTAGTGGCGCGTATGACGGCCGACATTGAATCAATGGCCGAACTGGTGCAGTGGGGTCTGATGCAATTCTTGTCGGCCTTTTTGCTCTTGTTCCTTGCTTTTTTCTTATTGCTGAGCTTGTCGTGGCAACTCACATTGATCAGTCTGATTGTGTTTCCCTTCTTGATAGCTGCATCAGTGAAGTTTCAACGTGATTCCAATAAGGCATATTTGGAAGTGCGCGAAAAAGTAGGCGCCAATCTGTCCGCACTGCAAGAGGGAATCACCGGAGTTCGGGTCATTCAGGCATATGCGCGTGAAGATGAGCAGATTCGTCGTTTTGAAGAGAGCAATCGTGCGCTCTTCCGGAGCCACATGCATAGCGTCAAGGTCAGCACGTGGTATTTCGGTCTCATTGAGTTTGCTGGTATTGCATCTGCTGCGTTAATTGTGGGCGTTGGCGGTTGGCTGGTGCACCGTGGCGAGGTATCACTTGGAACGGTGGTGGCCTTCGTGTTGCTGTTGGCCAATTTGTTTGACCCAGTGCAACAGCTTTCTCAGTTGTACAACACACTGCAATCGGCGGCAGCGGCTTTACACAAACTGTTCGCCATTCTGGATGCCGAACCTGATGTCACCGAAAGTGCAACCCCCGTTGCACTTCCCACTGCGGGAGATGTTGAGGTGCGTGACATCACATTCACTTACGCAGGTGGTTCGCAGCCTGCGTTGCGCAATGTGAGCGTGACACTTCCCGCGGGAACTCGGTTAGCACTTGTTGGCCCTACGGGTGCTGGAAAATCAACCTTGGCAAAATTGATGGCTCGGTTGTATGACCCGCAGTC
>CAZCZM010000021.1:17066-26980 GCA_964503445.1 uncultured Bifidobacterium sp.
GAAGCAACATCAAACCTCGACCCAGGTACCGAGATGTTGGTAGAGGCCGCATTAGAGAAGTTGATGACAGGCCGCTCAGTGATTGTTGTGGCGCACCGATTAACCACGGTTCAACGTGCAGACACGATTGTGGTGGTGTCTGATGCCAATATCAGTGAGATTGGTTCACATGACCAACTCATGGCGATGAACGGCCACTATGCCGCTCTCGTCACCAATTGGAATAAATCGCAACCTAACTAGTTGTAGATTTTTTTGTCGTGGGTTCTATGAGACCTTGATGGTGGCTTTTGATTGAAGTGGCAAGAAGGAATCGTTGCCAGCATTCTGGAAGGTAATGGTGCAGGAGCCCTTCTTGGTGTAGGTCACAAGCCAGCCTGTTTGTACTGTCGACCTCTTTGTCACGATTTTTCCGCGGACTCGTGTGCGCGTAATGACAACTTTTGTGATCTTTGAAGACCTGCAGGCACTTGAAGCCTTCACGACAAGTGGAAGTCCAGACGGTGACTTCATGTTGAACTTAATGGTGCGTCCGCGTTTTCCAGTTTTTGGCGTGCGAGGTGATGATTGAGTCGAGCGAGCGCGTGTTTCGGGTTGAGCCTGCGAATTATCTGGAACTACCACAGGCGAAGCAGGCGATGGACTAACAGGTTGAGAGACCACCGCCACGGTGATTGAGGCCTGTTGCGACGCTGGCTCATAATTCTCGGTGCCGAAATGGATTGCGGTCACGACACAGGTGCCTTCAGCAACCCATTCAAGTGAGGTGCCATTGACTCGGCATGTTGATGTGTCATCGGTGGTGAACGAAACGTCGCCGGTGGCGTTTGTTGAAACTAGTTGAGCGAGATTGGCAGGTGCACTGGTGGGCTGTGGAGATCCGATAGCCGACACGTTGAAGTTAAGACTTTGCGCTGCACGTGCGACTTCAACCTGCATGACGGGCGACGACTTTGGCAGGTAATTGGAGTCACCGTTTTTGGTGACTGTGACAAGACAGGTTCCCGACGATGTTGATGTGAGTACGTCGTTCTGAACAGAACACCCTGATGCGAGTCCATCTGTGGCGACGTAAGTGACTTGCCCAGTTCCCGATCCTCCACTTGATGTCAATGTCAATTGAGAACCAAAGGTAGTGCTGGTGCTATCAAGCGACAATGCGTCTTGTTCGAGTCGTGCGATAGAGAAGTTGTACACGCGAATATCGGTAGGTAGGTAGGTGTCGTTTCCAGCTTGGGCTAATTGAAGGCTGCAGATACCTCCCGTAACAATTGTGACGGCGAAGTTTGACACGGTACACACGCCGGTGGTGAGAGATGAGACTGTCACGGTGAGCGATGCGGACGATGACACAATTCCGGTGAGGTCAATAGTGTCACCTGCGTTCGTCGCTGTCAGCGACTCAAGTGTGGATTCGTTGGAGAGAATAATCATTTGCCGAAGTCGAGTGAAGACGAACTCTCCAATCCCCGATGAACTTTCGTACACACCATCAGTCATGGAACTGACGCGTACGTAGCATGAGCCTGGATTGTCTCGGGTGACCGTCTGGTTGGAGAGTGAGCAATGTGCCTGTTGGTCTGAGATGTTCACAGCTTGGCCAGAGCCGGTCGTGGGAGAAAAATCAATGAAGACTTGGCCCGAACTTTGAATACCTGAGTAGGTGACTGGAATGTACGAGTTGTACTCGGTGCTTCCGCCATCTACTTCAATTATTTGAGGGCGAGCTCCCACCTGGATTGCTGCGAAAGTTTGACCCTGTGCAAATGTCACCGAGTCGGTGGGTGTAAACACCGCGTACAAATTGAATGCGGCATTTGCACGCTGAAATGTGACGGTGACTCTGGTGATTCCATCCTCATCGACGACCGGCGCACTGAACGAGAAACTATTTGGCCTTGTTGAGATGAATTGAAATGTTCCTGGAACTGGCAACCCCATATAGGTCGAGGGTGCAACGCTTAATTCAACGGTGTCACCAACACGGTACGTGTTCGGAGATGTAAGACGTGTGTACTCAATTGGTTCTGTGTCAGGAATTGGCTTCGGAGAAATTTCGAACGAGGTGGTTACTTGAGTGGCTGCTAGGAAGTTTGAGTTACCGCTCTGCGCACCGCGAAGAGTGCACACACCATCTGAGATCAAAGTAACTGTGGTTCCACTAACAGTACATAGTGATGCTGTATCTGAGGTGATGGTTACGCTCAGCCCCGAGGTGGACTGAGCGGTCACGGACGTGGTCTGACCTGCGACGAGATTTGCAGTCCCCGCAATTGGCTGGAATGAGACTATTTGTGATGACTTGCCAAGAGTAATGAGCGTCGATGATGAGTTCGCAGCGTTGTAGTCGTTGTCCTGTGCTTTCGTTGCGATAACTGCACAGGTACCAGCTGACGTCGAGACGAGTGCACCAGCCGAGATTGCACACCCAGTTGCAGTGGCGGAAACAGAGTTTGTATCGACAACGTAGGACACAACGCCCGAGCCAGAGCCGCCCGATGTAGCAATTTGAAGTTTTGTGCCAAAGGTGCCATTGGAAGTTGAGATTGTGAGCGACTCCTGCGTTCCTCTCGCGACAGTGATTGATGCATCTACGTTTGTTGCCGGTTCGAATGATTCATTGCCGGCTTGGCTGGCTATCACGCGACACGTGCCAGCGCGAAGGTAGGTCACAGTGGTGTTGCTAATTGAACATTGGTCAGGCGTGGTTGTTGTGAATGTAACCGTCAGATTGGAACTTGCGGAGGCAAGTGGTGCAAGGTCAAGAGTTGACGCGCCAAGAGTTTGCGTACCAATGTTCAAAGTGCTGAAGGTAATGGATTGTGATGCGGGCACGATGAAACTCGCATCAACTGGTGTCGCTGCGGAGAACCGAGAGTTTCCAGCTTGCGTTGCACGAATAGTGCACGTTCCAGACGTATTAATCAATATCTGAGTTCCCGACATTGTGCATACCGATGACGTACGTGTTGCATATGAAAGAGTGAGACCAGATGAACTTGACCCATAGGTAGAGATGTCGAAAAGGGATGTACCGGTCGTCTTTCGCGGAAGAGTTGCAAAAGAGAAATTGATGGTCTGCTCTGCCAACGTTGCCACACTGATGGACGAAGGGAAAGAGGTTCCATTTCCATATGTAGCTCCAACCGCAGTTGCAGTGTTGAGGATTGTGTACTTGCGACCTGGTGAGAGACCTGTAATGACGCAGTTGCGTCCACTGTTAGTAAAGACTGTGCATCTGTTTCCCACTTCTACGCCGTTTTGTTCGGCCCACACCTCGTATGTATGCAAGATGGAGTGATTAGTCGGAGATGCATTCCACTGAACTGCGGCGGAAGTTGCAGTCGTTGTTGCTGAGAGTCCGGTTACTGAACTCGGTGTTGTCGTGAACGTCAGGGTTGACCCACGTAGCCGTGAGTAGGCTGTGGAATCGGTGAGAGCTTGTACTTGGTATCGGAAGCCAGGCGTGAGACCTGTCAGGTTGGTGCTGTAGGTCACGTTGTTCCCGCGTTGGCTCGGCCCTGACGCCAACGACGTCATGCTTCCAAACCGCCCGTACTGAAGCGATGGAGTGACAAAGTTGCCTTTGGTGTCAACTTCCATGCTGATGGTTGCAGTTGTCGTACCAATTCGCGTCACTGCCAGCGTCTTTGGGATTGGCGAGCCAACCGGAGTGACAGTATCCCCAATCACGAAAGGAATAGAGAGGCCAGCATTGTTGCGGGCCGAAACCATGACGTTATAAGCCGTACCGTTCTGGAGGTTTGGAATTGAGAATGTTGTAGTTGGTGCGGTGACGGAATTGCTGATCCACGTTGATCCATCCACAGAATGCTCCACCACGTACTCGGTGACTGGACTGCCTCCGTCGTTGGTTGGTGCCGACCACGACACGTCGATTCTCTGGTCACCGGGAGTTGCTTGAGCGGATGGTGACAAAGGCGTCCAGGCGGGACGAATTGGAGCTGGGGAATACCAATACCCCACAAGTCCTCCAATGGATCCGCGCGTTCCGAGGCGTACCCAATACGGCTGTCCATTCACGAGCGGAGTCCCGACGACAAGTGAAGTTCTGGTACTGGAACGATTACTTGCGGGGAGGACAACGGTTTGCCATGTGGACCCGTCGGTTGATAGTCCAGTTTCGTAGCCAGTGATGTTTATTCCTGACACGCTTTGTGGTGCGGCCCAGGTGAAAATTAACGAACCGTCGCCGCTAGCAACGACAACGTTTGCTGGTGGGTTTGGGCGAGGATAGGTCGTGACGGAGTTCGAGAGGCTTTCGCTCCAATCAGAAGCGAGATACACCGCATCGTTTGTTGTCGAGCCAATAGTTTTAAATCTGTATTTGAAAGTGGTGTTTGCCGGTACTTCAACGACTCGACCGTTCGATGTAATACCTGTGATTTCGCTGAAGACTTGCGAGTAGTTGTCGGCAGATGTGTATAACCGAATCGACAACGATGAATGGCCAGCTCTTGGGCTGAATTCGATTTTGAGTGTGGGAGATGGACCCGAGGTTGGTGCACTGACAGTGACCTGTTGGTTATTTGGGTTGGCAGGGTAGTGGATAATTGATTTCTCAGACTCCGCTGTCACTGCATTTCCAGAATTGTCATAACCCTGGATGGTGAGCCTCACGCCACGATTCGCGGTAAGAGCAATACAAATTTCATCGAAGGCACAGCCTGAAGAGAAGCGCCCCGCACTTCCGATGTCTGCACCAGAGATGTAATTCGTCTCGGTGTGGGCCACCGTGTCGTAGTTGTCCCAGCTGGTGTATGCACGGACGGTATAACGCTGAATTCCCGCTGACGGGGTGAACGTCATTTTGAGACGGGACTCAGTTGATCCGCGGTCAACTGTGAATGTTGGATTCTGGGGAGAGGTTTGTACTGATGTTGCAGAGCTCGCAGTTGAGGTCACAACGCTTGTGACGCCGAAAATGCATGCAATGACAAGGGAACGCCTCAGACGTTGAGTGCTGACCATGCGCCCATGGTAACAACCTTATTGGACCAAGAGTTCAGTAATTAGGTGTCAACGCGTTTGTCACTTTCCTCGGCATGGCAGTACTCAAGCGGACTTTTGTGGTCACAACCAAGATGCGCGTGGTTAGTTTCCGATGCAAGCCAAGAAATACAGGGCTATATGCACAACAAGGAGAACCCCATGTCGATTTCACAAGGTGGCCGAGCCATCCATGAGAAGAGGGTGCGCACCACAAATATGATGCATCTTGCCCCCGACGCAATCCTGACGGGAACCATCGGGCTAGCGGTCCTCTTGGTTGGTCTCGTCGCAATTGTTCGTGCGGGGCTTGGTGGAGTTCTCGCAGAACCAGTTGTTCGAATTTTTGGCTTTGATCACACGGCAACTCTGGGGCTCATCGAAGTTGGTATCGGATTATGCCTTCTTGTTAGCGCATCGGCATCATCTCGGGCTGGCGAAATGTTTTTCGGAGCAGTTCTTGGGATTGGAGGATTCGTAGGTGCTGTGCAGTCGGATTCATTTGATGAAACATTGGCTTTGGAAGCCTCAATGGGGTGGATTGCGGTTATTGCCGGCCTTGTCATAGTTGCAGCGGTGCTATTCCTGCCTAGATACGACAAGCAATCAACCTCTCTTACACAGGAATAGCGAGCGTCACATGGAAGCTGTAACTCTCTACGTCTCTGGCGGCTTTGTTTTATTGGTGTTGTTAGTGGTCGCAGTTGTGGTGCTGATGCGACGTTAGACATTTTTCTTTATCTTGCGATATTGATGGAACGAGATACAGGCGGTAACGCCGGTGGCCCGTTTGTTCTAGTCGCGGGCGACGAAATACTTCGCTTTGGGGTGGTGGCAAATAATTGCTGAGGTGGTTTGCTCTGGCTGATACTGCCAACCAGTTTCCTCGCCGACCTCTATGCCGAGTCGTCCGGCTTCCAAAATGCGCGCCACCGTTGCATTGTCTTCAAGATCTGGACATGCGGGGTAGCCCCAGCTATAACGACCTCCACGATATTGCTGGCGGAACAATCCCGAAATAGACGGACCGTCTTCGTTCACGAAGCCCCATTCGGAGCGGATGCGATGATGCCAATATTCAGCGAGGGCTTCAGCCATCTCAACGCCAATCCCGTGCAACACCATGTAGTCGTTGTACTTGTTTTCTGCAAACAACTCGGCGGCCTTTTCGCTCACAGGTGAACCCATGGTTGCAATGTGGAATGCTGCATAATCTTTTTCGCCGCTTTCAACAGAACGGAAGAAGTCGGCGATACACAAATACGGTGCGACTTTCTGACGTGGGTAATGGAAGCGTGCTTGTTCGACTGTGCGCGTGTCATCGGTATAGACAACTAGGTCATTTCCATCGGCGTTCACAGGAAAGTATCCGTACACCACTTGTGGCACCAAGTATCCACCAGCTTTTGCTGCGGCAAGCTGTTCACGCAATAAGGGGCGAATTCGTTCTTTAAATTGCGCATCGGTCTCACCCTCGTTCGGGCGGTACTGCCACTGATTACGGAATAGGGCAGTTTCATTGATGTATTCCGCAATTTCATCGAGGCCGATGCCCTTCACCACCTTTGTTCCAAGGAATGGTGGGGTGAAGACTGGGTTGTCAGTCTCTACGTCTGGTGACCGAGGGGGCAGTGTTGATGGATCAACTGCGTCACGAACAGGGCGTTCAATCAAGCGAGTGCCTAATGCACGACCAAAATCAGGGTCATCAATGTTGTTTTTCTTGTTGTACATCAACTTGTCAAGTGTGGACAAGCCCTCAAATGCATCTTTGCCATAAAAGACGCGTCCGTTGTACACCTTGCGCAAGTCTTGTTCAACATAACTACGTGTGAGTGCCGCACCGCCTAATAAGACAGGAATGTCGCTGAGATTCTGTTCGTTCAGAGTTTCTAGATTTTCGCGCATGATGATGGTGGACTTCACCAACAGACCACTCATTCCGAGAGCATCTGCATTTACTTCTTTGACCTTGTCGATCATCTCTTGAATGCCGATTTTGATACCGATGTTGTGTACTTCGTAGCCATTATTGGTGCAGATGATGTCCACCAAGTTTTTGCCGATGTCATGCACGTCGCCCTTGACAGTGGCTAAGACCAATTTTCCTTTTGCGCTACTTTCGCCGGTTTTCTCCATGAAGTTCTCAAGATGTGCAACAGCTGTTTTCATGGTTTCTGCGCTCTGCAGCACAAACGGCAATTGCATACGACCGCTGCCGAACAGCTCTCCAACTTCGCGCATACCGTCAAGAAGAATGTTGTTAATGATGTCTAGTGGTTCAACACCATTTCCGCGCGCCACATCTAGATCCTCAATGAGCCCCTCACGGTCACCGTCGATAATGCGTTGACGCAAAATCTTCTCGATCGGCCAGTCGCTTCTGTCTTCTTTCACTGCGGCAATTGAAGACACCCCGGCAAACAGTTCAAGGAGTTTCGTCAGTGGGTCATAGTCGGAAGTGCGCCGGTCATAAATGAGGTCTTGGCATACCGAGATTTGCTCGTCAGGAATTCGTGCCAATGGAAGTATTTTTGATGCGTGGACAATCGCCGAATCAAGGCCGTGTTCGCGTGCTTCGTGCAAGAACACACTGTTGAGAACCTGACGTGTCGCTGGGCTTAATCCAAAGCTGACATTTGAAAGCCCGAGGGTGGTGTATGCGCCGGGAATCTCTTCTTTAATTCGCTTGATGGCGTCAAGTGTCGCCATGCCGTCTTTGCGTAAGTCTTCATCGCCAGTACCGATGGGGAATGTAAGCGCGTCAAAAATTAAGTCGCTGGCACTCAAGCCATAGCGCTCGGTTGCAATTTTGTGCAAACGATGAGCAACCTCCATTTTCCATTCCACATCGCGGGCCTGTCCACGTTCGTCAATCAGAAGACAAATAACGGCGGCACCGAAGTCGCGAGCCAGAGTGAACACTCGATCAAGGCGACTGCCGGGTTCTTCACCATCTTCTAAGTTCGCCGAGTTAAGAATGCATCGCCCGCCTGCGTGAATTAGTCCAGCTTCCATCACTTGGGGCTCTGTGGAGTCCAGAACTAAAGGCACGCTTGCTTGTGAAGCAAAACGAGATGCGATTTCGTGCATGTCAACGGTGCCGTCGCGCCCCACGTAGTCGACACACACGTCAAGCACATGCGACCCTTCACGAATTTGCTCGGTAGCCATCTTGAGGCATGTGTCCCAATCTTCGCGCAGCATTGCTTCTCGGAAGGCTTTTGAACCGTTTGCGTTCGTGCGTTCACCAATAATGAGGAAACTGTTGTCTTGTTCGATAGGGACAGGGGAGTACAAAGAGGTGACGCTTGGTTCAGATGCGGGCTTACGTTCTTTAGGTGTGACAGCGTGAACGGCTTCGCACACTTGACGAAGATGTTCGGGTGTGGTTCCACAACATCCGCCCACGATTGTGATTCCAAGGTCTGCTACGTGGTGTGCATGGTATTCGGCTAGTTGTTCAGGCGTGAGGTCATAGTGAGTGCGTCCGTCAACAACGCTGGGCAGACCTGCGTTCGGTAGCACACTGATGGGGATATCGGAATGTTCACTCAGATAACGCAGATGTTCCTGCATCTCTGCAGGACCTGTGGCGCAGTTGATTCCAATGACATCAGGCTTCATCGCAATAAGTGCTGAATAGGCCGCACCAATTTCGGTGCCCACCAACATGCGACCCGTGGTTTCCATGGTGACTTGCACCTGAATAGGAACTTCGCGGCCACATTCCGTCATCGCGATACGGCATGCTTGCATCGCTGCCTTTATTTGCAGCAGGTCCATGCATGTTTCAATGAGGAACAGATCAACGCCACCATCAAGAAGTCCGCGTGCTTGTTCGGTGTATGAATCGCGAAGTTCATAAAAACCAATATGTCCGAGGCTGGGCAGTTTTGTTCCTGGGCCCATACTTCCTGCCACATAACGAGGGCGGCCATCAGATTCATAACGATCGGCAACTTGACGAGCAATTCGTGCCGCCGAGACGTTTAGTTCGTATGCCTTTTCAGAGATGTCGTACTCGGCAAGAACTGTTGAGAAACTTCCGAAACTTGCGGTCTCCACTGCATCAACACCAGCGGCAAAAAATGCTTCGTGCATAGCTTCAATGACGTCGGGGCGAGTGATGCACAACATTTCATTGCACCCCTCAAGACTGGCACCACCGAAGTCGTCGGCGACCAGATTGAGGTCTTGAACAAAAGTGCCAAACGCGCCGTCAAATACGATGACTCGCTCGCGGATGGCTTCAACGTAGGGCTGGCGACTCATGATTTCTCAACGCTAGTGCGCGATATCGCTTCGATGCCTGTTTCGCGCGCATGTGACTTTGACAGAAGTTCAGTGTTGAGCGTTTATCACCCATAGAGTTTCACTATGGCTCGAGAGAAGATTTACACCCGGGAAGGCGACGACGGCACGACCGGACTCTTCTACGGAGGTCGTGTCCCCAAAGACTCTGCATTGCCGCGTGCATACGGTGCAGTCGATGAGGCACAAGCGGTGATTGGTCTAGTGCGTACCGCAGCAGGCCACGGTTCCGAAGTGGACGCCATTGTTGTGCCCATCATGAAGGATTTATACGTATTAATGGCTGAATTAGCCACTTTGCCCGAGAACAGACACAAGCTTGCGCCGGGCAAAAGTAGCGTGACGTCAGAGATGGTTGACCGTTTAGAGACCATCATCGATGACCTCGACACCAAGTTTGAGCCGCCCACTGAATTCGTGGTGCCAGGTGAACATCCTGTGTCTGCATGGCTCGATTTCGCGCGGACAACTGTCCGCAGAGCGGAACGTCAAGCGTTTGGTGCAGCACCGCCACCGTCGTATGTGGTGCCATATCTGAACCGCCTCTCGGACTTGTTGTGGACGATGGCTCGCTGGCAAGAGGGTCAGTC
>CAZCZM010000021.1:27080-30893 GCA_964503445.1 uncultured Bifidobacterium sp.
TTGATTGGTGTTGGCGAATTGCGCGCGCTCGGATCAAACGAACTTCGAAACATTGCTGCTACTGCGGCTCGCGCCTGCGCACGATACGAATCTGTTACCACCACATTGGCGACTGTGCGCCGTAACGCCGGAAAAGAAAATGCACAGGTCATTGTTGAAGGAATGGCATTGGCGTTGCATCGTTGGGTTGACCTAAAGAATGACAAGGGTGGATTGCCCAAGCTCACCAAAGTCACGTTGGTGGCAAATACAGACACCGCCAATGTGAAAGCGGGAATGGATGCTGGTGTCACAACAGCCACAGCAGTTTGCATGGCACGTGATCTTGCGAATACTCCACCCTCACACCTCACCGCGCGTCAATTGGCCGAGATCGCCACCAACGTTGCTCGCACAAGCGGATTGAAAGCAACGGTCTACAACCGCGATGAATTGAAAGCCATGGGATGCGGCGGACTGGTTGGTGTGAACGCAGGAAGTGTTGAACCCCCACGAATGGTGAAACTTGAGTACACACCATCAAAATCTTCCGGCCACGTTGTGCTGGTGGGCAAAGGAGTCATGTATGACTCTGGTGGTATTTCGTTGAAGCCAAGCGACGCAAGCCATGCATCGATGAAGATGGATATGAGTGGTGCCGCGGCAGTGTTGGCCACCATGAGTGCACTGCGCTCACTGAAAGTAAAGACCAAAGTCACTGCGTACTTGATGTGCACAGACAACTTGCCGAGCGGTAGCGCTATGAAGTTGGGCGACGTGCTCACCATGCGCAACGGAAAGACTGTGGAGATTCACAACACCGATGCAGAGGGTCGTCTTATTCTTGCTGATGGCTTGTCGTTAGGTGCAGAAAGCAAACCAGATGCAATGTTGGACATTGCCACGCTCACTGGTGCGTGCATGGGCGCATTGGGCAAACACATGGCCGGCATTTTGGGTAACGACACTGGGGTGTTGGCGCAACTCAAGATGTCAAGTGCACGAACAGATGAACTTGTATGGGAGCTTCCATATCACCGCCCCTATCGATCGTTACTCGATTCAAATGTTGCCGACATGCGCAACATTGGTGGACCACTCGGTGGCGCTATCACAGCGGCGTTGTTTTTGGGAGAATTCGCCGGCGATACCCCATGGGCGCACATTGATATGGCGGGACCAATGGAAGCAGATGGTGACAACGGTTGGCTCAATCGTGGTGCTACCGCTTACGGAACACGTTTGCTGATTGACTTCTGTGTCAACTTCAAGAAGTCAAGTAGTCGATCAAAGTAGTTAATTCTGAAGCGGCAACAAGTGTGTCGCAGCTTCGGCAAGGTGGTCGTTCCATTCGGCTACTGAACCGGGCTCGATAAGCGGTACCACCACAAACTTTGATGCACCCACATCTACGAATCTCGAGATGAGTTGGGTGAGTTGAGTCCAATTTTGAGGAACAATTGATGACACGTCATCAAGATCTGGGCGACGAGCTTTCACTGCCGCAAGTACTTGAGGTGGAGCATCTCCGATTGTGAATGGAATAAGAACACCGAAATGCTCGGGGTCTATTTCTCGATTGTTCTCTGATGCAATTCGGGTGACAACGTCCCAGCCCTGAGATGCGTCATCTGGTGCAACGAATGACGGCAGCCAACCATCCGCCATGCGGCCAACGCGCTTCAGTTCACTTTCGGCGATTCCTCCCAACCACACTTCGGGCGGCTGTTGTTGTGGCTTTGGTTGCACACGCAAGTTGTCGTAGTTGTAAAAGTCTCCGTGAAACGTGACGGTCTCGTCCATCCAGCATGACCGCACAACTGTCAGTGCCTCATTAAACATCTTTGCGCGTTGGGTTCGCTCTACTCCGAACGCTTGCTGTTCATGGGGGTCCGCCACGCCAAGACCAAATGCCGGAAGAAGGCGACCGTTTGACATGCGATCAAGCGTTGCGAGTTCTTTTGCCAAGATCACCGGATTACGTCCGGGTAGCACCATGACGCTCATTCCAAATTTTAGTTTTTTGGTTCGCGCCGCCGCCATAGACATCGCAACTAGTGGGTCTGGTGCTTCGCCACCAATTCGTTCGCTTAACCACAAACTGTCAAAGGACAGTCGTTCTAGCGTGTCCACCACATCGAGAAAACCTGTGTCGTTGAGGGTGGTGCGCACACCAAGGCCATATCCCACGCGTACCTTCACGGCTCCATGCTGGCACATGGGGTGTCACCACATAGCCTCGGCGTATGTCTTCTTCCTCGTTCGACCCCACAGCTCAATTTCGCGTTGATGGCAAGATTGCCATTGTCACCGGCGCATCATCTGGTTTGGGTGCCCGGTTCGCTCGTGTGCTTCATGCTGCTGGCGCCACTGTGGTGGTGACTGCACGCCGAGTGGAGCGATTGCAATCGCTAGCGGCGGAACTTTCCGGTTCTGTTGCAGTGCAATGTGATGTGGCTGTTGATGCCGAACGTGAGCACCTTGTGAGCACTGTGATTCAACAATTCGGGCGTATCGACATTTTGGTGAACAATGCCGGTATTACTCACAAGGCACCGATTGAAGCGGAAACCATTGAACAATTCCGCGAAACCATGGAAGTAAACACCACGGCCATTTGGCATCTTTGCAAATTGGCAGGCGAGAGCATGGTGGCCAATAAGAGCGGGTCCATTGTCAATGTGGCGTCCATTTTGGGGATGATTGCGGGAACACCCATCAAGCAAGCAAATTACGCAGCAAGTAAAGGTGCAGTTATCGCAATGTCACGCGAAATTGCTGTGCAGTGGGCACGTAAAGGTGTTCGCGTGAACTCACTATGTCCAGGTTGGTTTGTGAGCGAGATGACAGCAGGTATGGATACCGATGAAAGTTCACAGAAGTTTGTGATGCAGAACTCGCCAATCCCGCGCATGGGATACGAGCACGAATTAGACGGAGCATTGTTGTTTATGGCGAGTGACGCATCATCTTTCATGACGGGTCAGGCGATTGTTGTTGATGGTGGTTGGACTGCTCGATGACGCAACAGCCCGGAACAATTTCCGCAAGAGAGGCACTTGCCGCACCTGGCATTCGCCCGCTATTGATTGCCAGCACTGTTCTGTACACAGGGGTGCTGCTTCAAGCCACCGCATTGGGGAAATACGTATTTGACATCACAGGGTCAGAGTTGGATCTTGGCTGGTTGGGCCTTGCCGAGTTCATTCCCGCAGCACTTCTTGTTCTGGTGACAGGAACGGTGGCCGACAGATTTCCGCGTCGACGCGTCACCATGATTGCGCAGTCAGGTGAATTTCTTTGTGCGTTATTGCTGGCTGCGTATTCGCTGACGAACCCCACGTCGACCCTGCCCATCTTTGCCATCGTGGTGTTATTTGGAGTCTTTCGTGCATTTCTTGCACCAGCCATGAGACCAATTGCGGCCATGATCGCACCAGAGGGGGGATTGCCTCGAGTCATCGCGTTGTATGGCGCAACATGGACAGGTGCAGCAATTATTGGCCCGGCTTTGGCTGGATTTACGTATTCCATTGACCCAGTTGTGTCGTACTTGTCAGCAGCAACCCTTATGGCGACGGCTATCGGTGTCATGTCACGTGTTCAGGTTCCCCATATCGCGCCAGTTGCTTCGTCGCGACCAACGTTGAAAGACGCCGCGGAAGGACTGGTCTTCATTAGCAAGACGCCCATTTTGCTCGCTGCAATTTCATTGGACTTGTTTGCTGTCTTGGCGGGCGGCGCTGTTGCGTTACTTCCAGTCATCGCTGAAGAACGATTGATGGTGGGCGATATTGCTTATGGCTGGCTGAGGGCGTCTGCTGGGATTGGTGC